>MPND01000008.1 GCA_002238855.1 SAR202 cluster bacterium bin90
TGTGCTGGCCATCTCGACCACGCCCGCCTCGTCTTCCGGCTTCGTGTACGTCCATTCGACGCCGTCCGCCACTTTAACGGCAATCCATTCGACACCGAGCTCTTCCAGCAGCCAGTGCTCGCCGGTTAGCTCTATTGCCAGATTGTGCGCTATCGTGGCGCTGTTCGCCTCAACGTGCAGCCGCGCCAGAGTCTCGGGATCGGCGCGATCGCCCGATCCACTGCATCCGTATAGCGCCAGTGACAGAACCGAGACCAGGATAAGTATCTTGTTCAATTCCATTCTCCCCGCATTTCCTTCAAGTCGCTACGCCCGCCTCTCGAGGTAGATGCCGACCACGAGCAAAACGAAGAAGAGCGCCACTGCGACAACGTACTTTACCATTTCACCTTCCTTGCACAGACCTGGATGGCCAGCACCGACCGTTCTTGCAAGGAAAAAGCGTAGCACACAAGAGATCGGCTGCCCAGAGATTATCTGCAAATGAGAGAAGTGCAAAACGCGGATTAGATTTCAGCAGGGTGTTAGACTGGTGGAGAGTATCTTGGACAATAAGAAGCCCCTTCAAGTTCGAGATGAAGGGGCTTCTTGCAGGCTCTTAGAGAAGGATTAACCTCTGTCCTACTCCTGACCTATGGCGCTCACCCGGCAGAGGCGTTTAGGGGGATTGAGTATTAAGCCTCTTGCTAACCTCTACTTGACAAAACTGATAATTGCAGCACTCGTGGCGATGGTAATCCCAAAGACGAATGCCCAAGTAAGTTGAACAATATCCATACAACAAAGTCTCCTTCCTTAACTCGAAACCTATCCCATCACCGAAGACTGAGTAGCCTGTTTGTAGCCTTGACGAACACAGCAACTATTCCGGCAACTATTAAACCGAACATCGTCGTAGCCATTCCCAAAATAAACAATTGCATGACAAAATCCACAAGACACATTCCTTTTACTCTGGGGTGTCATAGGCGGCATTCTTTAGAGGGGGTGCCGCCAATCTATTTCAATCACAATACCATAATTTCAGTCCGATGCCCCGACATGAGAACACCCCCGCAGAGTTCATCTGCGGGGGTGTTCTTAATTTCAATTTCTTCAGCAATCAGGCAGGTCGTCCAGATTGTTTCGTGGTGTGCCGTCCCGGTCAGTGCGAAGGTACTTAACGCCATTCCGAGTCACAACATGAATCTGAGTTTCAGGATGGTTCGGCCAATCGACCCAATACTCGTGAGTCCTATTTTCTATGTCGCGGATCGCATCTGACTTCCGTCACGGCGACCAAAATTGTGCATCGTTGCAAAGTGCGGTGATGTCTCCATCCCTGTCTTTACCAGTAGCATTTACATAACGCTTCATTCTGTCTCCTTCTTTCTACTATCTTGTTCGTCCTTTTCGGACGCCTCTTCTTATTGCCACGAAAATATCACATGCTACCCTCATTTCCCAAACTCTAACCCGATGTGCTTTCCGGTTCAGGTGTCCCTTCCGGCTCAGGCGTTTCCACAGACTCAGGCGTCTCTACTATCTCAGGTGTGCCCTCTGGTTCAGGTGTCCCTTCCGGCTCAGGTGTTTCCACAGGCTCAGGTGTCTCGGCTATTATCTCCGGTGTGGCTTCTGGCTCCAGCGTGCTCTCTGATTCAGCAGCAGCACCCGCAGATTCCGGCGTACCCTCCGGCTCAGGGGCAGCATCGGTAACGACCTCCACGCTCTCAGCAATCAAAGCGACATCATAATCATCGTCGTCAAAATCGACCGATACGCGCACCGCATAGGTATAGGTAGTGTCAGGCGATAGGACGCTGGCGTCCGTGTATTCATAACGGCGTGCTATCGTTGTACCGCTTCCTCTGGCTTCGGGAGGGATGACCGAGACCTGTGTGAATGATTCTTCGCCTTCTTTCTGCCGCAGTATTTCATATTCGACCAACGATGTGAAAATATCTTGCTTCTTCTCCCATTGAAGCGTTACGCCGGCGTCCGACTGCTCTGCGGTCAGGTCTATATCGGCTAGACGAGCTCTGTATGCCGCCCACATTGGCGCATGCCCTTCCAGTGAGATTTGCTTTTGGGTCATCGTAGCGTACCGCCTAATCTTCTCTAGTCCGACCGGCGCATTCCACGCATCAGGTGTATCTTCGGAAGCGCCCGATGCGCCAGCCTGCTCGGGGTCTCTAATGATGAATCTCGGTGTTTCGACCGCACCGGAAGCGCCCCCGCCACTTGAAGCTAAAGGAAACCACCCACCCCATTGATTCAATGAATAAGACTCGGTTGTACCATGCATCACGCCTAGAAAGTAATTCTCGGCGGGCGCGTTGAGCGAAACGCCTATGTGCTGCGCGTCGTCATTCATGAAGACTATGGCTTCTTTATTGTCCCAGCGCATATCACGCCGCTCTCGGAAGTATGCAATCGCCGCTCTCGCATCGGCTTCGGAATTGGAGTCCGCCCGTTGCAAAATTGAGTACCCCCAGATGAGAGACGCACCATTCCCGCCTCTGAAGTATTCCAAGACCTCAAACTTGAAGTGGAATGCTGGAGCGTACACGGTATCACCCGTTGGTTCTATCGCCCTGTAATCAGGATTCCACTTGGCATGCTCTTGCGCCGTCATAGTATGCACGCGCTCTTCGACTTCGACTAGACGCACTCTGGCGATAATGTCGCTATGCGAAAAGTGCATCTCAATAGGATGGGAGTACCCTGGCTTTATCCGCACATGCGACGGTTCGTGGGGCATCTCAGGTGGCGTCCACTCGGATTCTGCACAGGCCGCCAAGAGCAACAAGCACAGCACCCCGGCGAGCACCGTTATTCTCGCTTTCATGTCATTCCCTTCCTAAAAGAGTTCTGTTTAGTGGTCAGTCGTAGGATGGTTATCATGTCGATATTCCATAGCATCAACATCTTTAGGCTTTGGCGCTGTGTCATCTTGCCCGAATGCCATCAAGTGAAGATTCTGCGGGTCTTGGAGGATGCCCTCGTCAAATCCTTTAGGATGATACAGTCCCATCGCGTGCCCGAACTCGTGCATCACTACGGAAGGCAGGTAGTACACGGCACAATTGCCTGTCCAACTCGCACCTGTCTCCATCTTAAACTTCTGGCAGTTGGAGTCCCCCAGTCCTTTCGTGTACCAATTATCTCCTGTTGTGAAGGCAGGGTTATCAGTCCAGTACACTCGAACAGCGTAGCCGTGACGACTCTGCTCATACGCGGGGTCTTCGATAATTATCGTTACATTTTCCATGTGAGCCGGCGAGTCATCCTCATGGTGGGGATTGAATAACGGAGGGTCGTATGAATAGGGGTCGGTAGATTTGACGCAGGCGACAGCCTTCCCACAATCAGCGTAATGTGTGCCTCCCGGAATGAATGCACTTAATGTATTCCTGTGGTCGCCTGTTTTCTTCGTCACGGTGACGAACTTGTGGTCAGTGTTCCCCCGTATGCAACTTTCAGACCCAAAGGTGCAGAGCTGATATGTCCATCCTGAAGGATTCAGGCTATTGTTCCAAGCACGGACGGCAGTTGTGATTGCATTGCTGAGAATCGTTGGCATGCTGCCCACTGCCCCGTATCTAACCACATTATCCGCTTGGTGATGCAGGCTCATCAGCCGCTTGGTAATATCCGGCGACCAATTGGATTCAAGGTCGTCGGTCGTATTAACCCCTCTGACTCTGTACCTATAAGTGTCGTTTTCCGTCAACCCCTTGACCACGGCGCTCGATCCGTCAAACTCGACTTTTTTGTCGCCGGACGGCAGTGTCTTCCATCCGGTCAACAAGGAAAAGAACCCCGATGTCTTCAACTGCACATCGTACTTGTCCGCAAGATTGGCGTCATCCCAATCGAACATTGCTGTCTGAGACTTAGGCCCGTGGAGCGCCTTCAAGCCACTAGGTATGTCAGGTATATCTGCGGGCAACTCGGTTTCGACTTCATCAGACCACTCACTTGCGATATTGCCGCTAACCGCCCTGACGCGATGGTAGTATGTCTCGCCATTCGACAAGCCCGTGACTCTCGCACTCGTATCCATGTTGTTGATGGTTATGCTGAAATCATCAAGTGGTAGCGTCTTCCACTCGTCGGGCAACAAGGTGCGAACAACCTTCTGTTGCACTTCATAACTATCAGCAAGGAGAACGGCATCCCAATCGAGAGAGAGTTCGTCTTCGCCGGCAGTGCCGCTCAGGTTAGCCGGAATATTCAGCCGAGCAGGACATTCACTTGATGCGCCTGACGCCCCTGCGGGACAATCGGGCGTAGCCGTAGGCTCCGGCTTGTTAGTCGGTCCTGGTGTTCTCGTCGGTGCTGTCGTAGCGGTCGGCTCAGGCGTGCTACTAGGCGCTGTCCTAGCAGTCGGCTCCGGCATGCTCGTCTGTGCTGTGTTTACCGGGCGGGCAGAGACATGGGAAGCCCAACTAGAATACTGGCTACCGTTATAACTTCTCACACTGTGGTAGTACAGCGTGCCATTCGTCAGACCGCTCACTACTGCGCTCGAACCGTCGAACTCTACGGTATAACTCCCGTTAGGCAGTGTCCGCCAAGCGCTTCCAATCCACTGCCGCACCTGATATGAGGTCGCGCGGGCGGCATCGTTCCAATCGAGATTGATGACACCGTTGCCGCCTGTGGCGCTCAACCCTGTCGGTCGTGCGGGGGGCTAGGCGTTTCTTTTGCATGTCTGATATTTCTGCTCGTGAAGCCTCTACGGGTCCCAGTTCTTATGTCTTGCGTCTCGGGAACACTCTTTCAAAGCGCCAGTCAAGGTCGCTCTCCACCCAGTCCCCCACTGACGCGGCCTCCGGCGCGATGCGTCGCACCGCTTCGAAGTAGCTCTCGTGGCCCTCTATAAGAGTCCAGATGAGAGCATCGTAAGCATAGATGTCCCATTCCATCCGGGCATGTATTACAGACCTATCCTCGGCAGGGCGGCGCCCGCCCGCCCTGATTCGGTAATAGATGGTTAAGCCCGTGTAGTAAAACACCAGGATCGCCAGTACGAGTCCCTCCAGGGCCAAGGTCTCGCTTACTCCATGAAGCCACCTGAGGTTCGGCGCTGTGTTCTCAGGGTTCTCGATGTCGATGATCTGGCCGAGAACATTAAAGACCAAGAAAACCACCAGCATCAACCCATTCAGCGTCAGCGCCGCCTCGGGCGCCCTGAATTGCAGCACCGTCTGGAGGCGTCGGAACACCGGTTTTCTGAGGTTGTTGTCCATTGAAAGGCCTCGATAGCAATTCTCTTGGACAGTGACGAGACCGACGCAAGCTCATGCCTCTCCAGGAACGACATCCATCCAAGTGTTTTGACGCGGGATGTCATCGTGAGTTATAGATCTTACAGCACGCAACCAGAAGCCTCACTGACCTCTCAAACTTACATAGCAACGGTGGGGCGGTAACTGTGTGAGGTCAGTTTCGGTCAGGTGCTCTTGCTCCAATTGCGGGATTAGCTCCCGCGCATCCGCGCTTGACACCTGAAAGACAGAGAGACAAGATACCTTAGACAGGATGATGTCTTTCACATCTGGATCTCCAATTGCCATTCTTGAGATGTCCTGAGTGGCGAGTAAAACGTTACCGCCGCTTTTGCCGCTCATATGCATCAGAGTCGCGTAGTCCGCCGGCATGACTTCTATGTCGTCGACAATGACGGACACAGCCCGCCCCTCCAGTTTCCGCAACTGTTCCTGCATTATGGAGTTGACAAGACTCAGAATAGTAGAACCTATCAGGCTTGCGGCGGCGGGCCCAGCGTAGGTCGGGTCTGCGGAGACCAGGAGTATGCCGCCCTGCTCGATGGTCGTCCGAATATCCGGAGTGCAGACCGACTGACCAAGAATTGCGCAGGCATGGAGCGAAGAAAGGCAAGTATCCAGACCGCTTATGACTGAATGGACAACCTTCTCCTTTTCGTGGTGCGCCAACTGTCCGAACGTGTTGGTCCACCAATGGACGAGAGACATGTCGGCTACCTGACTGAGGACCTGGTCCCTGAAGGTATCGTCGTTCAGAATTTTCGGTATGTCGAGCAGCGTGTATTGGTCTTCCCTTCTGGTCAAGGGATGAGCGTTCGCCTCGTACAGGCTCTTCAGTGCCTGGCTCAGCGTATGTTGCTGTCGAGGTTCCTGATCGTACCAAATGGCCCTGCTGGCACTTACAATTGTGTCCGACACCTGGTCTCTGTCTCTGAAAATCTCAGTGTCCAGCGGGTTGATTGCTGGAACCCAGTCGGGATCCCCAAGTTCGACGAGTTTCACACTTGGAATCAACTCTGGTGGAACATTCCCCAGTACAATGGACATCAAGTCGGAGTGCGGGTCCATCACAACGAGAGATCTGTCGGAGCGCCCTGATGCTATTTCCGACATGAGGTAGCACGCCAGGTGCGATAGCATTGTCGATTTGCCCATTCCTACACGACCTACATAGAGGTGGTGACCCCTCATCAAGTCGTCACTGAAATGAATGGTTCCACCGTCTCCGTTCGTGGCTCTTCCTACGGCCGCCCCATGAGGCTCGGTATTGTCGGGTGCCGGGAGTTCTCTGGAAGTCATGAAATATCTCTTTCTGGTTATAAGCCTGGACAGTCCACGTCATCGCCGGAAGGTTGTCGGCCGATTCCGCGCCGCCCGGTTGCCCCAGTTCCGGCGGGTCTATTCCGAACAGCCGGACACGCACGCGCTGACGCTTGAAATCACACTCTATGGAGTCGCCGTCAATCACTCGGATATTCGTTGCACCATCTGTGAAGCCCTTGGGCAAGGGCTGCCTATCCACGAGCGCCGCGCACCTTTTCGACAAGCGGTTTGCCGGGGACGAAAGCCACGCGATGGCTTGGCGCAATATCTACCAGTTCACCCGCCCTGTCGCCGTTGATTAACCTGACTTTGCGTGCCGCCGTCGGGCGCACCTCGAAGGTGCCGAAGCCTGTCAGTATCACGCGGTCGTTCTGCCGCAAAGTATCCTCCAGGCTCACAAGCACCGCCGAAAGCGCGGACGCCGCGGATGTCTTGCTGCATCCCATTCGTTCAGCCACCATTTCAATGACTTGTTCCTTGTAGATTTTTTCTGCCATGCCAAGCCTCCATCAATTGTTCTGATTGTCATTCAGTCGACTGAGTGATTTTGTCATGGAACCAGGCTGTCTCCGCTGCAACCAGATGAAACATCCACTCGCCCCCGGAGCGAACTGAGCCCGATGCCAGAGACCTTTGAGAGAATCCGAATCATCCATCCGCCCCCCGGAGCGAACCCAAGCGTCACGGAAGCGCTTTACCTAGACGGAGAATCATCCACTCGCCCCCGGAGTGAACTCCCGTCTCACGTCTTCCTGCCGGGCGATCATGGAATCAGCCACCCGCTCCCGGAGCGAACTCCTCGGATGCCGCGTCCGGCTGCGCAACGTCAGAATCATCCACCCGCCCCCGGAGCGAACTCTTGTAGCTCTATATTTACGTCGGCGCAGTATCGTCAGTCCGTAGGGGCGTATGGTTTTCCGGGCGCAAGTCAGGCAACCCCGACTTTGGTTCATGCACACTGGCGCGCCCTGCGATAACTGATTCTCCCGCAGAGGGAGTCGACAGAGCCAACCCCCTCGCCAGTATGTTTCGAGCAGCGTTGACCGTCGCTAAAGAGTAAGCTCCGCACGATGAACATCTATATCGCGTTGCGAACCTCTCGCGGTCCGTCGTGACTTCCTTGACGACGCCACAGGCGCTACAAGTCAGTGATGTGTGCGACGGGTCCACGCGCACAAGCTTGATACCGGCCCCCTCCGCCTTGTATTCAAGCATCTGTGCAAATTCGCCCCAGTTCTGCTCAAGCATCCCGCGATTTATTGCCGCCTTCCTCCTTACTCCCGTTCCGGGTTCCTCAACCGTGCCCTTTGCACTGGCTGCCAACCCCTTAATATCCAGGTCCTCCACCACAAAGTGATCATACTTCTCGATAAGCCTTGCCGCGAATCGGTGCAGTTCGTTTCGATTCCGCACTTTCTCACGGTCTGAGAGCTTTCCCAGCAACGAAACGGTCTTACGCCGCGAGTTGGAGCCCAACCTCTGTCTGGCTATTTTGCGTTGCAGCCGCCGCTTGCGCTTGTTATCCTGACGTCTTCTATCAATCAGGGTTCCGTCAGACAGCGCCCACCTCACCCCACTCAGACCAGCATTAATGCCAACCGGCGCCTCAGGAACTTCGACAACCGGCTTCGCTCGCAGGTGGTCGAACATTAAACACAGATAGACACCATTGGGCCGACGGCTGATGCGTATTTCAAGCGGCTGTATACCCTCAGGCAGCCTCTTGTCCTTGAACCGCAGCAGCGGCAGTCCCTTGATACGGACTACTCCCTTGCCGCGTTCCGCATCGTACCTGACATACCGGGATGCGCCAGAATAGATTTCCAGTGTCTTCCAGCGCAGACTGCTCTTGAACCGTGGATGGCCTGGAGCTTCGCCGCCTTTCAGGCGTCGGATGAAGGCTTGGTACGCTTTGTCCAGCCGTTTCAGTGTCCCAACCTGCACACGCCTGTCAATGGCTCGCTCAAAGTCTGGGAAGTCGGCACGCACCTGAGTCAATGATTTGCTCTGGTCAAAGCAAGAGATCGACTTCTGATGTCTCTTCCAAGCCGTCGAGCGCTCCTCCAGCGCCGCGTTGTAGAGCAGCGCCTGCTGGCGAAGTACCTCGTCAAACCTGATATGGCCCGCCTTTGACAGGTACGCCCTCGTGCGAAATGTGCGCATGATCCGACCGGCCGACACAGCACTCTCATCAGTTCGTGCGGCCGCCAATTCCGCCGGACGATCAACTTTTTCCGCCAACGTTACCATTCAGAAAATACCTTTCATAATAACGGTAACATGTGAGATGCGGCAAAAGAGCATCACGCCCCGAGCAATTTGGAAATTCGACATCCCATAACGCAAAATGCGCCACTTTCCTGTGGGACCACTGCGTAAATCCATCCATCCTCGCCAGTCCTTCAGGGATTTCCCTCCGCATAAGCTCAGGCGCGGTCGTGTTCTCCCATGTTCCTCTCACGCGGGTAGATGCCGCCTCAGGAATCATCAAGTCTTCATCGGCGACAAGAGTTTGACCCACCCGTGTTGTTGCTTGGCGTTGACACACAAGAGATGACGAGTAAGGTAGGCATCACAACCGAGATTATTCTCACCGAAAGCTGCATCACTCACACTCCCGCGAGTATCCATTCCTAGCCGCCGAGTTATCCCTCAATCCGCAATGTCCTAGAACGCAAGAAACCAACTTTTCGCCCCTCTTATCAATGTTATGCTCCTGAATTGGGCAGCAGCACAACTAGCGCAAGCTGTTTTTCCGCGATTTTCATATTCGTTCTTCACTGCTTTCCGCCACTCGGCAAAGCGAATCAACGCCACGCCTGCCGAACTCTGCGGACATACGTCCCATAAACTCTGAACAGCTACCGGATTCGCGAATCCATTGATAGCTGTACCGGTACACGGTATAATCAGCCCATGATTCGTTCGTTTCGCCATCGAGGGTTGAGACGGCTCTATGAGCGAGACGACCCCAGCAGGATAGCAGCAGACCAATTGGACCGAATCGCTCTCGCCCTGGCGGACCTGGATGCCGCCGACAAACCGAGCGATCTCGACCTGCCGGGATACAGACTGCATCCACTCAGGGGGGACCGAAGAGGATTTTGGAGCATTTCGATTACTGGCAACTGGCGGATCACCTTTAGGTTTGAAGCTGGTGACGTGTACGACGTTGATCTCGTCGATTACCACTAAATAAGGACAGAGAGACCATGCCTATGAAGAATCCGCCCCATCCAGGTCGCAGCGTCAGGGAAAACTGCCTGAACCCTCTCGGCCTAAGCGTTACCGAGGCAGCGGAGGTACTGGGGGTTGCCCGTCATACCCTTTCGCGGGTATTGAACGGTCACGCAGGGATCTCGCCTGACATGGCCATCCGCTTAGAGAAGGCTGGATGGTCCAGCGCAGACTTCTGGTTGAGCCGTCAGACTGCATACGACCTGGCTCAAGCGCGCAAGGGTGAAGACGGAATACGGGTCGAGCGCTATCAGCCCCTGCCCACTGCATAGGAATCACCCGTGCCGTTAGTCCTTATGACATGAACGCAACGAGGATACTGCCTCTGAAATGGCAGTTGCCACCGACAGCGACCGCAACCACAAAAGCGCCATTAACGACACGCTTGGCGGTTTCCCTCGGGATCGTGAGTACCGTCTGCGGTCGCCGAGACGTGGCATGACGGCAGGCACCCAGACATCATCGTCCGGCTGTCTGTTGAGCCTGTGACCCTAGTGACCGGACTTCAAGAGCTTGTGTCAATTGTTGTGGAATTTCCTTCCAGGCGATCTAGCTCATCAGGCGGCGACTGCCTCCTCGGCACTTACCTGCAGCTCGGCTATGCTCCTACTTCGAACCTCGCTCCGTCCACCAACAAGCCCATAAAGTTCCGCCCTCCGTTCAGCAGTCGCCATCGCTCACTCCGCCTCAGCTCCACCTTGAACACCAGGTACAGTGCGCTGTCTCGCCGCTTCATCCGTCATATGACGTCCGTTCTCAACCTCACTGCGCTGAACACCGATTCGAGCGGGTTTGTAGTCCGAAGATGCACCCAGTGCTCCTCCGGGAAGTCGTCGAAGCTCACGAATGTAAATGGCGGCGGCATCGGAGTTGAGGCGCTGTACCCTTGAAACGCTCCGGGTAGTCGACTTATCTTCTTGCCTCAAGAGTCTGCCGGCGTGCTTTCTGAGGCAGCCAACCATGGTTACGAACTCCTCCAGCATCCGACTCTTGCCCTTCTTCGATGCCTATCTGCACCGGCTGCGAGTGGCTCCGAGTACTTCTTTCCTCCAACCTCTTCAGCGATCTCATGACTCCTCGATTTTCGCAACAGTTTTGTGAGGCAATAGCTTCAGTTAGGAAACTTCTCTGTTGAGGCAACAGGAGCGGCCAGAATAATTGACGCGGATCAGGCAGTTTAGACAACTGTCAGCACCTTAGTCACGGCCTCTATGAAGCGGAGTGCCTTGTAGCGATCTAGTACAGAATGCACAAACTGATTGCGATAGCTGCGTAGACATCCGTAGCAGCTTGAGTCGCAGCCGCAGCCCCCGGCAACGCGCTCGCGGGCCCTATACAACGCTTCTGCAAAAATCTCCTCGCGAGACAATCGAGCCACGAAACCGGCGCCGCCTGGCACATCGTCATAAAGGATTAGCGAAATCATTCCGAATCCGGAAGGCGCTTCGACCCGAGATAAGGCCACATTTAGGTCGTTCTGAGGAACGCCAAGCGCGTCGGAGCTGCCAAGTGCCAGCGAATATCCCAGAGAATATGCAGCATCTACGTCGTCCAGGTATGGAAACATAATTCGAACGACGTCGGTCACAAGCTCATACCCGTAAGAATACCGTCCCATCCTTTCGCCGCAAGGTTTACCGTACAGTGTCCTGTGCTTTGCGATTCTCTTGGCGGAATGGCGTCCGCACGAAAGGCAGACTCTGAACTGCCTCTGCTGATGGCCCTCGCTCAAAATAAAAAGGCTGCCCGGAGCGGCTAGAGTAATACTCACGCCACCGAATATCTTAGAGACGGGCTCTGCCACCTCGGCAAATCCGCCGAAAAACGGACGTGTCGTGTATAGGCGCTCCGCTTTTCTGATGGGCTCTCTCGTGCGATAGTTCAGGTCCGTTGCGAACCCCCACTGCGGAGTGAAATATTGCCTGACACCGCGACCTCTGATCTCATCTTTGTTCAGAGAGTGCTCGAAATTTCCCTCCTCGTCATATCTATAGTACCTGGTGACAGGTTCCTGCCCCTGTACGAGCTTGACGCCGCCGGATTCCCAGACTTTCTTGTTGGCAACAACCTGGCTCCCTGGAGCATATTCGGCCACAGCTTGCGAGAGGTCACGCTGAAGTGAGATGTCGCGCCTTGATGAATACTCTCCCTTGACCTCCAATTCCACGGTATCTACCGGGAATCCATACTTGGGCAATATGGCGGTTCTCGACAGGAAATTCAGCGTCCTATCGTCGAGGACGGCTCTGAGTCTTCGATCTACCCGCGCCGCCTCCGCATACTTGCGCTGATTCGCGAACTCTTGCTGAATGCTCTCCAATTCACGTACGTCATCAAGTGTGCCGGCGACCGCACCGTAGAATCGACTCTCCCGACCAAATAGATTACCGATCCAACTTCCGTCTGCGAGCCCCACCTGTGAATGGAGGGCCTCGGGCACAATCTCCAGAAGTGACTCCTCTAGAGAACGGTTTCCTTCGCAGAAAGTCCGCATTTCACTGGACAGACCATCCACGTCATTGGTAGCCAAGAAGGTATGAACGCGTTCGAAGCGTTCGTGGTTGTTACCGCTCTTAAAAAATTGCCCGAGCACAAGGGACGACATGTGTCGCAATACTATCTTCCGATTTTCGAGTCGCATGAGTGGGGGGCGTGTTACACCCTGCATTACACGGTTCTCAGGGTCTTCAAAGTGATAGAGGTCATGCGGACTCCGACGACAGTACGAGATGCGAATCCAGTGCGGTCACGGCGACCAACTCTTCCGACCCTCTGCGCATAGTTGAACGCTTCGGGCGGAATGTTTCGCAGGAATGTGACATCGAGGTCACCCAGATCGACGCCCACCTCAAATGTCGTGGACGAACTTAGCAGATGAATCTGTCCTGCCTTAAATTCGTCCTGTCTTTCCTTGGCCTTTTCGGTCTCTATCTGAGCTGTATGCTCTTCGGCCCGGAATGTTGGTGGTAGAGCGCCTTTCTCATAGAGAATACGATAGTGGTTTTCGGAGAGGCTTTGCCCGTCGACGGGAACTAGACGTCCCTTGCAACGTGTCTTCACACATGCTTCCCGAATGTTGGTCAGGCAGACGCTGGCACAGGTGTCGCATTCCCAGATGTCTTCGTCCTTAACTAAGTGGGCACGGAGATAGGCTGGATTGAGCCTGAATGCATTGTTGAGTCCGGAAGCTCTTATTAGGATCTGGGCAGCAGACGGTCGAGTTCGGTCGTAATCCCTGACAGTATCCCAGACTGATAGCATCAATTTCTGAGCGTCTCCAACACCGACACTTCCAATCCGGGCGAGATGCTGCACCGCAGAAGACCGCTCGTGACCCCACTCGCTCACGTTCTGAACACCTCCGACTTTCCCAACCTTGTATGCTCTCTGAGGTCGAGGGGTGATGTCGTCCCAATTCAGTCCGGCTGCTTCAGGCGTGGCTACTGCATTTCGCGAAATCATGCTTTCTAGAAGATGAGCTACTACCGTGTAGGCCTCCTCCTCATTAAATGCCCAAGGGTGTCTGAGCAATGCATCCGGTGCGATGAAGTCGCTGGGTAGATGGACCGCCCAATTCACCAGGCCTACGCCCGACAATGACAGTCTGCGCTCTTCTGTGAGTACTTCCCTCCAGACCGTCAGCAGCCCTTCTCGTCGTCGCTCTTCGTTCGTCGCAAAGGGCGTGAACCTTTCGGATTGAGAGAGCAATCGGCTGGCCATGTCACCTGCACTTAGACCCTCTACGTCAATCGGAAATTCCTTCATTGCTCTCAATATGGCATTGCGATCTGAGAGTGACTTGTAGGTATCCTCAACGTACCAGGCGAAGAACGCAGCTTCCTGGCGGCTGTCCGCAAATGTCAGTATCTTCCGACGTTCCTCAGGTTGTAACTGATGCAGAGCAGTGGCAATTACTGCGTTTGGGCCGTCAGCCCCATGGACTATCTCCTGAACCGGATCTCTATAGCCTCCTCGTCGATATCCGCAGTTGGCGCACTCATCAATCTGGTCCGGGTTGTCCTTGTCGGACTTGCATTGGACGACCCAAACGGCAGCTTCGCAATTGCACGTCAACCCGAAACTGTCCGAAGGAGCAATTTCAGTGCAGCGGCGGCACAGCACATGAGTCGCATCTCCCGAGGTTTCCACTGGCATGAAGTAAGTCGCCCCATATCCTGGCATGGAAGGGTCCCGGACTGGCTCCACCAAATGGCTTCCATTTTCTTGCCCTATGTAATATTGCTGCCCGCAATCCTTGCAGAGAGCAATTTCAAGAGGGAGCGACTTACCATCGTCTGCGGACGCTCTATTCAACGCTACCTTGTCCCTGCCTTTCTGATGCAGAAGGAACGCGCTCTCGATGCCGCGAACAAAGAGGTGACGTCGACGAGGACGTGCATCCTCTTCCTTAATCAATTCTCCAAATATGATGTCCTCATTGCTGAAGGGTTCTCCAAACAGGGCCCTTGCGAAGTCAGAGACGTCCGCTCGATCATCATCGGATCGGGATGAAGAAATCGTGGCGCTGGTGGCAATGCAGTTGAATCCGTTGCTGCGCCCTCCTGCCTTGATTCGCTCCTTGAGTCGCCTCATTAGCATGCCCATTTCGGCTCCCTGTGCGCCGCGGTGCAGGTGTGCTTCGTCAAGGACTATGAATCGCCAATGCTCGCCCAAGCCGTTGTCGAACAGCGGGCTGTCGCTGGGGCGAATCAGCAGGTATTCCAGCATCGAGTAATTGGTCAACAATAAATGTGGTGGGGACTCACGCATGTCTTCGCGGAAGACTATCTCGCCCGGCAATCGATCTTCCCATTTGGCACGGCCTTCCCGGAACCTGTCGTTTATGTTCTCGGGAGTTTGTCCGGTGTATTGCCCAAATGTGAAGCGGAATCCTGAACCTGCGCTATCCAGGGCCTCTCGGATGGCGCCAAGTCGTTGCCTCTGGTCATTGGCCAAGGCATTCATTGGGTAAATGACCATTGCGCGTACGCCCGGATCCGAGGCGAGTCCCTTGAGATGCTGGGAAAACAGGTCGAAGAGTATTGGGTAGATAAAGCACTCGGTTTTACCGCTTGCCGTGCCGGTCGCCACGACCGCATTTCTGTGCTGTCCAAATACCCTGCGAATTGCCTCCTCTTGATGTGCATAGAGCGAAGATGCACCCTGAAGGGCCGGTATCAGGAATTTAGAAGCCTCGCCAAAGAATTCTCTGCTTAACTGCTCCGCGGATATGCCGGCTGCGAAATTGTGCGCGGGCTCGTCAAATGGCCCCTTGATTAGCTCACCTTCACGTTCCAGTGCCTCACGAAACGACACTCGCAGGTCTTTGTCCTTGAAATAAAACGAGGTACGCAGGTAGTTGATGTAACTCCTGCCTATGCTCTCTTTCCAACCAAGGTGTTCATTCTGGAAGCTGTCCATAGTATTTCCCCATATTCTGATCTAGCCTGCGCTAATCTGCGCTGCACCGCATCGTCTGCATTCCCTCTCCTCCTCAGGAACCTCCTCAATCGGTTCTCCCGGCTCATGTTTGAAATTGACCCAGTGGTGGCCGTGGAGCTGGCATCCCCTCTTGGGGTCCCCTCTGTGGACATCTAACCAGGACCGGCGCGTGTTACGATTTCCTCTGCTGGTCAACCTCTTCTTGACCTTAGAACGTGGAACGCCAATTGTCATTAGGGAAACCCTTGTGCCAATTGCCCAGGCTGATAACTGCGTAACGGCACCGGCAGATAATTGCTCTAGAATCCGGTGGTCGGCAAAGTCTCGCAGGTATATGGTGGCTCGGTCCTGCACCTTTCTTATTGTCTGGTCCGGAGTTTCGCCAATTCCAACTCGCAGATTGGTTACGTTTGTCGGCAACAGAATCTCAAGGTAGGCTCCTTCCCTTGCAATTCGCACAAAGTCCTTGCGATAGATGGGCTTTATGGCGTTCCAGTCCTCTCTTTCATCTCCAAGGCATAGTCTCCACCACATCCGAGGTATCTCTACGTGGACTGTTATTCCGCAGGCGAGTTCACAATTGACGACTTTGATTTCACGATTTGGGGGTACCCCTACCTCTCCATCATCAAGGACTGTCACATAGGGGTCTTCGATGTCAGGTTTGACGTTCCCTTGCGTCCCTTCCAGTCGTAACGAGGTTGTTCTATATTCACAGAGCTCGTCCGGCGCAAGTATCGTTCCCGGTGAGTAGGTCTCTCCGGCCAAAACTATTCGCCTAACTTCCCGGCAGAATCTGAAAGGCCTGCTCTCGTGTCTCGCCCGCGACCCTCTGAGATATGTCCTGACAGTGAATCTTCCCTGTCTACCCTTGAGTACGGACGAAATCGATTGGGCGTGGGGGTCGAAGTTTCTGCCCCACCCGTTCTCATCCACACGTCCGGCTTCTTCAACTATTCTCGCTCTGCGTACCTCTTCAGGAACAGACAATTCCGGAGGCTGGCCGACGAATAATTCTCCGAAAAAGTCGCGGTCAGCAACGTCGTAAAGAGTGGTCCCTTCCAGAGTCATTGGATACTGGCTACGTAGCTCTCGTGAGTCCTCAGTTCCGATGGCTAGAAAGTGAGCATGAAAGTAAGGGTCTATGCATTCTTCGGGCTCCAGTTCCTCAACATCGATGAATTCGTCGTCCGAAGAGGAAGGCGCAATAACTATGAAGTACCCCGAGGAATGACTTCGAACGAGTGTCCCGTCCTCTTCCCACGTTGAGTCTGATCTGAAAAACATGGGTGACCCATCGAATAGATTTACCACATCACTGGTTCCGTCTTCGTATCTTATGGTTATTCTCCCCCCAAATGTCTCGATTTCGACTTCCTGTTCAGCATCGAGTTCTCGGCCATCATGCCGAATCGCTCTTAAGCCGCGCTCAGCCGGTGACTCCAGGTAAAGTAACCACTCGCCGTCTTTTTCACGGCACTTTAGAATTGGCCGTGGCAATCGCTGTGCTGTTTGAGGGAAGTAAGTTCCTGTGCGAGTTCTGTGGCCCGGATGTTGACGAGGTTCCACATCCACTTTCAGGTCGAACTGCAATATGGCGGAAGCAGCTCCTCCGTGATCTTCCAAATTGCTACTTGCAGGTATCGCCACCTCCTCTTCGTTCCTTACGGCTTGCTGAATCTCTTCAAGTCCCTGTAGTAGGGACGGAGTGTATGGGCTGCTCGAAAGGACCATTGCGTCGGAAACTTCCTCTCCGACAATAGCCGCCTCTGCGATTTCAGGCGCCGGTGCCTCCACCTCGGCTGATTGACCTGTTGCGTGAGTTTCGATTCCATCCGAGGTTTGAGGTGCATTGCCAGTTTCGAGACGACTGTACTGTTTGGACTGTGGAATACGTCGATAATCTTCTGGTCTTCGCTGCCTCATCAAGCAGTAGACCAGCAGGCCGATAATCGAAGCGAAAATGGCTAGCCTGACGAATCGCATGACGTCCTTTCGAATCTCCAGACCGCGTTCAAGCATATCCGTGATGGAGGAAATTCGTGACCAAACTGGCTTGCCGCGACGAAGCTATCTGCGCGGTTGACAGCGTCCACAGACCTTTGAATTGCCGCACTCTTGGCCGACTTCTGGCATAACTTGCCCTACCAGTTCTGTAAGAGTGCGAAAGGTTAGGACTATTTCGCAAGCAGCATTGTAGATTTCTGACTATAAACCTGCAACCCATGGACGCGCCCTTCCCAATTACTCCACAAGTTGGCCGATTCCGAGGCACCTGTCAATATTTACATTTCAGTCATGCAAGTGGTGTGGGAGATCGTCAACCTATTTGCTCTACTAAGCTGCAGCCGACTGCGTGAGTTGCACCTCCGGCAAGGCTTCGTCGTAAGTCCTTGAAGCCGGCGTCAAGTATCGTCTGCCGACTATCCACTCATCGTTCTGCTCGGCAAGAACCGCGCCAATCAGCCGGCGTGCCGCCGACCGGTTCGGGAAGATGCCTACGACGTCCGTCCTGCGCCTGATTTCTTTGTTCAGCCTCTCCTGCGGATTGTTCGACCACACCTGCTTCCAGTGAGCTTACGGGAAGTGCCTGAACGCCAGGATGTCCTCTCCGGCTTCAGCCAGCATCGAGGAAGCGTCGTGGAACCGATCACTGAGCTGGTCAGACACACGCTCAAGCTGCGCGTGAACTTCCTCGGCAGACGGCTGCTGATAGATCGTACGCACCATGGTTGCTACCCAGGGCTGTGCCTTCTTCGGGACACGCGTCAACAAGTTGGTCCTGAAGTGCGTGCGGCATCGCTGCCAGTTCGCGCCTGCGAACACCGTCGCTATGGCGTCCCGAAGCCCTTGATGAGCATCGGAGATGACCAGCTCCACGCCGGCCAGTCCTCGTGCCACAAGCGAGCGCAGGAAGCTCAGCCAGAAGGCTCCATTCTCACTCGTGCCCACGTCGAGACCCACGATCTCCCTCTTGCCCTCCGCGTTCACCGCAGTTCCCACCACTACGCTCACGTTGACTATCCTGCCGTCCTCTCTCACCTTCTGCCGTAAGAGCGTCCAGCCACAGATACGCATACGGTCCTCCATCGAGGGGTCGGCTAAGGAACTTCTCCACCACCTCGTCCAGCCCCCGGCAGATGCGCGAGACCTGGCTCTTTGAGATGCCCTCGCATCCCAGAGCTTTCACCAAATCGTCAACTCTTCTGGTGGACACTCCCTCCACGTACGCCTGCTGCACCATCGCCAGCAACGCCTTCTCGCTCCGACGCCGCGGCTCCAGCAGGCTCGGGAAGTAGCTCCCGTCCCTCAGCTTCGGTATGCGTAGTTCCATCGTGCCCACTCTCGTGTCCCAGCTCCTGCTGCGGTATCCGTTGCGCTGAGTGACTCGACCCGCACTGCGCTCGCCGTATGCGGCTCCGGTCTTCACTGTCACCTCGGCTCCCATCAGCCCCTATGCGACAACACTCAGCGCCCCCAGCATAAAGTCCACGTCTCCGTTCAGACCCCTCTTGCGCAACAACTCCAGAATGTCCATACTTTCTCTTGCCATCGCCATCCTCCTTGCATCGATCTCTTACTTCGTAAAGGATGACGCGGTGGCTCTATCTATGCCAGTCCACCTTCCCTACTACACCACTTCATGGGACTCTATTCCGAGAAGACGTCCGCCACTTCTATTGGACCCAATCCTATTGAAAAGCCACCAATCGAAAGCTCACAGAACACCGTGTAACGCGTCTGAGAGAATGGCACCCGTCTAATGGCTTTTCACAGGAGGGATCGGTATCAAGCCTCAGGTGCTGAAGCTAATGAGGCACCCATTTTTCCCCTGACGGTGAGACGCATGTAATCTTGTAGGACCAGGGTCTCGTAGCCGTCGTATGTAAACGTAGCTCTCTAAGCCGTTAACGCTTGCCCAACCCGAAGGGCCAACGAGTCGGCTTCCTGACGGGGGAATTAAGGAACTCCTCGAGTTCCCCGTGGTCCAGAACTATCTGGTCCGACACACTCGACGCGTCATCTATCACCCAATTCGGTATGTCCTCGCGCAGGTCACGCAGCGAGCGAGTATCTACCCCTATCAGCACGTGCCCACCGGAGAGCGTCCATTGACCTGTCGGCGGATGACGCTCCTTCGTGTACCTGTCGGCGCTCAGAAGTCCCAACAGCACCTTCTCGGAGCGCTCATACGCCCTGCTCTGCACGCCACTGAGCGTAACGGGCTCAAGCCACGCCGGAGCCGGCTCTCCCTCCGGCAGGCTGCGCTCAATCAGCCGGCACAGAAGATTCGACGACATCTGAAGCACATCCACGTTCCTGTATGCGTCCTCGGGCATCGTCTCCAGTATGGTGGACATGTCCTTCAGATACTGCCGGTAGAACGACGTCGTAAGCGTGTCCTGTATCCTGGACACCGACGCCTGCAGTCTCTCCCGCGCCGCCGGCCTGTTACCCGGGAGCGATGTCTGCGTGTATATCATCATGCTGCGCTTGATTATCTCGGGCTTGAAGCGCCTCGTGTCGAAGTTCATCAATAGCGCGATGCACGGGTACTCGTCGCCGTGCGAGATCTCGCCGTCCTTCACCACCTCGTCGGCATACTGCCGGAACCGGTTGTTGGACACGTCGTCGAAGATTACGGGGTGCCGCCTGAACTCCTGCCTCAGACCCCTGACCCGGGAGGGCGTGAACAGGTTGTTGGGCACGAAGCCCTTCTTGCCGTAACCGAACATAGAGATCATCAGCGTGTTCGTCAGGCTGCTCTTGCCGCAGTCACTCCGACCGTACAGTATGGCGAACATCGGCTGCTGAAACTCCAGGCCCTGCCGGATGTTGGAGTTTCTCAGGTCGCACATGAACGGAGCGAAGTAGATCCAGGACATAAAACCGAAGTAGTCGCGTTGCAGTCTGTCCACGTCGCCCACGAAGTCGTCCTCGTAGTTGTTGAAGAACTCCAGAAGCAGCTGAGCATCACGCCTTACGTCCTCAGTCTTCACATCGAGGTTCAGCTCGCTTCCCTGCAGCGTGAAGATCCCCCGCCTGTTGTAAGACAGTGATGGCAGGGCAGCGCCCTCCTCTTCCTCCTCCGGGCGCGCCACGGGCATGCGCCGTGACTGCCTGACCACGGCGGGAGTGATCGGGACGTTCGGAGAACCGTTTCTACCGCGCTCCAGCTCTGGCATCGCCGCCCGCTGCACATTGGGGACGTTGTTGACGTTAACCAGAATATTGGCAGAGCCGTATTCCGCTTCCTGCTCCGTCTCAGGCGGAACGTACATCGTGACTTCTCGCCCCGTTGCCTCTACCTCCCTGAATATGGGCGCCTCGTCCACAGGCATCACGCCCGCGACAGCCGGCTTGTCCCTCACCGCCATACTGCTGACCGAGGTAGCCAGCACGTCTTCATACTGCCCGCGGTAGTGCTCCCACGCCAGGTCGTCGTTGTCATAGACGACTAGCGTCTCCGCCTGGCGACCGGAGAATGCCGTCTCGGACAGGTTGGCGGAGCCAACTACGACCCTCCGCATCCCGTCACGCTCTAGCAGATATATCTTGGCGTGCGCGATGGCGTCCTTCACGACGAAGAATCGCGCCCTGCCGTTGGCGACGCGGTCGTGGAGTATCTCCCGTCGTTCAGGGCTCACACCGGCTATGGTGACGAAACCCCTGCTGAGGCGCTCGTCTATCTGCTGTTGGAAGTGGATGATCTGGCGCGGCTCACGTCCCAGTATGCCGCCATGCCCGAAGATGCACTCGAAACTCTCATAGTCATAATCTCGCAGCAGGCCCATAATCATCGGAATGCTCGCGCTGTAGGTCAGCGCCCGCATCGAAGTGAAACCGCCAAAGAGGCTGTCGCGGTCGAAGACCCCGGTGTCCTCCGAACGAGCGTACAGCACGCTCAGCAACGGACTCTTCGTCTTCGAGTCAGGATCGTCGAGAAGCAGGCTGCGCTGCGTCATCTTGCCGTTGTCAGGATTCATCATGGCTAATGTCCCAGTGTGCGAATATGGACGGATTTTATCATGGTGTCAGGCAGAGACCGCCAGGTAGCGTGTAGTTGATGAATTAACTCTAGATAGCGATGAACATCTACGAGCTACCCAAAAAGGTCAGTTAGCGCTATCCACGTGACCCGCTAGCGAGGTTAGATTGATAGCGTGCGATGCCATTCCGCACTCTGATCAGCAGTGAGCCTTGCGCAAATCGGCGGCGGTTCCTCGTAGCGTTAGAGTATGACCTGCTTCTCGGCAATCTAAATCCGTACCCTCGCGCTCTCGTCCCAATCCGTCTGAAGACTGGTCAGCACTGGATTCCTCAGAACAGTACAACTTGACCTTCAGAACGGTAGCTAGATCATCGCATTTCGCCGGTTAACGGCGTGATGGACCTCTGCATATTTCATTCAATGTCGCCTTCAATAGACACTCTTATCCAATATCTGTATCCTCTGGAATTATCCCCAATTCGATTCCGAGTTGCCCGATGCCAACCGCACATCCTCCGCCAGACCGCCAGGTCGAATTGCTCGACTTGCACAATCGGCTTCTATCGCACGACCCCGTGGCGACTGAAGAGTTGTTCACAATTGTGGCTCCTGAACTCGAAAAGCATCTTCGTGCATGGTTTCCCGGTCTTGCCGTCGGGGTAGATCCCGACATCTACCTCTCCGCGGTGTACGAAGCGCTCACAGACTACTTCAAGAATCCAAGCAAGTACGACCCTACCAGGAGCGGCCTTATGACTTATCTTAGGCTTGCGTGCAGACGGGACATGCAGAATCTTCTAGCTAGGGAATCCCGCCATGCGGCCGGCAGGATCTCGCTTGAAAGCGTCGAATTCAGCCTCTCCGACGGGAATGATGTTTCTGAGAGGGTCGCCGATAGTTTGGATAGCAAACGATTGGTCGCCGACCTGACCCGGGGAATGACATCAGAAGAGCGAGCGGTGTTCAGTCTGATGATGGAGGGCGAGCGCAGCACGCGAGTTGCCGCAGAAGCCATGAACATCGGGCATCTGGTGTACGAAGAACAGGCGAAGAGGGTCAAGCGCGTGAAGGACAGAATCAAAAAGCGCATGCGCCGGAGGGGGCTGCTTCGATCATGACTGAAGACATGCTGCTCAAGATGTCTCACCTCGCCTCCGTCGACCCCTTCTATATGGGCTGGCATCTGGCTCGTTACTCGGCGTTGAAGGGGTTGAGTGTATCGGAAATGGGAGGGGAACTAGGCTGTCTGCCTGAGACGGTTCATTCTATGTATCTGTGTCGCGCCCCGCGCTCGGAGCCTCCCCACTTTCGGAACGACCTAGAAAGGGTTGCGGACAGGTTTCAAGTGAAAGCGGCCAAACTGATGGGAATCGTTCGGTATGTCCAGATTGCCTCTGACGAATCCATGTTGCTCGCGGCAAAAGACAAAGACATGAAAGAAGACAAGGACGCCGAATTTGATGAGTGATCACGGCGTTTCAACGAGGTACTGGGCGAACTGGTTCTGGAAACGGGCGGGAGGAGGGCCAGACTTTCCCGCCGATATAAGCTATGCGGCAATGTGCGCACTTGAGGTCTATGTCGAAGAGGTGAGCGACCTCACGACCGTTGCGGCAGCCTCTCGCATTGAAGGGGTCGATATCGTAATCCCTGACGGAGTCGGTGAACGCAGAATCCACGGCTGTCTGGCAGTTGGTCGGAGAGGAGCCGCCATACTGGTGGAAAAGAATGACGATGACGCACAGAAACGCTTCACCATCGCCCATGAGTGCGCGCACTTTATCTTGGAAGTCAGGACGAACCAGGAGCGCGCCGCAATTAGATTGGGGAATGACTTCTCCAGCATTCTGCACGGGCTTCGGGAAGCAACCTCCATCGAACGGATCGACGCGCGATTGCACGGTGTTAGTTCAGACCCCCTTGTGCATTTCATGGATCGTACTGCCACAGGTGGCTACGGCTGCTGGCGCATCCACGAGGCCGAATGTCTCGCCGACGACCTTGCGGTCGAGATTCTCGCTCCTCGCGCAGAACTGATAGCAAGCCTGTCTTCGTTAGGACCTATGGGATTTTCCGAATCCCTGAGCGCGGCGCGGCGGATTGCCGAGCGACGGTTCGGGTTGACGGAGACGACTGCCGAGTGGTACTGCAATCGAGTCGTATGGCAGTTGATGAAAGGACCGTCCACTGCCGAGCGATTCAGACTTGGCCGCTAGTCTAATTCACAGAATCCAGTCGCATTTTCCGCTGCCAGTGGGAATAGAACTTCAAGTTACGACAGAAAGCAGTCTTGCCGGTAACATGAATGAAATCTCCGAAGTCGAAGGCTCACGTAGTGCGGACACCTTCGCCCGCCTATTTGGCGACAGCCTTGACGACCTGCTTGATGCTGGGTCATGGACACCGGGAGCGGACCTCGCCAACACCTATGCGCGCTTGGAGCGGGAGACCCGCATGGCAGTGGATAGAGAGCGCAGGGTCACCGATACGATTCGGGAGAAGCTGTTCCCGAGGATCGAGGCCAGCGCACTGGCGGGACCTGAATCGGGCGTTTATGGAGCGACACCCGCCCAAATAAGCAGGGTGCATAACGGGCTGCTGCTCAATGGCAATGTCGAGGCGTGCGCCGGAATTAGCATGAAGCATGATTCGATTGCCATGACATTCGTCCAGATAGGCGTGTGTCTTGTCGCATATCAGGGCGACCAGCAAGCATGGTCACAGCGCATGTTCAGACGCGACTACCGCGCCGACGGCGTCGACCGCATCACGGAGATGCTGTCGGTTCTGGACAAGAGAAGTTCCAACCGGGATGGTGAATCTGCACTGGACCGCATCAGCCGCTTGGCGAGAAGAGGGATACAAGCCTATGCGGAGAGGATGTTTCTCACGAGAAACTCATCCGCGCGCTGGAGGATGTGCGAGGGAATGCCCGTCCCGTTTGAGCTGGTATCCGGGGCCGGACTGCTCAGGCCGGGAAAATCCGGAATGAACTATCCACTGATGGGAGCGGGAATGGAGATATTAAGGGAGTTGCTGCTGAAGCATCGGCGGTTCGTCTTCGTTCCCAGACGAGCGCGAGATGGCGCGCTTTTGACTATCGGAGAGGCGCTCGCTCCACTTGAATACGCGGTGATAGACACGATCAGCGACCAGATTGAAGCGGTCGAGCGCACGGGACACTACGACGACCGGCAGCGGAAAGTGATAGAGCGCTTCAGGCGGGATGTGGGCAAAGTCGTAGTCAGAGGAGTCTTCCGAGCATCGAGCATGGGGCCACCGCAGATCTTCTACGCTCACCGTGACCACATTCACGGTGCGGCGCTCATCGCTCTGGCGGATAGCGTTCTTCAAGAGCAGCGAAGCTACCCCATCCTTCTGGACCTGGCGCGGACGGTCTGCGAGACGACATTCGGAATAGACAGCTTCGCGCCGCAACTGAGAGTGGCATACACGGATGCGGGAGAGCCATGGTCGGCTATCTGAACTATGAGCGCAAGAATTCAATATCGATGAGTCCGGGGAGGAACGAGAAGAATGGATAGCGATTCTGAAAATGTCGATAAAGAGCGTGTCAACGGGCAATCGTCTTCCGTTGTGCGAGAGGTGCCGGGCGACGCATTGCTTCTGGAGATGGCCGGCCTGGATTCGTTCACTCCTCCCCGACATGCAGAGGGAATAGTTGGCTGGACGATGTTCGACACGCCGTCAGCTCAGGACGATACCGTTGTCGCGCTTCTGCCGAAGGACAAGATAGGCAAGGTTCCGAACCGGGGGTTGGTGCGTATCGAAAGCGAAGGGGACGGTCGCACATATCTGGGGATAGTGCAGGCTGGACCCTTCGCTGAGCCGGACGGGCTGCGCGGCGATGCCCCGCTGGTCGTTACGGTGCAGGTTCGAAGCGGCCAGATGCTGCTTCCGCAGTTTCACGGCAGGATTCACATAGAGTTGATGGGGCAGAAATCCGGGAAGGCGATGACGCCGCCCAGGTTCCGCCCGCTGCCTTCGAGTCCGGTGTTCCTGCTTGACGCGGACGAGACGAGAGACCTACTACGATGCGACGGTGATATGGCGCTCGGACTGGCGTCGGGCCACGACGACCTAGAAGTTGGAATACCCTCGGGACGAAAGTCGGTGATGCCGCGGCACACCGGAGTTCTTGGAACGACCGGCGCGGGCAAGTCCACAACAGTGTCCAGGATGATACAGCAGGCGCAAAAGGCGGGCATGGCAGTCGTCTTGCTGGATGTGGAGGGAGAGTACACGGAGATGGGCAGGCATGCCGACAATCCCGAAATGGTGGAGCTGCTGGCAGAGCGCGGCATTGGCGCCGAGGGAGTGAGCGATACGACGCTTTACCACCTGGTCGGAACGGAAACGACGAACCTGCGGCATCCTGACCGGCGGGAATTCTCGCCCCCGTTCTCACGGCTATCACCGTACATGGTCTGCGAAATACTCGACCTTACGGACGCCCAGCAGACACGTTACTGGCAAGCATACGAGAACTGCAAGGCATTGCTGAGAGAACTGGGAATCTACCCCCAAAGAGTGATGGGCAGAGTGGAAGAGAGCCATGAGCGCCTGCTCGATCGCCTCGATGAGTTCTCAGAGGGGTATCCGAATATGACCCTTGCGGCGCTGCTGGATGTGGTGTCCGCCTTCCTGCACGCGGTGGAACGGCAGGAGGGCAATCCTAGGCTGTACTCGGCAGAGTTCCGAGATTGCGCCGATCGAGTGATGCAGCGAGTCAAACGGTCTAAGGCTGACTCGGCGGTAAGCTGGCGGGCGCTGCGCGCCAGGCTGTTCAGGCTTATGCGTCTGAACGTGTTCGACTCGCTAGAAGGCGGAGCTCGCCGAATCGACTACGACAATCTGGTGCGTCCGGGTTCGGTCTCTATCATGGACCTGTCGGATATGGAAGCGCCGGACCTTCGCAACCTGGTGATAGCGGACATCATCCGGGGAGTGGAACAAGGGCAAGAGAAGGCGTTCGACGCGGCGGCGCGCTCCGGAGCGGAGTTGCCGCGGACGATGGTAGTGGTTGAGGAGGCGCACGAGTTTCTGTCCGCCGAGCGCGTGCGTCGCATGCCAAACCTGTTCCAGACGGTCAGCCGCATAGCCAAGCGGGGCAGGAAACGATGGCTTGGACTGGTGTTCGTGACGCAGCATCCACAGCACCTCCCGGACGAGTTGCTAGGACTGCTGAACAACTACGTGCTGCACCGAATCAACGACGCGAACACAATCAGCCGCCTGCGCCGCTCCATAGGCGGGATAGACGCCGGGCTGTGGGAGCGCGTCACATCTCTGGCACCTGGGCAGGCAATAGTGAGCTTCACGCATCTGAGTCGCGCGATGCTGGTTACGGTTGATCCGACGCAGTGCCGCCTGCGGTTGGCGGAGGAGTGAGAGCGCACCATACTGCGCTTAAATTTGGTAGGAGCGCTTCAAATAGGGCCTCACGTCTTCATGTGAGGAAACAACCTGCTGACTCAATAATGAGACGACTATGATGCATATGCTTCAATGGAGCCCTGTCACTGTCAGGCGCGGGATTATACACATAGCGAACCATGAACAGGAAGATTAAAGGGTATTGCACTTAACTTCAAGCCTACATCGCTTTGATAGAAATGGTATTATAGAGGGGTGGCGCGTCCGGCTGGACTCGAACCAGCGCTTCCCGCTTAGTAGGCGGGCACTCTATCCACTGAGTTACGGACGCACACGCACCGGAGAGGTCCCAGGCTAGTAACCATATCGGGGCCTCTCCATCCTCCTCGATACTTAGAATCTGGTATAACAAATGAAATTTCGTCATTTATTTTCATATGAATAGTTGTTGTCTCATTATAAGTGTTGTATCATATGGATGTCAATACTGATGACATTGCATGTATTACATCAGTTTGAAAATTCTATCGCATAATTAACCACTACATAACTCAGACTGGAGCGCTAACGCAGTAGACTTGAAATCGATAAGGAGATGGGGAACAAATATGCGGAAAGATGAGGCCAAATTTGGACTCTGTTTCAGAGCATTGACAGATTATGCGCCATTGCCCTGGCAGGAGAGACTCCACACCCAGATGGTGTTGGGCAGGATTCCGAGGGCTTGCGACTTGCCGACTGGCTTAGGAAAAACTTCAGTCATTGCGATTTGGCTTATCGCGCTGTGCCATCAGGCGATTGAGGGGCGGATTACTCTACCGAGGCGGCTAATCTATATCGTTAATCGGAGAACGGTGGTAGACCAGGCCACCGCAATTGTAGAACAGATTCAGGATAGGCTTGGGGACCCAACCAACCCTGGCTGGTCGGAATGCGCGGAAGTTCTGACAACGCTTAGGACTGCACTTGGAGGGCTATCGTCGGGAAAATCCAACGTTCTTGCTGTAAGCACACTCCGGGGCGAACTAGCCGACAATGAGGAATGGAAGGTGGACCCCGCTCGCGCCGTCGTCATCGTCGGAACGATAGACATGATTGGGAGCAAGTTGTTGTTCAGTGGGTACGGAGATGGTCGCTACAAGCGTCCTCAACACGCAGGGCTCATCGGTCAAGATTCGCTGATAGTCCATGACGAAGCACATCTCACTCCCGCTTTCAGCGAGCTTTTGCGAAGCGTTTCGGCCATTCAGGCACAAGAGCGCGATTTTCGGCCAGTCTGCGCGATGGAACTGTCGGCGACTCAGCGGGGTGATGACGTAGGGAATGGCGTTCTGCAACTAGGGCCTGATGATGAAGTAAACAGGATTGTCTCTCAGCGGATTAGTGCGCAGAAGGTAGTTAGATTTCACAAATCTGAAAAAAAGGCGCAGAACTTGAAACTAGCAGAATGCGCGTTTAAGCATGAGGGTTCAGGCGCCAAGGTCTTAGTGTACGTTCGCTCGCCAGAGGATGCGGGCAAGATAGCGAATGACCTGAAGAAACGAATCAAGGATATGTCCAGCGACAGGGTGGCGCTACTAACCGGAACCATTAGGGGTTATGAGCGCGACCGACTTGTGGTCGATAATCTTGTCTATAAACAAATGCTGGACCCTGAAGCGAAGCCCTCTGAAACGGTGTATATGGTCAGCACTTCCGCGGGTGAAGTTGGAATAGATATAGACGCCGACCACATGGTATGCGACCTTGCGCCGCTGGACTCCTTGGTACAGAGGCTTGGTAGAGTGAACAGGCGAGGCGGCTATCAGCGTGAAGCGCAGGTTGACCTGATATGGACCGAGGAACAAGCGAATCCCGGCACTCGCTCAACAGGATTCGACAAGGCCGTCGCTAAGACGCTTGAGATATTGAAACTGTGGGGGGAAGAGTTCGACGGGTTAGTTGACGCCAGCCCACGCAATGTTCGGGACCGAATTAACAATCTGAACGCCGAAGACCGCGCCGAAGCGTTCTCGCCTGAACCCGCAACTCGAGAGGTGACGGACATTCTTTTAGATTCCTGGTCACTGACCAGCGTTGACGATATACCCGGTCGCCCGGAGATTGCACCGTATCTTCATGGGGACATGGCTGATACGCCTGAAACATATATCGCGTGGCGGTGGGAGGTTGGTCTGTTCAGCAAACATGATTTGGCCGAAAATGAGGTGAGTGATTGGTTCAGTATATGTCCGATTCTCTCTTATGAGAAGGTGCGCGGACAGTCCGACAGGGTGAAGGCTGATCTTCGGATATTGCTGAGAGAACATCGCAAGAAGGACGAATCAAGTGATTTCAAAGTTGTGCTGTTGGACAATCGCAACAAGGCAAAGTGCATATCGCTTTCAGAGATTCTGGACAGCGCAGATAGACAGTTGCTCAACTACAAGACTCTGGTATTGCCCACCGAAATCGGCGGACTGGCAGAGGAAGGGATGCTTGATTCGAAAAACATCATTCCGATTGAGAAAATAGATGTAGCCGAACAGGGTAAGGGCGACGCGAGACGCAAGCGGATACGCGGAGATGATCTACTCCCATACGGTTGGAAAGTGCGGGGCAGTGTGATAGTTAAGGAAGCTGACGAGGGGACGGACGTTGATGAATCGGAGATACGTCTGAACCTGGCTATGCCGGAGCGCGATTTGGCTATCGACGACCATGAACAGGCCAAGTTCGATATGACCTTGGCAAGCCATACGGCGGCTATTGTGTCCAATGTCACAGAAATTGGTAAGAGAGTCGGATTGAAAACCGAGACTGTGGATGCACTCGCTTTAGCCTCTGAATGGCACGACAGAGGGAAGAACAGGGATATATGGCAGCGCTACGCGGGAAAGAAAGGCGCTGACAAGTTGTATGCAAAATCTGAAAATTACGGACACTGGCGTGAACTGGCAGGATACAGGCATGAGTTGGGTTCGCTAATGGATGCCATGCGCGACGAGGTAGTGAGTTCACACCCGGAACGCGACCTAATTCTGCATCTCATAGCTTCGCATCATGGTCGTGCGCGACCAAATTTTGAGCCTGAGTCATTCGACAAGGAACGCTATACCACGCGGGAGAACACCGAAGCGGTCAATGAATCGATGCAGCGATTTGGGCGGCTTCAGAAGCGATACGGACGCTGGGGGCTGGCGTGGCTGGAAGCGTTGATGCGGTGCGCGGATATTGCGGCGTCTCAGCCGCCTGGCGGATTCGAGGATCCGCAGGTGGTGGAAGAAGAACCTTGCAAGCCTGATGTTTAGATGTCGCTTTTGTAAACGCAAGAATGGAGTGAATCTGATGAAATCGGATATTGAGATTCAGGTTGACGTGAAGAATCCGGGGGAGTTCTTCGCTTGTTGCGGCCTTTTGGAACTTGCAGACCGTCTGAGTTCGGGAGCGGAGGGATGGTTCGCTGAGGATAAGTTCTTCATAACCTTCTTGGACGCATCGGGCGGGGTCACAATCCATGAAGCGTTGTGGTCTGTGGTGAATACAGGGGCGGTAGGGGAACCTGACGACAAGGTGTCTCCGCTAACGTTGGGCGAACCGCTCGATATGCGTCTTTCTTGGTGGCTGAGGCCGGAGGGCGGAAGCAATAGAGTTCTGAAGACCTGGGCGGCAAATGCGAGTTCGTTACAGATGTTCTCGAAGTGGGAGATTCCAGTCAAGGAAATCTTACAGGAAGAAGACCCCGATCCAACGAGCTTGTTCCGTCGCCAGACGTCGTTGCAAGGGCCTTATGGATTTGATTCGAAGTTCGGGTGGGACGCCTTGTCGGTTGGATTTTCCCTGAATGAACATATTCGGTACAAGAAATCGCAAGTTCGCCCTGTGGTAGAGATGCTGGGAGCAATAGGACTTCAGAGATTCACACCTGATATAGACCAAAGTAAGGGGATCGTTCGATATGCGACTTGGAGGACACCCTTGCCGCCTTCGGTCGCCTGTCTCGCGGCTTTGGGTAAACTACCCTACGCAACGCTTTTGAAAATGGAGTCTAAAACAACGAGGCGTGGCAGTTTCAAGGGGCTTGCCACCGCGCGAATGCAAACAGGAGATTTAGATGACTGACACACTGTGTAAGTTCGACGACTGGATTCAGGAAAATAGCTCAATCGGGGCGTTAGTGATGCGTCAGTACCTCGAACCGATTGAGGGGACGGACGCCGTGATTTTCCCGCCCACGTACCCGATTGATCGTGATAGCGCAGGTTACAACATAGACAGATTCGATGATGGAACAAACGTGTGCCAAATTGACAGTGTTGGTTCCCAAGCCAATCGGATGGAACCTATTTTCAAGAGGGCGAAGTATCGCAATCTGATACCCCAAGTCGTGATAGAGACCGAGGACAGGGAGCTCAATATACTGGACGCGGGCCATAGGGCAGCAGACGCCATCGTAAGGTTCGCGACGCCCATAAATTCGCAGCTGTACCAGGCGTTTGCGTCTCTAAGGGATCAAGGCGAGGCGGAATCTCTGGCTCGAATCGCCCCTACGTCAATCGTGTTTGGGGCTTGGGACTCCAGGGGAACTCATGCCAAACTTCCTAGAATCGTCAGGTCGGTAATCAGAGCGTTCAACGTCAAGGAACTCAAGCGGTCGGCGCAGTATGCCACAATCGCGGGCGAAATACTTGAAGGTGGCGAGGCGGAAACAGGAGAGAGCGGCGCGAAAGCGGAATTGGGGCTGGCCCATGTTCCATCGGTCAAGACGCATGGAGGCATAAGGGCCGATGGCGGAATCCGACGCGACGCCGTGTTGAATCTGTCGCCTCTGCGAGCTTTGGGCAGTGCATCGAGAGAACCTGAAGATGACGCCAGGCTGAGACGCTATATACTGGGTCTGTGCCTGGTCGCGTTCACCGCGCCCGCTGAAATTGCCTTACGCGAGGGGTGTGAGCTTGTTCCGTCACTAGATAGGCCCGCTGAGTGGAAGGTCGTTCGTCATGATGGCAACAGAGATTCCTTCGACCTCGGACACGGGGATGCGCTTGACTTCGCTACCGTCGCCGCTAACGACTTCAGGGTTGAACAGGAAGAGATTCGGGCAATATTCGACAGTGCGATGGCTCGCAGGCTACTTAGCGCGAACGCAGATACTCGAAGAAGCAGGCTCAGGCAGGATCCGGCGACGTGGTAAATGAAAGCGAGCGCAAGATGGAACAATACCTGTGCATCTCAGTGACTTTTCTGGATCCACTCTACCATGGCAAAGGCGACTCAGAACAACCAGAGTGGCCACCGTCGCCGATGAGATTGTTTCAGGCGATGCTAGCGGGATCGCAGGCGGGAGCTCGGAAAGCACGTTGGGCGACGCAAGACCATAACGATCTGGGCAGTGCGTTCAGATGGCTGGAGCGTCAGAGTCAGCCGATGATAGTCGCACCGAGCGCGGAGCGGGCTAGAGCGTCACATACTCTATTCGTGCCAAACAACGACAGCGATGAGATACTTGACCAGCGGGCCAGGCTTACGTCCAAGCATCTGCGTCCGCATCGACTGGTGTCCGAGGACAGGGGCCAGACGATTCATTACCTTTGGGCGATTTCGGGAGAGGATTGGGCAGCGTCGCGCCCATACGCGGAAACGATGGCTGGCGAGGCACGTTGCCTGATGGCTTTGGGCTGGGGGATTGACCAAGCGGTAGGGAACGGGGAGATACTCAACGCGGCGCAAGCTGACCAGTTGAGCGGCGAGAGATGGCGGCCATATCCTAGCGACAGCTTGGAGCAAGGCAGGCTACGTGTGCCGAAACAGGGTTCACTGCGAGACCTTGAATGGGTGTATGAATCGTTCTGCGCTCAGTTGGAAGGTGGCGTGTATAGTCCTCCAGAGAAGTTCACAGAATTCGCCTCGGTGAGATATGTGAGAACCACACTATTGCCCAATAGGCCGTACGCCGCGTTCGAGTTACCCGATGGTTGCGCTTTTCGACAAGAATCGGCAAACGAGGTCGCGGCGATGCTTCGGTCACTGGTGTGTCGGAAGCCGAACAGGGATGATTTCCAAGACCAATTTGAGGACGATACCGAGGTTTATCTAGCCGGACACGTCAACGGCGGGGACCGCACTCCGGCTAGGTTCTCATATCTGCCGCTTCCAACGATAGGCCACCAACACGCGGACGGCATGATCCGCCGTCTGTTGATTGCTGAGCCGTATGGCGGCGACGGGGCGCGGTCGAAATGGGCTGAGAGGCGTTTGAGCGGACAGACGTTGACCGATAACAAGGGAGACCAGAGAGGTCATTTACTCGGGCTGTGGAGGCAATCGTCCCAAAGAATGGTGAGCCGCTATGTCAATGAACATCGAATATGGTCAACTGTAACCCCAGTCGTACTACCGGGGTTTGACGATGGGAATTTGGTTAAAGCTGAAAAGCTGTTCGTTAAAGCTGTCCGGCAAGCCGGGCTTTCAATCGACGGTATCACAGACATTACACTGCGGAGGGCGCCTTTCTGGCCAGGATCGCAGCACCCACGCAACTATCACAGGGCCAAATATCTTAATCACCTTCCGGTTTGGCATGCTCAGATTGAGTTCCGTGAACCTGTGAACGGGCCACTCTCAATCGGTTCGGGCCGTCACGCGGGTCTGGGAATAATGGTCGGCCGAAATTGAACGCACCTTAACAACAGAATACTAATCCCCGTCGTACTTCCTCCACATCTTCGGAATAGTCTTATACATATCCGAAGATGTGGAGGCTCTATTATGAATACGACCGTTCTTCAGCCCAATGTGCAGACCGAGCTTGTTCCGGCGCGAATGCTGAACGAGTTCGCGTACTGTCCCAGACTATGTTACCTAGAATGGGTGCAGGGCGAGTTCGCGCACAGCGAGGATACGCTGGACGGGCGGTTTCAGCACCGGCGGGTGGATCGTCCGTCCGGGAATCTGCCCGACTCCGACTCGGCGGACGATACGGTAATTCACGCGAGGTCGGTTATGCTGTCGGATGAAGGGCTGGGAGCGATAGCGCGGATTGATCTGGTGGAGGCGCAGGGCAAGCGGGCGACGCCCGTTGACTACAAGCGCGGCACGGTTCCCAATATACCAGAGGGCGCGTATGAGCCGGAGCGAGTTCAGCTGTGCGTGCAAGGATTGCTTCTCAGGGCGCACGGGTACGAGTGCGACGAGGGCATTATATACTTCGTGGCGTCGAAGCGCAGGGTGCAGGTTCGGTTCGATGACGAACTGGTGGCGCGGACGCTGGAGCTGATGGACGGCGCGTGGGCGATGTCCGAGTTGGATGAGATGCCGCCGCCGCTGGAGGACAGCCCAAAGTGTCCTCGCTGCTCGTTGGTCGGGATATGCCTGCCGGATGAGGTGTCGTTCCTGAAGGGCAGCTCGTATGTAGTCAAGCCGGACGATGTTCGGCGAATGATGCCGGCGAGGGACGACGCGCTGCCTATGTATGTTCAGGCTCAGGGCGCGGTCGTCGGCAAGTCCGGCGACAATCTCACGGTGAAAGTCAAAGGCGCGGTCGTCTCGAAGACTCGCATGCTGGACGTGTCCAGCGTCTCTATTTTCGGGAACGCGCAAGTTACGGCGCAGGCGGCGCGGGAATTGCTCGACCGGGGGATACCTATCTGCCACTTCACATACGGCGGCTGGCTGAAGGGCATAACCTGGGGCATGGCGCACAAGAATGTGGACTTGCGAATCCATCAGTTCACCGTCGCGGGCGATAAGATAGCTTCCGTGGCGATTGCCAGGGACCTCGTAATAGCGAAGCTGAGAAACAGCCGAGTGATGCTCAGGCGGAATCATCCCGACCCTCCCGAGCACGCGCTCAAGGAGATAATGCGCCTGTCCCGCAATGCCCGAATGGCCGACTCCCTCCAAACCCTTCTTGGAATCGAGGGCGCCGCCGCCAGCGTCTATTTCACTAATTTCGGGGATATGCTCCGTTCCGACAGGACATCGTTTGATTTCAAGACTCGCAACCGCAGGCCGCCGCGTGATCCGGTGAACGCGGTTCTGTCTTTTCTGTATTCGATGCTCATTAAGCAGATGCTCGTCTCCGCGATGTCCGTCGGCTTTGATCCGTACCTGGGCTTCTATCACCAGCCCAAATACGGAAAGCCGGCGCTTGCGCTTGACCTCGCGGAAGAGTTCCGCCCGATAGTCGCCGATTCCGCCGCTCTCACTCTATTCAACAACTCCGAGCTCGACGACACGGACTTTATCCGAAGATCGGGAGCCGTAGCGCTTACGCAGTCTGGACGGAAGGCGGTCATTCGAGCGTTCGAGCGACGCCTGGACACACTGATAACACACCCACTGTTCGGATATTCGATAAGCTACCGCAGGATAATGGAAGTGCAGGCGCGCCTGCTTGGACGGCATATCCTCGGAGAGCTGCCCAAGTATCCCGCCTTCACGACGAGATGACCCATGCGAAACCGATTTATAGTCGCCTACGACATCAGCGACGCCAAGAGACTGCGACGAACCTTCAAGAAGATGAACGGCTTCGGCGAGCCGCTGCAATATTCGGTCTTCGCCTGCGACCTGTCGAGAAAAGAGCGGGTCTTGCTGGAAGAGGCGCTGACCGAGATAATCAACCTCAGGGAAGACAGGGTTCTAATCATAGATACCGGACCTTTAGGCGGTCGGTCCGGAGGCGCGCTGAAGACACTGGGGCGTCAGTTGGTTCCGGCGGCCAGGGATGTCACCGTTGTTTGAAGGCAATATGCTATCATTGATGATGACGTCAATGCGCGCGTCGAACCGGAATGCGAGCGGTGCGGTGGTGAAGTCGCCAAGTAAGGAGCTCTCGCAATTTTCAGAGCCAAAAACACCCATGTCATCGTCATCTGGGATAAATTCGTGGATTGGCGCGCTAAAGGCGGGGCAAATCGGCCCGAAATCTGCAAGAATCGTCCTTATTCCACCGAAAAGCATCGGTAAGAGGCTGTCTCCCCGCCTGAATTGGCAGGGCTCCATTGAAGCGTCGATGCCGATGCCGAGCCGGTCGAGGTCTACACCGGTCTCCCCGCCTGAATTGGCAGGGCTCCATTGAAGCTAGCCTCTCGGAAGGAGAAGTAATGCAATGCCAACAGGTCTCCCCGCCTGAATTGGCAGGGCTCCATTGAAGCGACGACAAGGAATCGTTGTGGCTTTCCTCGCTCATCGTCTCCCCGCCTGAATTGGCAGGGCTCCATTGAAGCGCCTAGTCCGTCGCCGTCGCCTAGCCCGTCGCCGTCACGTCTCCCCGCCTGAATTGGCAGGGCTCCATTGAAGCAATACGGAAGGGGACAGGAAATGAGTAGATACACAAAGTCTCCCCGCCTGAATTGGCAGGGCTCCATTGAAGCGTCGGCGACATGAATGAGGGGACTGTGCAGAATGTCGGGTCTCCCCGCCTGAATTGGCAGGGCTCCATTGAAGCCCGGTGTGTGGCGTCTCCGCGAATCTGACCTGCCTGGTCTCCCCGCCTGAATTGGCAGGGCTCCATTGAAGCTTGTATGTCAGGACGTGTCTGCCGTCGCCCGGAGCAGTCTCCCCGCCTGAATTGGCAGGGCTCCATTGAAGCGACGATGCGGAAATGGACGATACCGAGTTCGACGGCTGTCTCCCCGCCTGAATTGGCAGGGCTCCATTGAAGCAATGGCCGGGCGATAGACAAAATATAGGAACACGCCCAGGTCTCCCCGCCTGAATTGGCAGGGCTCCATTGAAGCTAGAGTCCGGGAAACTCCTCTGGCGGATACATCTTGTCTCCCCGCCTGAATTGGCAGGGCTCCATTGAAGCTGATTGGCGAGGGCGGGCTTTTCGTCGGAGACGCCGGTCTCCCCGCCTGAATTGGCAGGGCTCCATTGAAGCGGCAAGCGGTTTAGCAACCTGCACAGCTACCACCCGGGTCTCCCCGCCTGAATTGGCAGGGCTCCATTGAAGCTTGAATGACAGCGTGAAGCAGATCCCCATCAGCACGTCTCCCCGCCTGAATTGGCAGGGCTCCATTGAAGCGAATTGGCTTTTCCCGACGCGGCGATGGATGGGCTTCCCGTCTCCCCGCCTGAATTGGCAGGGCTCCATTGAAGCATTCGCGTCCACCGCCGCAGGTCATCGCTGAGTGTCGTCTCCCCGCCTGAATTGGCAGGGCTCCATTGAAGCTCCTCAGCCGCCGCCGCGTTGTCCTCAGCCGCCGCCGTCTCCCCGCCTGAATTGGCAGGGCTCCATTGAAGCTCGTGGGGCGAGACCTGGACTGCCTCGATTTCGACTGTCTCCCCGCCTGAATTGGCAGGGCTCCATTGAAGCCAAATCCTCACAGGTAAGGACGTCCGCGAATCCGAGTCTCCCCGCCTGAATTGGCAGGGCTCCATTGAAGCATGTCTGTCTTAATCGGCATATCCCCAGTCTCTACGTCTCCCCGCCTGAATTGGCAGGGCTCCATTGAAGCTTCAAGGACTTAAAGCAGTTCCTGGCAGATGATGTCCCGTCTCCCCGCCTGAATTGGCAGGGCTCCATTGAAGCAACGTTCTCTACCCTGTCGGTCATCGCCAGTATCACGTCTCCCCGCCTGAATTGGCAGGGCTCCATTGAAGCTCGTAGCGCAACTGTGACTGCTGCTGGTCGTGAGCCTGTCTCCCCGCCTGAATTGGCAGGGCTCCATTGAAGCACCGACGAGGACAAGGCGGCCGCAGAAAGCCTCGACTCGTCTCCCCGCCTGAATTGGCAGGGCTCCATTGAAGCCTTACGCCCAGGTGGTCCGCCGTGCCGGTCAAACCCAGTCTCCCCGCCTGAATTGGCAGGGCTCCATTGAAGCAGGCAACTGCCCCGTTCTGCGCCATTCGCTGAGTCTTGTCTCCCCGCCTGAATTGGCAGGGCTCCATTGAAGCAGGCACCTACCCAACCCTACTTACGGCGACTCCACCATGTCTCCCCGCCTGAATTGGCAGGGCTCCATTGAAGCATCGTGTTTGGGCAGCTAACGCTGACAGTGGACGTGGTCTCCCCGCCTGAATTGGCAGGGCTCCATTGAAGCCTATGTCGTAACCCTGCCGTCGGGCGAACAGGTCATGTCTCCCCGCCTGAATTGGCAGGGCTCCATTGAAGCTAGCGGACGCCGAGGGGTTGAGTTGCGGCTGCTTGCTGGTCTCCCCGCCTGAATTGGCAGGGCTCCATTGAAGCGCATGGACCGTCGTCTTGCCGTCATTAAACGAAGGCAGGTCTCCCCGCCTGAATTGGCAGGGCTCCATTGAAGCGCGACTTCATTCAGCAGCATGACGACACCAGCGCAGGTCTCCCCGCCTGAATTGGCAGGGCTCCATTGAAGCGCATGGACCGTCGTCTTGCCGTCATTAAACGAAGGCAGGTCTCCCCGCCTGAATTGGCAGGGCTCCATTGAAGCGATGACATCTAGGCAGCGTCTGAGCCGGTCGCTAGAGTCTCCCCGCCTGAATTGGCAGGGCTCCATTGAAGCATCAGTACCGACAGCTCTGTCACATCCTACGACTACCGGTCTCCCCGCCTGAATTGGCAGGGCTCCATTGAAGCGAGAGGCACAAGGCGGCAATCGGCGATGATGTAATCGTCTCCCCGCCTGAATTGGCAGGGCTCCATTGAAGCAACATCCCCTCAAATCGCCCCGCCGTCGACATCCCGGTCTCCCCGCCTGAATTGGCAGGGCTCCATTGAAGCTTCCGTTCAGTTCGGTATAGGAGAATAGTGCGCTTGTCTCCCCGCCTGAATTGGCAGGGCTCCATTGAAGCAGGAAACTGCGTAGCCGCGATCACCTCACAGCCGCGCTTGTCTCCCCGCCTGAATTGGCAGGGCTCCATTGAAGCCCGCCCACGCTGAACCTCGGCACGCTGAACCGAATGCCGGTCTCCCCGCCTGAATTGGCAGGGCTCCATTGAAGCTCCACCCATACCGTCACGCCAGAGTCAGGCGCGAGTTGTCTCCCCGCCTGAATTGGCAGGGCTCCATTGAAGCCTGTCTTTTGAGGTGGGCGATGCTAGTTGTGCGATCTCGTCTCCCCGCCTGAATTGGCAGGGCTCCATTGAAGCGAATCGTCGTCAGAACTCGTGGTATCCGACGAGCTGGGTCTCCCCGCCTGAATTGGCAGGGCTCCATTGAAGCTTCGGGTCATCATCGTCGAGGTCATCAGCCGGATCATGTCTCCCCGCCTGAATTGGCAGGGCTCCATTGAAGCCCGTATGCGCTGCGCTTAATCATTTCGTTCTTGCGCGTCTCCCCGCCTGAATTGGCAGGGCTCCATTGAAGCTTGCTGCTGTTGTGTGAGGCTGCTTTCAAGCTCGCGCTGGTCTCCCCGCCTGAATTGGCAGGGCTCCATTGAAGCGAGGAGTGGGTGCGCTCCTTCTGGGGCCTGGGCTACGGTTTCCCTGCCTGAATTGGCAGGGCTCCATTGAAGCCTTGAACCGGCTCACCAGTTCAGAGTGCAAATCCCAAGTTTCCCTGCCTGAATGGGCAGGGTTCCATTGAAGCCAGAATGTCGGCACACGCTGAAACGCAGTCGGCATGGTTTCCCTACCTAAATCGGTAGGGCCTCATTGCAACGGGGATGCAGGGGAAGCCACACGACAGCGACTCCATCAACCTAGCACCTGAGGATGTGACCACCTGGGCGAATTACGTTTGGATGTCGACATTTCGCTGTTCAGCAAGAGTTTATGCACCGCTCACTCACGCTATTTCGGCTTTCGACGCTGAAGGCGGTCCAGCTTCAAGAGTGGTGCCAGCGTTGCTTCATAGAACAACCAGGCCTATTACCGACCTGTGCGATCATCTCGTCCGAAAACTCATACCCGGCACATATCGCAATCTAGACAGGCACTTTCCTGTGATACGACCAAGGCGTTCCCTTTTCACAGGCACCGCCCCGGCCACCGGCAGACAGCGTACAGGGCAATGCGGCTGGATATACGCTCGAAATCTGTCATTTCAAAGGGGTCCGGCGTCTTAAACTCTCCGTACTCTATTGGCCGGATATTACTCTGGGGTGGCTCCTTGTATCGAGCGATGTTCCGCTCGACGACTGCTGTTGCCCTTTCCAACACCTCAAAAGTTTCTCCCGAGCAGGCTCCAAAAGAGATGACGAGTAAGGTAAGCATCACCACAGAGATTATTCTCACCGAAAGCTGCATCATTCACACTCCCACGAGTATCCATTCCTAACCGCCGAGTTATCCCTCGATCTGTAATGTCCCAGAACGCAAAAAAGACCAATCTTCGGGCACGCTGTTGCACCTTCAAGGCTGCAGCAGGGATTACCCCACGCCGCAGCCATTGTCGTCATCAGTCCCTGACGACTTACAAAATACACTAGGCGGCACGATTAGCCCGTACCAGTAACTCTCATCCTCATCGACGCGCGCAGCGGAACCTCATCAGTCAGACAATAACCACCTAGAATGGTGGCGAGAAGCCTTCCCGTCCCTCGCCGACGTGTCCAAGCCTCTGCACCAGTTCGGACCTGATCATGTTGTAGTGTCGCTGGTGCTCCTTGATCACATCCCCGGACCTGCACCCTAACTTTTCAGCCATCAGGTCCATAGCCACCTGTCGAGTGCCTGCGACGAATTCTGCATTGCCGGAGTGGAAAGACTGAGAGATAAATCTGCTGACGCCCGTATCCGACAGCTGCGCGGCGAAGCGCCCGGCGTCCTGAACCAACAGTAGTGGCGTCATGGTGATGCAGCTCTGAATGCCTGCCTCCTGCAAATGCGTTATCGATTTCAGCCTCACCGAATTTGAAGGGCATCCAGGCTCGAAGACACGCCTCACTTCCTCGTCGTCTGTTGTGACCGTCATGTTTACCTGCACCCGTCCGCCGCGCGCCTCGATGTTGCTGAACAGGTCCAGGTCCCGCGCGACATCGGGGCTTCTCGTCTGAACCACTAGCAGGGGCGCGTGCTTTTCAGCGAGGATTTCAAGCAGCGCGCGCGTCAGCTGCACGCGTCGCTCGACCGTCTGATAGGGATCTGTGACCGAGGACATGTACATCCGCTTGCCGTCTAGTTTGCCGGCAGGGATCTTACGTAAAAGCGCGATCGCGTTCTCCTTCACATCCACCCACTGCCCCCATGACGTCTCCGCGTCACTGCGTCCACTGAACCGGATCGCATAGCAGTATGTGCAGCCGAAGGAGCAGCCGGCATACGGGTTAAGCGAGAAATCATATTCAGAGAGAAATCCCGAAGCCTTGTTCAGGATGGCCTTTACCTCGCGGTAGCCCACTTCCGTCTTGCCGATCTGGTCGGGTCTTGCCTTGAGATCGTCCGACGCCTCAGGAAGCAAGCCAAGTTGCTTCGTCATATAAACCTCACTTTCAGCCATAAATGATTATATTGAGCCAGTATGTGAATTGAACGGCTGGAGCACCGCACTATTCCTATTTCCGACAAAATGAAAGGCGCCCATCCCATCGAGGAACGAGCGCCCTGCGGTCTCTCAGCCCGCGCGGGCTGCTAGGCGTGAACTACCACTGGACGAACATTGGCATCACCACGTGCACGAAGTCGTCGCCCTCGACCGGCCTGAGAACCCCAGGCGTCGTCGGGGACGTCAGTTCCACCTCTATGTCGCCGTCCATCACTCCGAGGATGTCCGTCAGATACCTGGAGTTGAAGGCTATCTTGGCATCCTGTCCCGTCACGCTCGCCTCGATCTCACCCGTGTTGTCGCCAACTTCGCCTGCCTGCGAGGAGAGGGTCATGTGTCCGGGTCCCTTGTCCTTCTCGCCCACCTGCAGGCGGATGATGTTGCTGTCCTCACGTGCGAATATGGAGGCCGTCTTTGTCGCACGCAGGAACTCGTCAGTGCTCAGGACAGCCTTCGTCGTGTGCTTGGCGGGGATGAGCTGCGTGTAGTTCGGGAAAGCTCCGGAGATCAGTGACGATACGACCTCGACGTCGCCGATGCGGAAGAGCACGTGGTTCGTGTTCTCCGTAACCATAAACTCCACGTCCTCCTCGATGTTCAGCAGCCGCCCCATCTCGCTCATCGCGCGGGCGCGCACCAGAAACTCCATGTCCTCATCGGGAGCTTCGGCGAGCGTGCAGCTGTAAACAGATAGACGGAAGCCGTCTGCCGCGGCGAATGTCACGTTCTCGCCCTTTATCTCAACTTTCACGCCGGTGAGCACCGGTCGCGAATCCTCGTCGGCTGCCGCAAATGCCACCCGGTCGATAGCCTGCTTCAGCACGGCGGCCTCTATCGTCGCCCCTATTCCCTCGTCAACTGTCGGCACGGAAGGGAAGTCCCCAGCCTTCACGCCGCTGATGTTCGACTCGTATCCGGCGCACTTGATGTGGATGCCGATGGGCTTGTCGGTAAGCTCGACCTCGACCGTCTCGGGAGGAAGCGCGTTGACGAAATCACTGAGCAGCTTCGCCGGTATCGTGACGCAGCCATCCTCTTCGATCTGCGCGCCGATCCAGGTTGTTATCGTGGTGTTCAGGTCGGTTCCCGTCACCTTCAGCATGGAGTCCTCGGCGGACAGTAGCACGTTTTGCGTAACCGGCAAGACTGCCTTGGAAGACACCGCCCTGGAGACGATGCTGAGTACGCGGGAGAGGTCTTCCTGAATGCATGTGAACTTCATTTTGCAATTCTCCTGTTGGGCATTATGCCCTGTTAATATGAGCGTTCAGAGTAGATAGCAGCCACGTCGCACGTCGCAACTGCGTAGGTATGTTCATATAATCAGCGATCCCGCTGGAGCGGGGTCTCGGGTTGGTGTCTCACCAGCAAGTTGAAAGCGCCTCCCGCACAAGGATTGCCATGTCGTAGGGCAGCATGGCGAACGACACGACAGGCTGCCCCAGGGCGAACGGGCTTCCCGAGCCGATACCGCTGTCAACGGCAGCCCGTCTCACGTTGAAACCCAGCCTGCAGTCCAGCGCAGCCCACGCCTCCTCGTTTCGCAGCTCCCCGTCCTCGTCGGCGTCATAATCGGTGCAGAACAGTATCCCCTCATCCTCCACCGAGGCGGTGAACCTATATGTCTTGCCGCTCAGCGGCTCCACGACCTGCAGCTTCACCTCAATTATTTCAAGCCCTTCTGCCGGCGTCTGCAGCAGGTGCAGCACCCTCGGATTCCCGCACCGGGCGCAGATCGGCCCCGCCTCGTAGTAAACGCACTTCTCGTCGCATCTCTGCGTAGCCATATCTCTTCCTCTCTGAAACAGAAAGCCCCGTCGCCGTAAACGACAGGGCCGCACTTCATCCATCTGTATGCTGAGCTGATGTCCCGGCTCTACATATTCCACGCACCGGTGAGCGTGCCCACCGGCGCATCGCTGTCAACCTCTTCTTTCACCTCTGCCATAGACAGGTCCACCCTGAACCTGTGTCCGATGCGTCGCTCCACCGCCACGTACTCATCCAGCAGCTTGGGGTTTTGCCGCCCGGCCAGCACGAGTGCAGCCTTGGGCGCATATATGCAAAGGATGCAGGAGAGCCGCGGCATGCCGAGGTCGTAAGCGTCGTGGTAACGCACTCCGCTCTCGGCGATGTCCGCCCACACCTCATCATCGGTCCAGTCGTGTATCGGCAGCCAGTCCCAGACCTCACGGGTCTTCGTGCTGAAGTAACAGTTAGGGGTGAATGGCCGTTTCTTGCGTCGCGCCGGCGACTCGTGTGCACGAAGACCCATGCAGTTGAGGAGCCTGAACCTGTCGCCCTTGCGCCTCTCCCTGTCGAGTGCAGTGACTATCTTCGCTATCTGCCCGCGCTTGTGGTCCGAGGTGCAATACCTCGTCGCTGGGCCTGGGAACTTGCCGCGCCGCTCGATGTGATCGAGCAGGTCGCCCTGCGGTCGCGCAATTGCCCTGAACTCCAGCCCGTAGACCTGCGCCTGCTCGCGGGCAAGATCTCCCGTACCTTTCCACTCAACACGCCCGAGGTCGGCGTGAGCGACGACAAGGCGGTTGCGCGGATACCCTTCATCGTCGGCGACCTGCACAACCTGCCGAATCATGGTCTGGCTGTCCTTGCCTCCGGACGAGTTGAGCAGCACCACGTCCCAGTCCGCAAGTGTCGGGATTTCGGGTCTGAAGAAGTCCAGCGGCAGGGTAGCCTGAGAATCTCGCATCCGAGACCTCTCTTTCCCTCTCTAATAGAAAAGCCCTGCCGAAAGCATTCCGGCAGGGCTGAAGTTTAGATATGCGGTTTTCGCGTCAGCAGATTGCGCCAGCAAACCTGGCGTCAGTCGATCTCGCCTTCCGCTCGCAAGATGTCCTCGTAGGACTCGTCGCGGTGAGCCTCCATCTCCTGGTCGTTGTACAGCGCCTCCGAGAAAGCGCCTCCGTATCTGATCACATGCTCGTCAGCAAGCATCGCTGCATCCACAAGACATTGAGTAGTCTCCTGCAACGCTAGGAACGTCTCTGGTTCGAGGCGGCTGTAATACTCGCCGTCCGTAAGGGCTATGCCCTCGATGTCGTCCTCGTTGAAGCAGCACTCGTGCGCTCCTAGCTCGTGCGGCGGTCCGCCCTCGAGGAAACTCACCTCTTCGGAGACCGAGACGATGAAGTCCGCGCTGAAATGCACACCCGAAAGGTCGAGTTCGTCGCGTCCGTTATAGAACGCCATGCCCGAATGCCACTCGAATGGCGTTCCGGTCAGTGCGGCAGCCAGGACCTCTGCATAACGGACGACTTCCCGCAGATGCGCCTCGTTGTAGGGAAGCTGTCTCTGGGGGTAGTAGTTGGACACGCCAACGACCGCGCCGTCGCGCACAAAAGCGCGATACTCAACCGGGTATCCGGCAACCTTCGCAGCGTCGATCCACGGGCGCTTCCAGATTGGCACGACCTCTCGCGGATACTCCTCGACGATGGTGTAAACACGCGGGTCGTCGATCATGAGAAAGCAGAAGTCGTCCGACCATTCAGGCTTTCCGTGCGCCAGCGCAGCCTTCACCTCGGTGCTTGAACAGCAGTCGTAGCGCATCATGTAGTTGTCGTCCGCAGCCTCACTTATCTGCGAGTATGCCGTCATCAGGCGCTCTCTCACTGCGCCCTCGTCAGTCCAGTTCAGGTAGTCCTCCCTGCGAATCACCGACACCTGCTCCGCAGGCACGAACGGCACTCCCGCAGCCTGGCAGACCTTCAGCCAGTCGCCGAGGGAGACGGGGCAGAATCGCTTAAGAGTCGTTGCGCACATCCTCAGCCTCCCTCCTGTTGTCCGGCCTCTGTTCATTCTTCCGGTCAAAGCGCTTGCCTCGATTTTCAGCGAGCACCATTGCTTTTCTCAGCCGCTTAATTCTGAAACTTGCCATTGTCTTTCCTTATAATCCTATCGGCGGACCCCCCGCCTGCTCCGGCACGCGGGGCTGTCTTTCGCGTCAGCGCGCGAAGTAGTCCAGCATCAGCTCCTTAGACGGCGGCTCAACGTCGTCACTGCAGAACGGTGAGTCGATGCAGCTCGGGCAGCCCTCGTCACAATCGCAGGATGCGACCATATCTACCATCCGCTGCACCAGCGCTTCGGGGTTGTTCCTGACGAAGTCCAGGATGCCGACGCCGCCCATCTCCTCCTCGAAGATGAAAGCGGCCGACGTCCCCAGCTGCGGATGCTCGTCAACGGCAATCGCTCCCAGATCGCGCCTGTCGCACATCGCCAGCATCGAGAGCGCGCCCGTGCCCACATGCGCTATAGCGTGAAGCGCACCGCCGTCATCAGGGTATCTGGGCCGCGGTTCACGTCCGGTGAACCACGCGGCCATCGTCTCGTACTCAAGCGCGGGCATATCGACCGGGAAGAACTTCCCCTTGTCCTCGGGCGTGTACAGGTCTCTCTCGTAGTAGCCCATCACCTGCGACCTTATGAGAACGCGGCTTGTCCATATCTTACGCCGCCCGGCGTTCACGACGACAGGCTCCTCCAGTATCCTGATTGTCGTTGAAATCTCCGCCTGCGTGTAGATCCGCTGGTCCAGGTAGGAGAGGTATGCCTCCCGTGCGCCCTCGTCAAAGTTCACCACGCGGTATGTCTGTCCCTTGTGGGCATAGACGGCGCCCGGGTACAGCTCGCGCAGCGCATACAGTCGAGACGTCTCTTCGAGCTTTCGGCCGTTGTCCGCGTTTAGCAGGTCGAACCTGTCGTTGTCTGAAGCCCTGATGTTGACGTTGAAAGCCGGACTGTCTATTCCCGGGGCAAGCCGCCTCACAGCGCCGTCCACGATCAGCCGACCCGCCTGGACAAGCCCACGAGTCGTGAAGCGCAGCGCACGCTCTCCGAATATGTCAAAATCTGCGCGACTGAGCGAAAGCTCCGCCGCGGCGCACTCCAGATGCGCTCCCAGTATGTTCTCGTTCTGGAGGTTCACCTGCGCGGACTCGTGCGCCGCGCCGAAGAATGCCTGCGGAAAGCGCAGGTAGAAGGAGTCAACAGGGTTGTCGCGCAGGAGCATCAGCGAGAGGCTCTGCTTGCCGTTGCGACCGCTGCGTCCTGCCTGCTGCCAGCTCGACGCGATGGTCCCGGGATAGCCGGCGATCACCGTGGCCGACACCGATCCGATGTCGACGCCCAGCTCAAGAGCGTTCGTGCTCGCGACCGCAAGCAGGTTGCCCTCCCGGAGTCCTCGCTCAACGGCCCTTCGGTCGTCGGCAAGGTAGCCCGCGCGGTACGGCCTGATCTTGTTCTTCAGCTCGGGTCGCCTGTAGCGTCCCGCCCTGCGTCCGTTCAGGTACTCCTCGGTGTACTGCACGATCCGCTCCACGCCGGCGCGGTTCTGCGCGAAGGCGAGCGTCTTGACGTTGCGGCGCATCAGGCTGGAGGTCACCATCGCAGCCTGCATGTTTATGCCGGTACTGCCCATCTTCTGCTCCGTGCTTGCCGCATCGAGCAGTATGAACGCCCTGCTTCCGGAGGGCGAGCCGTCGCTGTCGATAACATCAAACGGCAGTCCGACCAAACGCTCCGCGTGCTCTCTAGGGTTTGCAATTGTCGCGGAGCAGAGGATGAACTGAGGCGATGCGCCGTACTGGCGCAGGATGCGGCGAAGCCTCCGCATTATCATCGCCACATGCGTTCCGAAGACGCCCCGGTAGTAGTGAGCCTCATCTAGGACAACGTACTTCAGGTTGCTCAGGAAAGAGCGCCACGCACCGTGCTGCGGCAGCATCGACACCTGCATCATGTCAACATTGGTGATGATGATCCTGCTGCTTGCGCGTATGTGCTTCCTGTCTTCGCGCGGCGTGTCGCCGTCGTAGGTGTCGCAGCTGAGGTCAATGCCTCCGCCTTTCATCATCTCGTCCAGCCCCGAGAGCTGGTCGTGTCCGAGAGCCTTAGTCGGAAACAGGTACAGGGCGCGGGCGCGGCTGTCGTTGAGCAGCGTGTGCAGCACCGGCGCGTGAAAGCAGATTGACTTACCGGACGCCGTGCTGGTCGATACGACAACGTTGCTGCCCCTCATGGCCGCGTCTATGGCGTACGCCTGGTGACTGTAGGTGCGGAGCGCGCCCTTCGCCTTCATCGCAGCCTTCACATTCGGGTGAAGGTCGGCATCAGGCTGACGGTACTGGGCCTCACGAGCCTCAATGTGCTCGACGTGCCCCGCAAAATCGCCATTCGCCAGCGCCGCTTCGAGTTCCGACACGAGGCCGGACACTCCTGATTCGTTCATAATTGGCCTCCAGTATTATTGTACGATTGTTCGCCTCCCAGCGCATTGGGAGGCGTGATGTGTTGGTCGCCGCGAGTCTGTCCCATCAGAACATCCTTGCCTGACCCAGGGCGCCGTTGCGGTCGGGGACCTTCCGATCCCTACAGTCGTCGCAGCGTTCGGGAAAGAGTGGCATCGTGGGTCCGCCCCAGCTGCTGTTGAGCTTTCGTGATCTGCCACAGAAGGCGCAGCGGCCGGTTCGGTCGCTGATTCCTATGCCCTCGCACTCTCTCGTATCGCAGACGGCCATGCCGTTTGCGCGCTCGCGCTTGCCGCAGCGAATGCAGATGTTCGCCCTATACCACGCCTCAAGCACTGCCACCTGCTGGTAGAACCAGTGCCAGTCGATGCTACCGTCAGGCGTTATGCGAGGCTCGCTGTCGAGTGCCTCCGGAGGAGGCAGGCTGATCGGCTTAACCATCAAGCACGCTCCTTACAGGTTGCGCGCCCAGCGCACGTACCAGGAGCCGTCTTCCGCGCAGAAAACCAGGAACCGGTAGGAGTGGGGCTGGATGCTCTGCACGGCCATTATCAGCCTGTCCTGTCTCGCTCCCTTGATCCGCGCCTCATACTCATCGGCGACCGAAAGTGCTTCAGTGTCCTCCAGACCCCGGTCTTCGATCTCACGGCGCACCTGGGACGGTGTGAGCGGCACCCCGTAGCTTGCGCCGTCCTCGGGGCTTGTCCAGACCGCAGAGCAGGTCATGCAGCGCCAGACGCCGTCGAAGCGCCCGCGCAGTTGGCAGTCTCTCGAGCAGTCGAGCGCAGATGCGCGAAAGTCCCAGATCGCCTTGTAGAGAGCGTCCTTCTCGGCGCCGGTCGGGTTGCGAAACGATGCGCCACCGTCGTCGGACACCGACCATGTGTACTCGATGGCGACGTCCCTCGCGCCTCCGAGAAGCGGCGCCACCATGTTCACGCGCTCCTTTGCGAACTCGGCAATGTCGGTGTATGTCTGCTCGTCGTTGTAGTTTCGGTAGAGTAGTTGGTTCATGCCGTTCCTTTCATGACAAAAGCAAGAGGCGGACGCCTGATGGCATCCGCCTCTGTGTTATGTCGGGCTTTATATGAACCGCCCGGGCTAGGCCTTGTTGTCTCCGAACGATTCCGAGTCGTCGATTGGCCTGAAGCGCTTGAGATGGTGTGCCTGCCGGCGCGCCTCCCTGTCCGCATTGATGGCTGCCTGCCTCTGCTCGGTCCTCTCGTGGAGCTCCCCGAGCAGGTAGTCGAGCCACTTGCCCCGGCGGAAGACAGTGGATCGGTCTATCGAGTGGTAAGCCGCGCTGTACACCTATCTCCACCCGTCCTCCACCTTCACCCGAATGTCCACGTTGGGCACGTAGGTGTCGAGGCTGATGTGGATGCGGTCGTCCTTGTATTGGTCGAAGCCGCCGTGCTTTTTGCTCGTATGGCTGGTCCGCAGCACCCTGGCGACGTGTCCTGTGACCTGCGCCACTTGCCCGGGAGTGATTTCTTCTTCGTACTTGTCGTTCATGGCATTTCCTTGCGCTTCATCCTGTAAACAGTGACTCCTGCGCCGGATGCCACCTTCACCATGTCGGCTGTACCCGGTCCTCCCTCGAACGCGACCACCGCGTCGGGCCTGTGTTCGAGCATCTGCCTGTTTCTGATGATGCCGGCGCGTTTAGGATGCGCGCGCCAGTCCGCAGGACAAGCTATCTGGGCCACGCCGATCTCTCTTGCTGCCCGAGCAGCCAGGGTGTCCGCACCCCGGGCCGCTCCATGTACCACAGTCTTGAGGTTGAGCGCCCTCAGCACGGCGAGCGCCAGCGGGTAGTCGCTGAACTCGCGCCCGCCGCATACGAGGACATTGAGCGGCCGGGCGGCGGAAGGGGGCGCGACCGTTCCATTTCTGAGAAAGGTTGCGCCGCCTTCCGGATCCACGCTCACCTCGATGTCTATGATCATCCCTTGCTCCGCTGCGCGAACTCGAGGGCGATCATAGCGCCGACGTCGGCGCAGGCATTGCCCCAGCCGTAGCCATGAGCCATGTCCCCGAGGCTTGCGGCATGGCCGAGCTCGTGTATCACAAGACCCAGCTGCTCGCGGTCCCGCGCCGTGAAGAACTCATCATCCAGCCGCGCCAGGTTGAATCGCATCGTCGGGTGCGCCGAGCTTCGCGTGCAGTCGGCCAGGTGGAACGAGCGCGTGTTGTGAATGAACTGCACGTTCACCAGCACCCCGATGATGCGGCCCATCTCCTTGACCCATTTCTCGAAGGCCAGCTTGTCCGGATCGTCGGATACGTCCACGATCTTGAAGTATGGGTCCTCCTCGCCTCCGAGGTTGCTGCCGAAGCGTGCGCTCGCCGATTCCAGCCCGCCGCGTTGCTGCAGGTGCGTCCGCTCCTCCTTGCTCATCGTGCGTGGATGGACGATGTGAAAGCCCTGGTCTATTGCCTCAAGGTTGGAGTTCCGGTTGGAAGACCACAGCACGGCCTTGTCGCCGAGCCGGTTCTTCACCGTGGCGCGCGCGGCGTCCTCGCTGATCCGGTTGTCCTCGACGGCAGTACGCACCCACGTCTCGCTGAACTCGTCGCGTTCCATCTCGGAGTGCATCGCGTTCAGAACCTCGGCGTATATGTCCTGCAGGTAGCTCTCGCTCACCGTGTCGCGGTTCGGGTTCTGCGGTATCTTCTGCATCACGTTCACGTCGAAGCAGGAATCTATGACCTGGATGGGCATGCCCTGGTCGAATATCCGTCCCTTGCCGTCAAGTCCGACGGGGCGTAAGATCTCGATCTTCGTCTTGCGCCTCGTGCGGCGCATGGCCTGTCCCGGGCCTTCCTGGATGACAGTCTCAAGAGTTGCCTCGTGAACCTTGATAGGCTCGGGGTGGCTGACCTCGCGCCCGTTGATCAGAAAGCGGCAGTGACGCGGAGGACGCACGAACCTGAGCTTCTGCCTCAACTTCTCCGCCTCAAGCGAAGTCCAGGGCATCACCATCGTGACCTCCGTGCCGCTCGTGCGCGTGTTGCACCTCACGATGCGTCCGCCGTCTGCCGGAAAGTCTATGGTGTAGCCCACCGTCACAACCTTCGCCTCGGTTGCGGCCGAGATCGCCTGCTGCGATCCCATATTGAACATGCCGCGCTTTTCGGGCATGCCGCGCTTCGGGTTCGGCCCGTTGACCTGCCAGGCATCTCTCGGCTCGGCAAAGCCGGCACCGTCGTCCCTGACGACTATGCGCGCCCCGCTCTCAACGTAGTGATAGACGCTGACGGAGCATACCGTCGCGCTGTCCTCGTCGAATACGTTCTGGATGAGCTCGTATACCAGCCGCTCGAAGCGGTCTTTGTTCAGTTCTCCCATGCCCTCCGCGCTGATGGCGAATCGGTCGGGAAAGAATCCGGTCTCTATTTCGTTCATTGGATACACCTCGATAGGATGCAGCCCCAGATGCCCCGCAGCGCAGCGAGACATCATCTTCTCAGCCCTGTCGGCGTCAGCCTGCTGGCATTGTCAACCTGCCGGCATCAGATAGAGAACGCCGCCGTAGTCGTCGGTAACCACCCACTTGCGGTGTTCCGACTGGCTGAGAAGCTCTTCGGATTCGGCCATCAGCGTCACTGTGAGCGGGTGAACGGGGCGTCCGTCGAGGGCTTCGCTACCTGCCATCTGCAGGCGATCGTACCGGTACTCGAGCTCTGCGCCGATGGGAATTGTTCCCCTGCCGTCGAGCGTGTATATGGTGATCGCATCGTCCTTCAGTGTCTTTGACTGATGCTGCAAGTGCTTGTCGTGAGTTTCAAGGTAGTACACCATATCCAGCGGCGACAGCCCGAACAAGAACTTCACATACTGGCGCTCCTTGCCATAGAACCTGGCATCGAAGTAGAAGAAGTGCTTTCTCGCACCCAGCTCGCGCCACCTGACGCGCTGCACCTTGTCAACCCAGTCCATTCCAAGACGCTGCACATCCGACCCAATCGCCCGCAGTTTATCAAGCGTGAAGTCCTCGCCTACCGGCTGGTAGAGCTCAATATCCAGATGCGTCGCCTCAACTGTGATGTCGGAATCCGCTCCGACTTGCCCGTCGATTCGCTCGCGCAATGCCTTGAGGCACTGATTTATAGCCTGTTCCGCATAATTGGTTCCCAATATCTCTTCCTCGCTGTTCATAATGCCGTAGCGCGCCCGGCGCCATCGTCAGGCGCGGCATTGTCGTGGTCGGAGCTTGCGAACCACCCCGACCTCATCAGTCATTGCCGACCGCTCAAAGCTCTACTTCAGCTTCGCGGGGTCAAACGGCGGCGGGGTCCATTCGGGCATGCGCTCCGCCTGAATCTTGCCGTCCTTGAAGTACGAAACCCACTTGTCGCCGTTTTCCTGTCCCTCTCCGCTCAGGGTGAGCACCGCCTGGGGATGCCGGAGCGAGACCCTGAGCATGTCGTCCGTGACGTCATACCACTTCACCTCGGTTCCGCCTGACAGCACGTCCTTCCAAGAATCGACATCTTCATCCTTCGTGACTTCGGCAACGCTCTGCGCCACTTGCTCCAGCGAGTCGTCCGACTCTTCGATTATCAGGTTCACGTATGTGTAGTAGCCTATCGGTGTTTCCTCTTATTCGTTATCAAAGGGGTTGCGCCGCATCGCAGCGTTGCGGTGCGGCATTTCTCGCGCTCATATCAACCGCATGTGGCCGACACCCTCATCTTCGGGCGGCACATCTTCGTCACGGCAATCGAGGCAGTACTCCACGGCTGCCGCGTAGTCGGGCGAGAAGAGCACCCACGAACCATCGGTTACGGGCGCTTTGTACAGAATAAACGATTTGCACAATAATCGACATACTTGCACAAATAAGAACCCCCACAGGCTCGTCGACATGCGGGGGTTGATGGTGGAAGATTGCTTGTCGTTAACGTGGTTCAGGCGGCCTCAAATCCGATGATACGAGCCTGTGCCAATACACGAAGTCGGGGTTGCCAGCCTCTACGTACTGGGTGACTTCTTCGTGTATCATACTACGTGCATCATTCGTAATCTCGTCGTCCAACCTCACACCCGCGACCACAGCGTAGGCGGTCAGTCCGGTGACAGCTTGAACGATCTTGGCATGGTCGGTAGCCTTAGCAACATCTTCGTCGTCGATGCTATATGAGGCTTCTACGGCAATATAGTAGAGGGGCGGGTCTTCGTTAGGTGCCATCAGGTCGTGGACTGCGGCCACCATGTCAGACACAAGGAATGTTTCCCAAGCCCTTTCACGCAACCGTAACCCCTCAACCACATCTGTGTACTCTCCTTGTAGCCAGGTCTTCAGCACGTCCCTGCGGACTCCCATTGCGTCTGTTCGCCTAGCACCATGTAGATGAGCGAACTTGTTGGCAATTCTGATCCTTTCATTTATCGCTGCGGACTGTGCGTAATTTCCACGAAAGGCCGACTGTGCCCTCAGTTCGGTGTCCACTCTAGTGCCGAGTCCGTCGATTTGTTTACCCACTGCACCAATCTGGTTGGTTAACCGTTCTTCCATGCCCTTCATGTCGCTTGCCAATCCGTCAAAGTGCTTCCCCGTCGTCTCTTTGAATTCGCTGAATTCATGAGGCAACCTGACCAGGTCTTCTGTGAGAATCTTGTTTCGCACAGCTTCCAGAAGGCGTGGGTTGCTATCCAGGATGTCCAAGAACTCGTCGATGGTGTTGAATGTCGTCATATACTTGCTCCTTTGTAAATTATAGCCGATGAGCATCGAAAGAACAGGGTGACGAGCTGAATCTCATCACCCTTTCATAAGAGACTTATTATTGTGCAGAATGTGTTAATTTATGTGCAAATCGCCATTTTTGTACAAAGCCGGTTACGGGTTTATGCTTCACGCGGCTTTGTACAGAATTGACCATTTGCACAAATAGGAAACCCCCGCAGGCTCATTGCTATGCGGGGGCTGATGGTGGAAGATTGATTGTCGTTAGCGTGGTTCAGACGGTCTTAAATCTGCAGAATGAAGCCGATGCCAGAATGCGGTCTCTGGGTCATCGGTCTCAATGAACCGCTCCGCTGCTGAGTGGACCCTACTGAGTGTCTCGGCGTCCATCTCGTCATCCAGGTTCACTCCTGCCACCACCGCATAGGTGTCTACTCCGGTGACTGCCCTAATAATTCTGGCATGGTCTGTGCTCTTGAGAATGTCTTCCTTCTCTACGGTGTAAGAGGCTTCTAAAGCAATGTAGTAGGCAGGAGTCGAATCAGGCCTGGCTTGCAAGTCCCTAACCTCTGCGACCAAGTCAGCTCCTGGGAACGTCCTCCACGCTCTATCACGAAGATCGAGGGACTCAATCAATGCAACATTGTTCGCCAGCCAGTTCTCCAACACATCATCTGGAACTTGACGTGTCTTTATAAGGCGCAAGCCGTGCCTACAGGCGAACAACCAGGCCACCTCACGATAATCCTTACGCCATGCGTCCACAGCGTATGTCCCGCGGAAGCTGGACTGAGCCTTAACTTCCTCCCGGAACATATCACCCAAGCCATTGATGTCTACGCTGTTTTTCTCCACCTTCTCGCCCAACGAGTCCACCCTCTCACCCAGCGAGTCGAGCCGCCGGTTCATTGCCGCTGTATTTTCGGCTAACGTGGCAAGGGTCTTGTCGATGTTACCAAGATGAGTGTCCGTCACCTTGGCGTATTCGGCGAAGCGCTCGGGCAACTCCAACAATTCCTGGGTTAGTATTTCGCGCCTGAACGCTTCTCAGAATTCTTGGTTCCCGCGGGCTGCCCGCAACAGGTCTTCAAGCGTATTTATCGTGGTCAATTGTGTCACCTCTGCTCTCATTATAGATGCTTATTCCAAATAGAAAAGCTCCGTTGGTAGGATTAACGGCAGGCGCGTCGGCGTTAGAGACCGCGTGAATATCGGACCGCATTTTCATAGCAATCGAGATCCTTGAGTAAACTCCACGACTTCTCCGGCACAGTTCTATTGTTGTGCAGAAATTGTTAATTCTTGTGTAAATCTTCAATTCTGTACAAAGCCGCTGCACTCGGCCGTCATTCAGAGATAGCCTTGCCCGTCGTCCGCCTGGGGTCAGCCGCAGTCCACGCACAGTCCGGTCTCCCTGCGCTCAGCCATCAGCCTGAGCCTGCGGTGGAACCAGTGCCAGTCCAGGCTGCCGTTGGGCATCACATGGACATAATAGTCAGCACCATCCATCATCAAAGCACCCTCCGTCTCATCTGGCATCTCAGCCAGTTTCTCGTCCCTAAGCGCGAAGAACGACCTGGCGCAGCCCTCGCAGACCCGCACCATCTCGCCGGCCGCGTGCGGGTTCCGCTGCTCCGGATAAGCCTCGATGGTCCAGATCTGGGCGCTGGGTACGGTCTGCTCGCAGTAGAGGCAGCAATGCCGCTTGCCCGCGCCCGTACCTATCTTGCCTTGCGCCGTGAGGCGTTCGAGCGCAGTGTGAAAGAACGAACGGCTGCAGCTCGTGCAGCAACGGAAGGTATTCGCCGAAAGGCCCTGATGTTGCAGCCTGGGATAGACGTCCACCTTCCACAGGTCTGTCCTCGTGATGCCCTTGTCGCAGAACAGGCAGTTGTACCTGGGCTTCCTGCCGGCGTTCCTAGCTGGCGCTGCCACCGAGTTGTCCCTCGAAGGCGTGGATCGCCTCCATGCGGGCATCGTGCTTATTCTGGGAGGTGGTGCCGAAGTAGGTGCAGGGTTCGCCTGCCTGCGCTCCGCAGGTTGAGCAGGGCACGGGGTTGTTTTTCTGCAGCACGAGCTTCTCCACTATGAAGTTGCTTGCGCCGATGAGCGCCCAATCGGCGGGATGGCTGCACCGCCGCGCCGCGGGAGTGTCCCAGCAGTGCTCGTACAGCGCGAAGGAGAGCCTGCGTACATCGATCACGTTCGTGTCCGGATCGACAGTCCATTCCCAGATGAGGTCAACGAGCACGCCGAGGTCGTTTATGTCCTTCATGACCGTTGGCTTGCTCCTCTTCTCACGCTCCAGCATCAGCACGCACGCGCTCTGGCCGATTGACGGGTTTTCCACCAGGAACTGATTCAAGCTGGTATCTGCCATTTCATATTCACTTTCTCTTGCGGACGGCCGATGTTGATTAGCCGTCACCGAAAAAGCCCGCGCCAAATGCGCGTTGACGCGGGCCGGTTTCAATCTCGCGCAGCGCGCCGGTTAGCGATGCTGTCTGTCGGCGATGCCCTCCGCCCCGGAAACAACCATGCTCCAGGGCATGTCGAAGAACGTCGCCGCATAGTTCAGGGCAACATCGAAGCGTCCGCTCACCAGTGAGCACTGCACAGCGAGCTTTGCGACCGCGTATTCGCGCCAGCGCTCATCGTGGCTCGCCTGTCGCGGCGGAACCCTGTCCGCGTGCCACTCCAGCAGCTCCTTGCCGACCTGCTCGACGAACGGAGCGTCTATCTGACCGCTCCCCTCCCGTCGCACTACCGCGAAGGTGCCGGGCACGTTGCATTCGGCCGCGAACATCCCCGGCTCGACGGTGAAGTCATGGCTTCCGATGTGATCGGTCACCTCGTAAGTGACCTTCAGCCTCTTGGAGAGAAGGCAGTGACCGGGCTGCGCCGGCGCGTCTCTTCCAGTCCAGCCATTCCAGCCGAATGGCGTGAAAGCGCCGCTGTTTGTCTCCACCCGCTTCAGCCTCGCGGTCTTCATGCCTTCGGGATACGACGGGTCCCAACGCGGATCGCCCAGCGACTTGCCGTCACCGTAGTATGGATTCTCGCTGACAACGGCCACTCCGTTCTTGTCCAGATAGGTGAAGAGCGAGAGCGCCGCGATGTTGAAAGGTACGATGAACACGTCGCTCAGCTGTTCCAGGTCATCCTGCTGGTCGAACGTGAAGCCGGGCTTGTCCCTGTGCCATCTGAGGTAGGGCTTCTGGATTGCAGTTAGTTTTTCCAAGACCATTTCAGTCTCCTGTCATTCGTTTCAGGGTGGAAGCGCCAGGACAGCGATGCCCGGCGCACTCAGTTGCGAATCCCTACCCGAGATGTATGCGGCTTGCAGTCGGAAGATTCTGGTTCTGGTACTTGCTGCCGAGCTGCGGCGAGCCGTATGGCACGTCCGCGGGCGTGGTCAGCTTCGCGAATGATAGCTGTCCTATCCGCATCCCCGGGTATAGCGTGATCGGCAGGTTCGCCACGTTGCTCAGTTCCAGCGTAAGGTTGCCCTTCCAGCCCGGATCGACGTACCCGGCCGTAGAGTGGATGAGGAGTCCTATGCGGCCCAGTGAGCTCTTGCCCTCAAGGCGCGCAACAAGGTCGTCGGGGACCTCGACGTGCTCAAGCGTGCTTCCCAGCACGAACTCGCCCGGGTGCAGCATGAAGGGCTGGTCCTCACAGGCTATCTCCATCTCGGTCATGTCGCTTATGTCCTGCCGCACGTCGATGAACGGCCGGCGCGAGTTGCGGAACACGAGGATGTGCTTATCCAACCTTACGTCTATGCTCGCCGGCTGCACGCAGCCGGCGCCGAGGGGCGATACGACTATCCTGCCGTCCGCGAGGTACTCGTTGATCGTGTGATCGCTCAGAATCATTTCGTCTTTCTCCCTGTAAGTTTCCTGGGGTTGCGCCGCACCGCAACGCTGCGATGCGGCATTTCTAACGTCAGCTCTCTCCGCGAGCTTTCACCCAGCGTCCACCGCGCTTCACGCCGACGAACCACTTCCTACCGGGGCTCGCAAACGCTTCAAACGTGTAAAGCACTAGCCGGTAACCCTTGCCCACGCAGTCCGCGCAGAGCGCCCGAAAGCGCAGCCACGCGCCCACGTTCTCGTAGCAGTAGGTCTCGCAGTTCAGGCAGCGCACGCCCATTCGCCTGCTCAAGTCTTCACCTCCTACCGGTCAGAACAGGATGCCCTGCTGCTGGGCAGCCCCGTCCGCAAAATGCTCCAGGAAGAAGTCCGACCGCAACTTCATCGTGGCGTCCGAGGCCTCCTGGCACGGCACGCACACGAGCGTCCCCTTGGGGCAGGCGCACCGGCAGGTCGGGCAGTAGCCCATGCCGTGGAGCGGGCATTTCCTCTTGCGATGTCCGCCATCGGCGCAGTCGCACTGCCGGAGCAGGTCAAAGTATTTGGGCCGGTCGCACTCCGACTTCACAAGCAAGTTATACCTGCCTATCGTGTCAATCGACAGGGAGCAGGCGTTCTCGCGGATCTGGCGCATGCGCGCAAGCTCGGCGCGCCTGGCATTCAGCCTAGTATTCATCCGGGTGACTCATCCAGATGTGCTCGTCCAGGTCAATGACCCATCTGCGGCATATCGGGCAGCGCACGTAATCAGACTCGGTCATAGCACGCTCCCTATTCTGCAACGAAGCCATCGGGCGTCCACGCAAGCGCAGCGGCCCTGCCCTCAGGCGTCACGCCCTCAGGCACCTCGTCGCCGGCTGCGAAGGCCCTCTCCATCGCAGCGGCAAGTGCGACCTTCTTGTTGTCGGAGTGAGCGTCGGTCCACTCCACGCCAAGAGTCTCCTCGGCGAGTTCGAGCATGCGGCCCTTTGTGAGTCGCCCCCAGAAGTTCTCCACAGTGGGCCTGAAGTCCTTCGTGAAGTCGATGCTCAGGTCGTCAACCACAGCCTCCACCTCCGGCGACAGCCCCGTGTCGATCGTCAACTGCCCCTTGTAGGTTGCGGCGACGCAGGCGGCAAAGAGTGCCTCCTTCTTCTTCTTGCTGAGCTTTCGCATCTTCTCGAACGCAGCGCCGTCGTCGGTCTCCTTCGTCCAGTCGAGCGGGAGCTTGTCAACATCGATGGAAGCCGTCGCCCCGTTGGAGCCGCCGAAGCGGAACAACTCGACGTCCAGCGAGTGGCTGAAGTATCGCTCGACGGAAAACACGTCACGCGCCATCTGGAACAGCAGCAGGTCGAACGCCCCGGCAAAAGCGCCCGACAGGTGGGAGCGGACGATCTTCGTGCGCTCGATACGCATCTCGTCCATGAGCTTCTTCGAGTAGCCGGCTTTCTCCCGCACGGCCTTCTCGGGATCTCTGTACGTCACGCTGACCGAAGACTTTGACCTTCCCTTCGGCATGTCCCCGGGCCTCACGAGTCCCTCGATTACCTTGGCCTTTCCCGCGTAGTCAATGGTCACGACGCAGCCTGCGATCTCCAGCTGGTCGTCGGTGTATGCGTCGCGGGACACCTTCAGCTTGCGCAACTCTTCCATGCGGTCAATGACGCTGTTGTACTCCGCCCGCGTCTCTTCCGAACTTTCGCCCTGCAGCAGCTCATGCCTTCGTGCCTGGAGCCTGCCCTCTTCGGCCTTTTCATCCGCCGTCAGCTTGCCCTTCACCGGGAAGACCTTGTTGAACTTGCCCTCCTGTTCGTAGCCGAACTCGATCTCGAACTCCACCCACTTCCAGGAGTCTTTCAGCTCTTCTGCGATCGCAGCGAGCTTGCGGTCGGCAAGGTCATAGAGTATCTGGGGGTCTTCCAGCCAGATGCCGCGATTGTCTTCCTCGGCGAACAGGTCGCGCGTCACGCGGCCACCGGCCTTCTCGTACTCCTCCACGCCGACGAACTCCGCAACCCGCGAGCTACCCTTGATGTTGTCCTCAAGCAGCACCGCGCGCACGTTGTAGTCCGAAACGTATGACCTCGTCTCGTGCATGTTATTCCAGATCTCCTCCTGGAGCTTCTGGTCGCTGGTGAGCGAGAAGGCCTTCAGCGTGTCGAGACTGGTCTCGCCTTCGCGGTATGCCTGCAGCAGCATCGGCGAGACGTTGCCGAGGCGCAGCCGCTGCTCGACAGCCCTTTCGGACATGCCGAAGAGTACGGCGATCTCGGAAGCCGTGCTGCCCTCGTGGACCAGCTTTGCGAAAGCCTCCACCTGGTCGGCGGGGTGCATGTCCTCACGCATCGCGTTCTCGATGAGCGACACCTCCACGGCATGCGAAGCGTCCTCCATGAGGAGGCAGTGGACGGGGTATTCCTCGCTGAAGACTCCCTCTGCCGCGAGTTCCTGCATCAGCGTGGTGCGGCGCCTGCCGGCATCAACCTCATACCAGCCCTCGTTCTCCTCGTCCTTGTGTACGACGAGGTTCTGAAGAAGACCCACAGAGGCGAGCGACGCCTTGAGCTCGGCGTCCGAGTCCGGGTCCGCCGCAGTCTGCCTCACGTTGGCCGCCGAGATCTTCAGGCGGTTGAGAGGAACGGAAATCTCAGTTGTATTCTTCATTCGATTCTCCTCGGGTTCTGTATGTTCTGGGGTGAGAAAGCCCCCGCGCTGCAACGGCAGGGGCTCGTCGTTTCATTTTCTCCGATCGCCAATCTCGTACCACTGCGTGTACTCGCTTGACCTACGGTCGTAGCTGCCCATCAGCTTCAGGTGCTTGCCCGACTTCTCGATGCACCGCTCAGCGAGCATGAAGCTAAGCACAGCGCCGGTCGCCAGCCCCAACAGGACGTCGGACAGCGATTCGCGTGCTATGACCTTGAAAGCCAATCCTCATGACAGCCCTACGAAGTCCGAACGCTGCGGATTGAACGGCAGTCCCGCTTCAATCACCGCCTCGCGCCTGGCATCCGGCAGTTCCTCAAACAGCGATCCGCACTCCTGGCACGCAACCTGCCCGTCGCTCGCGCCACCCTTTGGCACGGCTCTGAGGTAGTTCTCCTCACACTCGCACTCGACGTACTCCGGCACGAGCCATATCTCGTACCTCTCAGAGTCCAAGCCCTCTCTCACCACGCTTTCGTTTTCTCTCATAGCAATCTCCCGTACCTGAATCCCAGAGCGTCCACCGAGCGCACGGCGGACACTCCTTTCCTAACCGGTTATCGTCTGGCCTTGCGGCTCGTGACCTTGACAAGTGTCGCAAGGAGCGCAACGCACACGATGGTTGCGATTATGCCCGTAATGGCCGTCTCCGCCTCTCCCTGCAGTATGAGCCGCGTTTCCATCGCCGCTATTGCCACTCCGTATGCGGCAGCGCAGACGTATAGCGCGATGGAAACACTGCGGCGGTCCTTGCGCTCTGAGTAGTTCATCCACCTCATGTGCGCGACTACGCCGGTCACGGCTCCGCACAGGTAGGCTGCGATCGCAACCCATAGAAGTAGCAGTTCAGTATCCATAGCTATGCCGCCTTCGCCTCATCAAGGAGGCCCCGTATGAACTTGTACGTGCGCGGCGTTGATACCTTGAGGTTCAGGTCCTGGCCGATCTCGCTTACGAGTACACGCTCAAGCTGTCCCCATGACCGCGCCAGCGCGTTCCACTTGTCGTACCTGGTAGCAAGCACCAGCACGCCATGCTCGAAGGCCTCCGGCACTTCCCGAAGCAGCAGCACGCACCGTCTCAGATCCGCGGCGTCATACGGCACCCTGCTGTCCTTGCCGTTGCCGAGCGGGTATCCGGCCGTCGTTCTCGCGATTGCCTCGGACGACATTCCACGCTCGCCGGTGCAGTACCACCTCAGCAATCTCTGTGGCATGCTTTTTTGCATGGTCTTTCTCTCTTCTCTTGCATTTAGCGGCTGCCACCCTGCTGAGAGCGGCAGCGATATCCGCTATTTCAGGTCAAGGATGTCCGTGACGTAAGTGACCGGAACTCCGAAGTGCCTTGCCGATAGCCTCATGGCCTCCAGCATGTCATCCCGCGCCAGCGCGGCGTTGACCTCAACTTGAGCGATGAAGGCGTCCTGCCCCAGTTCGCCGAGGTCGGCGCGGACGAACTCCTCGAAGTCGGCGTGAGGCCGCATGAACGCGTCCGCTGCGCTGCTTATGACGGGCGCCGTCACGGTCTGGTGAGTCTCCTGGTAGAAGACGCTGTACTCGGCGCGTTCATCCTCGAAGATGAAGTAATCAGGGTGCAGCGTCTCCACGAACGATCTGCCGCCGGCATGACGCAACTTGTAGGAGACCTCGATGCCCTGAACCTTCTTCCAGCGCGTCACGTCACCGAACTCGTGGACTTGCGGCAGGCGCTCAAGGCCGTCACCGGAGAAGAACTTCGTGATGCCGACAGGGCTCTCCGCCGTCTCAAGCGTGAGGCTAAACAGCTGCGCCGTCGCGACGTTCTCCGGGTAGTTGTCGGGGCGGCTGGTGTAGTGGTGCATGCGGTTGTCCTCCCACGCGTCCTCGCACACCACCCTCTTGCCGTCCGCCAGCGAGGCGACGATAAGAGGCAGGGAACGAAAGCCGAAGGGCACCGCGATGTAGCTCTCGCCCGGATCAATCTCCTCTATCTCTACGATCTGCAGGGACGTGCCGGTGAGAATCAGTTCAATCAGATTGGTCATGTTGTCCGCCATGTTGTTGCTCCAATAGTTTCAGTTGAGAAAGCGCCGCCCCGATTGCGGTCAGAGTGGCGCAGGATGAATGGTGGCAGGGAAGCCTCTATGCCACCATACCCCTGTGGATGTAGAGCGCGGCGTCAAGCGCCCTTTCGTGCTCGTAGGCCTCGTTCCTGTAATAGGCGTATGCGTCAGCGAACTTCAGCAGAATATGCCCGTGGCATGGCTTCGGGGAGCAGAAGCAGACCATATCTTTTGTGATGAAGCCCTCGCCAGTCCCATCAACCAGCTCGCGCACGTCGAGGCGCTCGTTTCTCACGGCCCACGTGAGGTACTCCGCGTATAGCTGAAGCGACTGCTCTCGCGTCAGGCGCGCGCCCTCGTAGGAGTAGCCGAGCTCATGGAGGTACGGCAGTCGCTCTTCAATCTTGGCCACCGTCTCCCAAGAAAGCGGGCGGTCAATCGGGAAGGGATTGCCCCACATGCCCGAGCGTCCCTTGCCGGCGCGGCCAATGTACAGAGCATCCGCGGGCTTGCCCGCATCACGGATGTTCCAGACCTTTGCCTGTATCGTCATGCCGCATCCTCCACAACTTCCACCGTGTAGAGGGGAATTATGATGAAGCGACTGATGCCCTCGTTGAAGTCATCCATCACCGCCTCCCTGAGGTGCTCGCCGCAGTAGTATTCGGTTCGATACCAGCCAGGATTGGACAGCCCGTACAGCGCGAACTTCCTGCAGTCGTACAGGTAGCTGCCTCTCCAGCGGCAGTCCAGGATGACGATTGGACTAATTCTCATCGGTCGCCTTCCCTCTGGTGCGGAACCAGTTCTGCTTCCATGTGGTCTGCATCCCCATCCTCAGCCACGCTATATGCTCGTAGCGGTTGGTGGGATGCAGGTTGCCGAGCCGCACGAAGCGACCGGCCACCATGATCGTGTTTACCATTTCCCGTTCCTTACTAGCGCCGGTGACGCACCCTCACTTACGCCAGTGGCGCGCCATTGCGTCCGCCAGGCATTTGGCGAGCACGACGTTTCTGACCCTGCCCTCCATCGGGCACGGCCCTCGCTTGTTCGTCCCGAACACGTAAATGCGGGCCAGTCCCCAGCGCCCTTCATCGGGCGGGTAATCCACGATCTTGTAGCGCCAGCCCTCCGGACCGTCCGCGTCGTGGACCGAAAGCATCGCATCCTCCTCAATGCTGTGATGCTCGGATGTCTCGTAGCACAGCTCGAACTCCGCAGGCGCAGCACTCGCAAGTGCCTCGGTTATGCCTGCGGCAGCAGCCTGCGCGGCCTCCATGTCCAGAACGAACAACTGCGCGAGCTTGTACTCGGCGTTCGTGAAGTCCATGTCCAGCCGCACGGATCCGTCGCTCCAGACGCTGAATGTCGTCTCCACAGGACCCTGAGTCACCTTCGTAACCTGCGGCTCCATTATTCGCATTCCCCGGACAGAAATTCCCGCTGGAAGTTGTCAAAGTCCTCCAGCGCCTGCTTGCTGTCTGCCCTAGCGCATATCCTGAGCGCACCCGGCTCCTGCCGCTCAGCCTCCTTTGCAAGCGCCGCCTCGCGTGCGAAAGCCTCTTTCGAGAGATGGTCCAGCGTGCCGTGCTCAAGGCGCATGAACGCCTCGACGCCGACCGCGTTTACCGTCTCGTCAATCTCCCTGATCGTCTCAACGTAGGAGCTGTACCTATGTTTCGCCATGTGCCGTCTCCTAAATCCAAGCCCCGACGACAAGCGCCTTGTCGGGGCGTTCCCGGTGATAGGTGCGCGCGAGCTCGATGAACTCCCGGGCCTCGGCGGCTCCGCTCTCGGAGTCCTCACCCTGCCCAAGTACCGCGGCTTCCACGCGTGCCACGTCCGCAGGACGCAGTACCATATTTTCGCTCTCAGGCGAGCCTGAGTAGAGGCCGTCAGAATCGCAGATGCACATCAGCTCGACCAGAACCGTCTCGCAGTTCTTGCCCTGCCAGATGCGCTCGGCGGAAGCCGGAAGCTCCGTGCCGCAGACCTCGCCTTGCTCTCTCATATCAATTGCCCACATGTCGATGTCAGGCATGTCCACTCCTTGCATTCCGAGGGCGCAGCAAGCGCCTCCGCCAATCGCTAGGCCGCCTCTTCCTCGTCGTAGCGCCGGCGCATCTTCACAATGCGCTCAAGGCGCGTCCAGAACCCGTCGACGGACACATCGTCATCGCCATGAACCGAGTGGATGCTGCACCAGGAGTTGCCGTTGTCCCAAACGATCACCGTAACCTCGGGGCCCACGGCTTTCCAGAAGCGGTAGCTGACTTCATCGACAACCACTCGATCGAGCTGTTTTGCGCCAGCTGCATCGACGACCTCCGAGTCCTGCAGGTCGGCATGCCTGATGCGGGGTTCCGCCCTGTTTGCCACCTTGTCAAAGAACTTCGTGTCCCTGTCGGGGAAGGCCACCTGAAATGTCTTCAGCGCCATCTGCCACGCCGGCGATGCGAACGAGTCGTCCGAGTTGATGCGGGCCTTGCTTCCGAGGTGGTGCTTCATGCACAGCAGCAACACCCGCACGATCCTGTCGTAGGGCATCCTGCCGGTGTCGCAGTGGCCATGTATGTCCATGTCCATTCGAAGGAACTCCGAGCGTGGCATGTAGCAGAACGGCTGCGCGTTCAGCGGCCCCACCCCGTTGAAGATGAGATAGTCCTCCGTCACCTCCGCCTTGGTGTGAGGCAGCCCCAGTCCGTTCACAACGTCCATGTCAACGGTCTCGACGATCTTCTCAAGGTCTTCCGAAAGCTCTTCCACGACGCTGTTGGCGTCCCGCTTGATTTCCCACTTGTGTGTGACCATAGTTATTCCTTTCCTGTGCGGTGTTATTCTCGGGAGGCTGCCCCCGATGCCGTTCAGGCGCAGCCGTTTTCTCGTCAGTCCGATCTGCCACGCCTCGCGAGGCGACGCCTGCGACGTTCTGCCTCCACCCTGTCAAGCCCTTCCTTTATTCCCATCGCCACCTTGTCATAGGAGTCGAGCGCCTCGTCGTAGTTCTCGACGGTGTAAACCGTCTCCCACTTTCGATGGCCGTGCCTTACGGTCGCGCCCTCGCCCTGGTAGGCGACGAGGATCGCGGCATCGTAGACGTCCTTCAGCATGGCGATGCACTCGCCTTTGGGTGAGTAAACCTTTAGCGGAAAGCGTGCCATCAGCGAGCCTCCATCAGATCGTCAGGGTGGCGGACGGCGACTTCCTTGCGGCAGGTATGCCAGCAGCCAGGGCAGAACGTCTTTCGCAGCGGGTCCAGTCCAAACCGGTGCCTCTGTTCGATGGTGTCCGGATCGGTGATCTCTATGACACCGAGTTCCCTGCACCTTCTCGGCTTGCCGCTTTCGCTTCGGTGCTTGTAGCAGCGGCAGACCTCGTTGGCCCAGTTGAACGTCTTGAGCCACCAGACCTTGTCTCCCTCCTCAGGCTGGCGTTCTCCGTAGATGAACACCCCGTTTCCGATCTCTTTCTTTTTGGCAGGAATCATCTCCCACTCCCTTGTTCTATCTCTGTTCTTGTTGAAAGGTGCGTATGTCGCACGCAGAGTGGTTGGAATACCCTGCTTCGCCCTCTCTGTGCGCCGCCGTCCCGTTTTGCTAGGCGGTCGCGGAAAGCTGTTCCCACGGCATCTTCATGCCGCCCTCGCGAATGGCTGCCGCCGTCTCAAGTCTCTTCCAGAAAGTGTCAATGTCGGCTGTTTCACCGGCTACGCTCTCAACCGTGTTGTAGTGGTCCTCGTAGGCGCAGACGGCAACCTCGACGGCTTCGCCCTCAGCCTTCCAGGTGTGCCGGCCGTCCTCACGGTCGTTCGGCACATAAGTGAGATACGTCGTTCCCGCGGCATCCGCAATCAGCTTGTCGTAGAAGCGGTTATCCCGCTTGAAGGTGTCCGTGTAGGGAAATGAGTTGCTCATGTCGCTCTCTTTCGTGCTTGAGAAAATGAAGGGCGCACCCCTGCGAAGGGCGCGCCCCAAGTTGATAATTGCCAGACCTGCCTGAAGGCCAATCCCGCCTGAAAGCCGATTGGACAAACATAAAGCCCCCGACCGCGATATGCTGTCGAGGGCTGTCAGTTTCGTTATTTGCCGATTAGTGTTGTCTAGGTGGACTCATGGCCATCCGATGCGAACTTCTGGGCCTTCCTGCGCTCGTATGCCCTGTTCCTTTCCTCTATGTACTCGTCCAGTTCCTCTTCGGTTTTGAAGGTGCGACCAGGAATGCCGTAAGTGAAGCCCGAAAATCTCAGGCTCTCAAAGAAGGCGTCAAGTTTCTGATTGTCGTGGCTGTGTTCACTGACAATATTGGCCCTGATTTCGTGTAGCTCTTTCATGACCTCATCTTCCAATGTCAAGCCCTCCTTGAAGCTGGTTTGGAGTGGTGATTACGGGGCTGTTGTAGCCCTGTTGCTCGCAGATTTCGCTAATTGCAGGCATGGTGACGGTATTTGCCATGTGAGAAAAATTCCATGTCAGAATATAGTCGATGTTGTTCACGGCTGCCACTGCGATGTGTCTAGCGTCAACTTCTGCGGCTGCCGTGGCGGCCCTAAAGATGGAAGTGGAACGTGGCGTAGAGGCCGTAGCGTTCCTTGAAGCCCGCGGCCCAATTCTCGGCATCCTCGACGTCCTCTGAGGAGATGTCGCGGTCGGTCTGGGCGCTCTCCCTGAACCTCTCAAGCAACACCGGAACCTCACGGCTCCCCTCAACCCATCCGGCCACCGAGTAGAGCTCGATGACGCCAGCCTCCATGGGGCTTATGGAGTCGGGGTTCTCGTTGGCTATGAAGTTGGCGAACGCCTCCGGTATGTCGTGCTTTTCGTCTGGCTTGGGCATGAAATGCCCTAGGTAGTTAGGCATCGTGTTTCCTTTACTAGAGTGCTGCGCGCCATCCCCAAGCACAGGGAGATGGCGCTTCTTTGACTTCTAAAGAGGCTCAGGCTGTAGATGCAGAGACCCCGGAAGCGCGCCGACTGAACTGCGTCTGGGCATCCACGCGAGCGGCTTTCAGCGTCGGGCACTCGCTCCGGTAGTAGAAGCTCGCCATCTTTACAAGCCAAGTCCGCTTTCGCCGTCGCGGCCAGAAGTTCTTGTAGATCGTGGCCACTCGCTGCTCACCGTCATCGGTGCGGACAAGCAAGTCGTAGTTCGGGCTGGAATGTCCCGTTGCGTCCGGCTGTTGCCGCCTCAGGACAAACCTCATGAGACCATCGCCTCGAATTCAGCCTCCGTCACCACGCGAATGCCGAGGTTCTGAGCCTTGGCGAGCTTGCTTCCGGCCTTCTCGCCCGCGATGAGCAGGTCCGTGGCCTTCGTCACCGAGTTCTGAGCCGTCCCGCCGAGCGCAGCGATAGTTGTATTTATGCTGCTCCTCGTGTAGTGCTGCAACTTGCCGGTGGCGCACACCTTCATTCCACCGAGCGGCCGCGCCTCATCTCTGGTGCTCTCGCGTCCTTCTGTGTCGCCGGCGTCTTCCTTCTCCGATCCCACCGCAACCCCAAGCTCCAGCAGTTCGTAGAGTTGCTTGCGGTTGTTCGGGTTGCCCATGTAGCTGCAGAACGACTCCGCCATCTTGGGGCCTAAGCGTTCGAGCTGGCGAATGCTGTCGTAGGTCTCGGCAATCCTGTCCTCGTCAGAAGTCGCATCAAGCAGCGCCGAGAGCGTGCGGTAGTGCCCGACCAGCGTCTCGGATGCGCTGCGCCCAACCTCTCGGATGCCGAGCGCGGCCAGCAGCTTCTGAAGCGGCCTGTCCTTAGATGCCGTGATCTGCTCAAGAAGGTTCTCCGCCTTCTTCTCGCCCCAGCCCGAGAGCGACACAAGGTCGTCCCATGTGAGCCGGTAGAGGTCGGAGATCTGGCTGACCAGTCCTGCGGCGATCAGCTTGCTTATGGCGACAGGTCCCGCGCCGACGATGGCCATGTAGTCCTGCCCGATGAAGTGCTCCAGACCGCGCTGAAGCTGGCCGGGGCAGAGCAGCGTGTTTGGGCAGTAGATCCGCGCCTCGCCCTGCGGCCGTATCAGGAGGCTCGCGCACGCCGGGCAGTGCGTCGGAAACACAACCGCCTTCTCGCTGCCGTCGCGCTCGTCATTGAACACCTTCTCGACGGCCGGTATGACGTCGCCCGCCCTCTTCACGAGAACCTTGTCGCCGACCATCAGGTCCAGTCCCTCGACGATGTCCTTGTTATGCAATGTCACGCTCGTGACGGTTACATCGCCTATGACGACCGGCTCTACCTCTCCGATTGGCGTAACCGCACCGGTGCGGCCTACGCTGAAGGAGACGTTTCTGAGGACCGTGCGCTCCGCCTGGGCAATGCCCTTGCAGGCGAAGGCCCAGTTGGGCGCGCTGCGTCCCGCTCCAAGTATCTCGCGCGCCGGCAGGCTGTCGACCTTTATGACCACGCCGTCGCAGTCGTAGTCAACCTCGTACATCATCTCGCTCAGCGTCTCGAATGCGTTCTCGATATCTGCCTCGGTCTGAAGCTCGGGGACACCGAACTCAACGACCGAAAAGTCAAGCTCCGCAAGCCACTCGATTACCTCGCTGTGGCGCGTGAAGCCCTTCGGGTTTGACTCGAACAGAAGCCCGTAGGCGAAGAAGTGGATTCCCCGCTTTGCAACCTCTTCGGAGTCGGAGTGGCGCATGCCGCCCGCGACGGTGTTACGGGGGCTGGAGTAAAGCTCCTCTCCCGCAGCTTCGCGGTCGTTGTTCAGCAGCGCAAACAGGCCGTTGGGGATGTAAGCCTCTCCGACCACGGAGATGCGGCCCGGAACCGCTGTCTTCAGCTTGAGCGGCAGGTCGGCGATTCGTATCGCGTTCTGCGCGACATTCTCGCCAATAATGCCGTCACCGCGGGTTGCGGCGCCTCTGAACTCACCGTTCTCATAGTCGACACGGAGCGCCATGCCGTCGATCTTCAGGTCCGCATAGGCGCGTGCGCCCGGGGCCTGCCGTACTATCGCGTGCCACGCCTGCGCCCGTTGCATCTGGTCAAAGGCGTTGTTGAGGCTGAGCATTGGAGCCGGATGGGCGACCTTCGGGCTGCCGTCAGCAACGGCGCTGCCCACAACGACCGGCACGACGGGCTCATCGCTGTTCGCGCCCGTGAGTTCGTTGTATTCACGCACCAGCGCGTCATACTCGGCGTCCGAGATCAGGGGCTTGCCCCTGTCGTACAGCTTTGAGTGAAGCTCGATGCTCTTTTTCAGTTTCTCTTCTCTGGTCACTTTCACTCTCCTGAGCTGAATATCGTTGAAAGAGAAAGGACGGCATCCGTGCCGCCCTTCTCCGCTGTCGTGCCGGCTGGGGTCACTCGCCGGTCGGTTGCTGCCTCTCCCAGATCTCCTTCATCGTCTCCGCGATGAGCTGCCCCCTCGCGGCCTCTTCCAGCGATTCGGGGAGATTTTCGGCGACCAAATCCATCAAGTCGCCTTCATCGTCAAGCCAGCCCTCCATGCGCCCCACGGTGCGGCACAGCACAAGCGTGAAGACCGCTCCATACTGGTCGCGGGAGAGTTTTTCGGTGACCTCGGCGCCGAACTCGATGGCGCGGCGGCGCAGTTCGTACTCCTGCGGGGACAGGGTGTCAGCAGTCCATGCCGCGGCCGGATTGCCATCGCCTGCAGGCAGGGCGGTCTTGTCCTCGTTGGACAGGTAGCCTATGGCCTCAAGGCGCTGGCACGCCCTGACAATCGCATCCGAGTCGAGAATCTCGGGGCATTTCAGGTCAACGCCCGTCAGGATCTCCGTCAGCTCCAGGATCGTCAGGATGTTGAGGTCGGACGCCGGCATCTGCCTTTCGTTTATCTCGCAGATTGCAGCGAGCACCAGCATCTCTGCCAGGGCCAACTCGGGTTGTTCTGTCATTTCGCATGTCTCCTGAAATGAGCAGGGCAGCGGCCCTGAAGCCACTGCCCTGCGTGAAGTCTTGTGTTCGGACGCGGCGCGGCGCCCGTTCGGTTATAGTCTGGCGCGGATATGCGGCCACTCCAGTCGCGCCTGAGTCGCAATCGCCACGCCCCTGAGCAACATGGCCGTGGTGTCGTCATCCAGGTTGGGTTTCAAGGTTCCCACAAGTCCTGTGATGTCGCCGTCTTTCGGCCAGCCCTCATTAACGGCCACCTGCTCAAGGTGGACCATCATCGTGAGCGCGGTAGCCTGACCGTCAGTTCCTTTTGCGTAGATGGACGCGGCGAACTCGATTGCATGATAGTGGTCCTCCAATTCAGGCGGGATTACCAGCACGGTGACATCTGAGTCGTTCTCAGGGACTGCCGCCGGATCGTCCGTCTTTGACAGGTGGCCTGACTCCTCAAGACCTCTTGCGGCGTCTAAGACCTTCTGCGTGGACTCGATGCCCGCGCATTCAAGGTCAAGCCCTGTCAGATGCGGCACCAGCATCAGCACGGTTGAGACCGTCTGGGAGTCCGCCGCTACGGCTCTAGCGTTGAGGTGCTGAATTGCCGTCAGGACCAGGTATTCGAGCCTGCTGAGGTCGCTTTCGCTCGCTATGTAGCTAATCACTTCACCGCCTCCAGTCGTTCGATGAACCAGGAGAGCTTCTGTCCCGGTCCTTGCTCCAGCGTCGCCCAGCCGTCAGACAACTCGTCGGCGAGATCGTACACCGGACCCCGGTCGATGAGGCCGTTGCGCTCTCCGCCGGGCGGGTTGCTTATGCCCAGGTTGCCGAGCAGCACGACGCGCTCCTCGCCTTTGCCATACTGAAAGGCATAGACGTCTCCGGTCTCGTCGACGACCGACACGCGAATGCGGCTGTTGGTTGCCGCGTTTATGAACACGAACTCGTCGCCGCCAAGCCGAACGGTTTTGCTCTCGATCCCCTCGCCCAGAACCGGCCCGAACAATCCGCAGTCGTCGCGGTGCCAGACTCCGAAGTCGATCTCTCCGGAGGTGGCGCCACCCCTCTCGGCGTAGAACTCCCTTATGGAGGCGTATTGCCTGAACGTTCTGACCATGCTTAACCTCTTCTCCTTCTCATTTCCCCCTCGCACCCGCCCCGCGTGAGTGGATGCGATAGATTACTGGCCTGCCATCAAGAAGCGACTTTTGCCGGCACCCTCGTGCGCTCGGAAAGCGTCACCACCTTGTCGATCAGGTCGTCGTAGTATCCGGACATGATGCGGTGCAGCACATAGGCAACCCCGTCCTCTGCGGAGCGAATCAGTGCTCCCTTACTCCATATCGGCTCGGAGGTGATGCCTTTCAGGTGGTCGATGATCCCCTCTGGGTCGCCGCCTATGCGGAGGCAGTAGGAGATCATGCGCCCCAATCCTTCCAGGTGGGCATACTCGACCTCTCCGGCCTTGCCTATGCGAAGAAACACCTCGAAGGGCCGCCTGTGCTCATCCACGTTTACCGTGACGAACATCTTGCCGCCCGCCGTCTCCACCTCCACCGTGATTCCGGGTGCTGCGGCGGGTCGAACCCTCGCGCCGTAGTAGTCATTGAGCCACGGCTCAGACGCCTCCAGCACATCGCCATAGCCAGGGCCTTTATCGGGCACCTGCAGGGCCAGCTCATCCTCCGGCACAAGCGGAATGTCTTCCTGCAGCACACGCTCCATGCCCTCATCCGCATCTACCCTAGATTCCGGCTCTTCCAGTAAGGACATCAGGTCCTCCATCTCTCCGACGACCTCAAGTGTCGCCGCAGCCCGTTCTAACATCTCGCTTCTCCTTTCCAATCATTTAATGCGTTCGAGCCGAGGAAGCATTCTGGCATGCCTCATACTGAAGAATCTGTCGTTGAAACAGATCAGATGGTCAAGCACCTCGACGCCCAGCAGCTTCCCGGCCTTGCAGATCATCTTGGTAGTTCGCTTGTCCAAATTGCTCGGATGCATGTACCCGGTAGGGTGGTTGTGGTACATCACCACGTACTGCCCTCCGGTGAGCAGCGCGTCTCGAAAGACGTCTCGAGGCTCCACCGTCTGTATGCTGTCAACAGTCCCCTCGTACACCAGTCGTCTTGCCAGCACTCCGTAGTAGCGTGTCAGAGTCGCCACGTGGAGCTGCTCGTGTCCCAGCCCGTATAGTTGGTTTCTCACAAGCCCGAATAAGTCCTCAGTCCTCCTCACTATCAGCATCCCCTCCTCGCCGGACGTCAGGCTGTCTCTGTCGTAGCCCAGTAACCTCAGCGCCTCCATGATTTCAGGCGCTCTGTGCGCGCTGCCCTTGCTCACCAGTTGTTTGAGCGGCTCGGCAGCGGCCACCGGGTCTATCGCACCGTTGCTGACGCGATTGCCGGTCGCATCTACAACCACACCTACCTCTGCCCCAGCGCCCTGTTTTCGCGCTGGATCCTGAGAGCGTAGGGAGAGCGCACCTTCGGCACGCGCTCTCGCGTGCCGCTCAGAGTTTCCTCCGCGGTCATTTCGAACGCCTCGCTCCAGGCGTACACCTCGTCACCCACCGCCTTGCCCGCGGCAATCTCTGCGGCACTTGGCATGACCGGAGAAGGTGCAACCTCGGGCGTGGACGCCTTGCCCGCTGCAGCCTGCCTGAGGTGGTAGAGCGACTCCTTGTAGCAGTCCGGCTCCTGGATGTGGTAGCTGCGACTCTTTGAGGCGACGGGCACGGTCCGGCCGTTCAGCGACGCGATGTCCACCACGTTGGTGTGCATCGCCGGGGCGTCACTTGCGATCTCTCGCCTACACCAGTGGCATATCCTTGTAATTGTGCGATTGCTCACTTCTCAAGTTCCTTTCCTAAAGAGAGAAAGCCCCCACGCCGCAGCGCAGGAGCTTTGAGTATTGCTCACGTCTGAGGCGTGGTTGGCTTACTTGAGGGGCATCAGGGAGGGCTGCTCTGCGGCAACGTTCCTGCGGCTCCTGCGCGTCTTCTTGCGCTTGCCGCGCTCAAGGTCCTCGACCTCAAGGCCGAAGGCGCTCATCCAGCTGTCCATGCTGATCGCGCCGAAGCTGGCCGGATCCGGCGGCGCAATCTCAGGCTCGGGAGCCTGTGCAGGCGCGTTCACGGGAGCCTCTATTCGCTCTACGCCAGCCTTCTTGTTCATCCTCTGCTGCCACGGGCCGTAGCAGCCCGTGTGGAAGACGCGAGATGGCACGGAGCGGTCGGCAATGTTGCCATTCCGCCCCTCGATCACCTCGACCGCCGGTGTGCTGATGCGCTGTTCGTCGGTCAGGATGAACTGCTCGCAACCGTCGCAGACCTCAAGGGCCGCGCTGCCGTCGACGAGGGTCCCGAACAGCGGCATGTCGATGCCGTCAGGCACCGTATCGATGACGTTGTCCCTGTTGGGTATCTCCACGCTCGGCGTAACTGTCTCCGGCTTACTCTCGATGAGCGTCTCCGTGACGAGTGAGACGGCCACATCCGGGGTGAGCCCGTCAGGAAGTTCAGGCTCATCCATCGAGGCGACGTCGTAGTCGATGTCGCCGAGAAGCTCCTCGCCTTCGGCATCGGCGGACAGCGCCGCGATGCTTATGCCCGACTCGAAGCTGCCGTCGAACTCGATGTCCGAATCGACGAGCATCTGGGCTATGGAGCGGCCCATGTTATCGCCGCCACCGGCAAGCGCCGTCAGCCCGTCGCTGGACAGGTCGCCTTCGACCGCAAGCGACGTCGCAACCTTCTGCGCTATCAGGTAGATAGCCTGCGTCTGCTTGGTCTCTGCATAGGTGAGATAATATATCCGCACTGGCTGCGTCTGGCCGATGCGCCAGGACCGTCTCGACGCCTGACGCACGCGTGCCGTGTTGTAGTCGGCCTCGTACCACACGATCGTCGGGAAGTCCAGCATGTCCACGCCGGTCTCAACCAGCTGCGGGTGGCATATCAGCACGTCGAGGCCTTCCTTGAGTTGCTTTTCGAGCCAGGGCATGCGCTTGTCGGCGTCCACGGTCTCCGAGCGCAGCACGGTGGTCTTGAGGTTGTGCTTGTCCATGATCTCGTGCAGCCGGGGCAGCAGGTCCCGACGGTTCGTGTGCGTGGCGAATACAAGCACCTTGCGCCCCGCCGCCTTCTCGGCCTGCACGATCTCGACTAGCTTCTTCTCCTTCGGGTACAGCTTGTCCGCCCTGAGCGCCGGGCGCTCGATGAGCGGCCTGCCGTCCGCCGGGCTGTACACGACACAGGCGTCCTCCTGCGTGCATGCATCCGGATAGGTCAGCACCGCCTGCGCGAATATGCTGACGAGCTTTGCGGCCGCCTTCGGGTTGGTGAAGGTGAGAGACTTTATCTCCCTGAGAATCCTCTCCTCCATAACCTTGTAGTTGTCCCGCTGGTTGAAACCCGTCGCCGGGTCCATCTCCTCGTCAAGCTCCACGGTCACGGCGTGCTCCGAGAACTCAGGCAGTCCTGCCGCCACGTCCAGCAGACGGATGAAGACGCTGTGACCGAGTATGTACCGCAGCACGGCGGGCATTGCGCCCGGCAGGTCCTTCGGTCGCTGGTCCTGCTTCTTGGTGCGGCTGCGCTTGGCGTTGCCGCTCTCAAGATAGACCGTGCGCTCCACGAAGCCGTACTGGTTCCGCCAGCGCGTGGAGTCACGGTGGCCGAAGTCTTCGCGTATCTCCCTGTCGCCGAAGCCGTACAGCAGGTGGAACAGGTCGCGGGCATAGCCTGCCATCAGTGTTCCCGTCAGGGTGACGGACTGCGGGATGATCTCCGCGAACATCCTCGCCATCTGCCCCTGCGCCGAATCTCCCGCTTTATACTGATGAAATTCGTCTGCGATGAGAAGCTCGCACAGGTCGGGGAGGTAGCGCTTGTAGTATTCGGCAAGGTCGTAGCGGCGAGGCGGGTATATGTTGGACTTGAACACCTCGCGGCGGCTGGCCTGGTAGGCTGCCCACTCAGAGGGCTCGTAGCGCGGGGACTTCGATCCCGCACCGCCGAGCTCCATAGCCTCGCGCGCGTCAACGCTTGAGGCGTAGATATAGCGGCGCTTCATCCGCTCCTTGAGCTGCTCGTCGCCGTGCGGGCTGTTGCCGTGCCTCTCGCTGACGAAGTTCTTGGCGAGCGCCTGCCAGAGCCTTGCGCCGCAAGCGCGCGTCTCCGTCTGGAAAGCCTCCCGTCCGTAGTCGTCCTTGACCTCAAGCCTGCCGACCGTTATCTCGTTTCGGCAGATGCGCCGGCCCCTGCAGAGCCAGTCCCAGTCGGCGTACTCTTCCTTCTTCGCCATGATGGGCTGTCCGCACTCGGGGCAGCAGATGCGCTGAACGTGCCTCTCGACGACCTTCGTGTGGTCGCCGTCAGGCTCCACTCCTGGCGGAAGGTCAGCCGGGTCAACGTCCTCCTCCACCTTGACGGTGAAGGGCCTCCAGTTGTGCTCGATCAGCTCGCCCGTGGTCTCCGAGTAGAGCGGCTGCGGCTTGTAGCCCCAGCGGAAGTGCACGGCCGGTATGCGCCCGTAGGACGCCTTTGCGACGCTGTGCGCCAGGATGATGTACACGGGCACGTCGCGGTCGAAGTGAGTGTACTTGGCATCCAGCCAGCGCATCTGCTTCATCGGGCTCCTGTACAGGCGGTAGAACGGCTCCTTGGCCTTCTTGCCGCCCGGGTTCTTGCCCACGACGTACACCCGTGCGTTCGGGATCGTCATGAGGATTTCCTTCTCCCACTTCCAGACCAGCGTGGGCGGGCAGAGAACGGCGACTCTGCGTATGCCGGCTAGGTAGGCCGCCGCCATGCTGATGTACGTCTTTCCCGTCCCCATCTCGCCGACGACCGTCGTCCCGCGCTCGCCTGACATGAGCGAGTGCATCGCGCCCTCAATGGCGAGCCGCTGGCCGTTGCCGGGCATGGGCTTGCGAAGGAGCCTGTAATACTCGGGAGCATGTCCGACGAGCTCACGCAGTCCTTCCGGCGTGTACTTCGGGGGCATCACGTCCGAGATGTAGCTGGCGAGCTGCTGGCTCCACTTGGACACGAACGGCCCGAGCGCCACGTCGTCGGTGAACTCCCAGTTGCGAGGGTCAAGCAGCACGGCGTTGCTGCTCATGCGCTCCGAGATGCGCTGCACCGTGCCCTCTTCATTCTGCGCCACGGACTCCGTTACCTTCTTTGAGGAGGCGCGGAAGATGATCTGCTCGGCTTCGTTGTGCAGGGCGATTCCAAGTCCGCCCACGCCGCCACCGGACATGATCAGTCCCATGTGGCCGACGCGTGGGGGCATGAGCGGGTCCTTGATGGTGTTGGCAGGAGGAAGGTGCAAGTCCTGCCATTCCTGCCGCGTCTCGTACCCGCTGCGCTCTATCTCGCTGAGCACGTCCGCGTAGTCGATCCGCAGCGCGGCGAACCGCTGGACGTCTTCGTTCAGGTGCGGAATGAAGTATTTGTTGTCGTCGTTGCCGACGAAGTCCAGCTTGCCCTGCGCGAAGTCCAGGATTGCCTGCTTCGCCTTCACATTGTCCCAGGGGTTGTAGTCCCGCCGCGCCATCAGGATCACCTGGTCGAAGTTCTCGGCGTCGTAGTTGTTCTCCTCCTGCCAGATACGGAACTCCGAGTAGTTCTGGGACAGGTACTCCGCGCTCACGTTGAGCACATGCCGAGGAACCAGGTAGATGAGGATGCCGCCGCGGCACAGCAGCTTCGTGCTCTGCACCAGGAAGCGCTGCTCGAGGCGCTTGTACTGGGGGTCGTGGTCGTATGGAGGGTTCAGGAAGTTGACGTTGAACACGCCGTCGGTGATGAGCATGTTTGAGAAGTCGGTCTGAACGACCTTGCCGAGCTTCTTGCGGGCCTCTTTCGCCCTGTTGAGGTCAAGCTCAACGCCGTAGGTCTCGATGGAGTCCTTATCGAGTCGCGTGCCGTTGCGCTTCTCGTACTCGAAGCGTATCGAGTCCTCAAGTATCCGGAGCGCGTCGCCCTCTCCCGCCGAGGTGTCGATCATCCGCACCGTGTCCGGCGTCCTGTGGTAGTCGAAGAGACTGGCCACGAATGCGGGCACGCCCGGCTGGGTGGGATAGTATTCCATATCGCTTACTGCTCTGAGATTAGCCATGCCATTCCTTTCGGGTCTTCAGGTATGTTCTTGGTGTCGCCGGCCACACGCGCTCATCGCGCATCGCCGTCCTTTTCCGGGTCTGCTGTCTTGTGGTTAAAGAAGCGTTCCGGCGCGAACTCTCATCTCCGACCGCCACGCCTGATCGCGCTCCCCGCGCACGATGGGCGCAGCGTCCAGAAATCTCATCGGGCAGCTGTGGGAGCCGAAGCCGAAGCCGGAGCCGGAGTCCAGGAGCTTGTAACCCCATGCCTGCACCAGAGGGTCGCTGTGCGGGTGCTCGCGGCCTGCAACGCCGTCGAACGCCGGAGGCCCGCTCGCGCCCTTCGCCGTCGCGTCGAAGTCGACGAGCAGCTGGCAGATCACCGGCTCGCCATCCTTCGTCGCCCTGGTCAGAAACCAGACCTCGATGTAGTCATGCTCGTAATTACCGCGCTTGAGGTTTTCGTTCGTAATCTGCGTCGGTGAGCCTGCTACTTCAACCTCATACGCCTCGTGGTCCCCGCAAATCTCGCGGACGTAGGTGTTGAGGTGAAGCGGCCCCTGCCTGAAAAGCCATCCCATCTTTCTTGCCTCCTGTCGGACAATCCCCTGTCGGCCAGTCACCTGAAAATGAAAGGCCCCGCGAAAAGTGCGGGGCTGTGATGCCGGTAGGTTGTGATGCTAGATATACTCGCGTGCGTCCTGCGGCTTGCAGAGGCACCTTATCGTGTCGGGTTCGTCTTTGCCGTGCTCGTAGCAGAGATGTTCCCTCTCGTATGCGCGGGAGCCCATGACCTTGACGAACTCCGCCACCTTGCCGCAGGGCTTTCGCTCGCACCCGGGGAGTATCTGCCAGTGATCGTACTTTGCCGCCTCATCCTCCCTTGCGCGGTCCAGCTGTGAGACCGTGTGATATGCCGCCTGCCTGCCGTCGTTCAGGAAGAAGTTGTTCACGGCAGTTCCCCCTTGAGAACGAATCCGGCGGGGTAGTCTGCGGTGCGGGTAATCCTGCCTTCGATATACGCCTGGCGCAGCTCGGGGTTGCGTGCCAGGATGTCCTCGGTGCTGAGCGTGAAGAGCACCTCACCCGGGTCGTTCAGGTTGAATATGAGGCGCGTGCATGGCTTGCAGAGCCAGCAGCCATCCAACTTGCCGTCGTCTTTTCGGTAGTAGGTCGTGAACGAGTGCATAGCCGATTCCGGTCCGCCGCAGGCGAAGCAGCCCTCGACTACGTGCTCAAGGCTGTCTGCGTCGGGACGAGGTGTGGCCGTTGCGATCTCGCCTCGTTCGACCATCTTTGCCAGTGTGTTGTCGCTCAATTATTCACCTCGAAGCTGCCTGGCAATGCCGGCAGCGGTCTGAATGAAAAGCCCGCTCTTTGATTGAGAGCGGGCTGGTAGTTGTTCTGGCTGTTATTCGACCAGAAGGTCAAGCTCGTCGCCGAAGCGGGTAGGAAACTCCTTCACCCACCTTCGGGCTTTGAGCACGTCCTGAGGCCTGACGCCTTCGGTCTCGATGAATGAGTGGTACTGGAAGTTGATGCCTTTCTCCGCGGCGTCGCCGTAGAGTTCCTTGCCGTCGTCGTAGAGCGTCACCACAGGGTAGCCGTCCGGGACGAGCGTCTTTCTGACGTGCTCCCAGAAATTCTCGGGGATGCCGGTGTCTCCGCCTATGTGTATCTGAACTGGCGTGCCCATCTATCTGTCCTTTCGACTCCAAAAAGAAATAGCCCTGCCGGCGACGACGCTGGCAGGGCATTGTTTCGTATGGTCAGGCCTGTGGGGCCTGGAGGGTCAGGCTATATCAGACGGTCTCCTGCGCGCTTGCGATGAGCGCCGTGAGCTCCTCGGCAGTCGCCTGGCTGATGGGTTTCTTGTGCTGGCGCATGAACAGGGTGAAGATCTGCCCCTTGTTCATGCCGCGCTCCTCGCCGAGGGCGACATACCTGTCCTTCAGTTCCTCCACCGAAGCCCCTGCGGCAACCGGAGCCGGAGCAGGCATCGCCGGAGCGGGGGAGTTGCCGCTTCTGTCCTGAGCCGCATACGGCCACGAGCCGGTGGGCTGATTGCCCGCAGGCTGGTTCCCATTGGGATATGCGTATGCCGCCGCCTCGCGTGTCACGGGCTCGGTCTCCTGATCCAACGGCGTGCGGTCGCAGTAGCCCGACTCGGTGCTCGCATCCTTCATCGCGCAGTAGAAGCCGTCGCCCCAGCGGCTCTCCTTGATGTGGCGTCCCGCTCCGTGTGCGGGGCAGGCCGGGCCGGAGGCGAACTCCGCCGTGTAGCCGCTCTTGTCGGAGTCCCCGTAGAGTGAGTTGCCGAACTGCTTGCCCAGTACGCGCAGCGCCCTCTTGATGCCGTCGGAGATCGCGCCCTTGCGCGCCTTCTCGTGCATCCCAAGCATCATCTTGGTCTGCGTGCTCTCCTGTATCTCGTCCACCTCGCCGAAACCCTCGTCGCTGGAGATGAACCTGCCGTAAACGTACACGGCAACCCCCGCCGTGTAGTATTCGTGTACCGCCTTGATCTGGCCCGTCTGCCAGTCCGTAATCTGTATCTGGTGCAGGGTCGGCCCCTCCAGCACGCGCGGTCCCCAGTTGGCGGGCTTGAAGATGCGGTTGGCGTTGGAGATCGCGGTGTGCGCTTCGATGTAGTAGAGCGTCTTGCCGCCCGGACCCTCGTAGCTCTTGACGAGGCTGGGGTCGAGGTCCTCGTTGAGCTTGTCGAGAACGTCCTGCGGGAGAAAGTCCATGTCCGGGGTGTAGTCCTTAACCTGCTCGGTCATCTGACTTTGCCTTTCTGACCTGTCGGTCAATGCTGTGTTGTCGTAGCCGGCCTACACGCCGACTACCAGTTCCAATAGCGGTCGGATGGGCTGCAGATTACCCACAAATCGGAGCATATCTCCACAGCTCAAGTCGAACGCGTAAGCGACTAGCCACAACGTAAATGTCGTAGTGGGAACCGTCCTGACAAGAGCGTCACCTAACGCCCTCATCGCCTGTTTTGCCTGCGCCTTTGCCCGCGCTCTTACGGTGCTCATCGATTAAACCGCCATTCCCGGGTTGAGCGCGCGGAAGTTCGCGGTCACTATCCCCTCAAACATCGCGTCATCCGCTCCATGCCCGAACGCCGTGTGGAGGCGCACCGGTTCATCGGGGGCGAAGAACACCACGCGGTCGTCATCGCCTATCTCGCCGCGCTGGCGTCTCTGCTGCACCCTGCGAAAAGCGGCAAGTTCAATGTGCTCTTCTACTCCAGTATGTGTTGCCATTAGCTCATTCCTTTCCTGGTCACCATGCCTTTCAGGTAATGGGCCGGACGTGAGAGACCCCGCTCATCTGCTCAGAGCGGGGTCTCTTTGTGTCTGCTGCCAGGCCTGCGGGCTGCTTGCCTGCGGGCTACTCGTCTTCCTGTATGGGTTCACCGACCGAGATGTTGTCGTAGTCGTGGTCCTTATCCAGTTCCCTCAGGTTCTCAAAGAACGCAGCCCGTCCCGTAAGTCCCCAGTGCCGCGCAAGAGACATAGCCTCCTCCGGTGACCGTGCAGGAATGTCTATGACGCTCCTGCCTGTGAAGTTGAGCAGCACAGGGAAGTACGCATCCTCCGTGTGACCGTTCTCGATGGCACCGAGGCGAACAGCCTCGATGATCGCATCGTCGAGCGTGGGAAGTGCGAGCGTGTTGCCCAGGTCGATCCGCCTGTCGGCATAGCCTTCGGTGTCGAATCCGGCGAACAGCCAGAGCTGCCATCGGCCTATCTTCTTGCGGCTGCCCGAGGCATGCTCGACGTCGTGGATGACCATGGCCCTGACCGTCTGGCCTTCAGGCGCATCGCCGGGGTATATCCAGCGACCGTCCTTTCCGTGTCCGGACGGGCAGTTCACGCTGATCCAGTCGATGAGCGTGCTCACCGGTACTTTTATTTCCGTCATTTGCTTTCCCTTCACCTATCGATTAGATGACGCTCCGCCTCACCGAAAGCGGGGCGTCACAGCTCGTCTTGGGAATAATGGGACTAAAACAGTGTCGCCTGTACCTTCACCTCAGCGGGCCTGGCATCCGCAGTTCCGGTATCCACAGGCCCAGGCACGGTCGTGCCATCAGCAGCTTCCGTCTCGTCGACGTCATCGTGCGAGGCAATGTGCTCGAACATTTCAGCCTGCCTCTTTGCGCCGGCCCGCTCGTCGTCCATCATCTCCCTGATCCACTCTAGTGCAACCCTGTCCCGTACCTCCTGGTCGGCAATTCCTTCAACCATGCGCCGGTAGGCGAATAGCTGGCAGAACTCGAACTTGCCGTCAACGGGCGTGATCGGGACCGGCCTGAGTCCCTTATCCTGCATGACCCCGCATGCGCTCTTGCAGCTTGCGGCAATCGGGCAGGGTTCTAGCCTTTCGGTCTCAGCTTTCACGGCGTCGACTCCCACGGCTTCCGTGTCGTTCAGTAGCATGCGGCCGGCATGGGCAATCGTGGTCTGCTCGGCAAGCGCAAGGTGTACGCGCACGTCAATCGTCGCCTCAGTGCGCCGGCGCACGATACTCGTCAACTGCTCTTCGCGGCTCTCGTAGTTGTGTCCACCGAAGACCACCCCTCGGAAGCCGTGAGAGACGCATCCGGGGCACCGGTCATACCAGTGATAGGGGACGTTCTTCTCCTCCACCGCGAACCAGTTCTGGCAGCTCTTGCAGCCGCGCACGCGCGCGCCGAATTCTTCGATTGCCTCCCTCATCTGGGCGGCATTTCTCACCTGTCCGCAGTCCACGACGACCTCCGTGATACCGGCCGCCCTGAGCGCAGCCAGCACCTCTTCTACGTCGTATCGCTTGCCTGTATGCTCTCGGCTGTCGCTTTCGGTGCGGTCACGCCGCCATTCCATTTCGTTAAGTATCAGGACGATCTCTGAGAGCGCGACCGCGCGCCGCGCCGCCTCTGGTAGCGCAGTCTGTTCGGCAAGGAGCATCCGGGTCAGCTGGACGGCCCCCGGAATGTCAGGCAGGAGCGAGGCTATCGCCGCTCGCATGCAGTCCCTCAGCAGGATTGCCGAATCGCTTGTGCAAGCCCGGTGCCCGTCAACGAACATCAGGAAGAATACCTGCTCATCGTGGTCCGTAACGCTGTCGTCTGCCTGGCGACGCCACCACAGGGCAACGTTCTCTCCATCTACTGGAAGAAGCGATATGCCCTTCATGAGGTACTCAATTGAGCTGAAGTCGCCGGAGCCGGGCTGACGTCCGTGCGCCGGCGTTCCGTTCCAGAGGGTAACTGCGTCTCGCTGTCTCCGGTTGATGCCACTGCCCACGAGACCGTCGAGACGCTTCAGCACTCCGCCGGAGACCTCGTTTGTCTCCCGTGCGATCCTCTTTTCGGCCTCTGCCCTGACGCTTTCGGTCCACCTGAGGGCATCCTTGTACTCCGGAAGTTCGTTCATCGGCACAGGCATCTTTACCTGCACGGCCTTCTGCCGAGAGGTTTTCTTGCTGCGACCGCTCCATTTGACGGCGGGCCTTTCTTTCGTTAGAACCATGTACATTCTCCTGGTTCCGTACAACAGATTCGCTTTGCACAGTAATTCGCATGCTGCACAAATAAGAAAGCCCCCGTCGGTGAAGTACCGACGAGGGCTGATTGGTCTTGTATTCCGTTTCTATCGAGGTGAGTCCGGTTGCATATCTCTCACCTCCACTTCGTACCAGAGAGCCGAATCGGGATTAGCGGCCCTGATGAAGTCGTTCTCGTCCTGGATAATGATTCCTGTTACGTCTGGGCTGATGTAAGCACCGGCAACGACAGCGAATGCACTCGTCCCTGTGGCCGCCTGGATAAACCTAGCAACTCGGGCCGCTTTCGTAATGTCATTGTCGTGGATTGTGTAAGACGCCTCTATAGCCACGTAGAACTCGGTCCTGTCTCTGTTGTTCTCTGTGACCTTCAGTATCAGATCTGCCGTATCAAAAGCGCTGAATATCAATCGCTCCGGAATATCTCCGAATGTGTCAGAGAGGTTCAAGTCCTGAGCGGCGACGCTTATGAGGTTCAGGTCCGCATCATCGAGAACGACATTTTCCAATAGACGATTGCCGCGCGCGAGCGCGATGGTTCGGGCAATGTCTCTTCTGTACCTGCGCGTGCCCTCCATCGCAAATGCGCCCCGCAAGCGGTCGAACGCACTATCCTGCCTTCTGTAATTCGCGTGCTGGCGGTCCAACCGTTCGTCGGTCCCGTCGAACCGTCCGTCAATGCCCTCGAAGTTCTTCTCGGTTTTCTCCTGGAACTTAGTCGTGCTCTCCTGGAACTCGGTCGTGCTCTTTCGGAACTCAGCGAAGTCGCGAGGCAACCTTATCAATTCCTCCGTGAGAATCTTGTTTCGAACAGCTTCCAGGAGGCGCGGGTTGCTATCCAAGATGTCCAGAAACTCTTCAATAGTGTTGAAAGTTGTCATATTACCTTCTCCCTTGCAAATTATAGTCGATTTGCGCCGATAGTAAGGGATTGGTTTTTGTCTGTTTCCGTGCAAAGCGGGTTGAATAATCTGACTGGGTGAGCGAGTGAATCCTTGCGAATGCCCTCTTACCCGCGCAATTCGGGCCAGCAATTGTCAGGATGTTCTCCAACACAGCCATACGTTCAAGCCCGAGTGTGGCTGATTTGACCGTTCGCTCCGTCCCTCCTCTGACTCCTCCAGGTTACCGTGTTGTGAAGGAGGTGGCGAAAGTCTGCCACCTCCTTGTCGGTATCTCGTGCTAGTCGGCAGCCATCGCCACCGCTGCATAGTCTCGATCGTGGTCGTCTTCGTTCTTGCAGACTATCGGGAAGTCCTCTGGAAGCCAGAGTTCTCCCCTCTTGCCCAGGTTGGAGATGGCTCCGCGGAGCACGGCGCTCGACGGTTCGCAGAGCCACGCCTTGCCGCGCAGTCGCTGCATCTCCGTGATGCCCTTGCCGTTACCGACGCAATAGTCCCAGAGGGGCTGCGCCCACTCGGCCAGCAGCGGCTCGCTGACGCGCTTGGGCAGGTAGCCGAACCATCTCTTTGCCGTGACATCCGGATCCTCATCGTCGTCCGCCATCAGCACGAACCTGCGCTGGGCAAGCTCGGCCTGAGCCTTCGCGTAGTCGGATTCATCCTTCTCCTCGATGGCGTTCTTGCTCTGAAGATGCACATAGGAGTAGTCCCAGCGGATAAGCTCCGACCGCAGGACGACCTGCCAGACGCGGGTTCCGGCGACCCTCTTGGTGATCCGGCGCATCGCGCCTATCGTGGCGTCGGCTACGCGGACCTGAACGGACCTGCTCCAGACGCCGTCCTCGCCGTTGAGAGGCACCACCAGATAGACGGAGTTCTTGTTGCGCCGCCCGCTGTCCAGGAGCGCGGCCACGATGCCCTCGCACATCTGCTTGGAGCCGACCCAGCTCCCGTAGTACAGCCCGCCGTTTGCGGTGTAGGCCGCATCGAAGACAACGCCATACTTGCCGCTGTGGGTGATGCGGGGGAAATCGGCGTAGGTCTTGCCTTGAGTTGTTGAGCTCATGTTGTAAATCCCTCATATGGTGTATGCTAGGGATCGGTCCTGACAGGGCATCCGTGTCCCGTCAGGAACAATGCGGGGCAGGGCGGTTTCCTTTGTCGAGGTGGGCCGTCCTGCTCTTTTGTGGTGGGTTGCTGTGCCTTTGTACAGCATTGAGGTCTTGCACAAATAGGAAGCCCCCGCAGAGCGATTGCCATGCGGGGGCTGGTTTCATATTTTGTGGAACTCTAGCGAGGCGGTAGGGGTTCCAAGCTGCGGTCCGCAAGCTGGAACCAGAAAACCACGCCGTCCTGGGCGGACTCCATGTATTCAGCGAGGTCGTAGGTGATCCGCCGTCTGTATTCATCTCCGATGTCAGGATTTACCTCGACGCCCGAGACTATGGCGAACGCGTCGTGTCCTGTTACCGCCTGCAGTATCTTGGCGTGGTCGCTTGCTCGGATCACGTCGTCGGCATTGACGGTGTATGACGCCTCAACCGCGATGTAGAAGACGGTGTCGCGGCTTCTTCTGTTACTGGCCTCGGCAATGATGTCGCCTGTCGGGAAGGTCTCCGATACATTGCCTTCCGTTTCGACTAGAACGAGGTTGTCGTCAAAAAGGTCGTCGTACTCCACTTGCGTGAGCATCCAGCCTGTCGGTCTTCGCCAGCTGACCTGTGGACTTGGCGAAGTCACGTACTTGGCGGGGGTTGGCAACGGCAACGAGTAGAGATGCCGCCGCCAGGGCTGCCACTAACGGAAGCTCCAAGCCTCCTGTAGATTCTGTGATCACCGTAACTGGACCCAGATTGCGAAGTTGAACAACGAGCTCATCCACTGTGACTCCGTCATACGGCACACTCCAACTTCTACCAGTGGCCGCACCGCGATATCTATCTGTTCCTTGGCCACGTCAATGCCAACGTACGTAGGTTCCTGGGACATACTCAACTCCTTATAATACTGGGCCAGTCTTGCAAGATACGGGCTTGGTTTGCTCAGGCAACCGTTCGGGCTCTAACTCGAATGTGTGCGGCGACCCTCGTTCTCGCACGGTCTTTGATGACCTAATCTGGATCGGTGTGCCGCACAAGGAACCGTCTTGTTCACTGAACTATCCCCTACATGTCAAGATACAAGTCTGGAGCGGGACTGGGATCGGATGGTGACGTTCTATGACTTCCCTGCCGAGCACTGGAGGCATCTGCGGACTACGAACGTCGTGGAGTCGCCGTTTGCGGCTCTGAGGCTGCGCACCGATGCGGCGAAGCGGTTCAAGAGGGTGGACAGAGCGATAGCTGTGATCTGGAAGATGCTGATGGTGGCGGAGAGCAGGTTCCGCAGGCTGAAGGCGCCGGAGTTGATGAAGGACGTACACCAAGGCGCCATCTACAGGGATGGAATCATCATAGAATCGGAACCGGAGAAGGTCGCCGCCTGATCTCGTTTACCCACATCTTTGACGTGACCTCGTTGGATTCACCATTACATACAGGTAGTCGGACCTTGCCCGCCATTCACTCTTTTGTCTTTTTCTGCTCGTCCTGCTCATTGAGCACACGAATTGAACCGTCTTCAAGCACCTCTACCCTCCCGCTCGCGTACTTCCTTAAGAAGTCCTTTGCGTCCTTCCTCGCGCCCTGCCTTTAGCGCCTGCCATCTGGTACGCTCCCACTTTGACGGCCAGTCAAACAGAGCCATTTCAACCCTCCTTCCAACTCCGAGCAATAGCGGTATGACAGCCCCGACACGCCCATCAGTCCGATGTCTTTGAGCAGCTCTCCAATGCCCATTATCAAGGCGTCCATCTCCCAGTTATTCATAAATGCGCCGTAGTAGATGGAGCCTACTACGGTGACCAGGAAGAATTCCACTGAGCATAGCGCCAAGTCGTTCTTCCGGACGCTCAAGATTGAGATTCTGTCGTCATCGGTCGGTCTGCTCATTAGGTCAAAACAGTATAATATGTGCATCCGACCGTTAAGAAAATCTGCCCCAAAGTGGTGCTACCGACCGCTTAGAAAGTAATCCGCAGGCTTCCAAATGTCGATGATGCTGGACGCAAGGTCCTGACCTCGCCTTTCGATTGTGCCTTCGTTCCATTCGGTTTGCGAGAGAGGACCTTGATTGAGTCGCAACAGGGAATGCTTACCTAGCGTTTCTTTCTTTTCTTGCCAAGATGCGTTTGAGAGAGTGCTGTTGAGCTTCCCTGTCACCAGCGTCATATTACCCAAGAAATGCACTCGGTCTTCCCGCCGCTCCCTATCTTCGGGACTTGCCGAATATGGCAGGGGCCAATTGCTGTCCCATTGGCGCGGCATAATGTGTTCTATTGTCAGATTCTTCACATCGCCAAGTGATTCCGTCAGATCGCTTCTCAAAGACCGCTCGATCTCGACCAGCACCATCTTGCGCCTTTGAATGGTTCCTCTCCTTAGCCGGCTGTCCGTAAGCCTCGTGAAGAGCATCCCATCCGTAGGCCACACGAGGCTGTCGCTGGTTTGTGAATGAAAGAACTTCGCCATAGTCTCTTCGTAGTCTGTGGGGCGGTCTTGGTGCATCTTTTCGAGCAAACTGATCAAGAGGTTCATCAGTCCTTGGGTGATATTCCCATATAACATCCGTCGCACCAGGTAACTTTCAAGTATCTGAATGCACCGCCTATATCGCTTCTCCGGTATCTGAGCGTCCTTCAGATAGAGAATTACGGGCATTATAGTGATTATGCCCATATCGCCAATTAGTCGCCTGAGCATCCCTTGGACGAATGAGTCGGGGTCGTTAAAGGACAATGCGTCCTTATACACCAGCCCGGACTTTCGTATCCTACTCGCAACCCTTTCAATGTCCGAATCGGCGACGCTATCGAGATAGACCCTGAAATCAGAGGCAGTCCTATCGGGCGCCACACTCGTTCGCCTTGTCGCAATCATCCAGTGGTTTAGTAGCCTATCCAACTCAATCCGGTCTAGTCTGGACTCCGAAGTACCCTTACGCCACCACTGGTCGAGGTCGAACATACCCCAAAGTTGACGCGCCTTGTCCGCGTGGTCAACAACATCGGCTTCATACATGACGGTGTTCTTGACCAAGTCCGACTGCCGTAGAACTTCCCCCCTCGCATTCAGCGTCTCAAAGATGATGTGCGGTTCTTCTTCCTCATCGAGGTCAATGACGGCAATCAAGAGGCTCTTGGCAAACGCCTCCTCCAGGGCGTCTGACCAACGCATTCTGTCTTCAGGCGTTTTCGCCTTGGACAGCCAGCATTCAGCCTTGCGCTTGAAGTATCGGAAGGCTTTCGTTATTGGCCAGTAATCTCCCTGCTCATCGAGGAACGTAACTCTGATTGCATCCTGAAAGGCGCGTTGGTCGTTGGTATTGGATTGACGGATTTTGGTTTGGTTATCCGAATCTGCCGCCAGATGGCTCTCACTGTTTTCGGTTAGGTCTCGCATTCGCTCGAACCGCGCGTCGTCGTTCGACTGCTGAAATACCAGTTGAACCGCCTTAATCAGAAGTTGGAGCGTAGTGAGTCTCTGCTGCCCGTCCACGACCAGCCACTTAGACACCTCACCAATGGCGCTGGGGCGGTGCTGCAAGACGATTGCCCCCATAAAGTGCGGTTTTACCTTACCTTGTCCTCCCGCCGCTATGTGGCGCTCAGCTAAGTTGCGTATATCTTCCCAAAGAGGAAACCACTGCCCCTCTTCTTTCCAAGCGTAAGGGCGCTGGAATTGAGGTATCTGGTATGAAACCTGGTCTCCGAATAAGGACTGAAGATTGAGTATTTTGGCGTCCATACAAAACCCCTCTACGCTAATGGCTGTCTGCCTACCTCACGATGGGCTCGGAATCATCCTACAATAGCTTATCGAGCATGCAGTTTGACATCCGAATGCTGGTGACCAGTTCTGTGCTGCTGTCCTTGCCCACACACTGGAACGTGTAGGTCTCGCCATTCTTCAATTCAGGGAGTTGGTCGCGCCACAACGAGGCGAAAGTCAACTCGACATACTCCATGTCGCAGGCAGGCAACTCCACATAGTTGTCCTCCCATATAGTCCTCACCCACCGGACAAAACGAGATTCTCGCCCTTGTGCGCCGCGTCCCAAGCGGCGGGATTGGGCTCGTATTACTCTACCAAAACTTGACGCGGATACCAAATTGTCGGAACTGTCCGGCGCGGACGCGGGGAGACCGCAGGAGGTCAGTAACAGGCATTCCAACATGACATATATTGAATTGCGTTCGACTCTGCAATTCGCCATTGCAAATTCTCTCTGATGCGCCACTTCTTGCGTCTTCACAGGGGGCACGGTTCGCTCCTGTAACTCAACAGAGGCTCGGTGTGGACAACTCCCCTTTGGACTGTCCAATCTGTCGCCGTGTTATAGGTCTATGGTTTGCAGTATGCACCTGTTGCAGATGTATTCCCCCTTGTGAGTCTGCCTTGCCAGTTTCGGATCTTGGGGCAAGCCGATGACCTACATCAAAACCGACGCCGACACCGGCAAGCACCTCTATGCCTGTCCGGCCGGGGGCTGCGACAGGTTCAGGGATGGTAAGCGCAACATCGCTGTTCGGTGTCAGGACAGCCATTGGGAGAATCCAGAAAGCAAGCCGCGAGTCATAGGCATCATTCCCCGTGAATCCAAGGTGTGGGATATGCTCTAATCGACGAAAACTGGCTTGGAGCGGGCATTCAGCAGCATGAAAAGCTCGCGCCTGCTCAACCTGCACCAATACGTGACGATGGCGAAGGTGCAGGCGCACATGGGGATGGCAACGCTCAATTATGTCGCCACAATGTACGGCAGGGGGTCGGCACGGGATTTTGGCAAGATAAGACACATGAGAGTCAAGGTGTGAAGGAAATCAGAACGAGTGACGCGGACTGCGCTCCCGTCCGCGATTTCCAAACCCCAACTGTGTTATTCTTCAACAGAACAAAAGAATTAGGCCATTGATATGGAGAACAAACCGTTGATAGTGGTGGCGGGCGCGCCAGATAGACCACTGAAGGTAGGCGAGGGCGAGATACCGTGCTACTTGTTTGAAGATGAGGCTCGTGTTCTCTCACACAGAGGGTTGCTATCGGCTCCAGGGATAAATAGGCACAACATTATTCACCTGGAGGGTGGTACGCAATTGCCCAGTTTTGCCGCTTCAGATCTCTTGCGCCGCATATTTATGACAGGGGAAATCAGGGTGGCTGGCACCAATCCCATTCATTTCAGTTACGAAGGCACCGTTGCCTACGGATATCCTGCGACAGTATTATTGGATATGTGCAAGTCTGTGTTGGATGCACGACGGGCGAATGCACTTCGACCGCAACAGCATGCGATGGCGGACAGATGTGAAAGGCTCTTGCTTGGCTTTACTCACGTCGGTATCGTCACGCTCGTCGATTAGGCTACAGGCTATCAGCAGATAAGGGCTAGGCAAGTTCTTGCTGAAAATATCGACAGGTATATCGGCGATGGTTCCAGCAGTGGACTAAGACTTTCCCAATTGAGTTCTACGAGCAGATTTAACGCCTTAATGGATGGGGAGAGTTCGGATTAGCTTCAATTTATCCATCCATTGTAGGTCACTACACCAATGACATTGTGTACGAACGTCTGGCACCTAGGATTCTCGACGAATTGCGTAAGAAGAATCCCATTATGCCGGAAGGGTATCGCAAGCACAGGCATCACTTGTTCCCAACGCCGGAACACGGTCACCCGAAACTCAGGGAACACCTGTCAGGGGTAATCGCACTCATGCGGACTCACGAGCGATGGGACGAGTTCATGCAAAGCCTGACTCGCGCATATCCAAAGACCAATGAACAGATTGCGATGGCAATGGGCAACTATTGGGCTGTCTGAAGTCAATGACAGAGGGAAGGAACGGTAGAACACAGACTGGGGCTATGACGTTAGATTTAGGAAAGATCCTAACCGACTACGGATTGAATACTGCCGTACTCTTGGTCATCGTCTTACTATGTTGGAAGTATTCAGACCAGATATTTGCTGGCATTCGCGGAGTAGCCGCAACGTTATGGCGATGGCTCTCTTACAAGAGTTGGTTCCGATGTGGATTGCTCCGAAGACATCGGTGGTATGTAGATGACTACGGAACCGACCTCAAGGGTCGTAGGGATTGGGTGCGCGAACACTGCTGGTTATGCGATTTATACAGGAGCCGACCTTAGCGGCAGAAACGAAGATTGCCGTATGTACTCGCAGCACCCAAGCCTCATCACTCCGCCACCTGAAACTGTGTCCTGGCGTTACCTGGACTTCACGAAGTTCGTGCTCCTATTGGAGCGGAACGCCTTGTTCTTCGCCAAGGCAAGCCAACTAGGCGACCCATTTGAGGGTTCATTTGAGCCTTCTACGGTTTATGAGATTGCATGTAAGGGTCTCGTGAATCCAAACGACTTGCATAAAGCCTTGGGCGAATCCCGCGACCAGCATTTGGTCAACTGCCGGCACGAGTCCGATTACGAATCTGCTGCTATGTGGAATCTCTATGGTCAGGTAATTGTCATACGCACTACGTCGGAGCGCTTATGCCAAAGTTTCGAGTGTGAAAACGACATCTATGTGGGTAGAGTTACATACGTGGACCACGATACGGCAAATATCATCATGCGCAGCCTTTTCAATCTCTACAGACATAAGCGACTCAGTTTTCAGTTCGAACAGGAAGTCAGGGCGATAACTGTTGAGAGAGAAGTGCATACTGCCAACTGGGTTGGACAATACTACAATGTTGATGTCGAATGGCTTATCGAGCGGGTGGTCGTTGCGCCAAATGCGCCTGACTATCTATACGAACTTGCTCCAGATGTGGTCAGTAGGTACTATGTTCACGTTCAGGTGCAAAAGTCTGCCTTGGGCGGTTAACCAATCTTGTAGGTTAGGCTAAGGATCACTTTCTACGCTCACCGAACAAATCAGTTCAAAAGCCACTAGAAACCAGACCCCGCACTTGATGGGACTGGTTTTCATGCTCTTTGCCCACCAAAGAGGACATTCGCAATTATCTCTCTAATGCGCAAACCTGCGATTTTGCACAAAGCCATGTGTTAATACAAAGGAGGTACGCGGATTCTTTCCCGCACACCTTCTTCCACAGGAGCAGCGTGTCTGCACTTCGGCAACTGCCCCTCGTTCCTTACTTGCATTCTGCCGGCCCAGGGTGCGCCGCAGCGTCCTTCGCCTTCTTTGAGCGTCCCTTCTGCGACTTGTCCTTCACGGGGGTTATCCGCATCGTGTGGCTCTCGGTGGGCATGACGACCTGCTCACGAATCTCCGGATCAACCAGCTCGTTGAAGGCGTCGAAGTCGATGGAGGTGCCGGGCTTTGTGCTGAGAGTGAGCTTGTAGCGCTGACCGTCTACCTCTATCTCGTCGCCCGCGCGCTTGGTCTCGATGTAGTGCGCCTTGATGGCCTCGGATGCCGTCTTCTTCTCCTTCGTAGCGGGGTTGGAAGGCGTCTTCGGGATGCGCGAGCTGGCGTTGGCCCAGATCCTGACCTGTTCGAAAAGCTCCTCGTCGCTCAGTCCGCCCTCGACTACAAGTTCCGGCTCGGCGGCGTTGCCGCACATCGAGCGGAACGGGCAGGACTTGCAGTTGGCATCTCCCTGCGGGTACTCAGGCTCAGGCACCTGGCCCTTGATTATCATCGCGGTGACCTCGTTGATGCGCTCAAGCGCGGCGGCGTAGGCCCTCTCCACGCGGTAAGCGGGAACGCGCTGGGCTCGCCACTCGAACTGGTCGGATGTGCGCTCCATCGTGGCGATCACGACGTCGGCAATCTCTCCGAACAGAGCCTTGCTGTACAGCGCCGCCTGCTCCACCGCCTCGGGGTTGCTGACGTCAACGCCATAGGTCCAGGCGTACTCCGCCATTCCCTTGCTCCTGGTCTTTATCTCCAGGACGGCAGGCATGCCGTCAGCCTTGTTCGGATGCAACGCAACGCCGTCCGGATGGCCGGTCAGGACGACGGGCCCGTGCCGCAGGATCACGCCGTCCTCCTCGTTTATGATCCAGCCTTCGTCTCGCATCGCCTCCTTGACGAAGCCCTCAAGCAGGTGCCCCTGCGCCATCATGATGCGGTTGCGAAGCGGTTCCGTGTCGCTCTCGGGGAAGCCGAAGGCCTCGTATGCAAGCCGTCGCATGCACTCGCGGATGCCGGACATGCGAAGCTCCATGCTGAACACCGCCTTGATGTTCGGCCTGTCCATCGACATGTCCATTTCCGAGTGACCGTTCTGGGAGAGTCCGTTCTGAGAGAAACCGTTGCCGTAAGGCACCAGACCCTCATAGGACGCATCCTCATGGGATACGCCATTGGCGGATTCACCGTTAGGGGACGCGTCCGCGGGGCATTCCTCGTGGCTGCTCTCGGTCGCACTTTCGGATGTGCTCACTTCGAGAGTGTTGTCTTCAACTGCGAGCTCGCCGGCTGCGACCTCGGTGATTGTGACCTCTTCGGTCTTGGCTTCAATCGTTACCATATCTGTACCTTCCCGCCCTAAGGGCAAGCTGTCTACTGGTGATGAAGCGGCCGGAGAACGTTTCCGCCCGCCTCGTTGGTCTCTGAGTCCCGATCAGCTCTGGTTTTCGCCGATGCAGGTGTGGCAGAAGGGGTTCGGATCGAAGTTCTCCGACTGCTCGAACTTCCGAAACTCGGCCATCGTCTGCCACGCGACGTCCGCGGTCCTGAGCCCGCATATCGTCTGCCTGTCGCCTTCCTCCTCTACGAGGTGGAGCGTGTCCTCGTTTGCCGCGCAGCAGTCTCGCGCCGCCTCCGGCGTTCCGAAGCCGCGCCCACAGCAGTCGCAGCTGTAGCCCTCCCCTTCGTGGTCAACCGGGTAGAACTGGACCTTGCCGCAATAGTTCTCTCGTATCTTGTCGAGGTGATGGTCGCACATCGGGGTGATGTCGCTCGCCCTAAAGACGAACCAGTCCGAGTCCTCGCCGCACCTGCGGTCGTTCTCGAAGAACTCGCAGACGGGCGGCCGGTCGTCTGCGTCGAAGCTCTCCTTGCTGAACGTGCCGCAGTCGTCGCAGGAATGCTGGTACTGCTTGAGTTTCGCGCCGCAGGCGTTGCATTCGAACACCTTCACCTCTTCTTGGCTGCTGCTCACTAGATTTCCTTTCCTGGCTGATAGGGGACGGTGAGCGCCACCGGATCGTACGGCAGCACTCCCTGTCTGATTCGCGTAGTCCGAGCTAGGCGAGAGCAGGCATCGCCGCGCGGTGGCAGAGGCAGCGCACCGCGTCAGGCTCGTCCTTCGCGTGCTCGTAGCAGATGTGCTCGCTGCCGAAGTACCCCTCGGTCCCGCTCGTCACGAACTCCGCGAGCTTCGTGCAGAGCGGCCTGGCGCACTCGGTAATGACGAAGAAGCTGGCGTGCTGCGCGTTCATCCGGGTTGTGTTTCGGTTGTCAAGGAAGTTCCTCAATTCGACGTCTCCTGTTCATTCGTCTTTAGCTGATGTTTCGTCTGACTCGGAGGGCGCGAATGCGACACAAGACCTCAGCAGCCTTCTCCTCCTTGTCTGTCTGAAATGAGCAAGCCCCGCGGCGATATGCGGCGGGGCTGTCAGTGTGGAAGCTATTCGCTACGCTACGCAAGGGTCATCTTCCTCCTGGACGGACGGCGCAGTGAGGCGTTCTTCGCCCTGCTGTTGAGCACGGCGCTCCTGTTGCGCTTGCTGCGGCGCCTGTCGCTGATGAACCTGTTCATCTTCCCGGCTATGACCTCGATGCGCCGGCGTTGCTCCCTGGCGTCCGACTCGGTGACCGCCTCGTAGATGGCGTCTTCCATCTCCCCCTCGAAGATCTCGATCTCGTCGAGCATGAGCGCGAAGGTCTCCGCCTCGTACTGGTCATGGTCGTAGAGCAGGCCGTCGAAGACCCGCACGTTGCTCTCTTCGAAGCACTTTCCGTTGCGGGCGTCCAGTTTGGCTCCCTGGTTAGCATGGAAGCCCCAGCCGGTCTTCGGCGTGTCGTCCGCGCGCTCCAGGTGCCTGTTGTCAGCGAGGAACGCCTCGAAGTCCGGGTCGCGGATGATGTCGACCGTGATCGTCGTGTTGGTGATGGTGTTGAGGTGCTGGGTGGTCATTGGTGTTCCTTTCCGGCCATCGGCCTTCTCACTTATTGGTTGATAGCGTCCGGTTTGATGGGCAGTCGCTATGCCGCCCTGATGTATCCAGTCCTGTACAGCCTGGTCCTGCGCCGTCTTCGTGCCCTTTTCCTGAGAGGCTCGATTTCTGTCGGCGCTGCGGGGCAGTCGGCTGCAAACTCAAGGCATCTCAGTCTTGCGTCGCCGAGAATGGTGCTGACGACCACGTTCTGCGGATCGGTGCGCCATTCGTGCGGGCTTGCCAGGGGAACCGTAATCTCCTCGCCGCAGCCTTGCGGGTTGCGGTGAAGTGGGCGACGCAGATACGCTCGCAGGTCGGGCAGATGTCGCCGAGGAAGGAGACCTCCCTCCCCTCGTAAGGGAGCTTGCCCCTGTCGGTCACGATGCTTATCGCCTGCAAGAATGTGCCCGAGGAGACGCCGGTGTAACCCTTTCCGATCCGGGTGGACCTGCCGCAGAGGCCGTGGTCCCACGAGCTGTTGGCGTTGCTCATCGGGCTGAACCGCGTCGTCCAAATGCAGCGCGGCCGCTCGGTGATGAGCCGGTCGGCGTAGCTCCTTGGCTGCAGGTTGATGTTCTGGGTCGTCATAGTTGCACCTCCTTAGTGCTTGTAGATTTGTTGAGGTTTGTACTCTCTCGCCAGCCATTGATACGTGGCTGGCGGCAGGACACAAACGAGGGCGCGACGACTTGAGCCGCCGCGCCCTCTGTTAGTTATATCGCCGCTATCGCAGCCCTGATCTCGCCGAGTGGCGTGGGGTCCCAGTGCAGGTCTCGTTCCACGACGGGCACCGTTCCGGCCACCACGACCTCAGACAGTTCCGTAAGGTCGAAGTAGCCAAGCTCGCTCTCAAACCCGTCAACCAGGCCGAAGCAGACGCCGGAGTTGGCATCCCACTCGGTTATGTACCAGGTCCAGTGGGAGATGATGCTGAAGAGCTTCACCACAGCCTTCACCTCATCCGGATTCTCCGCACCGTCGTTTGCATACAGCGGCGGTATCTTCTCGCCGAGCTCCTTCGTGATGAGCGCATGCCCGCGTCGTCTTCTGTTTCTGTCGTGCCACATTGGCCGTGCCTTTCCTGTTCATGAAAGCCGGAAGCCCCACCTCGAAAGGCAGGGCTTCGTGTCGCTGGCGGCTGCGGGCGTGATTACCTCTTGATGCTGTCGCGCAGAGATGTCAGTTCTGCGACCCGCTTGTCTATCTCGGACACTTCGTTCTCGATGTGTTGAGCGAGCCTGTCGCCGCCCGCGAGGATGTCGTCAAAGCTCTCCGCCAGACGCGAATCCCGCGCCGCGCGCTCGTAGGCTTCCCGCTGTCGCGCATCCGAAAAGCGCATCTCCGAGCAGTACACTCGGCGGTGCCGAAGGTCTGCGGGGAAGGCCGCACCGCAGGGGAAGGTCCTCCGGCTCTCGGCGCAGTCGACAAGCTGCATGACAGGCTTGTGCCACCGGCACCTCTGCGACCCGAGCCTGCTGAAGTTCCTGTCCCAGTTCACCACCTTGATCGCCACGGTCTCGCCCTCCTCCGTGACACCGAGGTAGTAGTTCTGCCACCGCCGCGGAAAGCTGGGCTTGTCCAGCAGCGTGACTACCAGGTCGTATCCCACGGGCCTGGCCATCGTGAAGAACTCGTCGAGGGTCTCGGTCGCCAGGGCGACGTCGAAGAGGGTGGCGTAGAATCGGGTGGACACCATGTCGCTGCTTCCTGCCGGCAGTCCCTTCAGGATGCCACTGTGCGCGTCGCGCGCGTCTGCCGAGTCCATCCTTATGGTCGCGATGCTGACTTCCGAGTAGGATTCGAGCTCTTCTCTGAGAGCTTCGATGCCTGCCTTCTCACCTTCAGTCAGTGTTATGTGGTTCGTTGCGATGTTGCGCTCGGCGTAGGTGATGGTCTCCTGGAGCTGAAGGCGCGTTACCGAGTCCACCATGTCGATCTTTATTTCTGTCATGTCCCCTCCAGTTAAGAGCAATAGAAAAGGCCCCGCCGGCAAGAGCCAGCGGGGCCTGAGATGATTGCGGACTGTGACCGCCCTAGTCGGGGCAGATGCAGTGCCGGCGCAGGTCAAATGCGCTCAGTTTCCGGAGGTCGGGCATAGGCCCTTCTCCCTCCACGGTAACCCAGACCACATCGCCCCTTCGCTGAACGAGTGGAAGTGAGCCACCTTTGCCGTCCTCGTACGCCCGCCACATTCCTTCTTCGATCAGGACGGCTTCATGCAGGCAATTTAGCAACCTGCCTCCGGCGGGCGCGTTGAGGAGCTCTTCATCAGTGTAGTTACTCACTGGTTTACTCCTTTCGCCTAGATTTGCCGTCTGATTATAAGGCCCTTTTCAGGGATGCCGAATCTGAGTCTTTGTCAGGTGGATGAAGCCGCATTCTCTGTTGTAGTAGGCGCGTCCAGCCGCTCCGGATATCGCCTTCTGAGCCTTATCCCAGTCGGGATAAGCAATCTTCCCGTCCCTGCGGCACTGCAACACGGTCCTTCCGAACCTCTCAATGACGCCAAGCCAGCCGTTGCCTCCAGAGAGTTCGGCGTGCTTGAAGCGAAAGTCGGTGGTCGAATGGCATATGTTGCACATTAGTGTTCCCGGCAGATTCGTCTTGCGCCAGTTGTAACGCTGAGTCAGACCCGCGCCAGAGCAGGTCTCGCAATGCATATCCTTGCGCTTCATGGTATTTCCTTCCTCCCTACTGGGTCGTAGCCTTGCGGGCCCTCTTCGCCTTCTTGCTGATCTCGCGCTGCAGCGTCATGACCGACCTGCCGCGCACCTGCATTCCGTATCGCTTCTTGTGCCTCTTGTTCTCGCGGCGCTCTCCCTTCATCGGTGCCAAGATGTTCACTCCTTTCGCTGGTGAACGAAAAAGCCCCACCTGTTTCCAGGAGGGGCTTGAAATAGTTTGGAGCCAGTTGCCCTATTCGGTCTGTCGTATCAAGGTGTCCGCGCGGTCGCGCCTTGCGACCGTGCGGTAGGTGCCGTCAGGCAGGTCGACGACATCTACTATGGTGTGGTCGTCGTTCATCACGACCGCGCCGTTGACGAGCGTCTTCAGGAACTTCTCGGTGCTTACCGCGGCGCTGCCGTCCTTCGTGTTCACGTTCGGCAGCTGCCCCTCGCACACCTCGCTCGAAATGTCCTCTGCGCTCACGGTCTTCTCCCCGAGGCGCGAGTACCAGGCGCGGATGAAGTCGAACTCGCTGGCGTCGCTTGACGTCTCGCGGCAGCGGACGCACAGCCCGTTCTGAATGTCGTGGCCTGTATAGGTGGTGCCGGCAATCTTGCAGGTGATTCGCATTCGCCGTCCTCCTATTCGTAGTGCGGGCGGTGGCTGGGATAGCTCTCGCCAGCACGCGGCTCGATTACGATCTCATACCTGCCGATCGACAGCACCGACGAGACCTGCGGCCTGCCGATGTTCAACTGGGCGAGCTCGGCGGTATGGGCGTCGCGGATGACGTTCGCTGCGGAGGGATCGAGCGTCTTGCCGAGGCAGGAGACGAACTCCCCCGTGGGATACCACCAGCCGCCCTCCTCGGCTCCGCCGTAGGCGCGGTCGACCAGGTAGAGGTTGACGTGCTTGAGCTTCCTGTCCTTAGTGAGTGTTGCGTTCATCGCGATTCCTTTCGCTTTGGCCGATGTGTGTGCGGTTCGTGTCCGTTGCTAGGCCCTGACGAGCTGGCGCCTGTAGTTGCGCTGCAGAAAGAGCTTCAGGGCGGAGTAGGCGATGTCCTTGCCGTTGACCTCGCTGATGCCGATCTCCGTGAGCGCCTTGTCGGCGGCCCTGATGATCTGGTTGGTGTTGCTGAACTCGATGGAGAGGTTGGTGCAGCCGCGGCAGCCGCAGTCTGCGCTGTGTCCCAGTTCCTTCTTGACTTTCTCGATCATTGAAATGTCCCTTCTGCCTGATGGCTATTTGTGAGGTGCCTGGGTTGCTAGGAAAGCCTGACGGGCGCGAGGCCCGTCAGGCGCTCGGGGCGAATGTGAGGAATGAAGCCGTCAGGGGCGCTCAGAAGATCGTCGGGGCCTGCGCGGTCATGCTGCGGCTTCAGCAAGCGCCTCCTCTGCGACCATCTCGTCGTCTTCGTCGGAGGAGTAATCCGGTAGGGGGTTATCGCGCAGGACGTGCTTTATAACTATCATCGCCTCACGGATGGCCTGTCCCAGCAGGTCCGGCTTTTCCTCAATGGAGCGATACCAGCTCAAAATGTACGCCGCGCTGCGCTTGGACTCGTGCGGGAAGCCGTAGTGCGTCAGGAGGGACGCAGTGGCAAACTGCACAACCATCTCCTCATAGGCGTATTCGACGGCCTTCTCGTCGTGGAAGTCGGCCTCGTGCTTCTCGAAGCGGGCGAGTTCGCTGGGAGCGCCCGTGGCGTGCATCATCTCGTGCAGGAGAGACTGCACGAAGCGCTTTGGCTTGAGGTATTCCTGCGGAGGGGGCAGCACAATCGTGTGAGATCCCGGTCGGTAGTGGGGCGCGTACACGAAAGGCTGCTCGATGAACTGAGGCTCAACCTTGAAGTTGGTGAGCGCATGCTCCTTGACTGCCTCGATCCGCTCCATGACGGGGGTGTCGCCCCAGTTGGACTTCTGGAGAGGCGGGATGTCCAGCTCCTCAAGGTTTGCGAACTGCGTTACGTTGAACACGCGGAAGGTGCGGAAGCGCACTGCGACTACCTCCTCCTTGCCGGTGTCCTCGTTAATCTCCTTGATGAATACGGGGGCCCAGAGTGTCGTGGTCTTCTCGCCCTTGAACTCGGCTCCGATCTCCTTAGCCTTCCCGACAGTCACGAAGCGCGGGTCGTCCCAGCCGTTCTGGAAGCTGCGAATCATGATCATCAGGAGGTTGTAGAACCCGACGTACTGGTGCCTTGTGAAGGCGTTGTGGGGCATGCGGCTGAAGCGCCCGACGTCGAACGGCAATACCTCGCGCTCGAGCACCTGCTCCTTGATGGACAGCAGATACTCCAGAATCTTCTGCTCCGGAGTCTGCTTGACCAGGTGGGACCCGCTGTTGCCGCCACGCCGACTGCCCGTGTACTTCTTGCGTGAATACCTCTTTCTGGCTGCCATGGATATTCCTTTCCTGACACTGTTGGTGCCTACATACGCGCCGCTCTACACGCAAAAAGCCCCCGGCAACGGAGCCAGGGGCTTTACGATTTCGACAATCAGTTGTCGTGTTGGCTATTCAGTTGTTCTTGCTGCTTAGCTCCAGAAGAACAACGCACTGGAGATGGTGTCCAGAACCGCCGCAGGTGCCGCCTCCATTACGCCGTGCAGGGGCACGAGCATCTCGTCGCCGAACAGGACGGCGGATGCCATCAGCAGGAACGTGGCGGTGTTGAGCAGTCCCAGGAGCGCTCTCCTGGCAATGACGTGAACCAGTCTGTTTCTGAACATTTCCTCCCTCCCAACGGAAAAGCCCACCGGGGTAAATCCCTGCGGGCTTGCTGTATGTCGCTTATTGCCCGAATCAGCTTTCCGGACCCGTTACTCAGGCTGGCTGAGCACGTAGAAGCTGCGCCGGATCTCTTCGTGGTATGCCTCCGGCAGTCTCGCCCAGTCGTGAATGTCCACGATGATTGGCAGGTTCGACTCGTCGAACGCCTCACGCAACCTGGAGATGACCTTGACGCTCACAGGCGCAAGGTCAGGAGCGCGAAGCACAAGGTCGAGGTCGCTTGCGTCGTGGTTGGAGCCGTCAACGCGGCTGCCGTAAGCCCAAACCTCGATCCCAGGAGTATCTCGGCTAAGGATGCCGACCACCTGTTCACGATAGTCTGCGGGAAGATTCAGAGTATTACTCATCGGTCTCTGCTCCTATCATCTCCGCAATGCGCCTAGAGTCTTCTATCAGGGACGGCAGCACCGTGAGCGCCTGCTCAGCGAACTCTCTGCCGTATCGGTGTGCGATGGTGTTGCGGTGGTCCCTGTAATCGAGCCACCTGCTGCACTCCTCGAGTGAGATGAGGTGCAGCCGTGCAGCCTCCCGGAAGACCTGCCCGAAGGTGAGATCACTCACCTGCCTGACCGTTGCGAAATACGGCCTGAGCCGTCTCCGGAGCAGCGATGCGGTGAGCTCAAGCACCACCTGAAACTCGTTCATGCAGGCACCCCTGTACACATCGTACATAAGCTCGCCAGGTTCCTGCTCCCGAAGGCCTTCGAGGGCAAGCTCCAGCGTGTCGACGCTTCGCATGAGGTTATCCGTATTGATTCTGAGCATATCCCCTCCCTGCCCGATGATTATATATCACAGATCTGTTGGTATTTTGCCAAATGGCGCCTTCGGCTGCTGAGTATCGTGCTGCTGAACCTCCTGGCGCTCTGCCGTTGCAGGTCCGAAGCGCGTGTCAAGGTCGCTCCGGCCTAGGCTGGAGTGAGACATCGCCATCGCCATGTTCATGGCGTCCTGCATGAGCGCCTGCGCCGCACGGGATCGTTCGTGCTGCTCTTTGTATTCCTTTGGAGATTCGCGCTGTATCTGCTGGATCTCCCCGAGCGTGTGATTCAGCGTCTTTAGTTCCGAGAGGCCGCGCTGAACCATGTAGCGGCGCACCTCACGCGCCAGCTCGAAGAACTGGTGCATCGCCTCTTCCCTGACGGTGACGGAGAACAGGCTGTGGTATCGGGAGTCCTCGACGGCCGAAACGACCTCGATCACGGCGTCCATCTTGTCATCGGGAATGACGATGGTATCCAGAACCTTCTCCATGATCTTGTGGATGGTCTGTCCGTTGTGTTCGGTGATATAAGTCATGCCCTGAAACCTCCTGGGAATTCTGTTCCTTTCCTGCTTTGCACAATAAGTCGAACCTGTACATTAAGTGCCCCATCCTGCACAAGAAGCACCTCAATCGGTTAGGCCTCCTCTACTGAGACTCGTTAAGCGCTCTGAATCAACAGCGCGATGTCTGTTGCCAATGAAAAAGCCCCGCATTCGCAGAATGCCGGGGCCGATTGCTCTTGGTGAATCTTCAGGTTAGAGTGCGGTGGCGCTATGTATCCATCCTCGTCTGTTGGCGGATGTTCTGAGACTATCTGCCTTGCGTTCTCGCATCCTCCTGCTCAATCCAGTGAAGTCAATTACTGTGTGTTCGTCAAAATCTGGCTGAGGGTCTTGATAGACGGGGAGTTGTAACTCTCGGCACTCTTCTACTGTCACATCTACAATACCGGCTGATCACAAACCCAACGTTGTGGTGTAGTGTTCAAAGGAGTCAAGCGGACTTATCATGTCACCATTGTATGTAGATAGCAGTCCTTGGTCTTTCCTGGTCGGCATGAATGCTTGAGAACTCACTCCCCCAGCTACGACCCAGTTTGGATGGACCTGGCGGTGAAGTGGTGTGTTGTTGTTCATTCGTCGCCCGGCGCCTCCTTGTCCCTGACTTCGGAAATTAGCCATTTCCAACTTGAAGGCTTGTCAAGGTCCAAATTCCGCTCGTGGTCATCACTCGAAATTCGGTCAAACCACAGCCAGTCGCTGGTGTGAGTGGTCAGGTCGATTTCGAGAATCATCGCGTTGTTCTTGATGGACCATTCCATACGAACGCGGCCATCTTCTGTTGGGTAGGTTCTGGGAGGCATCGCTTCGTCATGGAAATGGGACTTGAACGCGCCAATCAACCAGTCCAGACCTTCATGATCTGGCGCCATGCCGTCTCCATCCAGCCATCCATTTTCGATCTTCTTGAACTCTTCCAGTCGTGTGGGAACGTGCATGGTGTCGAGTAAGCCACTTCGACCTTCAATTGTCTCCTTGTCCACATCGAGATTCACTTTCTGCATAGCGTCTCTCCCTCGTGTCGCTTTGGGACGATGTTGTTAAATTCATTCTCGATACTATTCTAACATCCTGATTTCTCGGATTTTCCCTTTCCTTGAAGCCCTACTCGTAAGCGGCGCAACTGAGACTGCCCTTACACAGAAACATCCTGAGTTAATGTGCAGGCTGCCCTTTCCGGCCAGCGTTCCTATGCAAACGCCACTTAATGTGCAAAGCACTGCCTGCGTTCTGAGCGATTCCCCGGGCACGAAGTGTAGCCCTGCCGCTGTCTGTCGAGCGCGCAGTAGTCACGATACCCCTGCCCCCTCGGATTGCCGTGCCGGTCCGCAGTCCTGAGCATCTGCCTGTCCCTGTGCCCAACTGCCCTCACCACCGTCTTGTACACGGGTTGTCTTGCATTCGAGTCCGGCGCCCCGACGCACAGAGCATCATTTCCATGGCTTCTTGGAACATCAAGTCGCCTTCGAGTCCAGCTTGTCGTGTAGGCGTCATACTCCGCCGTGGGCAGTCCCAGTGGCCCAGGCCTTCTCAGCAACTCAGGTACGGTTCGGTGCTGTAAGTCATGCCCTGAAACCTCCTGGGATTTCAGTGGTCGGATATGAGATACGCGTCGTTTAGGCGACGGGCATCTGCGAGTTACCTGTCTGAGAGTTACCTGATCGAAATGCAGCGGTGGGCGCACCTGAGCGCAACGTCCGGAATCCTCGTCTGCTCCACGACCTCCGCCGGCGCCGGCGCGAGAAGCGCGTCGACGAAGTAAGCGCCAAGAATGAGCGCCAGGCCCGCGGTCGCAAGCACAGCCAGCGCCATGAGTGGAAGGTCCATGTGGCGCCCTTTGAACGCCCGCAAAATGTCCTTTTCCTGTTCCGAATTGAGTCCTATGAACATGGATTCTCCTTGGTCCGTTCAATACGAAGCCCCCGCGAGGATGCTCAGCGGGGGCGGTGATTCAGGTTCTGAGGCGAGTCTTATTCGCATGCTGAGCGAGTCTTTACTCGCACTTGGTGTAGCCGCACTCAAGGCAGCGCGAACAGCCTTCCTGGTGGATGACCCTGCCACCGCACTTGATGCAGCCCGGACCCTGAGGGAGGGAAGGCTGCTGCCCGACAGGCTGTTGGCCGACAGGCTGTGGAGCGGTCGGCGTGAACATGCCGATCTGTTGGCCCTCGACGCCTACGCCGTTCTTTCCGGGGTTGTTGATGCCGTTTCTGTGCCACTTCAGCACATGCGCTATGCCGTCCTCTGCGGAGCGGATCAGCGTGCCCTTGTCCCATACGGGCTCGGAGGTGATGCCGCTCAGGTGGTGTATCACCGAGTCCGGATCCACACGGGCGCGCAGGCACAGCGACGCCATCCGCGACAGTCCTTCCAGGTGTGCCGGCTCGCTCCCACCCGCCTTGCCGATAGCGGTGAAGATCTCAAACGGCTCTTCGTTCTCGTCGAATTTCACGGTCACGTACATGGTGCCGTGACCGGTCCTGACCTTCTCGGTGATGCCGATTACGGCATCGGGCCGCTCGCGGGGCACGAGGTATCCGTTCTTGTCG
>MPND01000057.1 GCA_002238855.1 SAR202 cluster bacterium bin90
TCGCGTCGGCTATGGCGGCGGAGACGGTGGGCGCAGCGTTGGGCGGCGCCACCGGCGTGGTGTGCTCGCCCTTGGTCCGCACCCACTTGCTGGATTTCCCGTCGCGCTCGCTCATGTTGTTGCGGTGCCCGACCATCGAGCGAACGAACACTCCCGTCGCGACGCCGTTCTTAAGGTCCGTGATCGTGTAGCTAGTCAAGCCGGGGTCCACCGAGAGACCATCGTTCTTGCCTACGGCCCTGGGGTCGCGGGGGTTGTTCCACACGCCGAACTCCTGGCTCCAGCGCAGAACGTGCCAGATATCCGAGTCCTCAACCCCGTCGCGGGAGCCGACCTTCCAGGTCACCGTCAGCGTGCCGTCCCCCGGCACCACCCTGATGTCCCACGGCTCCGGCCCCGCCGGCGGCTCGTCGTTGTCCTCGATGGTAACCACGGCGGTGGCCGTACCCTCAGGATCCACCGCCCAGGCCGGTTCGCCCGTGTGGGCCACGCGCACCGTGAAGCGTTCCTCGTCCTCCTCCACCGCCTCGTCGTCCACGGTGTGGATGATGATCCGGGCGCTCTGTTGGCCCTCGGGCACCGTCACCGCAGTGGCGAACTGCCCCACGTCCCCGGCGGTCGCCCCGCCGTCCGGGTAGTCGGCGGACACCGTGAAGGACACGCCCCCGGCGCCTGCCGGGCTACCCAGACTCAGGGTCAGCGTCGCCTCCGCTCCCTCCGCGACCCGCGCCTGCGGCGTCAGCGTGTAGGTACGCGGTGGCGGATCGATGGCTATGGTGTGGGTGGCCACCTGGGAGCCATTGGTGACGCGGATGTAGACGTAGGTCCACTTGGAGGCCGGGTCCAGCTCGATGGCCGGAGTGAAACCGCCGCTGTCTAAGGCCGCGAAGTTGCCGGTGACGCCATGAACGTTCCCCCCGGCCCACTCCAGCGTGCTGCCCGAATGCGAGGCCCCCACCCACAGCTTGGCGTGGGTCGTCGTGAGCATGCCCTGCTCCGGGTCGGCGCTGGGGAACTGCCCGGGGATGTAGGCGACCATGCCGTCGGGGAAGTAAGCCGACACCCTGGCTGGGAGCCAGGCTCCGAAGCCGTCCACCGGCTGCCCGCCGCGCATCTCGTCGTAGTGGACGCGCACGTAGTCCAGGCCGGCGGTGAACTGGTGGATGCGCACCTTGACGCCCCGTACCCACCCCTGGTCCCAGCCGAGGGCGCCGTCGTCGAAGAACAGGGGCCAGCGGAAGGTGTTCCCGTCGCGCTCGGCCGCGTTGAAGGGTAGCCGCTTCTCGGTAACGCCGGGCGTGGTCAGGACCAGCGACATCCCCCGGCCCAGCTCCGCGGTGCCGGAGTCGTCGTCCACCCTGAGGACCACCCGGTAGGCGGTCTCGCCCCAGGAGGTGCTCCGGTGGGGCTCAATGTAGAGATCGAGCACGCGGTAGCCCCGCGTGCCGAAGCGGACGTGGCTGACGCTGAACTCGTTGCCGCCGAAATTGGCCGGCACGCTGCACTCCGCGCCGCCCGACCTGCCGGGCATGGCACTGACCGTGACGCCGCTGCGGCAGCCGTACCTATCTGCGCCCAGCTCCTGCACGAACACGGTTGGGTTCCAGTCCGACACGTCCGGTCCCGGCCTGCTCACCCGCAGGCTCACCTCAATGACCTGATCGGGCTCGTAGTCGCTGACGCCGATGCCGGTGTCGGCCCACTTTATCGTGGCGCCCGACGTCTGAACCTCGCCGCCCGAGAGGGGGAGCGCGCGCCCGTCGAAAACCAGCGTCGCGCCGTGGCGCAGGCTGGACGGGACGCTGTCGCCGTCAAAGCTCAACGTCACAGATCTCGGCACGATCTCGCTCACGTACTCGGAAAAGAGCGCATCGATGGTGAAGTCGTTGCCGCCGAGGGTGAAGGAGTCCTCCATGAGGGAGTTCTGACTGTTGCAGCGGTCGCCCGCCGCGTAGCTCGTGCCATTGGAGCAACCCAGGAGTGTTCCGTCATTGGCAAGGTCCCTGACCGCCAGGGTGGCAGACCAGATGGCCACCTCCATGTCCGTGTCCGTCGGCGTGGACGAGCGGGAGGCGGGGGCTGGGAAACCCTTCACACCGATCTGGATAGCTGTATAAGGACTCGAGGTCCAGTCCGACGGACCCGTGGGGGTGCTGAGGGGGATCCCCGTGCCAAGAAAAGAGGAGGCTGCGTCCTCGATGCTCCAACCGTCGGCCGCTCCCGCGTCCTCGTTCATGTCGTACGTAACGTATAGAAAGGGGAAGGCCAGGCCCGCGTCCATGTAGATGACGAAGTGATAGGTCGTATTCGCCGCCAGAGTGGTGGTAGCCTTCGGCTCGAAGGACACCGTGTGGATACCAGTGGTTCCGGTCGGAAAGTTCACAGGCGCCAAGTCCGCGACCTTCGTGCCCGGCACTCCGTTGCTGTCGCTCCACAACCCCACCACAAAATTTCTGACATCCGTGGCAGAGAGAGCATCGAGCAGTCTGACGGGCAACTCGATGCTCGTCAGCGCGTAGCCGTGTTTGGCAGGGCCCGTCGTGAATCCCTGGGCGTTAATCCAATTTTCCACACTAATGTTGCCACTGTTGGATAGCCCTTGCCCCGTGTTGCTGACCAGCGTCACCGTGGTACTGGGTATCGCGGGCGGCGGCTCGGGCGACGGCGGCGGCTCGGACAGAATGAGTTGGACCGAGTCGCCCGCCGACCAGAACAGGGCGGCGTTACTCCAGGTTGCCTCGGCGCCGTTGCCACTGGTGGGATAGGTGGCATCAAGAAGGGCGTATTGGTTGGCCCCCACGCGCAGCGTCAGGGCCGACTTGAGCCCATCCGGAATTGCCTTGTTGACTCTGAAAGTGAGAGTTCCGTTGTTTTCATGGAGCCTGATGACCTCATAAGACACGCCGTCGTAGGTGAAGGCATCCTCCGTGAGCACGCTCGTTGAGCTGCACGCGGATCCACTAACACTGTTATCGCAGCCGAGAGCGGTGCCCAGAGACTGCACCGTCAGCGTGGCGGACCAGGCGGCGGTTCCCTGCGCAGCGGCGGGCCGGGCGTCGTGGACGAAAAAAACCGCCAGGGCCACCAGCGCGGCGGCCAGCAGCAGTAGCGGGGAGAGGCGGTGGAGAGAGGAGGCCCGCGTCATTGGGGGCCGCCCGCCAGGTTCAGATGGTGAGGGCCGAGAGAATGTACTAGAACATATAGTCGGTGGGGGGGGGGGGGGACCGGTGCAGGGGGGGCCCCCCCCCGGGTGGAGGGGGGGGGGGCGGAAAAAATGTACTAAAAAATATAGGGGGGGGGGGGGGGGGGGTAACGGGCATTGCCGCCCTCAAAAGGCAGCGCGCCTTGCTGATGTTCCTGCTGACATTGAACATGGCTTTCCGGTCTCCTTTTAACTGCGTTCCGCCTTCCCGTCCCTGTCCCCCAGCGGGACAGGAGCTCCGACGGCGCGGTTGCCGCTCTCGTTTGGCGGTCTGTGCCTGCCCGAACGGATTCCGGTTCGGCAAGATGACAGCCGCCATGACTCAGGAAGAATTATAGAGATTCATTAGATAAATCAGAGGTGAAGTAAGCCCTTAAAGTGCTAAAGCGGCGGTAAACTTTTGCCTGATCTGCTGCAATTGCCCCGAACAGCGCCTTTCAGCCCGATTGTCCGGCACAGCGTATTTTTTGCTGCGGCGTCTCCTCCGCTTCAGCGGACATTGCCACCGGAATTCTCGAAGACATCGGTGCCCCGTTTGCTGCCGGCACCCTTCTCAGCCTCCGTGAAGGTCGCCGCGCTTTACGGTCAGACCGTCGTCGCCGTTGAACAGCCCGGGCAGGAAACTTCCCACGTACCACTCTCGTTGACGGCTGTGCGTCTGCGACGGTCGCCCAGATTAAGGGCGACCGTCGCAGGCTGCTGCCCGTCTTTCCGCTATTGCGCAGCGGGGATGGTGATGCCGGCACGGACCCGCTCACCCTTGCCCGCCTCGTTCTGGGCCCGCACCCACACCTCGTAGGTCCTGCCCGCCTCCAGGTTGTCGAAGCTGACCTTCGTCTTCTTCGCCCTGGGCGTCTTCGTCCGTCCGCTGCCCTCAGCCCCGCCCTCCGGCCTCACGTGCACGATGTAGCGCCGGGGCGCGTCCCCGCTCTCCGGAGCCTGCCAGCTCACGATGATGCCGTTATCCGTGGCCGTCAGCTGGAGATTGACCACCGGGCCGGGCAGTTCCACAGGATCGGGTTCCGGCTCAGGGGCCCGGATCACAGTTACGTCAAAGGCGTCGCTGACGGTGTTGCCGTCGGTGTCCTGGGCCGTGACCGTGATGGTCGCCGTGCCTTCGGCCACTCCGGTGACCGTCAGCTTGGAGTCGTCGGATGCCACCGACACCGTGGCTGTGGCCTCATTCGACGATGCGGCGCTGATGGTCAGAGCGTCCCCGTCGGCGTCGCTGAACACGCCGGACAGGGAGATGTCCTGGGTTGATCCCTCTTCCAAGCCGGTTACGTCGGCCGACGCCGACACCACGACCGGCGCAGCCTTCACCCTGACGGCGAAACTGTCGTCCACCGTCCCGCCGTACCCGTCGGATGCCGTGACCGTTATGGTCGCCGTTCCGCGAGACTTGGCGCTTACCGTCAACATCGAGTAATCAGCGGACACGGCGACGGTTGCCACGCTCTCAGCCGACGAATTCGCCGTCACCGTCAGGCCGTCGCCGTCGGCATCGCTGAAAACGCCCGACAGCGCTACCCGGTGCGTGCCGGTCTCGTTGACGATGGTGGCGTCCGCTATCGCTGTGGACACCGTGGGCGCGTTGTTGATCTGCTGCTGCGCGGCAGGCGCGTTCACCGTTACGTCGAAGGCGTCGCTGACACGGTTCCCGTCAGAGTCCTGTGCCGTGACGGTGATGGTGGCCGTGCCCTCGGACTTGGCAATAACCGTGATGGCGGTGATCGCGGAGGTCGAGCCATCAATGGCGGCCGATACCGCCGCCACCGCGCTGTCTGACGATGACGCCTGGGTTACGGTCACCGCGTCGCCGTCAGGGTCGCTGAACACCCCGGACATCGAGACCTGGTGCGTCGCGTCAATCTCCAGCTCGCTCACGTCGCTAATGGCCGAGGCTACCACCGGCGCGGCTTTCACCGTAACGGTGAAGCTGTCCTCGACCGAGCCGCCGTTGCCGTCGGATGCCGTGACCGTGACGGTCGCCGTTCCGCGAGATTTTGCGCTCACCGTCAGCGTCGAGTAGTCGGCTGCGACGGACACGGTGGCCACGCTCTCAGCCGAAGACGCGGCGGTAACGATCAGGTCGTCGCCATCCGAGTCGTCGAACACACCCGACAAAGACGCTCGGTGCGTCCCGCTTTCGTTGACGATGGTCGCGTCCGGTATGACGCTCGACACCGTGGGCGCTTTGTTAGGCGGTGCGGTCACCGTTACGTCGAAGGCGTCGCTGACGGTGTTGCCGTCGGAGTCCTGCGCCGTAACAGTGATGGTAGCCTTTCCCTCGGCCACGCCGGAAACCGTGAGCCTAGATTGGTCGGCGTCCACCGACACGGTGGCTTTGCCCTTGTTCGATGATGCGGCGGTTACGGTCAGGCTGTCGCTGTCGGCGTCGCTGAACACTCCAGACAGCGAGACGGTGCGGCTGTCCCCGGCTTCCAGTCCGCTCACGTCGGCAATGGCCGAGGCCACCACGGGCGCGGCCTTCACCGTCACGGCGAAGCTGTCGTCCACGGTCCCGCCGTTGCCATCACTGGCGTTTACCGTAATCGTGACCGTACCTCTGCTCTGGGCCGTAACCGTCAGCGTCGAGTAGTCGGCGGACACCGACACCGTGGCGACAGCGTCGTCCGATGACGTGGCGGTGATGGTCAGCTCGTCGCCGTCGGCATCGCTGAACACACCGGCCAGCGACACTTCCTTCGTGCCGATCTCGCTCACGATGGTCGCGTCGGCTATGGCGGCGGAGACGGTGGGCGTAGCGTTGGGCCCCGCCACCGGCGTGGTGTGCTCGCCCTTGGTCCGCACCCACTTGCTGGATTTCCCGTCCCTCTCGCTCATGTTGTTGCGGTGCCCGACCATCGAGCGAATGAACACGCCCGTCGCGACGCCGTTCTTGAGGCCCGTGATCGTGTAGCTGGTCAACCCGGGGTCCACCGAGAGGCCGTCGTTCTTGCCTACGGCCCTGGGGTCGCGGGGGTTGTTCCACACGCCGAACTCCTGGCTCCAGCGCAGAACGTGCCAGATATCCGAGTCCTCGACCCCGTCCCGGGAGGAGACGTTCCAGGTCACCGTCAGCGCGCCGTCCCCCGGCACGACCCGGATGTCCCACGGCTCCGGCCCCTCCGGCGGCTCAGCCCCGGCCACCGACACCTCGAAGGCGTCGCCCACGCTGTTGCCGTCCGTGTCCTGGGCCGTGACCGTGATGGTCGCCGTTCCCCCGGACACTCCGGTGACCGTGAGCGCGGACTGGTCGGCGGCCACGGTCACGGTGGCCTTGGCGTTGTCCGACGATGACGCCGTGACGGTCAGGCTGTCCCCGTCGCCGTCGCTGAACACTCCGGACAATGACACCTCCTGCGTCGCTTCAACCTTCAGCTCACTGACGTCGCTGATGGCCGAGGCCACCACCGGCGCAGCCTTCACCCTGACGGTGAAACTGTCCACCACCGAGCCGCCGTACCCGTCGTCGGCGGTGACCGTGATGGTCGCCGTTCCGCGAGACTTGGCGCTCACCGTAAGCGTCGAGTAATCAGCGGACACCGCGACGCTTGCCACGCTCTCAGCCGACGAACTCGCCGTGACCGTCAGGTCGCCGCCGTCAGCGTCGGTGAAGACACCGGACAGCGATACCTCGCTCGTGCCGCTTTCGTTGGTGATGGTCGCGTCGGCGATGGCGCTGGCTACCGTGGGCGGGTTGTTGTCCTTGACCACCGTTACGTCGAAGGCATCGCTGACGCTGTTACCGTCCGAGTCCTGCGCCGTGACCGTGATCCGGGCCGTGCCCGGCGCTACTCCGCTGAGCGTCAGCGCAGACGAGTCGGCGGCGACGGATACTGCGGCCTTGCTCGTATCGGATGAACCGGCGCTGATCGTCAGCCTGTCGCCATCGTCGTCCGTAAACACGCCGGAGAGCGAGATATTGCGGCTCACGCCCGCCTCGAGTTCGCCGACATCGGCGAGCGGCGCAGCCACGACCGGCCCCGCCTGGCGCGTCACCGTCACTGTCACCGTGTAGGTCTTCCGCGCTCCCGACTGGGCCACCGCCGCCACGATGAGTGTGTTCTCGCCGGCCTCCAGCGGGACCGCCGGTCCCGGCTCGCCGCTCCCTACCGCCTCAAGATTCGATCCGGCGCCCGTCCTCATCGTCGTGTCGGGCTCCGCCGCCGTTGGCGCCAGCCGCGCGTGCGTCGTCCCGTGCGGCACCGTCACCGCATAGTCCGTCGTCTCCGCCTCGAACGCGCCGGTGCGCAACCGCCACCGAATGCTCCTTCGTCTCCCCCTCGACCGCGCCGATGTCCAACGCCGACCATGGCCCGCCTGACCCTGCCGCGCCCTCGACCGTCAGCGCGCTCAAGTCCGCCTCGTCGTTGAGGATGACCACCGAATTCTCGCCGTAAGCGATGCGCGCCCCCGCCGACGGGTTCATGACCGCGAAGCGGAAGTTCTCGTCGCTGTCCGACACCGTGTCGTTGACGATGGGCACAAATACGAGCTTCCGCGTCTCGCCCGGCGCGAAGGTCAGCGTGCCGGCCGTCGTCGTGTAGTCCGCCGGCGCCGTCGCCGCGGGACTGTTGGGAATCTTGCACCAGTTGTAGTTGTCTAGGCTGTTGCCGTTTTGGTCGACCCCGCAGTCATTGGCCACATACGGCTTCGGCCTCGGCTTGTACTGGGTCGATACCGTTCCGTCCTTCGTCGTGTAGTCCACAGTGAACGGGTGGGGTACCGCGCGGGGCAGGTGCACGACGAAGCGCGCTCCACTGTCGCGGTCCTCGTGGACCACGAAGTCGGGGGGACCCGACACGTATATCTGCGCCAGCTGGGCGCTGTCTATGATAGTGATCTGCGCCTCGAGCGGGTCGCCCCACTGCAACACCGACGGCAGGAAGGGCGAGTCGATCGCCACCGAGAACGTCTCGTTGTCGCCGTCGGCGTCCCGCGTCGTCCGGATCGTGGCCGTGCCCGTCGTCTGGCCGGCCGGGATGTCGATCTCGAAGGTCCCGCCAAGTCGACTGCTGGTACTGAGCTCCTCGTAGTCGCCCGGCTCCGCCGTGCCCTGCCGCTGAACCAGCGGAATGCGTACCGCCCGCGGCAGCGCCTCCGACAGCGTCGCCGTCACCGTCACCGGGGAGCCCTCCTCGACCAGGGACGTGGCGGAGACCGAGACACTGGCGGTCTCCTTGATCGTCACCTCGACCGAGGACGGAGAGCCGTGCGACAGCCCGGGCATCTGAGACGACCCCTCCCTGAACAGCGCCACCGTGAAGGTCTCGTCGTCCTTGTCCCCATCGCGGATCGTCTGCACGATGCCCGTGCCGCTCGTCTGGCCGGCGGGGATGATGATTTGTTGCAGCGGTACGTAGTCGTCGTCACCGCCGATATCTCCCGTGCCGTAGTTCTCCCGGGTCTCAGCCGTGCCCGGCGTCGTCCACAGCAAGATCCTCCGATCGCGCGACGCAGCAGCAGTCACCGTCGCCGTGATCGTCACCGGAGAGCCCTCCCTGACCGAGCTCGGCGAGGCCGAGAGCGATACCGCGGGGCAATCCGGTAAGTTGCGTTCCGGCAAGGCGTTTTCATCGCCATCGTGTAAGAGCTGTTTTCTCTGGGCCAGGGCCGGGGTCAAGCAGGTCAGACCGATGTTGTTCACCTGTAGCACCCACAACGAGTGCGAGGGGGCGAACAAATCCGTCGGAAAGCCGCGCAGCCAGGGATTACCTTCCACATAGAGATGTCGCAAGGGGAGGCCGTCGAAGAGGTTCGGAGGCAAACTGCGCAGAGAAATGTAGTTAAGTCTCAGATGAGTCAAGGAGGTGAGGCCCTCGAAGAGGTTCGGAGGCAAGCTGCTCAGGGCATTGTCGCCGCGAGCGGTATGAACACCCCTGAACTGAATTCGTTCATTGTTGCCGAGGTTGAGATTCGTCAAGGAGGAGAGGCCGTTGAAGACGGTCGGATGCACCTTGGTGATGGCATTGTTGTTAAGAGCGAGACCAGTCAAGGAGGAGAGGCCGTTGAAGGCGTTCCTGGGCAGGCTGCTCAGGGAACTAAAGATAATCTTGAGACTCTTAAGGTTCGTGAGATCGTTGAAGGCGTTCGCACTCAAAGTGCTCAATTTCCGGTTGTGGGTCAGATTAAGAGTCTGCAACGAGGTGAGGCCGTCGAAGAGATCCTCAGGCACGCTGGTCAGGCCGGTGGCAGAAATGGAGAGTGTCTCCAACGAGGTGAGGCCGTCGAAGAGATTCTCGGGCAGAGCGCTCAGGGAAGGACTCTGAACCAAAATAAGTCCCCTTAGCGAGGAGAGGCCGTCGAAGAGATTCTCGGGCAGACTGGTCAAGGCGGGATTGCCTTCAATGGACAATCGCTCCAACGAGGTGAGACCGTCGAAGAGATTCTCGGGCAGACTGGTCACGCCGGTTCCCGATATTGCGAGCCCCTTCAACGAGGAGAGACCGTCGAAGAGATTCTCGGGCAGACTGGTCAGGGGAAAGGAGAGGCGCTTGATTTCGCTAGGAGGCCGATTCAGATTCAGAAGCTCCGCTCGGTGTACTGCGTCTCGGGTGCCCGAAATGCCAAGCGTCTCAAGAGAGGAGAGCCCCCGGAAGTCGATCTCCCGCAAGCTGCTGACATTGGTCAAGGATTGAAACAGGACTTCGTTGCCATGAGAAGCCTCACCGATAATGCTGCTCAGTTGAGCCGATGTGACGTCCGCGCAATCTGGAGCAGTGCCGATGAGATACTCCAACTCGTTCAGAATGGCTTCCCTGACGACAGGGGTGCGCCCGCAGATGCCGCTGACCGTCACAGGCTGATTGAGTAACTCAAACGCCTTGTAGGACCAGCTGTTCCGGATCGGATCGCTGGCCGGCAACTGACGGTAACTCACCGTCACCTTCCGCCCGGCGTCCACCGCCTCGGCCAGGCTTAGGATCACCGCCGCGCCGCTGATCGATACGGGGTTGCTGCCGGCCAGACGGACTGGTTCGCCATCCATCTTCACTGTGAAGGCCGTGGACGGAGGAACGGAGTTCTCGTTCAGCAAATCGCTGTAGGCGAGCGTCAGGGTCGTGCCATTCGCTGTCGCCTGGGCCAGGGACGGTGTGGATCTCGCCAGCGTGCCCTGGGCGAAGGCCCAGTTCGAAACGTTGGAGTCGCTCAGGTGATAGCGCACCCGCACCCGGTAGGCGGTGCCAGTGGTCAGACCCGAAATCGTCTGCGAGGCCGTCGTGCCGCCGCGGAAGACCGCCACCCAGGCGGCGGCGGGGTCGGTGCCCGTGGTCGACACGTCGTCCGCGACAGCGTTGGCACCGGTGACAGGCGCCGTGGTGTAGTGCACTTCGTAGGCCGTGATGGCGGCGACGTTATTCGTCGGCGCCGCCCAAGACACCCTCGCTGCAGTGTTCGTGACCGACAACACCACTACGTTCGCTGGCGCGTCGGCTGGCGGTACCTGGCTAGCCTGCGGAGTAACAAAAGACAGTGGTTGCGAATATGGGCCCCAGCCTCTTTTGTTCTCTGCCTGCACCTTTATCTCGTAGGTCGTCTCTGGAGTCAATCCGGAGATGCAGATATCAGTCGGGGGGTTCGGTACGTTAGCATTGGGTGCAAATCTAATAGCGCTACCCGTTTGACCCGCACGCTCGTATTGGACAGCGTATTCCCAGACTACGGAGCCGTTGTTCTCCGGCGCTGTCCACTCCACGCACGCTGCGGTGCTCGCGACCGCCCTCACCCCTAAGTTCGCTGGCGCGTCGGGTGGCGTCGAATCCACGGTCGTCTCCGGCCCGAACACCCAGGCGCTGTTGCCGTTGGCGTTCACCGCGCGCACCCTGACCCGGTAGGTCGTGCCGAGGGTCAGGTTTGTAATCGTCTGCGAGGTCGTCGTGCCGCTGCGGGAAACCGCCACCCAGGCGGTGGCGGGGTCGTTGCCCTGGGCCGCCGCGTCGTTCGCGACAGCGCCGGTGCCCGAAGTGGGCGCCGACGTGTAGTGGACGTCGAAGCCCGTCACCGTGCCCGGGCGGGCGGTCCAGGACACCGACAGAGTCTTGCTACTCGGAGTGACGCTCGGGTTCGTCGGCGCAGTGAGTGGCGGCGGCGAATCCACGGGCGTCCCCGACCCGAACACCCAGGTGCTTGAAGGACCAGAACTGAGCGCCCGCACCCGCACCCGGTAGGCGGTGCCGTTGCTCAGACCCGAAATCGTCTGCGAGGCCGTCGTGCCGCTGCGGGTGAGCGCCACCCAGGCGGCGGAGGGGTCACTGCCTGAAGCCGCCGCGTCGTTCCCGACAGCGTTGCTGCCGGTGGCAGGCGCCGAGGTGTAGTGCACGTCGTAGCCCGAGAACCCGCCCGGAGGCGCACTCCAATCGAGGAACAGGCTCAAATTGTCGGGCCAGACGTTCAACATGGTCGGTGCGGCAGCTTGCGTCGAAAAGGTCCAGACGCCAGCAAACGGACCCCAACCGACGGAGTTCCTGGCCCTCAACCTGAGCCCGTGCCCCGACCCTGGAGTCAATCCGGTTATCGTGACTTGGGTTGTGGTCAGACTGGTGCTGAAAACTGACCAACTTCCAGCATGCAGAACTTGCAATTCGTAGGCCGTGATGGCGGCGCCGCTGCTCTGTGGCGCCGTCCACCTGAAATTAATGAAGGTGGGCCCTTCGGCGCCATAGATGACCGCTGACGTCACCATGCCGGGCACCTGCGCCTGCGCCTGTGCCTGCGCCGGCGCGGTTTGCAAAAGCGAGATCACGCCCGCCAGCAGCGCGACGGCAAGAAGGATGAGGGGAGAGCGCGGGAGGAAGGAGGATGCCCGCGTCATCGGGAGCCTCCCGAAGCGACTAGAACGCAGGTTCTGGGGGGGGGTAATGGACATCGCCGCCCTCAACAGGCGGCGGGCCTTCCTGCTGTTTCCGGTGTCGAACATGGTCATATCTCCTCTTGGACGTTCTATTGGGATGAACTCACGACCCCGGCGTCGCGGCTGCCGCTGCGGGTATGGCGCGGTGACACGGAGTCACCGAAGATGGACTCTTAATTATAGCAATTCGCAAATAAAGTGCAGGTAAATTCATTCTCCAGTTTGGTAAAGGGAAGGTGAACTTTCGCCCGATTTGCTAAAATGACCCCAATCAGGCCCGTCAGGCCAGTCTCAGTTAGATTCAACCAGAGGCCCCGGAGGTGAAAATATGGATGACGCCCATGGTGAACAACGACATTTATAATGGCCGGTCGCGTTGCCTCAATAAATGTCGTTGACCACATGGAACTGCACCGCCGGCAGACCGCCTCTCCCGCCTGAGCGCGGCCAGCCTGCACATTAACGAGAATCTGGGCTTCGACGCCACCGACCTGGAGCGGCTGTGGCTGGCTCCCCAGCAAGAGGCGTTCTTGGACGCGAGGACGGGGCGGTGGCGTCATTCAGCCCGACAGGTCATCCGGGACCGGGTCTGCTCGTGATGCGACAGGCTCGGATGTCCTGTCCGTATCAGGTGGTATAATGCCATCAGTCGGCAATCGCTCAACTCACTCAGACTCGGAGATGTCCGCGATGACCAGCAGGACGACTACACTCACACAGGGAACGGGCAAGCTCGAACGCTTCCCCGACTTTCCACCGCGGGAAGACATGCAGAACACGTCCCATCTTCACCGTCGCTCGATTCTGACCGCCCTTGCCATACACATCGGCAATCCGGAGACGACCCTGGTGCATGGAGAGGTTCCTGTCGCTCCGACGCTTGACCCCTGGGGTGCTTATCGAATACCTGACCTCATCGTGGTGTACGACTGCGACATTGCGCTTGTGGACGAGCAGCGAGGCTATGCGATAGACCGTCAGGGGAAGGCGCCGGACTTCGTGCTTGAGGTAGCGTCACGAAGTACGGGCGAGGTTGACTACACGGACAAGCGTCGGGACTACGAGCGGTTCGGCATTGGGGAATACTGGCGCTTCGACCCGAGTGGCGGGGAGTACCACGATGCGGCGCTTGCGGGTGATCTGCTGGTTGACGGTGTGTATGAGCCGATAGCGATAGAGGACTTGGGAGAAGGTCGTCTTCGAGGATACAGCGACGTGCTGGGACTGTACGTGTGCTGGGAGGATGGGATGCTGCGGTTCTTCGATCCTGTTTCGGAGAGCTATCTTGACACTCACGAGGAGGAGCGCGCCGCTCGTCTGGATGCTCAGGCTCGCGCCAGAGAGGAAGAGGCAGTTCGTTTGGCCGCTCAAGCCCGCGCTGAGGAAGAACGAGCCGCTCGTCTTGCCGCTCAAGCCCGTGCCGGTACTGCGGAGAACCGCGCAGAGACTGCTGAGGCTCGCGCCAGAGAGGAAGAGGCGGCTCGCATGGCGGCTCAATCCCGCGCAGAGGAAGAGCGCGCCGCTCGCTTGGCGGCGGAGTCACGCCTTGCGGAGTTTGAAGCAGAGCTTCGACGCTTGCGCGGCGAGTAGGACCCTTCCCTCTCCCGTCCGTCGTCAGCCAGACACGCTTCTTCGCCCGCAAATTCCCCTCAAACCTGATGCAAGGAAATACCGCAAAAGCTTGCATCCACACCCTCGCTCCGTAGCTGAGCCGCCTCCTTAAGTTGGACAACCTACGCCGGCTTTGCAAGGATGTATCGGAATAACTCTTGCACGGAGAATCTACAGTCGAAGATCGCATACATACCAGCGCAAGAAGGGCCGGTTCAGGTGTAGTGAAATGACCAGTCGGCAGGTTAGCCAACCGAAGTACTTCGGGACGTGTCTGCATTGTCGCAGTCGGATTGAGGCTCGCACAACAGCAGAGTGGCGCAAGTTAGTTCGTGGTCCATGTCCGCGTTGTGGTCGCTCGGGTTGGTGAAATGACCACAGGACTTATGGAGTGAAGATATGCCACTGATGAACTACTCCACCAGGGTCGAAACCCACAGAACCGTATCCGAGATCACGGCGATACTGGTGCGGCACGGCGCAAGCCGGATTGTGCAGGATTTTGACGGGAGCGGGAATGTCGTCGCCCTGAAGTGGAGCCTTGACGGACGGTATGGGAACCTCGGCTACGCAATGCCCGTGAATTATGAGGCGGTCTATGATGTGCTCACCGGCGAGGGGCTGATTTTCAAGAGAAACACCGAGCGACGCAAGGAGCAGGCCCGCCGCGTGGCCTGGCGGATACTGAAAGACTGGATTGAGGCGCAGATCGCGTTGCTCGAATCCGGAATGGTCGAAATGGAAGAGATATTCCTGCCGTACATGATTGCTGGAGCAGGAGACAGGACTCTCTACAAAGCGCTGGTAGACGGGCAGTTCCGTGATCTGCACCTGATCACAAACGACGCCATAGCGCTCCCGCTAGCGAGAAATCAGGAACCATCGTAGCTGCCTGGGACCCTTTGGAGAAGATGCAGAATGACCGAGGAAGTCAGAATCACGTACAAGCGAAAGCCGGGCGCTGGGCCTAATCATCCTCCGGAGGACTCAGGGCTGCCTGCCGACGCTAACATCGCGCCCTGCAACAGTTGCGGAGAGTGGTTACTGGAGAGCGCCCTATCAAAGACAGCCGAAGTGACCTGTCCGCACGGAGGTCCAAAGATATCTCAATCGATTCCGAAGGAAGAGTACGAGTTCAGTGAGAGCTTTTTTCGGCAACTTCAAAGAGGCGACGAAATTGCGCTGATCTTTCTCTGCGATGACTGCAGAGTACGTGGGTGAAAGGGACCGATTATCACGGTCCGCGACGGAATCGCCCCTTAATTACTTCAGGAAAGGCGTCGGTCGGCGAGGCGGCAGGCCTAACTGTGCCCACGAATGATGATAATCCCGAATCGTCGGCAATGCCTATCTTGTGACTTCAGCACAGTCGAAAAGGGATCCGTATGATAACCGAATCTTCGACCGCAATGTCCCGCCGGCGCAGACCGCGTGGGCGTTATCCAAAAACACAGGACGGCGCAACCCCCAAGCGCCAGAAACGCATACCTGAGTACCTCGAACCCGACGAAGTGAACGCCATCATCAGAGCAGCGCCCAACCCGAAGGCGAAGTTGCTGATGCTGGAGCAGTGGCGTGCCGGTCTGCGTGTATCCGAGGCGCTCGACCTAGAAGTGCGGGACCTGTCGCTCGATACGGCCACTCCAACGCTCAGAGTGCGTTCAGGGAAGGGAGGTAAGACCAGGCTGGTGCCGGTGCACCCGGAACTGCACGGGGCACTGGGCAGCGCTCTGGCTTACGGAGACATCAACCAGGGCAGAATCGTCGAGGCGCATCCGGCGACCGCCTGGCGTTGGGTGCAGGCGGCGGTGAAACGTGCGGAAGATCTGGGCGCGATTGCGCCGGGACGGCGAGTTGGTACACACACGCTACGCCATAGCTACGCGCGGCATCTGCTGATGAACGGGATTCCGATCAACTATTTGTCGCGCTGGCTGGGGCACTCGTCGATACAAACCACACTCATCTACCTGGAGCTGGTGCCGGACCCTACAGGAAGTCTGGCAGCTGTGCCGTGAGTCAGCGGAGCGATTCGCTGTTGATTGTGCCGACCCCATAATTACTTCATTCACTCGCAGATGTCCGCCAGACATCATAGGCTTTCGCTACTTGACAGATATTTGGTCACAGCCTAACTTGAATCGACTATATAGGGAGGCAGAATTATGGATCTCGTGGAACTGATAGCTTGTGCTCCCTGGCGTGAGGCCGTCACTTTTCGCGATACCTGGCCCCACGAGTATGTCGTAATCAAGAAAGACGGACAGCAGGAACTGCTCGCACAAGTGTGCAGCCGCTTCTGTGCCGGAGAAGGGGTTGACGGCAAGTTCTTCCGCAGAAGGAACAAGTACCTCTTCCTTGGAGACTACAAGTATTGGCTGATGACACCTTGCGACAAGATTGACCTCGACAAGTCCGATTATGTGCTCAACCGGGCACTCATCTACCGTGACCGCCGCGACTTCCTCATCAAGGACGGAGACGATGGTAAACGCGACAATGCGATTGACGACATATTCAACATCACACCCAGCAAATACTACAGGGGAGACTAAACTCCATACCTGTTGACCCAACACAACGTGCCCACCTCAACCACACGGCTCACTGATGATAATGACATCTGCATTGTAGATTCGCCCAGGAGGCCTTATCGATGGACGGAAGCCTTGTCAGTCTCGGAGGACTACTCACCGATAACCAGATTTACGACATACCGGTGTACCAGAGAGGATACGCCTGGGAGCAGAAGAACCTAGAAGACCTGTGGGAAGACATATACTATCTGGAGCCTTCCAAAAAGCACTACTTCGGGACGGTTCTTCTAAAGGATTCCGGCAAAGTCGCGGAGACCGAATTTACCGTGCTCAAGAGATTCGACGTCATTGACGGGCAGCAACGCCTGACTACAGTACTGATACTGCTGCGCGAGATAATCGCGAATCTCGAAAAGAGCGGAGGTGATGATCCCGACGGCGAAATGGCGTCTCTCAGAAATTATCTCAGGAGGGGCCCACACTACAAGCTAAACTTGCCCGGGTCGGACGGGGAATTCTTCAACGGTGTCATAATCGACGGTCATCACGACGAGACCAGGACGCGCTCTCAACGGCGCCTTGCTGACGCGAAGGCGTTCTTCAAGGAACGTTTGGGGGAGGAACAGGAACGGCAGTCAGATGATTTCAAGCGTTTCCTTATCGGGCTCAAGAAGAAGATCGACGACCTTCAGTTGATTCAATATCAGGTCAACTCAGACGCAGACGCCATTCGTATCTTTGAGACCGTAAATGACAGAGGGCGCCCACTAAGTGTGCTTGAGAAGACGAAGAGTTTCCTGATGCACGCCTCATATCTCTGCATCGAGGGTGAAGACGCAATTGCCGGCAGATTGCAGGAACTGAACGGTCATTTCTCTAGGATCTATCGCCATTTCGAGCAAGCGCGGGGAACCAGGCACCTTGATCGGCTGCGCCTCACTGAGGACGACGTTCATCGCTATCACTACATCATCTATGTATCGCCCTGGAGCAGTTCGTCACGTCCACTGGACAGCCTCAAAGACCGCGTTCGGAATATGTTGAGGGAAAGTGCGGCTGACAGCGAGGAATACACGATCCAGTACGCCAGAGACCTGGAGCGGGCTTTCCTAGCCGTAAAGAACATTACTGACGAATACAAGGCCGACACGGAGGGCGGGATGCTTAGCAAGCTCTTCATGCTTGAGAGGCTGGGTAATTTCTTTCCCCTGCTGATTGCATGCTGGCTGAAATTTGGAAGCGAGAAGGAGCGTCTGGAGCAGATTCTGAGACTACTTGAAGCAATCATTGTCCGTGTCTACCTCGTTGGTGGTTACAGAAGCAACACTGCAGCATCGACACTGGGCAGCATGGCCCACAGGGTACATAATGAACGGCTTGACTTCGACGGACTGATTTCGGAGTTGAAGGGAATGATTCGTTACTATCACGACGACGACGCTTTCGAGCAGTCCCTACGGCGTCAGGGCTTCTACCGAGGGCTTGGCTCAAGAAGCATAAAGTATCTACTGACTCAGTACGAGATTTATCTGAGGAAAAAGGGAGACGTGCCGCTGGCCATCTCCACGCAGGAAGACATCCTGACTTCAGACTACGAAGTCGAACATGTCTGGGCACAAAATCCTGCACGGAGCTTATCTGAAATAGAGGAGACGCAGCACAAAGAGAGCGTGCATAAGTTGGGCAATCTGACGATAGCCTCCAAGGCTTGGAACATCAGTATGGGCAACAAACCCTTTGAAGATAAGAAGACCCAGCCCGACGACAGGCCAAGCTATTCGAACTCCAGCCTGCAAGTGCAGAAAACCCTGGCCGAGGAAACGATGTGGGACGCCGAAACCATCAGTGAACGCGAGGATAGGTTAGTAGAATTCACCCTGCAGAGATGGGCCATTTAGTGAATATCCGCAACGCATAGACAGGAAACCCGGACGTAGATTCTCCAAAGTTGATGCGCAGTGTCTTCGGAGGGCTCATAATCAAAACTCACCGGTCAACCGTGTGGCACTGGCTGAGGCACGGCTCGATTCAGACTACACTCATATGCCAGCAACCTTCGGCAGACACGACGAGGAGACTGGCAGTAGTGACGTGAGAACTCAGAGCTCACCTTGCGAGCCAGACTGCCTAGCATGTTGATGCATCGTCCGATTTTGGCTGCCAAGGTTGCCACTCCAGAACTATTTCCGTCTTGCCATCCAAGATTCGGGCCGCTTTGGCGCGTGGCACTCGTGACCCGCCGGACCTGCGGCGCTCGCCATCTAACCAGAACTCTCTGCTGCTCCATCCATGGCCTCCGGGTTGCAGGCGCATGGATTCACGAAACTGCCCGGCCACAACGTAATGCAGAAGTTCCATAAGCTCCTCAAATGCCCCCTCCGGCATTTCATCGCACGCGTCACAGCCGCAGGATGGAAACGGCTCAGTGACCCAGCGGCCTACCCTGACCGCAATGCCGGGGAAATCGGTGAAAGCAATAGTGATGGGCGCACAAGATTCCTGACGCGGAGTCATCTTCAATGTAGGCCTGGCAAGGGAGGATCGCTCCAATTCGGCGTCCATTCCTTTGCCTTCTTCCAGGTCGACGTCATACTCCGCTTGCAGTCTCTCGACGGCCTCAAGGGTCCAGCCGTGAAGCGGCATGAACCGTTCCGGCTCGGTAACACGCTCATAGGCTTCATCGGGCGGCCCTTCTCCCGCCCAGTCCCAGTTAAACCTTCCCATCGTAGTCTCCTTTAGTTAGTCCCGTCTCCTCCGTTCCATTCTACAATGGACATCCGCTGAAATTGATCGTCCGACATCCAGGAGCGTGCGCCGCCTGCCCTCTCTATGCCGCAGACTAAGCACTGAACTGCGCGGCGAACTTAGCAGCGCCTTGGCCTATGAGGACATCAGCCAAAGCAGAATCATCGAGGCACATACTGCGACCGTCTGACGCTGCGTACAGGCAGCTGTGAAACGTGCTGAGGAACTTGGCGCGATTGCTGCTGGAAAGCGGGTTGGGACGCATACGCTGCGCCACAGCTACGCTCGCCACCTGCTGATGAACAGCATACCCATCAACTACCTGTCGCGCTGGCTGGGGCACAGCTGGATCCAGACGATTCTCATATACCTGGAGCTTGTGCCGGACCCAACGGGAAGTCTGGCGATGGTGCCTTGAAATTAATCGGTCCCATCAATCAAGAGATCTGACTTCACTTCACTTTCTCCGGGCCGGGCCATACTTCGCATACGATATCGGCCATTCGCCGGCTCCTGAAACGGATGGTATCTTCATTCCACTCGGACTCAGACATCAGCTCACTGTTGAGTAGTAGAACACTATGCTCCCGCAGACCACCACGTTTTTGAACCCAAGGTGAATTGGAGAGCGATGAGTTCAGTTTCTGCGTTACGAGCGTGAGGTTGCCAATCGTGTGAACAAGTGTATTGCGATGATAAATCTCCACTTCCTCATCACCATTTTGTGGGAGCGGCCAGCTTTCCTTTCGCCAGCCAACCGGCATCAGATGCTCGATAGTCAAGTACCTAGGAGTATCTGGTTGTTCCGACATAGACTTTGCGCGTAGCCAGGCCTCAATTCCTTCAAGCACAAGTCGCAGCCTGCCCCTTGTCAGCAGGCGATAGAGCGGCGCAGTTTCCAGAGCGTGTGCCACTGATTCGTCGGTGGGCCACTCCCTGGAATAGGCTGTCTGCTCCTTCAGGAATCCCGCCGCAACTTCATCCGCCCTGTCCAGTCCACTTTCCTGAATACGACCGGTAAGCTCCTGCACCATCCTGTTGTAGTCCTTGGTTGTCTGGCGGCAGATCATTCTACGAATCAGGAAACTCTCAAGAACATCGAGAGTTCTAATCGCCGTCATTGGTTCAATCCCTAGAAGCAGCAGCAGGACAGGTGTTATCACGCGAGCTTGCAAGACGTTTGTGCGGTAATAAAATAACTTCTCATCCGCATTGCGACCTTCTTTGGTTTCGTATTCACGGTAGCTCGCCAGGTCGTCCTTTACTGCACACATGACGAAGTTCAGATCTTTCTCGCTGACGTAACCACGGAATGCGTCAAATACTCTCGAAGGGGAAATCTCAGATCCGATTCGCATTGCGAGCCAGTAGTTCAAAACCATGTCCAGGCGCGGCCTCAGCAGGCGCCCCTGCCTGGCCTCTTCTCGCCACCAGCGGTCGTCCAGACTCCCCCAAGTATCGCCTTCCCGTCCTTCGCTTTGAGAGACGACGAAGTTCCTGATGAGATCGGACTGCTCCAATGGCGTTCCACGGGCGTTCAGAGTCTCGAATATAAGACTTGGATCATCTTTGGGACTCAGGTCAATAACGACCATCTGAAGCATGGTGGATACCGCTGCCTCAAGTGCGCCGATTTTGTCTTCCATCGATGCCGATCCATCCTCCATCCACTTCTCCACCTGCAACTTGAAGAACTCATGCGCCTGGACTATCAGGGACTCTTCAAAATCATCGACCGGGAGACCATTGTCCATCGCGTGTCTGAACGCTTCCCTGTCGCTCCGTGTCGGCCAGAGTTTGAAGACATGATGATCCTCATTGCCGACGACAAGCTCATCGTTGGTCACGAGTCTTGATAGACGCCTCGACGCAATTTTGAGAAATCGCTGTTCAGCATCTTCACAAACTTGTTGAATGGCATCGAGAAGGAGTTGAAGTGTGGTGACACGTTGCTGACCATCTATGACTTCCCGCTGGTCAATGTCTCTTGCTGCCGTTGGAACCTGCTTTAGAACTACCGCTCCAAGAAAATGCGGGCTTGTTCGCTGCTCAGCTTCGATCTCATCATGCCCTGAGCGCTCCAGCTCTTCCAGATAGGTTTCAGCGACACTGCGAACGTCTTCCCACAGAGGTTCCCACTGATCGTCCTGGTTCCAGACATAAGGACGCTGAAAAGGCGGTATAGTGTACTGGACATCCTTCTGGAACAGCTCTTTAGGGCTGAGAATATCGGTATGCATTGAGTTCCTCCGATAGGTCAGAGTGGTTGCGATAACATATATTTCCACCCAATAAGGTATCACACCACTACTGCTGTCTCTAAGCGATACCTGATGTGGCGTTCATCCCTATCAACTTCCTGTCGCGCTGGCTAGGGCACAGCTCGACCCAGACGCCGCCGATCTACCTGGAGCTTGTGCCGGACCCGTCCGGGAGCCTGGCGGTTGTGCCGTGAATTTAGATGGACTCATCAGAAATAACACGGGAGACTCAACATCGGACAGTTGCTCGATGAATCAAGGTGACAATGACATGACAATGAGCCTGGTCAACTGGAACGTGCAATGGGCCACCCCCAGATCAAAACGGACCCCTAAAATACTCAGACGAATCGAAGAGCACACTCCCGACGTCATCTGCCTGACCGAAAGCAACATAGAACTGCTGGCACCAGGTGGGTATGTGATCTGCTCGCAATCCGATTACGGATACGAGACCGCTGAGAACAGACGAAAGGTAATGCTGTGGTCCCGTGAGCCATGGGATCGCGTTGATGACCTGGGCCGTGAGTCCTTGCCCCCCGGGAGGTACGTCTCTGGAGTAACGAATACTCCGGCGGGTGAGTTGACGGTGGTCGGAATCTGCATTCCGTGGCATGGATCCCGGACCGAGGAGCGGCAAGGGTCGGGACGTAAGAAGGCCTGGGAGGACCATGAGAGCTTTCTGAATTCTCTCTCCGGTGTTTTGTCAAGATTGCAGGACAGACCCTTGGTGATAACGGGGGACT
>MPND01000009.1 GCA_002238855.1 SAR202 cluster bacterium bin90
AGGTTGTAACTCGAAAAGTTGACTCTGTGGTCCGTGACGCGGCCCTGCGGAAAATTGTAAGTACGGACTCGCTGCGAACGGTCTCCGCTGCCTACTTGGTTGCGGCGCACCTCGGATATTTCTGCATGCTGCTTCTCGATTTCCCGCGCGAGAAGTCTTGATCGCAGAACCGCCATCGCCTTTTCCCTATTCTTGTTTTGGGAGCGCTCGTCCTGGCAGGTTGCGACTATCCCGGTTGGCACATGAGTAATGCGAATGGCAGTTTCCACCTTTTGCACATTCTGGCCACCATGACCGCCCGCACGAAAAACGTCAATATCCAGATCGTCGGGCTTGATGTCGATGTCAACTTCTTCGGCTTCGGGCAGAACGGCAACTGTGGCTGCGGATGTGTGTATGCGACCGCTTGACTCGGTTACCGGCACACGCTGGACGCGATGCCCGCCGCTCTCGTGCTTGAGCCTGCTGTAAGCGCCGTTGCCGCGAAGCTCGAACACTATCTCTTTGATTGCGCCCAGGCCCGTCTGGTTGATGTCTATGACCTCGGTATGCCAGCCGTTTCGCTGGGCGTACCGCGTGTACATACGATATAGATCGGAGGCGAACAATCCGGCCTCGTCCCCGCCCGTGCCTGCGCGAATCTCAAGTATGACATTCTTCTCGTCGTTAGGATCCTTGGGGATAAGCTCTATACGCAGGTCCGATTCAATGCGCTCGATGCTCGCAAGTAGTTCATCCTCTTCTTCTCTCGCCAACGCCATCATATCGGCGTCGGATTCCTCGCGAAGAAGGGCGCGAACCTCGTCGAGTTGTGTATTCGCGCTGCGGAATTCCCTCGAAAGCTCGACGATAGTCCGTATAGAAGACTGCTCCTTGGCAAGCTTCTGAATGTGAGTGTAGTCGACGGCGATTTCGGGATCGGCCATGAGACCTTCGAGCTCGTCGTAGCGATACTCGATGGCTTCTAGCCGCTCTTGCATGGTCATGATTCGTTGTTCTCTCTTGTTAGACTGGCATGTAGTATATCAGAAGCCCCGCAAGTCTTGAGATGATGCTGCGTTCTGACAAGTTTCACACTGTGTTAATTCAGATGCGGGGCGATGCCACTATTCTTGACCTCAGTGAATGTACCGCATAATCTGAATGAAGGGGACGGGACGACACAGCTCAGCCGAGTCGTTCATTGGCCCTGGCAGCGGTTCTGCTGGCGGAGATAGCTTTCCAACCGAGTTAGAATGTGTAAGGAGGGGTGGAGATGAAGGTACTTGTGGCAGGGTTTTTCGGGTTGGTTGGGACGGGGGGCCCGGCGGTCCAGCGGTTGGGGTGGGCTGAGGGGCATGAAGTTCTGAGGCGGGTGCGTCGCCCGCCGGCGTCAGCCGATGAAGTGCATTGGGATCCCACCGTGGGAAGCATTGATTCTGGCGCGCTGGCAGGCGTAGAGGCGGTGGTGCATCTTGGCGGCGCGAGTATCGCCGGCAAACGATGGAACTCCGAATACAAGCAGGAAATTCGTGACAGTCGTGTTGATAGCACGCGCCTTCTAAGCGAGACACTAGCGACCCTGCAGCCAACGCCCGCGGTATTTCTCTGTGCCTCCGCGCTCGGCTATTACTCGGATAGGGCTGATGAGATTCTCACCGAAACTTCGCCGAAGGGCGAGGGATTTCTTGCGGATGTAACCGAAGAATGGGAAGACGCCACCTTACCGGCTGTGGAGGCTGGTGTCCGCGTATGCAATATGCGCATCGGCGTGGTGATTAGTGAGAACGGCGAACTTCCTCAGAGCATGCTAACGCCATTCAAGCTTGGGCTGGGCGGAAAACTTGGAAATGGGCGGCAGCACATGAGTTGGATTCACATTGACGACGTTGCGCGCGCTTTCGTCCATGTTCTAAATACGACCTCAATAAGTGGGCCTGTAAACGTCTCCGCACCGACTCCTGTCACCAACGCAGAATTCACCAAGGCGCTCGCGCGTACTCTCTCTCGTCCCGCCCTGTTCACAGTTCCCGGATTCGCGCTGCGAATGGTGATGGGTGAAATGGCGCAATTCGCACTGGGTTCTACGAGGCTATATCCATTGAAACTGATTGAGAGCGGCTTCAAATTCAATTGGACTGAGATCGAACCTGCGCTGCGCGACATTCTTGACAGCTAGGTCAAGATGTCGTCATTCGATCATCTCAGGCCAAGTGTGCCGAATACCAGCCTCTGGACCGACTGAGTTCCCGCCTCGGCGAATGTTCTCGCGTCTCGCACCATGTCTGCCTGAATTGGCAGCTCATCCAGGTCCCTGAGTGTGGTCACCCCATACCTTTCCGCATACTCTGTCGGAATCTCCGCCGACAGGTGCTGCTCGGACATGACTGCAAAGTCCAGCGCCCACCCCCGCGCTACAGCCTGCAAGTCGTAACCGCCACCACCGAGGGCAAGCCATTTGCCAATACCGAGTGAAGCCAGTTCTTCCACTGCCGCAGCGTGGCCCTGCACAGAGAGGGCAAGATGCGTTATAGGGTCTTTGAAGTGCGAGTCGATGCCCAGCTGCGTTACAAGGACATCCGGCTGGAATCTCTGCAGAAGCGGCATCGCCACCTCGCGCAAGGCCCACAGATAGACCTCGTCAGTGGTGTAAGGATATAGGGGCATGTTCACGGAATATCCCCTGCCTCTGCCGGCGCCAATCTCCTGTGTGTGCCCCGTTCCCGGGAATAGAAACGCGCCCGACTCATGGAGAGAAATCGTCATCACGGCATCCGAGTCATAGAAGGCATGCTGCACACCGTCACCGTGGTGGCAATCAATGTCCACATAGGCGACCCTCATACCCTCTGCCACCATCCGCTTTATTCCGATTACAGGGTCATTGAACACGCAGAATCCGTAAGCGTAGGAGGGCATTGCATGGTGTAGGCCACCCGATATGCTGAACGCTGCATCCGCTTCACCTGAGAGCAGCAGTTCCACTGCCGTCATCGTCGCCCCCGTGGACAGAACTGCGGCGTCATATATTCCCGAATATGCGGGGTTGTCGCCAGGTCCGAAGTTGAACCTTCGTTGATCAACAGTGGCATCGTCTTCGTTTAGCCGCCGCACAGCCTCGATGTATTCAGCGGAGTGATACCACATCAGCTCCTCTAGCAAGGCTTCGCGTGGCGCGACAACTGACGCGTGTGACGCATCGAAGGCGCCATAGCCATCCAGTAGCTCGTATGTGTACCGGAGCCGCACCGGTTTCATGGGATGCGTCTCGCTTAGCGTGTGCCGCGTGAGCTCGTCAGCGTATATGAACGCCGTCCTTCGCGCCATATCTAGCTCTCCAGTAGTCGCAAGGACTCGCGCCCAAGCTCCAGGTGCAGGTCCGCGTCGGCGACGATGAAGTCCTGTCCAGACGATCTGGATATCTCAGCAAGTTCGCTCCGCACCGCTTCCTCCCATGCCGGGTTGATGTGAGAAACGATGACTTGAGGCACTCGGTTGTGAATCGCCCTGAATCTTTCCAGTTCGTCCAACAGCATATTCGGTGTCAAGTGTCCGGCTGCCCTCGCTCCTGCCTCATTCTTGTTGCCGAATGTGACTTCTGTCAGCAGCACATCGGGTTCAACATGCTCCCACACGTCGCCTAGCCCACGGCCTGTGTCGCCGGTGTAGAACAGTCTCATCTGACCATCGGAAACCTGAAAGCCTGCTGCCGGTACCGAATGGGGCACTGGCGCGGCCATCGCCTCATATCCAAGCACCCTGAAAGGCTTGTAAAACTCCACCGCATGCATCCTGAAAGTTGGCGTCTCAATGCTAGGGGAACTCAGAAAGTCTGGGAATAACCTACCGGTCATCAGCGTTTCCGTGACGGCATCAACAGTGTCTTGAATAGCGTACACATCAATGGTTACTCCTGCGTTGCGGACGGCAATTCCCAGCGGAAGCAGGTCCTTTACATGGTCAAAATGCCTGTGCGATAGGATGATCGCTGGGATTCCCTGCAACTCGTCCTGCGTAAGCGAGCGTGTTAACGAGCCGGCATCCAGCGCAAGCACGCCGTCAATCAGATGGCTTTCCATCCTCGTATGACGGCTCTCCACATTGTGCGCGCCAAGCACTCTAAGTTTCATGTGTTCTCCTAGGTGAGCGACTGATTCTGCGGTGGGAATCCTATGTGTGGAGTCGTGGCTACGCTATATCCCCACGATCCTGATCATGGAATGCGCCTTGTAGATGCGATTGATGTTCAGCAACAGGGCGGTCAGGTCCTCGCAGTATCGCGCGTTCTCCAGACCTCCGCCGTCAACTCCGCGCGCACCCTTGATTGTCTCCGCCAATCCGATGACCTTGCCCTTGGCTACCCCGTCATCTCCGAAAACGACGATGTCTGTGTCCAATGGCCTGTTGGGGATAAGAAGCTCCTGAGCGCTCACATTGTGGAATGCCGCTGTGTGAATAGCATCGGGAACAATCTCGCGAGCCTCAAGTGCTGCCGAGCCTGCCTCCACCCTGATTGCGCTGGCATTGCCTTTGCTGAATGTCAGGGGTGCAACGACGTTTATGATGAGCTTACCTCTCAGCTCCTCGGTGAGGGCTTCCAACGTCGGCCTCTGCGCTGAGTACGGGACTGCCACCACCACGATTTCCGAACGGCTCGCAACATCCGCATTCAGGCCACCATCAATCGAGATGGATGGTGAAATCTCGCGCACGCTGTCTGCCGCTGCCTGCGCGCGCTCTGCGTCACGAGAGCCTATGAGTACATCCTCGCCAGCAAGGGCGAATCTGAGAGCCAGGCCACGCCCTTCAGGGCCAGTCCCGCCAATAAAACCTATCATTTGGTAGCACCTTTCAGATCTTAAGCTCTCTCGCTTATGGTGGCTTACGAGAGGTGACGCGAGATCTCACCCGGCAAATCAGACAACGCGACAGTGTATTCTTCGCCCGCATCCAAGTCTCTGAACTTTATCTGTTCGCGCTCCAAATCTTCGGGGAGTGGAATAACCGCGAACTTGAACCCCTTGCGCGAGGCATATCTGAGCTGCCTTCCGAGACGGGTCTGCTCGAAGAATATCTCAGTGTTGACATCGGCGCCCCGTAATGAACTGGCGATTTCGATTGCTTTCGCTAGGAGACTCTCGTCCGGCGTAGTAACCAGCACCTGAGCAACGGACGCTCCACCTCCCTCCACGATCCCTGCCTGCAGGAGTTGCGAGAAAAGGCGAGTCAGGCCAATGGAGATGCCCACGCCCGGCATCGCCTTGCGGATGAAGTAGCTTGCCAGGTCGTCATATCTGCCGCCCGAGCAGATGCTGCCAAGTTGAGGATGATCGTCCAGGCGCGTTTCGTAGATTGTACCTGTGTAGTAGTCTAAACCTCGGATGATTCCGATGTCCGCAGTCACATTTTCCTCGGCGATGCCAAATTCAGCTGCATGCTCGAACACGGTTGCCAGTTCATCGACACCTTGCTGGAAACGTTCTCCGCTATCAATCGTGGAGAGAATGTCCAACACCTCCGCCGGGCTGCCGCTCGTCTGCACGATGGCGAGTATGTCATCAGTCGCAGAATTGCCGTTCTCAAGACCGTCCAGTGCCTGCAAAAGGGGATCTGTGCCCTGCCTCTCGATCTTGTCGGCCTCCCGCAGAATTATTGCTGCATCACTCTCGGCAAAGCCAAGATGATCAAGGTATCCGGTGAGTATCTTGCGGTTGCTGATCCTGATCGTGAAGTCGCCTATGTCAAGGCTGTTAAACACATTTGAGATGACTGCCGGGATTTCAGCGTCGGCCAGTAGGCTTAATTTCCCGTCGCCGACAATATCTATGTCACACTGCGTGAATTCACGAAAGCGGCCATGCTGTGGACGCTCACCTCGCCATACTTTCTGAATTTGGTAACGGCGAAAGGGGAATACAAGCTCGTTATTGTGCTGGGCGACATACCTTGCAAGCGGCACAGTAAGGTCAAAGTGAAGAGAGTAGTCGCGCGTGTCTCCGCCCGACTGTGGATGCAGCCCTGTCAGGCTGTAGATCTGGCGCTCCGTCTCCTCGCCACCTTTTGCCGTAAGGACAGTGTTGCGCTCCACTGCCGGGGTTTCTATCGGCGAGAACCCAAAACGCTCAAAAGACGCTCGAATCCGGTCAATCATCTGCTGCTCGACCAGACGCTCGGCCGGGGACCATTCAGGGAATCCGCTGATCGGTGACGGGGTCACTCTGTTAATTCGGTCAGCACACATTCGGGTTTCTGCTCCTTGTCGGCGGGGCATTGCCAGCCGCTGTTTGCGATTACGAATTGTATCATGTCCCGCCGGCGCCCAACCCACTCTGCTGCAGACCTGCGTATAAGTGTGCTTTACCATTGAACATTGCCGTTATAAACTCTTGATGAAGCAAACAATTGATTTTCGATGCACCGATAAAGGGAGTTTTGCAGGCATGGGTTCTCTTTCAAGTGTATGGCAGCGTATCGGTACTAAGCTTTATCTGGCACTGGGTTTTGCGGTGTTCCTCACGCTGGTTTCCAGCGCGGTGGGAGTGTACTACTTCGAGCGGAGCGGGGACTTGAACTTCCGGGTGCGCTCTGTATCCGTACCTGCTCTGGAGGCGTCGTGGGCTGCAGCCCGTGAGTCCGAGCGGCTTCGGTCCATTGGTCTGGCGTTCCTGGCCGATACTGGACCCGCTAGCGCTTCAGTTGAATCCGGCTCCGTCTCGGAATCTCTTGATCGGCTGGAAGTCGCGCTGAGCACGGCTTCCGGCGCGCCGGAACTGGCTTCGGATGCACAAGCCGTTCAGGATGCCGCCTACGAACTGAGCGGAGTTATCGACAACCTTTCGGTAAACCGAGAGGCCCTGATAGAGGCCGACAGCAGTGCCGCGGAGCTGAAGAGACGCTTGGACGCCATTTCTGTTGGTGATGCTTCCTCATTGGCGGCTGTGTCGATCCTGAATCGCGCTATGCTTGCCGATGACGAAGATGATTTGCAGCGCCTCTGGGAAAAGTTCGCCGTCCTTCATGCTTCGGGCATCGATCAGGCGGCGGTCTCGCTGGCTGACGGTCAGGGAGTCTTTGCATTGCGCGGTCAGCAGTTGGCGTTGCAAGAAAGAGCTGCAGAGCTGTCAGCATCGTTTGCAGATTCCAACGCTGCGCTTGAAGACACGGTTTCTACATTACTGTCGAGCGCAGGTGTTCAGTCGTCATCAACACTTGGCTTGGCGGTGAGCACTTTCGACCAGGGGCGACTACTGCTTACTCTTATCAGTGTGGTCAGCGTGATTGCGGCAACGCTAGCGTCATGGATTTGGGTGGGGAACGGTATGGTCCGGCGCCTGTCAAGAATGTCGGAGCGTATGCGAAACATGGCAGGCGGTGACTTGGAAACGCCGGTACCCGAAGTCGGAGAAGATGAGATTGGAGAGCTTGCGAATGCCCTGGAAGTCTTCAGGCAACAGGCACTTGAAGTCCAGCGCCTGAACCTCGTCGAGAAACTGTACGGAGAACTCCGAATAGCGAACGAAGAACTCAAGCAGATGCAGGCGCGGCTTGTCGCCCAAGAGAAGCTAGCAGCTTTGGGCGAGCTAGTCTCCGGTGTGGCGCACGAGATCAGCAACCCATTGAACTTCGTAACTAACTTCTCAGAAGGCTCTCTGGAGCTGTACGACGAGCTATCTGAAATGCTGGAGACATACAAGAGCGGGATGTCTGAGGAAGATCTGGACCTGCTGGATGAAATCAGCAATGAAATATCTGACAGCCTGAATCGCGTCTGCGTCAACGGCGGTCGGGCACTCGCGATCGTCGAGAGAATGCGTGCAATGGGCGTCGAGGGCGGAGAGCCTATTCCGATGGAGTTGAACTCGATGCTGCCTCAGATCGTCAATACCGGCTGCGAGGCGTTCGAAGCTCAATGGAGGGGCATCTCAATCGCGCGCGACTTCAAGCTGGATCCGGCAATCGGCGAAGTGCCTTTGCCCGAGCATGACTTCGGTGAGGCGGTTGTCAATCTTGTGTCCAATGCCTGCTATGCGATGCAAATGAAGAAGGAAGAAGTCGGCGAAAGCTATCAGCCAACGCTCCAAATTTCTAGCCACCTGTACGAAGACGATAACACGGTTGAGGTACGTGTGCGGGACAATGGTACTGGCATTGCTGACGATGTCGTGGGACACATCTTTAACCCCTTCTTCTCGACACGCGACGGAGCGCTCGGCGCTGGACTGGGATTGCCCATAGCTGCGGATGTCGCCAGGCGCCTAGGTGGGCATATCACGGTTGAGACAGATTATGGCGAATACACCGAATTCATAATGACCGTCCCGGCGACAGCTCCCGAACCTGCGTACGCTATGGCGGCAGGTGTGCAGCCATAGTCTTCTGCCTTGGCAAGTCTAAACGTCATCTACCTCTGCCGCAGCAGCAGGTAAGCGAACGCTGCCAGTGCCAACAGACATGTGAATGCCAGGACTATTACAAGAGTAATTCGCTGGCGGGGTGCATTTGTAATGGTGTTCAGAGTGCTGCGTATGCGGGGGGCAGCATCGCCTAGGAGAGGCAAATTCGGCTGCCGCAAAAATGCTAATGTGCTTGCCGGCGCTGTCGTTGCTGTCGGAATTGGCAAGGGCGTTTCGGTAGGCGTCACAGTTGCAGTCGCAGTTGGTAGAGGCGTGGCAGTCACAGTCGCTGTCTGAGTAGGTGTGGGTGTTGGCGTAAGGGTATGCGTAGCCGTGCTCGTAGCGGTTGCAGTGTGTGTTGAGGTGGGCGTCGGCGTGTGAGTCGACGATGGCGTGGCGGTCGGCTCAGGCATCGGCGTGTTCGTTGCTGTTTCCGTGGGCAGGGGTGTGTCAGTGGGAATGGGTGTTGCCGTATCTCTTCTCCGCGGCGGGCGCGTTGGCTCCGGCGAATTCGTCGCTTCCTGTCTAGGTTCCTCAGTTGTGGTCGGCGCAATGGTGGATGTCGGAATTGGGGTCGGCGAAGGAATCGGCGTTGCGGTGAGTTGAGGCGTTGCAGTAGGCACAGGCGTTGACGTAGGACGTGGAGTAGATGTCCTTCTCCTGCGACTCGGCGCCGATGTCGGCTCCGAAGTCGCCGTTGATGTAAGCGTTGAGGTAGGCGTTAACGTCGGCGTGCCGGTTGCCGTCTGAGTCGGCGATGCGGTCGGCAGAGGCGTATCTGTAGGCGTCGGGGGCACGGTCGACGTCGAGGTGGGCGGTGGAGTTGACGTCGGTGGCCGCGAGGTAGGAGTAGAAGTCGGAACCGGCGTGCGAGTTGGCGTATGGGTTGAGGTGGCGACGACAGACATGGTGCTCGTGGGCGTCAGAGTAGCAGTTCCCGTAGCGGTAGGAGTTGCTGTAGATGTAAATGTGGGCGTGTGCGTAGGAGTAAAGGAAGGAGTGGGAATCGGAGTGGGGGTGTCAGGATCTGGCGGCGGCGGAGAACCGTCGCAGCCAGGAATAGGACGCGCATTTTCGGGAGGCGTGCCTGGAGCAGCGTCCACCCGCACGGTGAGACAATTTCGCGAATCATCTACTATGTGGTCACTCCAGCCAGAATGAAGATCCACGCTTATAGTACGAGGCCCCCATCCTTCCATAACTCTGTACGTCACGATATCATTCGCTTCACTATTTGCCTCAAATACAGTCGCTATCAGATGTACATTGTCATAGTCGAAGACTCTCACGCCGCCCCTTGCCATGTTCTGCTGTCCATCACCATCCCTTGAAATACCCACTGTGATCGTTAACTGTGTGCCCTCTCTCACTGGATTAGGCGAAAGACTGATCATCCGAACCACCGGAAGATCGTCATTTTGCTGCGCGCCGACCATATTGTGAGCCAGCGCAATCGAGTTCGGTGGAGACGTCACGTCCGCGAATGCCTCGCTATCGCGAGGCTCACTTGTGAGAATGGACCATGAGCCAAGCAAGGTAAGAACCGCTATTGTCGTGAGCAGGGAGGGGATACGCCTCAACGTCGATGAGGAGGCTCCAAGACGACTGCGGACGTGGAAAGAGAAAATTACCAGCGCACTCATAGGAGAATCATGCTTCATCGAAAGCAGATGCCCTCCTCATGAGTACGACTGATACAGATCATTAACAGTTACTTACCTTTATTCTAACCCAAATGGTATTTACTAGACACCAGTAAATAGAAGTACCGTATTGGTATGGTAGAATGCCTCACGAGAATCTGAAGCACTGGATTCTTGTGTTTAAGTTTCTAGCTTATGTTACGCTCATAGAGCCTTTCACTGCCACTGATTTCAACATTGGAAAATCCCCGCTGATTGAGCGCCCGCCGGACTGACTCCTCTGCAAATTACAACGGCACCCAGCTGCGAAAGGTCAACAATATAAGTGAGTAAATCCGAAGGGGAAACGCGGCGGCCTGCTGGCCTAATCCCCAGCGGATTTGCACTCTTTGTCGCGTCACTATGGGGCGGCAACAATGTCAGCCTCAAGGCGTCTCTGGAATACGGAGCGCCGATGCAAGTTGGCTGGATGCGCTTTATTTTCGGAGCCGCCGTTTCGGTGGCTTACATGTTTGCCAGGCGTGAGCCGCTCGCACTGGCAAAGCACGAGGTCAGGCCCGTTCTCATAATCGGTCTCCTGTTCTCCGTGCAGCTTGTGATTATGAACGTGGGACAGGATCTCACATCCGCGGGACACGGTGTAGCGCTGAACTCCACCCTGCCCATCTGGACTGCCACGCTCGCGCGGTTTTTCATTCCGTCAGACCGGCTGACTCTCTGGAAGGCTGTCGCCTTGTTCGTCTCCTATGCAGGCATTCTGGTCGTAGTATTCGGAGATACCGGTGTTGATCAGGAAGGTGTCACCATAATCGGAGATGCGCTGAGCCTGATCGCCGCCGGACTGCTTGGATTCCGCATGATCATCCTGTCGAACTTCGCGCAGAATGTCTCAGAAGCCAAGCTTATGCTTGGTCAACTCACCATCGGCACAATCCTGCTCCTTGTTGGGAGTTACATATTCGAAAGCCCGGAGTACACCACTGACGGCAGATTCTGGCTCGCGCTCTCCTACCAGGGGTTTGTCATCGCCGGCTTTGGTTTCCTTGCGAATGCATGGCTGGTGAAGCGATATCTGCCATCCTCCATTACATTCTTCTACTTCGTGCAGCCAGTTGCTGGTGTCATTCTTGCCTGGCTCATTCTCGGCGAGGACCCGGGGCGAGGGCTGATTGTCGGCGTGGCGCTGCTCTGCGCGGGCGCTCTTGCATACAGCTGGGATTCATTCGCTGTGGCGAGAAGGGCGAGCAAGCGTGGAGCCTGAGCATTTCTGCAGTACGACAAATATTGCGCCTTGATAAGCGCCATAAATCCTCTCTGCCGATTGTACGACTGGGTGTGCTGGGATATACTATAAGTGGTAGTTTTATGTCCACTCAGCGCGCATTATCAATGTGAGGATTCATGGTTGACGCACTCCTCAAAAAGGCGAAGACATATCTTCCTCCCGACAGGCTTGGCATAATCGGGCAAGCCTACACATTCGCTGCGGACGCCCACGAAGGGCAGGTTCGACGCTCCGGCGAGCCCTTCATTGAGCACCCGCTGCAGACCGCTCTGTATCTTGCCGATCTGAGGCTGGACGCAAACGCGCTTGCCGCCGCGCTTCTTCACGATGTCGTTGAAGACTGCGAAGTATGCCTCGAGGAAATCGAGGACGAATTCGGCAAGGAAATCGCCGGCATGGTCGATGGTGTAACCAAGCTGACCAAGGCGGAGGTGGATGCGGAAGAAGGTAGGCTCCGATTCCTGCAGCGAGGGGCAGAGGTTGACCTGGAGCAGGCTGCCAGCCTGCGCAAGATGCTGGTTTCGATGGCAGAGGACATCCGCGTTGTGCTCATCAAGCTTGCGGACAGGCTTCACAACATGCGAACCCTGGACGCTCTCTCTCCGAACAGACGACGAGCGATCGCAAAGGAAACCCTTGAAATTTTCGCGCCACTTGCCCATCGCCTTGGCATCTGGGAGATAAAGTGGCGCCTCGAAGACTTGGCATTTCAGCACCTGAACAATGGGGCATACCAGGAAATATCAAGTATGCTTAACGCCAAGAGGCAGGAGCGCGAGGACTACATCGAGAGCGTGCGCTCCCTGCTTCAGACGGAATTGGACAAGGCGGGAATTGCCGCGGAAGTTACGGGTCGCCCGAAGCACATATACAGCATTCACAAGAAGACGGAAAAATACCGGCGGCAGAACCTTGGCGTGGACGACATCCACGACCTCTTTGCATTGCGAATCCTTGTCGATTCTGAGAAAGACTGCTACCTCGCGCTGGGCATTGTGCATTCCAACTGGCGGCCGCTGCCGGGGCAGTTCGACGACTACATTGCAAATCCCAAGGACAACCTCTACAAGTCTCTCCATACCACTGTGCTGTGCATAGACGCGCATCCCGTAGAGGTGCAAATACGCACGCAGGAAATGCACCACCTGGCCGAATATGGAGTCGCGGCGCATTGGCTGTACAAGGAAGGGAATACCTCGGACGTTGAGTTCGAGGAGAAAATGACATGGCTGCGCCAGATCTTGGATTGGCAACGCGATGTAAGCAATCCGCAGGAGTATGTCGAGTCCTTCAAGACTGACATTTTCAAGAACCAGGTCTTTGTCTATACGCCGAAGGGTGACCTGAAGGAACTACCTGCAGGCGCTACTCCACTGGACTTTGCATTTCGTATTCACACCGATGTGGGCCATCGTTGCATCGGCGCAAAGGTGAATGGCAAGCTGGTGGCGCTAACCTATCAGCTGCAGAACGGCGACACGGTTGAGATTATGACCAGCAAGACGGTCAGGGGCCCCAGCCTCGACTGGCTCAATCCCAACCTTGGCTACCTCAGCACCAACTCAGCGCGCACGAAAGTGAGGCAGTGGTTCAACCGGCAGGAGCGTAGGGCGAACATCGACCGAGGCAAGGATATATTCCGCAGGCAGTTGCGCCGGCTGAATATGGCTATGACGGACGAAGAGCTCGCGAAAGTCCTCAACTTCAGCAGCACCGACGAATTCATGGTTGCGCTCGGTGGCGGCGACATAACCGTCGAGCAGGTCGTTGACCGCATTGCTGCCCAGGAGTTGCCGCCCGATTCAGACTTCGAGAAGATTTACAGCGTGCCCGCTAGCAGCCCCGCCTCCGGAATCGAGGTGCTAGGAGTTGGAGACCTGCTTACCCGGATGGCGAACTGCTGCACGCCGATACTTGGCGACGACATCATCGGCTATATCACGCGCACGAGGGGCGTTACCGTTCATCGGAGGAATTGCTCTAACATCGTTTCCGAGCGTGAGGTGGAGCGCCTGATTCCCGTTGGCTGGAGCAAGGCTCACGAACTTTACCCAGTGCGCGTTCGACTTGAGGCGCAGGACCGAGTGGGCCTGTTGCGGGATATTACTTCCCTTGTTTCCGAGGAAGGTGTTAACATAGCTTCATGTGTGTCGGAGGAAGAAAAGGACGTCAGCATCATTTCTCTGACAGTCTATGTTGACGGAATCAGCCAATTGAACCGTCTATTCTCCAAAATGGAGAGTGTGCGCGGTGTAATTGGAGCAAGCAGAACCAGAGTCTAACCGCCGACGGAAGCACGCCGTCGGATTCAATTCAGGAGGGCAACAGAAGTGCCAAGCGCAAAATCAACACGAGTATCAATTCGGAAGCGCGGTCGCAATCTTCCCCTGCGCACCAGGGCAAAGACGGAAATCAGGAGAGCGCGCGCGCTCATCGATGCCAGCGACATAGATGAGGCGGAGAAGGCAGTTCAATCCGCCTTCGTTGCGCTGGACAAGGCAGCTCAGAAGGGTGCGCTGCACGCCAACAACGCATCGCGCCGCAAGTCGCGAATTATGAAAGCGCTGCTAAAGGCGAAAAGCGCGAGTTAATGCAAGCGCACAAAATGGAAGGACTTTCAACACAATGCTCAGGATGAGATTGAGAAGGGTCGGCTCGAAGAACCAGCCGAGCTACCGCATAGTCGTCGCCGATTCAAGGGCGGCGCGAGACGGTGCATTCGTGGACTACTTAGGACACTACAATCCACGCACCGAACCGCCCACTGTTGTCATCGACGAAGAGAAGGCTCGCAAGTGGCTCAGCGTGGGCGCAAAGCCTTCCGATGCAGTGCAGCGAATAATCGACAAGATGGGCGATCCACAGGAAGCGCCCACAGCCGAGGTGGCTGAGGAAGCGGAACCCGAGGCAGAATCGGGTGACGCCGCTGATTCCGAAGCCGCCGACGAGACGGAGACAGCCAGCGCCGAATGAAAGACATAGTCGAGTATATCGCAAAGGCAATCGTCTCCCAGCCAGATGACGTCGTGGTCACCGAGGAAGAGGAAGACGACGGGCTTATCATTCTTCGCCTTGAAGTGGCGCCGCCCGACAAGGGCAAGGTGATAGGTCGGCAGGGAAGGGTGGCGCAGTCTATGCGCGCGCTGCTTCGTGTTGCCGCCGTCAAAGACGGCACGAGAGTCATCCTCAAAATTGACTGATCGCCTACTTCCTGCACTCTCATGCCCTCTACCGACCAGGCACCCATTGGCCAAGCACCGATAATCGTAGGTAGGATTCGTGCGGCGTGGGGAATTCGGGGTGATGTGAGCGTCGAGGTGCTGTCGGATGCCCCGAACCGCTTCAAACCGGGCGGTGTGCTGCGGCTCAAGGGCAAGCCTGAGCGCGTTGAGCGCTCCCGCAAGGGCAAGCGTGGACTACTCGTTAAGCTGGACTCCGTCAATGACCGTACACAGGCGGAAGAGCTTGTTGGCGAAGATCTGACAGTGCTGCCTGAGCAGGTCGAACCACTACCCGACGGCTCATACTATCATTTCCAGATTCTTGGCATGCGCGTGCTTACAGACGAAGGCGAGTACCTAGGCACCGTCGAAGAGATTATCGTAACGGGCGGAAACGACGTGTATGTCGTTCATGAGGAAGGCCGCCGGGACATCCTCATACCCGCATTGCCGGATGTCATAATTGACGTTGACTTGGAAGCTGCCGAAATGAAGGTCAGCCTCCCCGACGGGCTGGTCTAGTCTGCCGCTTCCATCGCTTCAGGCACTTTCACTTCCGCCTTGAACTCCTTGACCATCCTTTGTATTGTCGCGGCTTCCGCATCGGGCAGGGCAAGCCTCGGCGGACGTGGGTCTCCGATAGGCATGTCGACTGCCGCCATCGCGCACTTGGTGGCTGACACATACTTGTCTCCAGCGATGGCATTCAGCAGGGGAATCAGGCGGTTGTAGAGATTCAGCGCCTCGTCGCTCCTGCCCTCGTCCATCAGGCCGCAGACCGCCGCCGACTCCGCCGGCAGGAAGTTGCCGATGACCGACACATACCCCTTCGCGCCCGCAGCAAGCGACTCGAACGGATGGTAGCCCGCAAACACCGAAACCCTGTCGCTGATGCGATGGATCTCCCGCACTCGCGAGATGTCGCCGCTGGACTCCTTGATGTAGCGCACATTCTCCAGTTTCCCTAGCCGCGCCACAAACTCCGGACGCAGGTCAACATTGGCAGTGCTCGGGTTGTTATAGACCATTATTGGAATGGACACGGCGTCACTGATGCGCCTGAAATGCTCGAACAACTCGTCCTCAGTCGGACTGGAATAGTATGGCGAGATGATCATCAGCCCGTCCGCGCCAATTGCCTCGGCCTCAATTGAATAGCGCACCGCCTTATCCGTCCACTCGTCCGCCGTGCCGATCAGCACCGGAACACGCCCGTCCGCGGCCTCCACGACCGTCTCAACTATCTGAGTGCGCTCATCGTCGCTGACCGACAGGAACTCGCCAGTGCTGCCAAGCGGAATCAGCCCGTGCGACCCGCTCTCAATCTGCCAGTCAACGAGGCGGCGCAGCGCGCTGGTGTCGATGGCGCGTCCACCTGCAGTGAATGGCGTTGCTAGGACGGTGTGGCTGCCTCGGAATTGCGTCATAGTAGTGCGCTCCTTGTGGCTGGGACGGGGGCTAACAGGATATACAGGATGGGTAGGATATTGGGATTTAGGATGGGAGGCGAACTTTGAAGTGGGAGGGGTCAAGGCCGACTTGGATGATGACTTTGCAAGTGTTCCTTACTGTCTGTGGATTCGGGTATTTGGTGTTGACCCATAGCCCTTCGACTTGTTCAGGATTCTCGAAAGATTCGCCATCCGGATGTGTAGGATAATTGGATATTATATTGCGACTTGTACCTGTAATAGGACAGTGATTCTGATTATAAGGGTCTAGGTTGTTCGTTCTTACAAGCCATCTAGTTGTCTCAATAAGTACTTCTCGCATATATTTGACAGGACAGGTAGTGCTGTCAGGGAACATTATCTCGATAGGTTTTTCGCGTGACGCTGGTCGATACTCTGATAGTGGTATCCATACCTTGTCATCTATTGAAGCAGTGCCTGAGTATCGAACACTAGGCATATCTGAGGTAGCTGTTGGACTCTGGGTTATGTTGGCAGGTTGGGATCTGGGCCCAGCATCCGGGGGTATGATTTCCTGTGGTTCAAGTTTCAACCCCAGAATGGGCGCTTCCCCAACTACGACAGTATCTTCGGCGACACTATGTTTCCAGAGCGCCAAAGCCTTCAAACATGCCGCAGCGACGGTATCTCCTCGCAAAGTAAATGAGACAACCAACATATTTATTGCTGGTTGATGAGTATCGTATATCTCCCATTGATTGCCGTCGGTCACGCCAAAGTACCTTGCTGCCCTTTCAGGGTCCATGGCGTAATTTATCGCTTGGCGTCTCCCATCGCTCACCCCCAAACCCAGCCGTTTAGCTTCAATTATCATGGAGGGACGGCCGTCTACTTGAAGTGCATAGTCCGCACGCCCTTCGCCGGACCCGTCCTCAATCACAACTTCCGATGGATCTGATATGTTCCAGCCGAGTCCGCTCAAGAGGGGATCGATCAGCGAGTAGCGTGTCCGCATCTCGTTCTGGCGGAGCGCCGCACCGTGTTCGTCTATCCGCTTCCTCAGCGTCTCAACCAGTTCAAGCAGGCTTTCAAGAGGCATTGGGTTTCCTTTCACCTTCGGGCTCCCGCCGTCGGTTTCGCGGATTATAGCATGTTGCGACATCGGTTCTGTATAATCCCTCTGGACGACCGAGGCGCTGACAGACTGACCGAAAGAAAGAGAGTGTAGCCATTGAGGAAGCCACATGTGTTTGCGGGCAATCCGCTGGATAGGGGTGAGGCAGAGCGACGGGACGAGGAATGGATCGCTGCACAGACACAGGACCCGCAGAGTCAATATCTGCCGTTCAGTAATCTGAATGTGCTGCTCGGCGGTGACCCTGAACCGACGCTCGGGTGGCTGCCTACCGACTCAATTCCATCTGACAGCACGGTGAGCACTCCCACGATGCTCGGCATGATGGACGGATCGACGCGCTTCGCAATAGAGGTGAATGAGGACGCCGCCGCATTCATCGAGGAATGGTCCGGGATGAAGTTCGAAGACTGCAGAGCGGCCGGAGAACTTCTGCCAGTACCGGAAGGCGGCATTGTCGCTCAGGCACGGGCGCAACTCGACTGGCATCGACGGCATCGCTTCTGCTCAGTATGCGGCAAGCCGTCAGAGAAGCGGCGCGGCGGTCAGGTACGATTCTGCCCTTCGTGCAAGGCGCAGCACTTCCCGCGCACCGATCCGGTGGTGATAACGGTAGTGGAGGACAAGGCAGGGGATCGCTGCCTGCTGGGACAGTCGCGCGGCAGGTTGCAGCGCATGCGTATGTACTCGGCGCTTGCTGGCTTCATGGACCAGGCGGAAGCAATCGAAGAGGCCGTTGCCCGCGAGATTATGGAAGAGGCAGGCATTCAGGTGAAGAATGTGCGCTACCATTCATCGCAGCCGTGGCCGTTCCCGTCATCTCTGATGATTGGCTGCATCGCGGAAGCCGCAACCACGGAAATCAACATGGACGCCGAAGAGATGACGGATGTGCAGTGGTTCAGCCGCTCCGAGGTGCTGCTTGCGCTAGAGGGAAAGAGCGAGAAGCTGACCGTTCCTGCGCCACTGGCAATAGCCCATCACCTGATCAAGTCGTGGGCGACGGGGAAGTAGTTCGGAGTTCCCCCTAGGCTTCCTTCACAACATGCCCTTCCTGTATTACTAGGGCAATGCTGGCAGGTTCACGCAGAATAGCGATGTTATCTAATGGGTCGCCGTTCACAACCACGAGATCAGGATACTTGCCCACGTCAACGGTGCCGATGTTCTCGGCAGCGTTGCGCGTACCCGCCACGATTGCTTCCATAGGCGTCAGACCGTATTCAACCATCAGCCCGAATTCGTGGGCATTGTCGCCGTGGAATACTAGGGGCATAGCTGCGTCGGTTCCTAGCGCGATCTTCACCCCTGCCTGCTTTGCAAGCGCGACGGTCCCTCGTGCATAGGCTTCCATACGTCTCATCTGTTCCTCTGAGCCGGGGTATGTCCACAGCCCCTCTTCTATGGCTTGTTGTGCCGCCGGATTGACCGACAGGGTGGGACAGAGGAACGTGCCACGCTCGGCCATCATTTCCGCAGCCTCTTCATCTAGGGGAAAGCCGTGTTCTATGGAATCCACGCCGGCGCGAATGCAGTTCTTGATCCCTCCCGTGTGAGAATGAGCATGCGCTGCGACCTTGATGCCCGCGCGATGTGCCTCTTCAACTCCGGGTACTAACTCTTCGGTTATGTAGCCTTCCCTCCCGCGAAAGGGCGGAGACAGCGCAGGTCGCGTGCCGCCAATTATCTTGATGGCGTCGGCGCCTGCGACAGCCTGATACCGAATTGCCCTAAGCACCTCTTCGGCGCCGTCGGCCACATGCGCCATGTCATTGCTGTACTCGGTGCCGTGCCCGCCCGTGTGCGTGATGCCCTTGCCTGCCGAGAGGATGCGTGGGCCTATGTGTTCTCCGGCAGCGATGCTGTCACGCAGTGCGAAGACCTCGTTGGGCGCACCCAGGTCTCGAATTGTCGTAAAGCCGGCGTAAAGCGTCTTTCGGCATGCGTTGATTGCATCCAATAGACTGCGACCCTTTAGGTACGCTTGATCCCGTATCGGTATATTGGAAAGTCGCGGCGATAGGCGTGGATCAGGGTTGCCCAGTATATGCACATGACAGTCGATGAAGCCGGGTAGCAAAGTCTTGCCGTTCAGGTCAGTTTCATTCGCCTCGGCGGGCACAGCGACGGACTCATTGGGCGCGATTTCCACAATGCGACCGTTCTCAACAACAACAGACTGGTTCTCAGTTGGCGCACCGCCGTTGCCGTCAATGATTCGGGCATTCTTCAGGAGCATTGTCTTCGACATAAGCCTACCCCATTCCACCCGTGATGCCCTCAGGAATGCGCCGCGCCGCTTCCTCGGTGAGCCACTTGCGGTCGATCTTGTTTGTGCCCGAAACGGGAATTTCGTCGAGGAAGAAAACACGGCGTGGGTGGGCGTAAGCCGGTCCATTGCTGAAGAAGAACTGCTTCAATTCCATCTCGTCCGTGTCCTCTCCCTTGTGAAGCACAACCCAAGCGACAGGCGCTTCGCCCTTGACCTGATGACTGGCTGAAACGACGCTCACATCCGCTACGGCAGGGTGCTGGAGAATGATTGTCTCCACCTCCTTGGGATAGACATTCTCGCCGCCGCAGTTGATCATATCGTCCACACGCCCCTGGAAGTAGATGTAGCCCTGTTCGTCAGCGTAAACGAGGTCGCCAGACTTGACGAATCCGTCGGATGTCATCTTCTCTGCAGTAACTTCAGGCTGCTTGTAGTAGCCGATCAGGTTGGGTGGACCTTTGCTCCACAGTTCGCCAACCTCGCCGGGCTCACAGTCGCGGTCCTCGTTCTCAGGGTCAACGATTCGAATCTCAATGTCCATAACAGGCAGGCCGCAGCTTCCCAATTTCTTGATGCCCCAGCGCGGAGACAGGACATTCGCGCCCGCTTCGGTGAGACCGTAACTCTCGATGACCTCGCAGCCGAAGACACGGTTAATCTCCTGCATCAGCTCCTCGGGTACGGGAGCGGAGCCGCAGGACAGGTATTCGAACGATGTAACGTCGTTCGCCTGCAATGCTTCGCGCTCTGAAAGCATAAGGCTGTACATCGAGGGAGTGCCCGACATGAATGTCGGCTTGTACCGGTCAATTGCTTCGATTACCGGCACGGCGGCGAAGTCGGGCAGGATGGCAGTGTAACCACCGACATAGAGCATGGGCATCAGGCTACCCCACAAGGCGTTTGCGTGATACAGAGGTCCCACGATAAGCGCGCGGTCGGACTGCACATTCATCAGGGAGCGAACGCCGGAGCGTGCCGTCCACCACTTGCTGGCATGGCTGAGCAGACAGCCCTTCGGCCTTCCTGTGGAGCCTGATGTGTACATCATCATAGCGACATCGTCATCAGCGACATCCGCCGTAGTGAACCCATCTTGTTCTGCGGCCAGCAGGGCTTCGTAGTCGTGCATGCCCTCCATGCTTCCATCCACTAGAAGTGTGTGCTCGATGTTCGCCGCTCCGCCCTGAATCGCTCTTGCCTTGTCCGCCAGTTCCTCGTGGGCAATCAGAATGCGCGAATCGCTGTGTTCGGCGATGAAGATCAGGTTGTCGTTGCCGAGCTTGATGTTCGCCGGTACTGCCACTGCCCCGATGCGAATGACGCCGAACAGCGTCTCGACGAAGCGGTAATCGTTGGTCATCAACAGCATTACCTTGTCGTCTCTGCCGATCCCAAGTCGAGAAAGGGCGGCGGCTAACTGCTGCGTGCGTGTCTCCAAATCAGTGTAGGTCAGGGAGACTTCGCCCTGTTCTATGACCACCTTATCCGGGTACAGCAGGACCGGACGCCAGAATAGCTCGCCAAAGTTCCTAGATTTATGCTTTTCGACGGTCATGGCGTGATAATCACCTTTCCAAAAATCTCTCTGTCTTCCAGCAGGCGGTGGCCTTCGGCAGTTTCCTCCAACGGCAGCACCGCGCCGATGACAGGAATGATACCGCCCTGGCGCACGGCGTTAAGCAGGTCTATTAGGTCTTGCCTGCGCCACCCGTCGGAGCCGAGGATGTCCATCTCTCTGCGCCAGATATAACGTATGTCGGTCTGCGGGTCGAAACCTGCGGTCGCGCCACAAGTAATGATGCGCCCACTGTGCTTGACTGCCTTCAGGCTTCGTACCCAACTGTCGCCGCCGGTGTAGTTCACGACCACATCCACACCTTCACCACCTGTGAGACTGCGGACATATCGATGAAACTCTGGATGCTCTATGTAATTTACGGCGTGGTCGGCGCCCAAATCTTTCAGTTGAGCAAGCTTGTCAGAGCTGCTGGCAGCGGCAAACACCTCGCAGCCGAGCATCTTGGCAATCTGCACTGCGCCAGTGCCCACGCCACCGCTTGCTCCCAGTATCAAAATGCTCTCGCCCGCCTGAACCCTGCCTCGCGTAATCAGCATTCGCCACGCAGTGCCGTAAGCGATCGGCAGTGCTGCGGCCTGCTCGTAGGTTACATCGTCGGGCAAGGGAATGGCGTTGTCCGCAGAAACGGCGAAATACTCGGATAGCCCTCCGGTCGCGCTCTCGCCGAGCGCGCCGCCGGTGCCGTCCGGCATAGTGATAGCAGGGTCTATGAGCACACGTTCACCGACGCTGACTGACTGTACACCCTCGCCAAGCGCGACGACCTCCCCCGCGATGTCGCCACCCGATATACGCGGCAGGTCGATTGGCAAGCCTGGCATTCCCCGGCGCACGAAGATGTCGAGATAGTTCAGCCCGACGGCCCTTACTCGCAGGAGGATTTCGCCGCGCGCTGGAACCGGGTCTGGGACTTCTTCCAGGATGAGCTTATCGCGCCCACCGTGTTCGTGTATGACGACTGCGCGCATGTTGCTCCTAGCTTTGAGTAAGTGTCTGGCGAGGCGGTGCGCTGTTGACCAGCGTGGAGCGCCCCACAGCCACAAGCCGGCCTTCAGATGTTCGTATTTCCACATCCGCGACGCCAACAGTTCGCCCGGTCTTCACCGCCTTCCCCCGCGCGATCAGGTCGGTGTCGGGGCCGACCATTCTGAGATAGTCAACCTGAAGGTTCATATTCGGAGCGTCCTTGCCCGTGCTGCTCATCATGGCAAAGCAAGTCGTCAGGTCCGCCAGCGTTGATATTATGCCGCCGTGAACATTCATGCGGTCGTCCGACGCGAGGAACTCCTCGCGGAACGGCAATCGTACTTCGACCTCGCCCGCATCGGCGTGCAGTAATTCCACACCCAACCAGCGGTGATATGGAGCTTCTCGCATTCGCCTGTGTAAGTCCATTCAATGCGCCTTTCGCAGAGTGTCTTACCTGTTGTGAGGCTTTCGTCAACCTTGGCAAATTGCCATAAGCAAATTGAACGCCGGCATCACGAAACTTCCTGCAAGAAGTTGTGCTTAACAAGATCCCAGTCGATTTTGTAGCCAAGTCCGGGCTCGGTTGGCGCATAGACAAGGCCCTTGTCGTCAACTTCTATGTCTTCGACGAGCGCGTACTTGTTCGCGCCAGTGCAAGGGAACACCTCATAGTAGTCGCAGTTTCGGATTGCCATAGTTACATGCAGGTTGGCGACATTGTTGAGGGAATTGCCTCCGTGATGAATCTCGAACTTCATTCCGAATCCCTCGGCGATGTGCGCGATTTTGATGAGGGGACTTATGCCGCCCGTAACGGCAACGTCGCCCCGCAGGATGTCTGTTGCGTAACTCTGAATCCAGTGCGCCATTCCGTAGAGCCTGCCTGGAGCGAATTCGGTGGACATTATTGGTATGTCGAGCTTCTGGCGGAGCTTGACGTAGCTGTAAATATCCTCCTCGACAAGCGGATCCTCGTACCAGAAGAATTTCAGATCCTCAATGGCACGCCCGACTCGCACTGCGTCTTCGTAGCCGTATGCCCACATGGAATCCAGCATCAGTACCATGTCATCCCCAACCGCCTCGCGCACGACCTGGCAGATTTTGATGTCCGCAGCGGGATCGGAATGCGGGTGTATCTTGTGCGCTGTCCAGCCTAAGGACTGAAAGTGCTTCGCTTCCTCGGCGTATTCCTCTGCGGTGGCGTGCCACGCCGTGCTTGAGTACGCAGGTACACTATATCGACAGGTGCCAATTAGCTCGTGGATGGGTAGCCCGGCAGCTTTGCCCGCGATGTCCCAGAGGGCCACGTCTATCGCCCCGATCGCATTCGTGGTAACTCTGCGATTCTCCCTCCACATCTCCCACCATATCGCTCCGCGCTCCATCGGGTTCCTGCCAACAACGATTGGCTTGAGGAACTTCATCAGCGGCCCCACGAGGTCATCCGCGCCCTGGTGTGAGGAACCCAGGAACGCGTTGCCGCTAATTCCCTCATCAGTCTCGATGGTCAGGATTCCCATCATGACATCGCCACCGAAACTTGTGCCCTGGCCGCCTCCTATACCGGTCGTCCACGCTTCCTGCTCCCAGTTGAACATCGTTACCTTGACGTCTGTAATCTTCATTAGATGATCCTTTGATGATGCGAGATGACAATGGGGATATGTTATACAGCCCGCTTTGCGATTTCAAACCGCGTCTCGCCGCAGCCTCACGGTCACTGCAAACAAAGCAAATGCGCCCAGTGAAAACTGGGCGCATCGGTTTCAGAATTAAGGAATTGGCAAGTAAGCTAGTCGGCAGCGGCGTGCTCGTACCACTCCGGCCCCTCTTCGCCCGGTTCGGGCAGGACGTGGCCGCCCTCCATGGTCTGGGAAGCCTTGCCCTCGTAGATCGTGCCTTCGATGTCGTCAGGCGATATGCCGGTTATCTCTACAAACGCTCCGACGAGGTCGCTCAGCAACTTCTGCTTGACCTCCTCCGGCCGGCCTGCGCGGTTGCGTCCGTCCATGAAGTAGGTGGCGTCGCTGTCGTAACCGGTGCTGCCGCCTTCTGGGTACTCAACGAACTCGCAGTGGACGAATGTGCGAGGAGCGCCGGTGCTGCCGCAGTGAATGTCGGTGAATGCCTTGGCGACTTCCTGCCTCTTTTCAAACTCTACGGAACCTTCCGGTACGATGCACTTGTAATACGGCATTTCCTGTCCTTTCTTGCTTTTGCCTTGTTCTTCCTATGCCAGTTTACTGCCGGATGATGAGTGGTTAACGCTTACTGCGGGTCTCGTATGGAAACTAGAAACTCGTCAACCTCGCATCCGGTCTCCGCCATCCACATGTTCATAATCTGCGTCATCAGGTCAACGCGCGTCTCCTGGTCAATCGCCTCGGTGAGCTGTCCGCCAACCGTAGAAGTCGTCGAAACCTCACCGCCGCGGAAGCCAAACCCGTGCCGGACTTCATGGTAGTCCAAGTCTATGCCACCTTCGGCGATGTTAAGCACCGACGCGCTGATGCGCTTGACTTCTGCCGCGAGCTTGATACGAAGATCGTCGGGCACGACGCCTTCCTGCACTGTGCAGGTGAAGCTGATATTCATGGTTTGTCCCGCTCCTTTTGATGCGACCTAGACGCCGCAATAGAGATTATCACAGCCGCCGTTATGACTGCAAATGCCCCTGAACAGCGATTTCAACCAGCAGCTACACACATTGGAAGGTATCCGAATACAGATACTTGGACAGGCTGCCTAGTATAGAATACCGTGCTAGATAGCCAGTCGCTTTCCATTCAGGCTCAGACTATTCAGAGAGGAAAAAACCTATGCTATTTCTAGCAATCAGCAGCCCTCACCCAACTCGCCCATCTGAGGTGCGTGAGACCAGGAAGAAATATTGGCCCTGGGCGCAGGATAAGCTCGACAAAGGCTTGGCACGGGCATTTTACGCGCGCACGGGCAGGGGAGCGGTGGCACTCTTCGATGTCGAGTCCAACGAGGAACTGCATCGCCTGCTGACGGAGTGGTCGGAGATGATTCCCGCGGAGTTCGAGATATACCCGCTGCTCGACGCTGACGCCGCAGTGCAATTCCTGAACGAAGGCTAGTCGGCATATCCCGTTAGTTCGACATACCCGCTCCCGCTGACAGGCTTCCCGTTCGCTGTGCCATCTATCTGCACCGCGCCCTCCCAGTAGCGGACGATGGCGGCAAGTTCCTGGTCGCTCACAAAGGGTGTGACTTCGAGATCGATGCCTTCTTCCGGAATCCTGATGCGCCAGCGTGAAGGGTAGGTGCCTCCCAGTGGGCTCTGCCAGCGGTCCATGACCTCGAGACTGACATCCACATCGTCAAGGCTCCTGTAACTGCCGTCGGCCTCCACGATTGTACCGAGTCGAAAAGGGCTTTCGCTGTCGCTGCGTGGCCGCAATTCACCGTACATAATGTCACGACCGTCAGACAGTTGAAGCGCGAACCAGTCCCACCCGACCTGCTCGTCCGAGAGTTGCGAGGAACTCCATTCTCGGTCCATCCAGCTCAGTCCCTGCACCGGGAATGATTTACCATTCACCGAGATAGTGCCTTCGGTTGACATGCGCGTCAGCGAATAGTAGTGAGACACCTGCCCCGGGCTGTCCCCCTTGCGGCTGAATCCCTCGTCCCCGTGAAGGACGATTCCTTTCTCGCCGTTCAGACTCAGATTGATTCCAATGCCCTCGGCACTCGCCCGAAGACGTAATGGAAGGAGACTGTCGCCGTCTGTTTCTGCTGACCAGTCCTCCAGCCAGACTCGGAAAGGCGTTGCGACCGCACCTGCCAATCCAAGCACATCACGGCTGTATCGCTCGAAAGAGTGAAACTCATCGTTATGTACGTCCGTTAGCGCGAAATGGGCGGTGTACATCTGCTCCGTCGCCCATTCGGAAGTGCGGTTGAATTCTTCTGAGGTTAAGCCTATTCTGAAGAAGGTCAGCTCGTATCCGAAGTGCCTGCCGTCCGAAGTGCTGACATTGCCGGTGTAATACCACCACTCCAGGGCGTAGTCAGGGTGCGGCCCGTGATCGCCGGGGAAGTTCAATTCGCGAGGGCCGGTAACTTTCTTGAAACCCGCACCTCCCGGGTTCAGCGCGTCCGAAAGTGACAGGTTCGCTCCAACTTCAGCACTGTCTTCCGCCCGGGTAAGCCCGTAGGCAGCCCCGCCCAGCGCCCCAATCACCAGAGCTAGGACTGTAGCCACAAACCCGACGCGTAGGAGACTACTCCTCATGAAGCACCTCAGCGGGAGATAAGCGCGACATCTTGAATGCCGGATAGATCGACGCAAGCAGCGCGGCAGCCACGGCGATGGCAACGGCCTGCGCCAGCACGAGTGGATAGACCTCCATGTCCATTGACCAGCCGAATGACCTGCGGTTTACGATATAGATTAGGACAGCGCCCTGTATGAGACCCAGCGGAAGCGCGAGCAAGCCCGCCACCAACCCCATTAACCCTGTCTGCGAGGTGAACATCAGCCATACTTGCCTCGGCGTGAAGCCGATGGCGCGCAGCGTTCCGAATTCGGTGGAACGCTCCATCTGTATCGCCATTAGCGCGCTAAGCACGCCTACGAACGCGACGGCAATGGAAAGTGCAAGCACGACCGTCGTAATGGCAAAGCTGCGCTCGAATACCTCAAGTGCCGCAGACTTCAGTTCGGCGTTAGACCGGATTCGAACTTCGGTATCACCGCCTAACGCATCCTCTATCTCTCTCTTCAGGACATCGACCTTTATACCGTCAGCAGCGGTAACGCCGATTCCAGTGATCCTGTCGTCATCCCAGAAGTGATCGTAAGCGGTGCGGCTCATCATGACTTTGCCGTTGGCAGAATGGCGGTAGTCGTAATAGATCCCCGCAACACGAAAATCAACCATCCCTTCCCCTGTTAGGAGGCTGATCCTGGACCCGATGTCGGCCTCATTGTGATAGGCGAAAGGCTCTGAAACGGCGACGGCGCCTCCGCTCTGAAGGTCGTTCCATACCAGGGCGGGGTCTCCCTCCTTGAATGAATTATAGCGAACGAAGTTGTTAAGGCTCGTGTCAACAGCTAGTAGCTCCACCTCACCGCCTGGAGAATTGACTCGCGCATTGCGGACGGAGCGGATACTCTCCACTGAATCAAGTTCACGGATGCGCTCAAGAATCTGGGGCGATAAACCTGCAGTGGTTGCTTGGGAGCTGAATGACGCAGGAGAGACATAAATGTCCGAGCCTAGTGAGTTGTCCAGCCACTGCACAACGGTCCCGCGAAAGCTCTGCACCATCGTGCTTATGGAGATCGTGATGGATATGGCAACGGCGAGGGCCGCAACCGCAACCGCAGTGCGGCTTATGGATGAAGCCATGCCGCGCGCAGCCATGGCACCCATCGTCCCGAAGAACCTGCCCATCACCGGCGAAATCATTCTGCCAATAAGTACAATGCATACCGGCGTGAGCATCGCATATCCAAGGACAAGCACGCCCACTCCCAGAAACGCTGGAATCAGGGACCCGGCAGGGAGAACAACGAGCGCAGCCCCAGCACCTATCATGCATACACCGGCGGCGGACACTAGGGGGGCTGCGCCTCTGAGGCGGGTCTCAAGATGAGAGCGTGTGAGAGTGTCCCTAGCAGAAACTCCGGTGGCTTCGAGCGCGGGAACGAACGCTGCCGTCAATGTCGCGACCAACCCTAGCAGCAATCCCTTGACTAGGGACCACAGAGGAATCGAAAGCTCCTGAATAGACACAACAAAGAAGAGGTCGCTGATGGTCTGCGTGATGATGTTCAGAATGCCGCGCCCGACCACTACGCCGAGTAGAACGCCAATTACAGAACTGACAATGCCTATCAGCAGCGCCTCGCTGAGGATCATCGCAAAAATCTGCTGCCTCGTAACTCCGACCGCGCGCAGTGCGCCGATTACTGGCCGGCGCTGCACGACGGAGAAAGCCATGGCGTTGTAAATAAGGAACGCGCCTACAATCAGGCCCAGCAGGCTCACAACAAACAGATTGTCGTCAAAAGACTTGGTCAGTTCGTCAATCGTGGCGGAGTGAGTTTCTGAGCTGACCACTATTGCCTCAGAAGGCAGCACGCCGTTTATTCGCTCGAGAGTGGCATCACCTCGATCGCCCTGCGAAAGGATGAGGTCGATGTGGCTGAGGCGCCCCTCGAATCCAAGCAGTTCCTGCGCCGTGGAGATGTCTGTTATAACAAGGCTCTTCAGTGTCTCGCTGCTGAGACTGTTCCGCGGCGTGATCAGCCCGGCGATCTCCACTGAACGCTCGGCATCGGCAATTCGGAGGTCAATAGTATCGCCAGCCTGTATTCCAAGCATGTCTGCAGTCTCGTTGGATATCAGCGCCGAGTTCGGTGTCGCGAGAAGGAAGGTCGCATTTCGCACGGGGGCGTTCGACCTTCCGATCGCGGTGCCTGCTCCCGTGTATGGGCGGAACTGCGCATCGGCAAGAGAGTCTATGCCCAGCAAGCGCAATGGGACGGAGCGCGCATCTGCGCCGTCTGTGTAAGCGTATCCCTCAACGACCGGTGCGGATGACCTGATGCCGAGATCTACCCGCAGTGCTCGATAGGTATCTTCCGGCAGTCCACCGGGGCCGCCTACGATGCGGTGTGTTGCTCTGCCATTGACCGCGTCGCTGGACAGACTGAATGCATGCTTCGCGCTCTGATTACCCAGATCGATAGCGACCACGATCGCCACGCCGAGCGTAATCCCCAGTACAGATAGCGCCGACTGCCAAGGCCGGTTGAGTAGATACCGTAGGCTGGACAGCCAAAGCACACCGCTCAAATTCTGCGCTCCTGCGACTGACTATCCTATACGGGTTTCGGTCAAATGCGGCACTGTCTTCTCACCACTGTGCTTGCGCTCGACGAGCTTGCCGTCTTCCATCGCTAGAACGCGCTCCGCCATTTCGACCACCGTATCGCTATGTGAAACAACGATGATCGTCTTGCCGTGTTCTGCGGCGAGGCCTTTCAGCAGGGAAAGGATCACATTGCCGGTGCTGGCGTCAAGATTGCCAGTGGGCTCATCGGCAAGTATCAGCAGTGGGTCGTGAACGAGGGCGCGTGCTATTGCCACACGCTGTTGCTCACCGCCCGACAGCCTGTCCGGATAGCTGCTCACGCGGTCTTCCATTTCGACCTGTTCCAGCATGTGCGCTACTCGGCTGTTGGAGTCCGCGCTCGCGAATCCATTGAGCTGGAGTGGCAGCAGCAAATTCTCCTTGACGGTCAGTGTTGGAATCAGATTGAAGAATTGGAAGACGAACCCAATGTTCTTGCGCCTGAATATCGTGCGCCCCTTCTCTGACAGACCGGTAATGGCGGTTGAATTTATGAGAACATCGCCGCTTGTAGGAGTGTCGATTCCGCTGACGAGATTGAGCAGCGTTGTCTTGCCTGATCCGCTTGGACCCGCAAGCGCGACAAACTCCCCTTCGAATATCTTGGCATCGGTTCGCCTGATTACTGATCGCTCCCTGTTTTCCTCTTTGTAGCTCTTTGCGAGGGCGCGAATCTCTACCATCACCTTACGCACACACTCATCGGAAAGATACGAGGTGCGATGGGTCTGCGTGTTTAACGACATTTCTGTGATAGTGCTATGTCCTCTCGTCCAGCCCGAGCCTGTGATCGGCAACGTAATTTTGCTCCTGCAATTATTATTGCATCTTTTTCAGGAACAGGCATAAGCAGAAACATTCACTACGATTACTATTGCACAGGCGATCGAATCAAGTCCGTCTCTGCTGGCCCCAGACCGCAGCGTAGGCAAATCATCCCTCTGCCAAACCACTCGTCAACTCATTAGCACTCGCGGTGAAATAGCGAGATCTGACATAGTTGATCGGGTCATCAACAATGCCAATGTCGCAAGGTGATGCCCTTACTTCAAAGAGGTTAGGGTAGCGATTAGACAGCAGTGCATGTAAAATAGTGCCGTTGATGCGCATATCACAACGTCATCCCATAGGGGGCTTGAAACACAATGCTGGTCAGATACTCACGTACAATTGCTTATGCGGCTATTGCCGTGCTTGCGCTTCTGGCAATGGCTGCCTGCTCTAGTGGACCCGAGCTTGGCGCCCCTAAAGCGCCGACTGCTGCTCCCGCTCCTGCTCAAGCGCCGGCTCAGCCTGCGCCTGCCGCTCCTGCGCCTCCCGCGCCCGCGCCGGAATCAGCCACTAAGGAGTGGGACGCACCCCCTGCAATGACGATAGACACTAGCAAGGACTACACCGCCGTCATCGAACTGGAGAAGGGCGGGGAAATTGTCATTGACCTGCTTGAAGACGGCGCGCCCATTACGGTGAACAATTTTGTCTTCCTGGCGCGTGAAGGCTTCTACGACGGAGTAACATTCCACCGCGTGCTGGAAGGCTTCATGGCACAAACTGGCGATCCAACCGGGAGCGGCGGTGGCGGGCCGGGATACCGCTTCAATAACGAGCTCAGTCCCGACCTTCGTCACGACGGACCGGGCGTGCTTTCGATGGCGAATGCGGGCATGCGGAATGGGCAAGGCACCAACGGCAGTCAGTTCTTCATTACCTTCCGAGAAACTCACTTCCTTGACGGATACAATCTGGACGGTTCCGAAAAGGATTGTGCAGCCGAGTCCTGCCACTCTGTCTTTGGCAGGGTAGAGGAGGGGAGCATGGGCGAAGTGATGAACATCAGCCTGAGGGATCCCAGCAGCGCGACCTCACCCGGTGATGTAATCAAGACGATCAGGATAGAAGAAAATTAATCTGATTAGGACGAATTGGAGGAATTGTGACAACCAAGCAATATAGTGCGCCGCCCGAGATGGCGTTAGATCAGAGTAAGAAATACACTGCGGTAATCGAGATGGAGAACGGCGGCGAAATCGGGATAGAGCTCTTCGCCGCGGACGCTCCTGTCACGGTAAACAACTTTGTGTTCCTGGCCCGCGAAGGCTACTACGACGGGGTTACCTTCCATCGCGTTATCCCAGGTTTTATGGCGCAGGGCGGAGACCCGACAGGTTCGGGCAGCGGAGGACCTGGCTACCAGTTTGACGATGAGTTCCACCCGAACCTGCGGCACGATTCACCAGGCATGCTGTCGATGGCGAATGCAGGTGTACGAGGTGGTCGCGGAACAAACGGAAGTCAATTCTTCATCACCTTTGTCCCTACGCCGCACCTCGACAACAACCATTCTGTCTTTGGCAAAGTCGTGTCCGGCATGGATGTCGTAAACGGCATCACTGTCCGTGATCCAATGCGTCAGAGAACCCCCGGAGACGCAATGAAAACCATCCGGATTGAGGAATCCGATTAGTACACGCTGGGCGGCATAGTTCATCCCAACAATGGACACACAAAATGAGAGGCGCTGACAGTAAATTCTGTCAGCGCCTCTCTTATCTTGCACCCGTTTCTGGACGAGCTTTCTTGGTCAGTCTAGTCGTCGCCCACTGCCGGCGCGATGGAAGGCTCGGTGTCTTCCTCCGGCTTCACCAGGTGCAGACTGAACAGCTTGCCCTGCGTTCCGATCCAGGACTGGAGGCCCGCACTCTGCTCCTCGCCGCTTATGAGCGGCCTGTTGTTGACGCGAATGCTGGGCTCGGTCTGCATGCTGCGAATCTCCACATCTTCCTTGCTGAAGAAGAACGACAGGCCGTGCAGCTCAGGAATACCGAGTTCCTCTCCGAGCAACAGGTTCTTATGCGTCACCAGCGTCATGAATGGACGCTCGATGGCGGTGAAGTCCACTAGCAGTTCGCCCTCATCATCATAGATGTAGCCGTACGGCTTTGGCCTTGTCAGTCCGTAAATTGCGTAGCCTATTCCCGCCGTCAGAAGCACAACTACTAGGCTTGCCGCCGAGATGATGGCGATCAATACCGGGAAGTCCGTACTCTCTTCGGGCGCTGGTGGCTCTACTACAACCGGCGGCGCGGGTGGCGGTGCAGGGGCGGGCTCCGGTGCTGGCGGCGGCGGCGCCTGCTGCACTATTACAGGTTGAGGCCGGGCGGGCGGCGGCGGATACGACGAAAGCACTGCCGAATCGGATGAGAACATGTAATCGCGCGCTGCGTAATCCATATTCAGGTTGAACAGAACGGTGTGCAGCTCTTCATTTTCGGGCGTGAATACGATGTCAAACGCCCATGCGTGCGCCGCATTCAGAAGCTCCTGCGGGACCAGTTCGATTGTACCGGCGCCACTTGCGGACGAAATATCCGCTGAAATCAGGCTTGTAGGGATAGCGTAAGGCTGCCCGTTGACGGTGACCTCTGCAGTACCGATTATCACGCGATCACCCGGCACCAGGGCATCCGTGTGCGCCAGGTGTACATCTAGCACTGGGAATGCCTGCGCCGATACCGACCTGTGTGTCGAGATAGTGTGATGGTGCTGCGGCCAGTTCAGTTCCAACTCGACCTTGTGTTCACCTTCGTATGCCAGTGGCGGGATTGTCGCCGAGTAATAGGCGTCGCCGGCAACCGCATCCCCGAACTCGCCGTTGTCGTTCAGAGTGTATGTGAAAGTCTGTGCGGTGGGAGCGACGATCGTTGCGCGAAGCTCGGCATCTGGTACGGCAACGCGCTCCAGCCCGTCCGATATATACACAACGAACTCGGTGCTCTGGTCATGTGGAATCGTATCGAAGGACACGAAATGCAGGTCCAGCTTGTTCTTGGGATAGTGCCATGCTGAGATGAAGCCGTCTCCGCCGCGAACGTCCACGGTCCATTCGCCGGGAGCGGGATCCGTCAGTGTCCAAATTACGACATGAGGAGTTTCCACGACGCTGGACAATGCTCGGTCACCCTCGGAAGCCTTGACGCCGGAGGGGTTATGCAGGCTGAGAGAGCCCGTAGAACCTTGCTTGAAGAACACCAGCGACGCCTCAGTCGTGCTCGGCGGAATGTTCAGCGAAGCCGTAAACACATCGTTGGGAGCAAGTTGGTCCTGTCCTACCTCGAACAGCGTGCCCTTTGCGTCCTCACTCAATATCTTGTCAGCAATGACCTTTAGCTCCTGCGGCGTCGACAGCGGCAGAATGTCGCCACCTGTCCCGCTGGAGACGGTACGCATAAAGTCCTTCGCATACGTCGAAGAGCCCGGCAGCGAAACGCTGACGACCTGCCAACCTTCTTTGTTAAAGGCATTGATCGTCTCACCAACCGCGTATTCGGCGCTTGGCGCTTCACCTTCAAGCTCACCGCCCGATATTACATACACGGTTGAGCCATCGCCGGCGCCCTCGAACCTCATCAGTTCGTGGGCGTAGGAGAGGGATGCTGACAAGTCTTCAACCGGCACGGAGGACGAGTCCTCGATACGGCTGATGACATCTCGGTAAGTACTCTTGTGCTCGGCGCTTCCGGCGAGTGCGGGGCCAATAGCCTCTTCGTCCCCGGTCGTGAGGAATCCGATGCTCTGGTCTTCGCGAAGTTCTGAAAGCAGCCCAATGAACGAGACAGTCAGATCTCGGTTTAACTCTGTCGCCCCAGATGCATGCCTGTCGACGATAACGATGTCAACCGGCTCGTTGTTCTGAGCGCGCAGCAACCCTGTCTGGCTGGCAGTCCACGAAAGTAATAGTATTGCTGCAAAGGCAAATGCAATGTAGATTTTTTTCATCTTCCACCTCCGTACAAGTCAGAATTGCATAAGTTAAAAAAGTGATTCAACGCATTTTTAGTTCTTTTTTGGGCATCAAATTAGAAAGAGTATCGGAAATGTCCGAAATTCCGACTCACTTGCACACCTGTTTGCGCAGTATTCGTCTCATTCCATTGAGGAAGTCTTGGCGCTGGTTCGCGCTGGCTGCGGTCGTCCTCACGGCATCAATTGCGCTCTTGTCCTGCGAAAATGGCAACAACGAAGCGACGGCAGATAAGGGACTGCAGTTTGAAGAGGTCAGAGGTATGGTGCTAGAGGTAGAGCCGGAGTCGCTTATATCCCTAGTGGCGCTGGAGGTTGTGGACACCGAGGGCAAAGTCTGGCGCTTTGAGGGCAGGGGAAAGGTAGTGCCGGACTTTACGCCGTCTCATCTCAATGAGCACAAGCTCTTGGGGCAGGAGGTCCTGGTGATCTACTATCGGGACGGGGAGGAATTAGTCATCCACGACATCACTGACTAGCGTCTCTCAACCGCTGGGATCGCCGTATGCTGAATGCGACATATCCTGCGCCGCCGCAGATGGCGAGTACTACTATCGCCAGCATGAGCCGTCCTTCGAAGCTAGGAACTGTCGCGGCTTCGGCAATGTAGATTGGCGTCGATGAACTAACCTCGCCGTGTTCAGCAGTTTCTACTTTTGTCAGCAGCGACCACTGCCCGTGGCTACGGAAGATGATATTGCCCTTATAGTGAATCGGAGTCGCTGGGTCGTTCAGAGCCGGCGTCTGGTATGTTGGCTCTCCCTCCGGATTGTAGGCGACTATCAGCACCCTGGCGTCTTCGATGAGCGTCTCCGTGGCAGGATCGAATAAGGTCACACCGAAATGCACGGTGCCAACTCTGGGCTTGTGCGGCTGCACGGTGATTATGTACTCGTATGGGCCGATCGGTCCGCGGTGCAATTGCAGCGGCTTGTCAAAGACCGATTCACGCTCACCCGGAGTCTGTCCCATGATTACGACGCTTAGCAGGACGAGCGCAATCATCATGTACGGCAAGCGAAATCCGAGCAATCGGCCGAGAGTGCGAGTAGTGGTTAGGGGGGTGACTGTAAGGCGCAATTGAAGGCTGCTTGGTGGGGCCGAAATTGTGGGAGTGGGCTTGCCAGGGATCGAACCTGGGACCAATCGGTTATGAGCCGACCGCTCTGCCGCTGAGCTACAAGCCCGTGCGATGTGATTTCAGACTAACGAAAACGGATGTAGACTGTCAAGGATTGCTGTGAACAGGCAGGCGCACAGTCGTGATAGCTACTAATCCGCATTCAGAAAGCGCCGCCAGTCCCGGTCCGCAAGCGCGGCAAGCAGGCGGTTGCGATGCTGAACGACATTCGTGCCCCCTATCAGCAGTGTCATCCCAATTGAAAGTGCAATCAGACCGAACGGCTGACCCGTGATTATTGCTAGAGCATTGAACGCAAAAAGCGTAAACCCCGCCGACCAGAATATGTGACGCGTCAGCACGAACATGACCACCCCAATGCCCGCGGCAATCGCCGTAATCTGCCATAGCAACAGCGCGGACACCCCTATGGCAGTCGCCGCTCCTTTGCCGCCGCGAACTTCAGAAACGGAGAGAAGTTGTGCCCAAGCACCGCCACAAATCCCGCGCCATACACCACGGCATCGGCTGTCCCCAGAAGTTGTGCAAGGACTACGGCGGAAATACCCTTCATCGCGTCCACTATGAATACGAGGATACCGAATGCCATTCCGACTTCTCTGCTGACATTTCCGGCACCGGGATTACGGTTGCCCACGCTGCGGATGTCTTTGCCAAGACGCCACTTGCTCACCAGAAACGCGGTAGGGAAGCTGCCTAGAAGGAAAGCTGCCAAAAGGACTGCCAGAGATTCAATGCCTAGCATGTAATCAATCCATACTCATGAATCGGCGCCAGTTACCGCTTGCGAGCGCAGGCAGTAATTCCGCGCGCTGTCGCCCAAAGTGAGTGCCCGCTACAAGAAGAGACAGCACGATGCAGAGAATGATCTGTCCAGTTGGCTGACCGGTGGCGATGGTGAGGGCGTTAAGTGCGACAAATACCGCGGTCATCGCCCAGACCACATGCCGCGTCGCTCCGAGCGTCAGCAAGCCGACCGCCCCAGAGATCGCAGTGATCTGCCACAGCATCAGCATTGAAATGCCCAGTACAGTCGCACCGCCCTTGCCACCGCGGAACTTCAGGAATGGGGAGAAGTTGTGGCCAAGCACAGCCGCAAGCGCAGTGAAGTAGAGAGCCAAGACCGGCAAGCCCAATTGCTGCCCGACCACAATGGCAATCGCACCCTTAGCGGCATCGACTCCGAGAACGACAATCCCCGCCGCAATACCCACCTCTCGCCCGATGTTTGTCGCGCCCGGGTTACCGCTGCCCGCACCACGAATATCGATTCCGCTCCGCCATCTGCCCACAAGATACGCGGTGGGGAAGCTTCCCAGTAGGTAGCCCAGCAGGACGACAAGAATGGACTGAATATCAGGCAATTTTACTGGTCGGCGAGCTGCTTCGCGGCCTGCAAGCCGAGATTGTACCCCATTATGCCCATGCCGGTGATCACTCCCTTGCAGGCGGGGCCAATCTCAGAGACGCGCCCCCGGCTGGCAGGGTTGGACATGTGGATTTCCAGCGTCGGAATCGAGCCTTGTCGTATAGTGTCAGCGAGTCTTGGATGACCGGTCGTGTAGCCGCCCGGGTTTATCAGCGCGGCATCCGCATCCGAACCCTTCAGCCTCTCGATGACCTCTGATTCTTCATTCGAATGGAATATCTCGACATCGACACCCACCTCTGAGGCATATCGGCTTATATGCTCGTCGTATTCGGGCAGTGTCATCGTGCCGAAGATTTCGATGTCAACTTTGCCTCGCAACTCCATTCCCTGACCGTGAAGAACCAAAACCTTTGTCATCGCTCCCTGTCTCCTTCTATCTGTTCGTTGCCGTCTCATCAGGCAACGATACTGCGTAAACTCGTATGTTGATGAATGCTATATTTCCAGGGCGGCGAAGCAGGCGGCAATAATGCTCTCCACATCAATGCCATATTCCTCGTAAAGCTCCGTTCGGCCGCCGGACTGTCCGAAATCCGTGACTCCAAGCGGAATCGTGCTGGTGCCGAGCGCCCCACCGAGCCATGCAAGTGAATGAGGATGAGCATCCGCGACCGTAACCACCGGAGCGCTGCGTTCTTCAATCGGTATGATGTCTCCCATGAACGGCGCCGTCACGTTACCGCCGACAAGAGGTCGCACGCTCTCCTGATAATTCCTGTATAGCGGGCCTGGCCCCGTTATGTTAATGACATTGGCGTTCACGCCTTCGCGAAGCAGTCCTTCGCTGGCACTCACCGCTTCAGGGATCATCGCGCCACACGTCATGATGTGAACGACATTCTCACCCGGCTTATAGAATTCCTCTGAGGTGCGATCGACAAGGCGGTAGGCTCCGCGAAGAACGCGCAGCCGCAGCTTCTCCAATTCCTCTGGGTCCTCGGGTAATCTGAGCAATGACTGGTCAACGCGCTTGCTTGTGAGACGAAGATAGCTTGACCGCCTGCGCTGCCGAATCTGCTCGAGGGCGCTGAGCATAATCCACTCGACCTCCTTGCCGAAGCACGGCTCATAGAAGTCTAACTCCGGCATCTCCGTGCCTATCGAAGGCGTAGTAAGCGATTGGTGCGCGCCGCCTTCAGGCGCAAGAGTGATGCCTGACGGCGTCCCCACGACAATGAACTTTGCGCCGGAATATATGCTGTACACAAATGCGTCAAGGCCCCGCCTGACAAACGGGTCGTACAGTGTGCCAATTGGGAACAGCAACTCGCCGTTTGCCTCGAATGATTGCCCAAGCTGCCCAAGCATCATGAATAGATTGTTCTCGGATATTCCCAGCTCGATGTGCTGCCCTTGGGACGACTCATTCCATCTGAGCACACTGGCGTCCTCTTCCGGCAGTTGCTCGGGTTCGCTTCTCTTCCAGACTCCTGATCTGTTGATCCAGCCGCCCAGTCCTGTGGAGCTTGCCACGTCGGGGCTGACCGTAACGACGCGGTCTGCAACTTCAGGAAGGTTTCGAGCCAAGTCGGTAAGCACCAGGCCGTATATCTGGAGGCTTGAAATGCTACCTTGGTACTCGTGGTGGAGATCGGTAGGAAGCGCTGGAGTGAGCGCCGTCGGCGAGCGAAGTATAGACGGACGCAGTCGTGCGGCAATGCTTCTGCACGCCCGTCCTGCCGCGGAGTCCGGCGCGAAGCCATTCCAGACTTCGTCCTCCGGGACGCCAATGTGTTCCCGCAACTCCTCCATCTGTGCCGGTGAAAGCAGGTTCGAGTGGTTACGCGGGTCTCCAATTGACGGCAGCATCCATCCCTTGAAAGTGTAAGCAAAGACCACTGTTGGACCGCGCAACTCATCGGCTCGAGCAAAAGCGTCCCTGAGCATGGAAAAGTCATGACCGCCCAGGTTGCTGAACAGACTATGGAACTCGCTGTCATCCCATCTGCTGATAAATCGCGTGAGGTCTCTTGGATATTTGCTTGAGCGAGGGAGCCACTCCCGCAGCGTGGATGGATCAACGCGCAGCAGCCGCTGGTAAGCTTCGTTGGACATATCGTCAATGCACATTTGCAACAGTTCGCCGTTTGGCTCCGCGAATGCGCTCTGCAGACGCCTGCCATACTTCACGTCGATGAAGTTCCAGCCGTTGGCAGCGAACATCTCCCGCCAACTCTGCACGCGAATACCCGGAATAATGCGATCGAGGCTCTGACGATTCAGGTCCACTACCCAAAGCACATTGTCAAGCTCAGCCATCTCTGACTCTGAGATGGCTTCCCAGATCGATCCTTCGTCCAACTCGGCATCACCCACGAGGCTGATGTATCGCCTTGGCGCGCGGTTGTAAGAGTGCAAGTGCGAGCGCAGATATTCTTCCGTGAGTGCAGCGAAGTTGGGAGCGACGGGACCCAGGCCCACAGAGCCGGTGGAAAAGTCCACATTGTCCGGGTCCTTGGTCTGGCTGGGATATGCCTGCAAGCCGTGGAAACCGCGAAGCGTCTTCAGGTATTTGCCGTCTAAGTTACCCAGCAGGTACTGTATTGCGTGGAAAACGGGGGAGGCGTGTGGTTTAACGGATATCCGGTCGCCTGCCCTCATGTAATCGAAGTAGAGCGAGGTCAATATGGTTACGACCGATGCGCTGGAAGCCTGGTGTCCCCCGACCTTGCCGTCAGGCGAGTGGCGCACATTGTTGGCGTAGTGGACCATCTGCATGGCCAGCCAGAGGACGCGATCTTGAATCTGCCTGAGTGTCGTGTCGTGGTCCTGGTAGGCGTCCGATTGCTCTGGAATTGCCGTTGCCATCTCTAACCTCACTGTCAGGTTTCAGGTATCAGCAATCAATTGTCAGTTACAGGGGCAATTGCTGGTGGTCTGTTCCCAGCCTTCACAGATATGGTTCTGTCCAGCCGAGCCCTTCGGCGGTTGTCGCAGCCGGGACATACTCGCACCCGATCCACCCGTCGTAGCCGATTCCGTCAAGGTAGCCGAACAGGTAAGGATAGTTTATCTCACCAGTACCGGGTTCGTGGCGACCTGGGTTATCCGCAATCTGGATGTGGCGAATGATGTCCTGATTTCGTTCGATGTTGCGCGCAAGGTCTCCTTGCATGATCTGCATGTGGTAGAGATCATGCTGCAGGAACAGGTTGTCGGAGCCGACGCGCCCTATAAGGTCCCTGGCATGCTCAGGGTAATTGAGAATGAACCCTGGAATGTCGATGGTGTTAATAGGCTCTATGAGCAGGATAACTCCTGCAGCCTTTAGCTGTTCCGCGGCGAACTTCAAATTGCCGACTAGTGTCACTTCCTGATCTTCGCTTGATACGCCTGCTGGCGCGATGCCTGCGAGACAATTCACCTGCGGACAATTCAGTGCGGTTGCGTATTCTATCGCCCTTCCTACGCCCTCCTGGAACTCGCCCACGCGGTCGGGATGACAGCCTATCCCACGCTCACCCGCTGCCCAGTCGCCGGCCGGCAGATTGTGCAGGACCTGCGTCAGCCCGTGCTGCTCCAGCTTTTCGGCGAGCTGCGCCGGTTCATAGTCATAGGGGAATAGATATTCTACGCCCTTGAAGCCGGCGTTCGCGGCGGCGGCGAATCGGTCAAGGAAATCGACCTCATTGAACATCATTGTCAGATTGGCTGCTAGGTTTGGCATACTTCTACTATTCCTGAAACTCAATTCTAATGCGATATGAAAGTGACTGAGACGTTCTGCTAAGTGAGGCTCGAGGGTTGCACTGGGCGCTCCTCGTCGGCTGCCTTATAGACTGACATCGCCACCTGCATAGCGTGGCGTGAGAATGCGATGTCCATGTCCGGCTGCTCGTCGCTTATGATGCAGTCGATGAACTGCCCCGCCGCGCCATTAAAGCTCTCAATCCAGTCCATGGGCACTTGGATGCCGGTTGTCTCCGTCCCTTTGACGATCATCACGGGTGGCAGGTCAAGCATCTCGCCTGTGCAGCGCGTAACCCAGATTGCGCCCTTGCTGCCCTGGATCTCGAAGAACTCGTCGGCTGCGTAATACCTGCCGCGAATCTCCATCTCAGGAGCCGAGGAATATTCGAGGACTCCGAGGCAATTCCTGTCCTTGAACTTCCAGATTGCGGCGCTTGGAGTCTCATCAAGATAATCATCCGAGCGGGTGACGATGCTTTGTACGCTTTCGATTTCCCCGATCCAGTGTATTGCCGTCGCGTACTTGTGCCAGCCGTCATCGTACAGCATGCCCCCCGCGTGGAGGGTGGGATCGCGGCGCCACACATACGCGCCGGGCATCGTTTCAATCTGCGACTGGTTCGCCAGTTTTCCACGAACCGTTCTGATGCGAACCATCGAAGGCTCTCCGATGACACCGGCGTCAAGCAACTCCTTCGCCTTCACTATCGGTGGGTAATATAGAAAATTCTCAGTCGTGCGGTACTTGGTCGTTGCGCTCTGGAGTGCGGATTCAATGGTATCGATCTCGGCTACCGTAGAGGAGATCGGCTTCTGGCAGGAGACATGCTTTCCGGCGTTCAGCCCGTCCACAATTTGCTGCGGGTGTAGATGTGTGGGAGTCAGCAGTTCAATCGCATCCACTTCCGAGTCATTGAGCAAGTCTTCAAAAGACTCGTGAATGCGCGGCGTAATGCCCCACTGGCGTGCCCTCTGCTCAGCGCGCTCCGTCTGCGGATCGAATAGAGCAGTTACCTCGCAATGCTCGTGCATCAGATAGCCCGGCGCGTTCAGCTGGGAGATCGTCCCACAGCCAACAATTGCCATCCTTACCTTGTCCAAAATCCGCCTCCAGTTCAAGCGACTCGCACCGCTTGAGTGCTAGATTCCATCGACTTGTAGGATACCATTTGGCGTACAGTTTAGCACGGCTGATAGCGCGAAGGTCTCTTGTCCAAAAACGAATTCAGTGGAAGATGAAAGCTGCTATCTGACCTCATATATAGCGCCGGCCACCGAGGCAAGTAGCAGGGTGCCATTCCCAGCCACGGCGATTGAACTGATGGGAATGCCCATGGATAACCGCCATTCCACTTCGCCCGTAGAGGTACTCAGACCCAAGACCTCTCCTGCCTGGGTGCCAAAGACCAACGTGCCGTCCACCAATACTGTCCCACCCGCAACTGGTGCCTGCGATGTGAAATTCCAGAGTGCATCCCCGGTGTTCGCGTCCAAAGCCGTGACATTGGCGCTGTGGTCCGCATTTCTGGACACGAAATACAGCCTGTCGTCTCTCGCTGCAACCACCGTCGCTGCCAATCCGCCAATGCCCCTATGGTGCCATAAGTAGCCAACCGGATCAGGGGGGCGGGGCGCCGACTTGTAGAGCCATAGCTTCGTCCACCAGAAACGAATTGCCTTCTCCATGGGAACATCCCTGGCGTGCAGATCGATGGCTTGGATGCTCCCGCGATCACCGGATAACACGACCGTATCTCCAAGTATGACAGGTGGCCCTGCTCCACCGAACCAGAGTCGGGTAGTGCGACGACGCTTCCCTTTGGCCGCGTCAACGAGGTTAAGGTGATTGCCTTCGCTCAACACCGCCAAGATGCCATCGCTGAATGTGAGCGGGCTGATCGTGCGTCCTCCTTCGGTCTCATGAGTCCAGAGCAACTCGCCAGTCACGGCGTCCAGGGTTTGAATGCCGTCTGAGGCGACATAGAGCACGCCATCTCGCACCACCGGACTTCCCAGCACAATGTCCTTCGAACTGTGTGTCCAAATCTCCTGACCGGTGTGGCGGTCCAAAGCGATAGTCCTACCGTCTCTGGAAACTGCGTAGAGAAAATCCCCCGCCACGGATGGACGATAGTCTGACACCCCGTTTAGCCTGTAAGTCCAAGCTGACATCCAGGTATCCAAGTCCAGCGCGGTTATGCTGCCCGTCTCGGCGCGGCGTCCCGACACGATGTAAGCTGTGCCGCCATATATTGCAGGCGGTGCGGAGATGTCTCCTCCGGTCTGAAATATCCTTTCAACCACTCCCGACGGTGGCATGACGATAATTGGCATCGCGTCTGCCGTCTCCGTCAGCATTGTTGACGGCGTCACCTGCCTGAGAGAAATATCGAAGTAGTTCCACGCGCTTATGGAGAACATCACTGCTAGAAATCCGCAGAGCAATAATATCCCTGGAAGCAGAAATCGTCGTTTTCTGCCTCTCTTGAAAGATACTCTGGGCCCCGGTGGCTCAAATCTCATCAGATGTTTTCATCCCTTGTCATACCGCTGTGTGGGAGTAGGGTCGTTCTGCAATGTACTGCCGCCTGACTATTTCGTCAGCAGACTCCCGCACTTAGTCCACCCAGCTACTTTATTGACATAACTTAAGGCCCAGTGTAACATCGCCGCAGGTTTGCGGACCGAGCAAGCTGACGGCTAATACGATGTACACCAATGCACCTTAGTTGCCTTTCCGTGGAGGAGCAAATGAATCGTTTGTCGTTATTCTTCGTTGTCATAATCGCAATCATAACAAGCATGGCAATTGTCGCTTGCGGCTCTGCAGAACCGCAAATTGTAGAAAAAGTGGTCGAGGTTCCAGTTGATAGGGAAGTGGTGAAGGAGGTCGAAGTCGTCAAGGAAGTGGAAGTTGAGGTGGTGAAAGAAGTCCCAGTTGACAGGGAGGTTGTGAAAGAGGTTGAGGTCGTCAAGGAAGTGGAAGTCGAGGTGGTAAAGGAAGTACAGACGGAAGTCGTCAAGGAAGTCGTCAAAGAGGTTGAGGTAGTAGTCGTAGCCACTCCGGTTCGACAGGCACGGGAAGCGACATACATGATGCGCGCCCCCGAACCTAACCCAAAGCGCGGCGGCAACATGCGAACCGCCTTCGGCGTAACCATGACAAACTTCGACGTGCAGCAGGGCGCAGGCTCGCACGTGCTTGGTCACCTGTACAACAAGGTCGTGACTAAGAACCTGGCTGACGGACTGCGGACTATCGCTCCTGACCTTGCCGTGTCGTGGGAAGCTTCTCCCGACGGAATGGGTTAAACGTTCAACCTAAGGGACGGGGTCACATATCACGATGGCACGCCATTCAGCGCGGACGATGTAGTCGCCAACTTTACACGCATCATAGATCCACCGTCCGGCGTCTCCAGCAGGAGCAAGGACCTGCTGCCGATGATTGATTCTGTTGAGAAAATTGACGACTACACTGCGACATTTAACCTAAACTCACCCACGCCATACTTCGTCGAGTTGCTGACGAGTTCACCACTGCTGGTTTACTCGAAGAAGTCCCTGGAAGAGAACAACTATGACCTGCGCCAGATTGAAGTCGCTCCGGGTACCGGTGTCTTCAGATTCGTTGACCATCTACCAGGTGAGAAGTGGGAATTCGAGGCGAACCCGGACTACTGGAATCCGGAACTGCCCTACCTTGACGGTCTGACGATGCTGCACGTTCCCACTTGGCCTGACAGGGGAGCCGCAGTCCTGACCGGACAGGCTGACTTCTCGTGGAACATCTCGCCTGACACGCACGCTGAAGCGAAGAAGAGGCAGGATATTGGCGCTGTTACTTACGACTGCCTGAATTCGCACAACTTCGCCATTAACAACGAGCGGGCGCCGTTCGACGACCCCAGAGTACGGCGAGCGATACACCTCGCTATCAGCCGCCAGACTCAGATTGACGGGTACACCCCGGTCTGGGAGCCTACGTTCGTAACGCGCTGGATTCCTAAGCCGAGCCCATTCTCCACCGATCCCAACGCTATACTCCAGATGCCAGGCTACCGTGCAGAAAAGGAAGAGGACATCGCCGAGGCGAAGCGCCTTCTGGCAGAAGCCGGCTATCCTGACGGATTCGAGATGACCATCACGACCTGGAACCTGCCCACCACGGCAGAGGTCGCAGTGCCGCTGTTTGTGGACGAACTGAGAAAGACACTGAACATTCAGGCGGACATTAAGCTTGTGGAGCGCGCGCTCCAGAGCGAAATTCTGCACGATGGCAACTTCGACATGTTCAGGAACGGCGACTACGCCGGCCAGATTCTCGACCCGTTCCCCATGTGGAACATCTACCTGAGAACCGGTGGCTCGCAGAACTGGTCACGCTACGCCAACCCTGAATTCGACGCAGTGCTGGACCAACTCGCCGGCGAACTGGATCCGTTTGCCCGTGCCGAACTGTTTAATCAGGGCATGGATATTCTAGACGCGAACCCGCCCTTCTATCACATCGGTTTCTGCGGACATTCACCTGCATGGAGCAAGGATGTCAAGGGTATGTCGATGGAGACTAGGCTGCATGTGCTCTGGGAGCGCCTCGACACCGCTTGGCTCGACAGGTAAGCAACCCTCGATAAGGCTGCAACAAGTAATTCTACAACTGTAATGCCCCCCTCTCTCCACTCATTGAGAGGGGGGACAATTCCTCACAATAATTCGCCCCTCTCAAGAGCTACCGTTGTTTGACAGCGTGAAGAATCAGACAACACGGCTCTGAATGCCCACAATAAAGCATGGGTTGCGTGTCAACCACAGGAAGGTTTAGGCAGCGGCTTAAGCAATGCGGAAATATCTATACCAGCGCCTCGTGTTGGCAATTCCCACACTCTTTGGCGTGACCGCGTTGATCTTCATCGCCATGCGCATCCTCCCCGGCGATCCACTCCTCGCAATTTACGGCGAGTCCGAGGGGCTGCACATTCTCACGGAAGAAGAACTTGCAGGGGCGCGCGCGAGTCTGGGGCTGGACAAGCCACTCTATCTGCAATACATGAGCTGGATCGGCGATGTCCTAAGGGGCGACTTCGGAAGGTCTTTCTGGCAGGATAGGCCGATAAGAGACACGATCCTGCGGCGCGGCCCCATTACCGTAGAAATAGCCATCCTCGCGGTTGCCATGTCATGGATGATCGGGCTTCCTGTGGGTTTGATTGCCGCCGCCTGGCGCAACACATGGATCGACTACATAGTCCGCGTGGTCGTGACATTTTTCATGGCTGTCCCGAGCTTCTGGCTGGGCCTCACGCTGATTCTTGCGACTGTGCTCATCTGGCAATGGAGACCGCCCTTAACGATAATTCACCTGTGGGACGATCCCATAGGCAATCTGACCATAGTCATTGGCCCCGCGCTCGTCATGGCAATCAATCTGGGCGCCGAACTCGCCCGTATGTGCCGGGCAACTCTCCTGGAAGTCTTCAGCGAGGATTACGTGCGCACTGCCAGAGCCAAGGGACTTGCTGAAAGACTCGTGATAGCGCGCCACGCCCTGCGTAATGCCCTGCTTCCCGTAGTAACCATATCAGGCATTCAGTTGGCGTTCCTACTGGGCGGATCGGTTGCCGTTGAGCGAGCCTTCGCGGTGCCGGGCCTCGGCACGACTCTAGTCAATGGAATCGCAGAACGTGACTGGATGATCATACAGAACGTCGTGCTGCTGTACGGAGTCTCATTCGTGATAATAAATCTCATCGTTGATCTGCTCTACGGCATGCTGGACCCGCGCATCCGTTATCAATAGTACGAGAAGACTGAAGCCAGGGTTATACAAGGTCATACAATGAAGGAAGTCGGCAGCATACCCGGACCGCAGCCTGAAAGAGGAACTGCCTCACGCTGGTTCGCCGCCTCGTATGGCCTGATTTCGCGCTTCTGCCGCACTTCACCGATTGGCGCGGTTGCGGCAGGATTCCTTGCATTCCTCGTGCTGGTAGCAGTATTCGCAAATGTAATCTCCCCAAACGACCCACTCGAAACCTTCCCTTCGTTCTTCAGAAAAGGTCCATCGCTGGAGCGTCCATTGGGCAACGACCACCTTGGCAGGGATGTCTTGAGCCGCATCATTGTAGGCGCGCGCACATCGCTCTACGTCGCAATCCTGGCAGTGTCAGTTAGCAAGCTGATCGGCTTTTCGTGGGGCATTCTTACGGGCTACACGGGCGGCAAATTCGATCTGATAAGCCAGAGGTTCCTGGACATCCTCATGTCGTTCCCTGGAATCATTCTGGCAATGCTCTTGCTCGTCGGCGTAGGCTCCGGCTTGTACACAGTCATCGCCGCCATAGCAATTACGGGCGTAGCGGGAACCACCCGTGTAATTCGATCAGTAACGCTCTCAGTACGGGAGATGGAATATGTAGAGGCGGCGCGTGCGCTGGGCGCCTCGCCATTGCGGATCATGTTTGTTCACATAACCCCACAGTGCATCGCGCCGCTAATGGTGATCGCCAGCGTTAGTCTTGGCGGCGCAATATTCGCTGAAGCCGCGCTCAGCTTCCTCGGTCTCGGAATACCGCCGCCCAATCCCAGCCTCGGTAACATGCTGGGCGGTGTGCTGGGCGACGCATTCAAGCCCCCTTGGTGGCTGGTGCTCTTCCCCGGTATGACCATAACGATCACCATACTCGCCTTCAATATCTTCGGCGACGGGTTGCGCGACCACCTGGACCCCAGGCTCAGGGGACGCCTGCACTAGGCTCAACTGATATGCCTAGGATGCAATGCGTGGTGCCGCGATCTCCTGCCGCCGCCTCGCGACATTCCACAGATTGTCGCAGCCCCAATTGACACTGCCTGTCCTATGGGGCAAAATCCAAGCGTCTTCGGGCGACGCTTCGCCCAATCTAAAGATGTATGAAAGTTGGGACATGGCAGTTTCAAATAAGATACGCGGCATGCTTGAACAGGGCTCCTGGATACGAAGGATGTTCGAGGAGGGCATAGAACTGAAGCGGCAATTCGGCGATGAGAATGTATTCGACCTCTCACTGGGTAATCCTGTGATGCAGCCTCCCCCAGAATTCTTCGAGGAGCTCCGGCGCATCGCCAACGACCCCGCCCCGGGCATGCACCGCTACATGCCCAACGCAGGATACGAAGAAACACGAGCCGCCGTGGCTGAGCAGCTTACCGGCGAGACCGGCTTCGATTTCAGCGCTGCCGAAATAGTTATGACATGCGGAGCGGGCGGTGCGCTAAACGTCGTGCTGAAAACCCTTCTCGACCCAGGTGACGAGGTCATCATCTTCTCGCCGTTCTTCGTTGAGTACCACTTTTACGCCGATAATCACGGAGGCTCTTGCCGTGTAGTCCCGCCCGACGAGAACTTCCTGCCCGACATGGAAGCGCTGAAAAATGCCTTCAACGAACGGACAAAGGCCGTGCTAATCAACTCGCCAAACAATCCCACTGGCGTTCTTTACAGCGCAGCATTGCTTGACGAGATGTGCGCTGCCATCAAGGAAGCCGAAGCCGAATACGGACGCGAGATTTTTCTCGTTAGCGACGAACCTTATCGAAGGCTGCTGTTTGACGGACTGGAATATCCGCACATATTCCACCACCACGAGCGCAGCATAGTCGCAACATCACACTCGAAGGACCTCGCCCTACCGGGAGAACGCATCGGATACATCGCAGTCCATCCCGATTACGACGACAAGGCAGAGCTCATGGACGGTCTGGTATTCTGCAACAGGACGCTCGGATACGTCAACGCTCCGGCGCTCATGCAGAACATAGTCAGGGCGCTGCAATCCGCGACGGTTGACATCGCGGCATATCAGCGAAAGCGCGACTTCCTGTACGGCAGCCTGACAGAGATGGGCTACAGCCTCGTCAAGCCACAGGGCGCTTTCTACATGTTCCCGGCTTCTCCGACGCCCGACGATGTTGAGTTTGTCGCTACATTGCAGGAGCACAAGGTGCTGGTTGTTCCTGGCAGGGGATTCGGACTGCCGGGCTACTTCCGCATCTCCTACTGCCTCGACGACCACACACTGGAGGGAGCGCTCCCCGGATTCGAAGCGGCAATCGAGGCCTATCGCTAGTCCTGTTGGGCGGGAATCGCGTCCTTCAATCCGAAGCCGGTTGCCGCGACAAGTATAGACTCATCCGCCTGAATCTTGCCGCCCTCGATGAGCGCTTCCACACCGGCGAATGCGGCAGCTGATGTTGGCTCAACGAATATGCCTTCACGCTGCGCAAGCAGGCGCTGCCAGCGAATGATGTCCTGCTCCTCCACAGTGGCCGCCGTACCTCCGGTGTCGCGCAGCACGCGCAGTGACTGCCTCAACCGTGGCGGATTGGCGACGGCAATGCCCCCTGCGATTGTGCTTCCCGCAGCAGGCAAAGGTTTGCTCTCGTCAATGAAGGCAGAAACCAATGGCATTATGGCTCTCGCTTGAATGGCGTGCAGTTTGGGCAGGGCAGACAAGCGCCCGCTGTGCAGTAGTTCCTTGAAGCCGATATGTGCGCCAATTAGCAGAGACCCGTTTCCGACGGGTATTACTATGTGCTGCGGTACTTCCTCGCCGAACTGCTCGACCACCTCATAGGCAAAGGACTTGGTGCCTTCCGTGAAGTAGGGACTCAGATTGTGAGAAGCATAGACCATTCCATTGCGCTCGGCGAACTCCATCGCTGCATCCGTTACGGCCTGTCGGTCTCCATCGATTCGGTGTGTCGTTGCGCCATAGACGCCAATCTGTTCCAGTTTTGCAGCAGGTGCGCTCGACGGCGCGAATATATGCGCTCGGATGCCTGCTCTGGCAGCGTAGGCGGCAACGGATGCGCCAGCGTTGCCCGACGAGTCCTCAACCACTTCTTCCACGCCCGATTCTCTGGCAACGCTCATCATCATCGCCGTGCCCCTGTCCTTGAATGACCCCGTCGGGTTCATCATCTCCAGCTTGGCGAACAGCATGCCGGCATTAAGTGCTTTCCCCAGATTCCGCAGAGCGACCGTTGGCGTCCCGCCTTCCCCAAGTGAAATCGCTTCTGCAGGTTGATGAAGCGGCGTAGGCATACCGGATGATTGCTGCCCGTCGCCGTTGTCCGCATAGGAAACATCAAGGACATTACCGCACAGTTCGCAGTGCAGCGTGAGCATATCGGCATCATAATGTGCAGAGCATTCGGAGCATTTGAGACCAATGTGGGACAAGTGAAGTTACCTCGTGCAATGGGGGTGGATTTACTGGCTGGCAAGTTAGTTCGATGCTATTCGTAGGCCGTTTCGCTGTCAATGTATTGCGTCCACTGCAGCTAGCGCGTCACAATGCAAAGGAGTCTATCGACCTGTTGTTTGTTATAATTGTGAATTGAGACTATGACAAATACCATACGAGTCAACAACATTATCAGGCGAACCAAAACGATTGCCCGGTTCCGAACCAGGGGCATCGTCCAAAAAATTCGCCGCAACTTTGTGCTCAGGCTGATTGCGCGGACCCTGCAGGAGATGTCCGACGATGACGCCACGCACATGGCGGCGGCTATCTCGTACTACGCACTTATCTCTCTATTCCCGCTCATTCTGGGTCTTATCGCCATCACGTCGTTCCTGATTGACGACGCAGTCACGCACAGGCAAATCACAGGGTGGGTGACGAGCTTCCTTCCCGGTTCCGAGGATTTCGTCAATCAGCAGATAGAGAGCCTGCTGGTCTTACGCGGCACAATAGGAGCGTTCGCCATCGTCAGCTTGCTATGGTCGGGTAGTGCGGTGTTTGGGGGAATCACGCGCTCAATCAACCGCGCTTGGGATGTGCATCAGGACAGGCCGCTTCACATCAGCAAGGCGCGTCAGTTGCTTATGGCGCTGCTGACTGGGTTCCTGTTCCTGTCATCCACAACCATTACCACATTTCTCAGGGCGTACGAACGCTTCGCAACTGAGGACTTCCCATTTGCGAACATGCTGCTTGATGCCAACAGCGTAGCGATACTGCAAGCAAGTTCGTTCGCGCTTGTGTTTGCAGTGTTTCTGCTGCTGTACAAGTATGTGCCGAACACGAAAACTTACTGGCAGTACATCTGGATTGGCGCACTTGTCGCCGCCGTGCTTTTCGAAATAACCAAGAACCTGTTCATCGTGTACCTTCATAGCTTCGCCAACTTCAGGTCATTGTACGGCGCGCTCGCCCCGGTCATCGCGCTGATGTTTTGGGCGTACTTGAGCGGGCTTATCCTGATTTTGGGAGCTGAGCTGAGCTCGGAGTACGGGCGCATCAGACGCGGCGCGGAACGCGGCATGCTGCTGCATTGACACCAATCGCTTGTACTGACCGCCGCAAGGTCTGTACACTTGCGCCATGCGAATTCCCGTGAACGCCGTGCGCTCTCCCTCCGATGTTGTGGGCTTGGTGCGCGGCGTTTTCTATGGATGGTGGCTCGTCGGCATCGCCGTCGTGCTGCTCACGCTTATGGCAGTGTCCGTCTTCCAGGGGCTTGGCACTTTTCTTGTGGCTCTGCAGACCGAGTTCGGCTGGAGTCGCACGGTGCTATCCGGCGCATTCTCTCTTTCCCGCGCGCAGGGAGCGGTCATCGGGCCCATCGAAGGTTGGCTCATCGACAAGGTGGGCAACCGCCGAATGATATTGTTCGGATACCTGCTTATGGCATTCGGTTTCCTGATGTTCTCACAGGTAGGCAATAACGCCTTCTGGAACATCGGAATATTCAGATTAGAAAGTGGCGTATGGCAGTTCTACGTCGCATTCATCACGATAAGCTTGGGATCGGGTGTCGGCGGCTGGCTGGCGCTGATGTCGCTGATGAACAACTGGTTCGTGCGCCAGCGCTCGCTCGCGATTGCGACTTCTATGTCCGGCATCCACCTCGGCGGGCTGCTTGTGCCTGTTCTCGCGCTTGGAATCGAATTGCACGGCTTCCGCTGGACGACATTCGGCATTGCTATCTTCCTTGGTGCCCTGATCCTCCCTGTGTACACCGTATTGCGCGACAAGCCCGAAGACATAGGCCAGCTTCCTGACGGAGAGCGTCCAGGTACGCGACGCTCACAGGAACGAGGTTCAGAAGCCGGCGCTACGCAAGCATCATCCTCTGCTAGTGGCGATGACGAGCAGGAGTTCACAGCAATGCAGGCGCTCAGGACTCGCGCCTTCTGGATTCTCACAATCGTCCACATGTCTTCGAGCGTGTCCATAGTGACGCTGGCGTTGCACCTCGCCCCGAAGCTAACGGATATGGGCATGTCACTGAGCGGTGCAGGCACGATTGTGCTCATATATACAATACTTGCGCTGCCCACTCAGTTCGTCGCTGGTTGGCTGGCCGATAAGATGCCGAAGCCACCACTGATCTTTTTCTTCATTTTGCTCCAAGGCATAGCAATAATGCTCATAGCAGTGACGGACGAGATATTCATGGCTCTGATATTTGCCGTTCTCTACGGCATCGGCTTTGGCGGACGCATACCTCTTCTGACATCCATTCGTGGTGAATACTTCGGGCGCAAGGCGTTCGCCACCATAATGGGCATTTCCCAGATGCCGAACAATATCTGCATGATCTTCGCGCCGCTGTTCGCAGGGTTCATGTTCGACACAACTGGCACATACTTCATACCATTCGCCTTCTTCGGCCTTCTGAATGTGCTGGGAGCCTTCCTGATGCTGACTGTCAAGCGTCCGCAGGTGCAGGAGACCAATCCTACGCCAGCGCCACAGGCCGCGGACTAGGCGGCGACCTGGAGAGGATATGAACATTTTAGGGCGTGAGTTACCGCCGCCATTCGACGAGTTCTGGGAGCGCTTTCGCAGCGAAATTCCGGTTGCATCTGAGCAAATCGAGTCGGGGCACAGTGTAGTCTTCGGAGATCAGGGTTATGACCTGAGCGCACCTGAACTACCTGCTTGGGCAGCCTTACCCGACGACGACCTCGCCTACCATGTCGCGCACGAACTCTTTCATATCGTTCAGCGGCAGCGAGGTTATCCAAAGACGGTCAGGGGGCCGCAATACCCGCCGGACTCCGTGGAAGCCCGAATAGGCGCCGATCTGGAAGAGATGATTTTTCACCCGCCACTTGAGGAACTACTGCGTGTCGAGATGGGATTCTTGAACGACTTCATCAGGCAGCGCATGCTTCACGGCTCGCTGAGTGGAGTTGCTGGCAGTCCCGTGCCGGAGTACGGTACGCCCTGGTTTACAACTTGGGCGATACGCTACTGTGAACTGCAGATAATACTGAATGCGAATGAATGGGCAGAATTGGAAACCGTCTTCAGGGAGCGCAGCCCGCAGGTAGCACGGCTCGGCGAGGAAATGACCGCGATAGTGAACGACATCGGCTGGGGCACGCGCGAGCAGGCTATTGAGGCGCTAATAGGAGTGCGCGACTCCTTGGGGCTGCAAGTCAATCAGATTGTCCTCGTGATGGACCCCTTGTCTGGTGAGATTATCTGACCGACCGGGAAAGTCCACCAGTAGCTTTCCTACCGGCAGAGACTTTCCTGAATATGGCGATGAAATTCACCTGTAACCAGCCCTGACGGAAAAATCTGCGCTTCCATATCCCCTAAGGTAAACACCCAGTGATCAATGGTTGGCATAGCCTCTGAGCCTTCTATGCTGCGAAGGATTGCCGGTATGCGAGACTTCTTGTGATCGCACATAGTCCGCACTTCCGATTCGAACACAGCGCGCGCTTCTATCTCAGAAAAGTCTGTGGAGACATTGGGGGTAAGCTCAAGACATGCAGCTGCCAGAAGCGGTATCAACAGAAAGGGCAGGATCGCTTTTTTCATGGCGCGTATTGTATCACGGAGGTCTAGAATCTCACCAAGAACCTGCAATTTTGAAGACTCCGCTCATTGACTCTTCCTTGGGGAGCGCACCAGCACTCACATTGATGTCCGTCTGCTACAATTCCGCTGTCGAGATTCCATCCAGAATAGCCATAATGAAGACAGCGCAGGAGGATGATCAATGACACTCGAAGGTAAAGTCGCAATCGTCACAGGTTCCGGAAGAAACATAGGACGCGCAACTGCCCTGGAACTCGCCCGGCGTGGCGCAACTGTTGTGGTTAACGCGCGCAGCAATCGCTCGGAGGCAGACGCAGTAGTTGGAGAAATAGAGGCGCTCGGCGGCTCGGCGATTGCCACTATCGCGGATGTGGGCATAAAGGACCAGGTTGACGCAATGGTGTCGGACGCGCTATCGGCATTCAGCCGCATTGACATCCTGATCAACAATGCCGGACTGCGCGCCGCCGACCCGATAACAAACATGTCCTTGGAGCAGTGGCGCAGCGTACTAGCCGTCAATCTCGATGGGCCCTTCTTCGCCTCTCAGGCTGTCATTCCGGGCATGATGGAGCGTAGCTGGGGCCGAATTGTCAATGTGTCCGGCTTGAATGCCTTCAAGGGCAGGGCGCATTGGGCGCATGTCTGTGCTTCGAAAATGGGAGCGCTTGGCCTCACCCGTGCGCTCGCCGCCGAGCTGGCTGAGCACAACATCCTCGTGAACCACATCGTTCCGGGCGCGTTCGATACCACACCACTGCCCGAAAATCCCAACGCCTTCGCGGGACCTCCTGACGCTCGCGCAGTTGGTATTCCAGTGGGCAGGCTGGGCTTGCCCCAGGAGATTGCGACTACTTGCGCATTTCTGGCGTCAGACGATGCATCATTCATCACGGGCCAGACCTTCCACGTAAATGGCGGCGCCCTAGCCTATTAGATTGACGTGGATTTCAGCGTGATATAATTGGTGCAATCTGCATCTGTTAGGAGGCTGTAGTCTGCGAGTCAGAATAAAGCTGTTTGCCAGCTACAAAGAGAAAGCGGGTACCTCCGACCTGGAGATGAACCTGCCCGACGCCGCAACCGTGCAGGATGCGGCGAGCGAATTGTTGCGGCTGCATCCCTCGCTTTCCGGCGACTCTTCGCGCCTCATGATTGCCGTGAACGAAGAATACCAGGAGCACGACTACCCCCTGAGCGAAAATGACGAGGTCGCATTCATTCCGCCGGTCAGTGGCGGCTGATGCTACTGAATTGCCATTCATGAACTGCCCTCTCTGCCCAAATACCCTGAGGTTGTGAAGCTATGATAACGATCACTAATGAAGTACTTTGCCCCGAAGCCATCACCGAGAGTGTGAAGCAGGATGGGAATGGCGCCGTGGTTACCTTCCTTGGCTCCACGCGAGATTCCACGGCGGAGCGCAAGGTTCTCTACCTCGAATATGAAGCGTATCGCCCGATGGCGGACAACCAACTGGCGCGAGTCGCCGATGAGATTCAAGAGAAGTGGGGCATCGCAAATGTCTCAATAGCACACCGGCTCGGCAGGCTGGAAATCGGCGACATCAGCCTCGTAGTCGCAATTGCATCGCCGCATCGCAGAGAGGCCTTTGAGGCGAGCGCGTACGCCATCGATCGCATCAAGCAGATTGTGCCTATCTGGAAGAAGGAGTTCTTCGAAGGCGGCGAGGTCTGGGTCGGCAGCCAGGAAGACGACTGCGCCAAGCAGGCAAGTGCGGTCAGCGTAAGCGGCTCGTAGCCTCCTTTGCGGAGCAATCAGGCGGTATTTCACGCCTTATCCCGCCAGAATTACGAAGCCGCACCATCGAAGATCCACTAATGCACGACAACCGACACATCCTTGAATAACCTTGCGAAAACCTGCGATCATCACTTTGATTGTTATGAAAATCACAATCATCATGGTTGCCAATAATGTCCGGCGTCTGTTATATTAGAGTATCGAATCGGCAAGGAGGGATCGCATAGAGGTCTAGTGCGGCCGCCTGCTAAGCGGTTAGGGTTGAAAAGGCCCTCATGGGTTCGAATCCCATTCCCTCCGCCATTTATTTATTTTTTTACCTATACATTGAGAAAAGTTTCACAAATGGACGGATACTACATCTGGACAGTCGGCTGCCAAATGAACAAGGCAGACTCCGAACGCCTCGAAAGCGCGCTGGGGCAGATGGGCTTTGAGCCACGCACATCGCCGAAAGAGGCGGATGTCATCGTGCTAAACAGCTGCGTAGTGCGACAGAGCGCCGAAGACCGCGTTGTGGGTATGATGACCAGCCTGAAGCCCCTCAAGCAGCGCAATCAGGACAAAGTTCTCGCGCTAATGGGCTGCATGGTTGGCCCCAAGACGGACGAACTGCAAAAGCGCTTCCCGTATGTCGATGTATTCATGCAGCCGCAGCAATATCAGCCACTGATCGACCTGATTGGCGAGCGTATGGACATCGACACCGAGGGCTGCATCGGCCCTCTAGTTGCGCGTCCCGATGTAGCGACATACATTCCCATCATTCACGGCTGCGACAAGTTCTGCACCTTCTGCATCATCCCGTACAGGCGCGGCAGGGAAGTCAGCCGGTCTGTCGCTGAGATTGTGCAAGAGGCCGAGATGCTTGTCAGGCGAGGAGTCAAAGAAGTCACGCTTCTCGGACAGAATGTGGACTCCTACGGACATGACCTTCCAGAGGATCACGATCTCGGAGACCTGCTTGCTGCGGTCAATGATGTTTCCGGCCTTGAGCGCGTGCGCTTCCTCACCTCCCACCCGAACGACATGAGCGACCACATCATCGACTCCGTTGCGGAACTCGACAAGGTCTGCGAACACATTAACCTGCCATTTCAGGCGGGCGATGACAAAGTACTTGAGGATATGCGCCGCGGCTACACCAACGACGAATATCGCCGATTGATCGACAAGATTCGATCGCGCATCCCAAATGTGTCCCTAAGCACAGATGTCATCGTGGGCTTTTGCGGCGAGACCGACGCGCAATTTGAAGAAACGCTATCACTCATCGAGGACATTAAATTCGACAAGGTCCACGCGGCCGCATACTCCAACAGGCCCGGCACAATCGCTGAACGCATGCTCGTGGATGATGTGCCGCAGGACGAAAAGAAGCTGCGCCTGAAGGCCATTGAGATTCTGCAGGAACGAATTGCCACCGAAATAAACTCCCAATTTCTGGGCAGTAGCTTTGATGTACTTGTCGAGGGACGAAAGCGCGGCAAGTGGTTCGGACGAAATCGCAACGACAAGCTCGTATTTATAAACGACGGCGGCCCGGATGCAAACCTGGCCGGTAAGATGGTAAACGTTAGTGTAGATAAGACAGCTCCTTGGTCATTGCAGGGGACGATAGCGTCCTGACGCATTTCGGTGCGGGCAGGCGCGTCTGGAGGGAATATCGTTATGGTTGTCGAGCAGCGAATTCCAACTATACCAATCACCGAGATTGAGCAGTCCGCATTCTGCCAAACGGATGACGAGCTGCGAGCCAAATCGCTAGAGGATGAATTCAGCGCCGGCGTGCGCTGGCAGAAACTTCCTGTAAGCTACATGCGCATGTCCCCTGAAGAGCTGGATGAACGCATCGCCGAAGCCAGGGCGAAACTCGGCGACAGCGCGGTGATTCTAGGCCATCACTACCAGCGCGACGAGATTATCAAGTACGCGGACTATCGGGGAGACTCGTTCAACCTGTCACAGTTCGCCGCTTCCCAGAAGAACGCCGAGAACATAATCTTCTGCGGCGTCCACTTCATGGCGGAGACGGCTGACATTCTTAGCGCACCATACCAGAGCGTGATTCTCCCAAACCTGGCGGCGGGTTGCTCCATGGCAGACATGGCGCGAATTGACGACGTCCTCGACTGCTGGGACGACCTGCATGACGAACTGGGCGACGATGGCGACATCATCCCTATCACCTACATGAACTCCACCGCCGCAATCAAGGCACACTGCGGACGGAACGGCGGCATAGTCTGCACCTCATCCAACGCACCTGCCACCTTCGAGTGGGCGCTGGAGCGCGGTAGCCGCATCCTGTTCCTGCCAGACCAGCACCTCGGAAGGAATACCGGCCTGAAGATGGGCATCAGCCTCGACGAGATGGTCGTCTGGAACCCATTTAAGCCCTTCGGCGGCAACAGCGTAGAAGAACTGCGAAACGCTAGATTGATCCTTTGGCAGGGCCACTGCTCAGTTCACACCCGTTTTACCGTACAGCAGATTGAGCAGGCACGCGCCACGTACCCCGATGTGCATGTAGTGGTGCATCCCGAATGCACAATGGACGTAGTGCAGGCGGCGGACTCCAACGGCTCGACCGAGTACATTAAACGTGTCGTGGCGGACGCCGCACCCGGCAGCGTGATAGCTGTGGGAACTGAGATCAGCATGGTAAAGCGTCTCGCCGCCGAGAACCCTGACAAGACGATTTTCTGCCTCGACTCGGTAGTCTGCCCGTGCTCCACAATGTACCGAATCCATCCGGCATACCTTAGCTGGGTGCTCGATGGTCTGAACGAAGGCGTCGTCGTGAATCGCATCACCGTTGACGAGGATACGGCAGAACAGGCGAGGGTGTCGCTGGATAGGATGCTCGCAGTCGTCTAGTCCAATACGAAACTCTCAGATTGCAAATGCTGGACCCATCTTGGCGATGATCGATTAAACTCCAAGATGGGTTCAATGGTAAATGAGGTAAATGCCATTTGTTTCAGATGACACTGGAAACGGAAGCTCTCATCGACAGGGCGCTTGCGGAGGACCTCTCGATCGGAGATCCAACGACGGACATACTAATTCCGCAAGAGCTGAATGGGAAGGCGTCCTTCGTCGGCAAGGAGAAAGGCGTCTTGGCAGGCTTGGACGTCGCTTTAGCCGTATTCAAGCGATTCGACAGCTCGCTGCTGACCGAGGTTCACATTCGGGACGGGGAACACCTCCGTTCAGGAGATCTCATTGCAACCGTGAGCGGCCGAATGAACCCAATGCTTAAGGCAGAGCGGACTGCCCTCAACTTCCTTCGCAGGATGTCCGGCATCGCAAGCGAAACCTCTGCCTACGTGCGGGAAGTGGACGGATTCGACGCAACAATCGTTGACACGCGCAAAACCACTCCGGGCCTTAGGGCGCTGGAGAAGTACGCGGTAAGAATAGGCGGTGGATACAACCATCGCCAGAACCTAGGTGACGGTATCCTCATTAAGGACAATCACATCGAAGCCCTGCGCGAAATGGGAATGAGCCTCGGTGATGTCGTCCGCAAGGCTAACAGCGAGAAGTCGCACACAATCAACGTCGAAGTGGAGGTCGAGGATCTGGCTCAAGTCGAAGAAGCACTTGAGGCGGGCGCCAAAATCCTCCTGCTCGACAACATGGGACCGGAAGACATGGCAATCGCAGTGCGGATGGCAGAGGGCAGGGCAGTAACGGAAGCTTCCGGAAACATCACCTTGCAGACAGTGCGCGCAGCGGCCGCTTCTGGCGTTGACATCATCTCCGTGGGTGCGCTGACCCACTCGGCGAAAGACCTCGACATCAGCTTGGACTTTGCATCGTGAGCGCCTGAAGTTGGCTAGGCTTTTTGTAGGGTTATTCGCCCTGGTACTCATCCTCGCTTGTGCCGCGGTTGTCGCGGCTTTCCGCCCCACTTCTGATCCCGGCGTCAACCTCATTGCATTCGTGAACGCGGACGGCGAAGTCATGACCATGACACCGGATGGGCTTCAAGCGAGGATGATAAACCCGGCGGTCGAAGGCTTCTTCACATGGCCCACTTGGTCGCCCGACGCGAATACAATTGTGTATTCCGGCGTGATCGAAGACGGTGGCGAGCTTCAACTCAATCTCTATGCTTCGGACAATTCAGGAACTGCCAATCGCGTCCTATATGCAAGTGAGCCGGGCGAGGTAGGACTGCTCGCACAGGGCGTCGTTCACTATCCGCTCTGGTCCCCCGACGGGAATCACCTGGCATTTATCGCGACCACCGCTGATGGTCTAAGCCTGTTCATGGACGACCTGCGCGACAACCCGGAGGCGCAACGACTGCTCGATGATGGCCCTCTATGGATGTCCTGGTCCCAGGACTCTTCCAGCCTTGCCGTGCATCGCGGAGTGGACCACTTCCTCATAGGAGGGGATGATCTAGTCACTCCTCAGCAATTGAATATCAGGGAGATTGGTTACAGAGTCCCTGCGCTGCATCCCGTGGACGGCTCCCTTACTCTGCGGACTCAACCGGGGGCGCTGAACGCAAGCGTATCGAGCGTTCGTCTGGATGGCCCCAATGTAATGTCAGTCACGCCTCTGCGCAGAGTCGAAGGAGAAGCCGCATTTCTCTGGTCCCCGACTGGCAGACACCTCGCAGTCGCGGAGGCTACGCAGTATCTGATGTATCGGGACACGGCGATGCGTATCTACAACGGCATTTCGGTGCTGACCGTCGGTGAGTCACAGGATGTCATCGAGTTGGAACTGCCAGTGCTGGCCTACTTCTGGTCGCCCGACGGCACAAAAATCGTCCTCGTTACACTATCGGAAAGACAGACAGCGTTGAGCTGGGCACTGTACGATGTCGAAAGTGACGAGCGGACACGGCTGGTGGACTTTGCCCCTTCAGCCGAACAACTCACGATATTCCAGTTCTTCGACCAGTACGCCTACTCGCACACCGTGTGGTCGCCTGACAGCTCCAGCATCGTGTTCGCGGGCGACCTGCTGACCGACTCAGTAACGGCTTCTCTTGGCGGGCATCCTGGGCACTCGTCGTTTCACATCGTTGTGGTAGATGTGGTACCCGTGGCAGAGGCGCACGTCATTACGGAAGGAATCATGGGATTCTGGTCGCCGCGCTGATCAACCTCAGCCTGACCCTGCGTACGCATCAATAAACTCTGCCCTGCTGATTCCTGATTGAGTGCATATCGCTCTCAGTGTCGCGCGCTTGATTCTCGAGTGGTTAGGCATGGTTAGAGGGGTTCTTGTGCCGTCAGAGTTCTCCTTCACCATTACTATATGCTGATGCTGCCTCAAAAGGCGAAAGCCCAGCCTCTCCAGCGTTCGGATTACTCTGCGTCTAGGCGCGTCCGCAGGAAAGCTCGGCACTATACGTTCATTCCCGCCTCTGCAATGAACGCCTCAAGTATTGACGACTCTTCCAGAAATGCCTCTTCTCCAAAAGTCTCGATATGAACCTTGATTGCCGATTTCACGTCGGCCAATGCATCTTCATAGCTGTCGCCCTGGCCGACCACGACTCCATTTAATCCAAGGGGATAACCCACATATCCGTCTATGTGTTTCTCAATGATCACTTTGAATTGCCTCATGCTCTCACCTCAACCCCTTCTTGGCCGCTGTCTATCAGCCGAGTCAATCATTATCGTCACGGGTCCGTCGTTCTTGATGGAAACAATCATGTGTGCCTGAAATTGACCGGTCTCCACATTTTGTCCCGTCTGCTCAAACAGGCGCAGTGTGCGGTCGAAGAGTGCGGTGGCAGGCTCAGGCGGCATTGCGTGGCTGAAACTTGGACGGCGTCCTCGGCGGGTGTCGCCGTAGAGAGTGAACTGGCTTATGACTAAAAGCTCTCCACCAGTGTCCAGCACGGAGCGGTCAAATCTGCCCGCATCGTCGCCAAAGATACGCAGGTTCATGGTCTTGTTGACGATGTATGTGGCGTCTTCCTCGTCGTCATCTTCGTGGATTCCAACGAAAACTACCAGACCATCATCGATGGCGCCGACCGTCTCGCCGTCAATCTCAACCGAAGCCTGAGTCACGCGCTGTACGAGGGCGCGCAATGGTTACTCGTCCGAGTCGGATGAGCCAGCCTTTGCCTTTGCCGCTGGCTTGGATGAGGAGTCTTCGCTCTTCTCGGAGTCGGCTGAAGAGCCGTTGGTCCCTGACTTGGTGCTGGTGTAGCTGCTGCTCTTTCCGTAGTCGTTCACATAAAAGCCGCTGCCCTTGAAGACGATGGGCACGGCTACGAACTGACGGCTGGATTCGCTCTCGCACTCCGGGCAGTTCGCCACGGGGTCGGCGTAGAAGCTCTGGCGCTCCTCGAAGCGATGACCGCAACTGTTGCACTTGTAGTCGTATGCAGGCAATATAGATACTCCCATCTAGTAGCAGGGTTAGCAGAAGCAAGCCGCAACTGCCAGCATTACTAATTTAGCACCGCGCCCAAATCGTGTCAAATTAGAACTCGGTTCATTGGGCTCTTACCCTCATCGTTGACCGAACACGATGCACTCGTTAGTATCAGCACACTGAGCAGCCGTAAGTGGACACATAAGGAGTGCAGAACGATGGCAGGATTCGTGATAATCGATGTAGAAATAACCGATGCCGAACGCTACGGCGAGTTCATGGAGAAGGTAACGGCAACGGTTGAGGCTTATGGCGGAAAGTTTACTGTGCGCGGCGGGGCGTTCGATGTGATAGAAGGCGACTGGACGCCCAATCGCCTCGCACTGCTGGAATTCTCCACTGTCGAGGACTCAAAGGCGTGGCTGGCTTCGCCTGAATACAATGCCCTGAATGAAATCCGCACTAGCTCATCAATCATCAACATGGTCGTCGTAGAAGGCGCATAGCTGAACCAAAGCACAGCCGCAGGGCCCCGCTACTGTTTAATTGAGAACTGCCTGGGGCTTTACAGCGCCTCTTGCAACGCGCTCCTCCACACGCCTTCGAGTTCAGCCACTTGCAGGTCGATCATTCCTGCAACTGACAACCGAGAGTCGGTGACACTACCAAGCCTGTACCAATCCACGCCCTCCTCGCCGCAAATGCCTTCGAGGGCGCTCTGCGAATCCACCGGCAGCGAAACAATGATGCGAGACTGCGCCTCGCCAAATAGGATTGCATCCCAGCGTTTGTCGGTCATCGCCAGCGCCGTTCCAAGAGGAGTGTCTGCGCCGCACTCCGCTCCAAGCCCGCCCGCGATGCAAGACTCCGCGAGCGCGATTGCCAGCCCACCCTCAGAGCAATCGTGCGTCGAGTTGATAACGCCTTCACTCACCAGTCGGCGGCACGCGCGCTGCAATGCGGCTTCTGATTGGATGTCCAGCGTGGGCTGTCCGGCAACCAACCCACCGGATATTTCAAGGTATTCACTTCCGGCCAGCGATGCCGCGCTTGACTCAGTCTCACTTGCGCCCAGCAGAACGATGATGTCGCCCTGATTCTGGAAGCCCATCCCGACACTGGCACGCACATCCTCCAGCAGTCCTAGGCAGCCAATGACCGGTGTAGGATAGATCCCCTCGCCCTGAGTCTCGTTGTATAGGCTCACGTTTCCGCTGATGACCGGTACATCCAGAGCGCGGCATGCCTCCGCCATTCCCAGGATGCACTGCTCAAGCTGGAAGTATGTCTCCGGCTTCTCCGGGTTGCCGAAGTTCAGGCAGTCCGTCAACGCAATCGGCTCAGCCCCAGTGCAGGAAACATTACGGCACGCCTCGGCCACAGCAATCATCCCGCCGATGAACGGGTCCAGGTAGCAGAGCCGTCCATTGCCGTCAGTTGACAGCGCAATGCCCTTGCTAGTGCCCTTCACTCGCAGCACAGCCGCATCCCCGCCCGGCGGCGCCACAGTGTTCGTCTGCACCTGATGGTCGTACTGCCGGTACACCCATTCCTTGCTGGCGATGTTTGGAGAAGCAAGCAGTCTCAGCAGCACTTCCGACGGCGACTCATCCGGCAGAGGTAACGCAGACAGGTCATACTGCTGCAATTCCGTCAGCCACTGAGCCTTTACCCCTTGCAGCCGGTACTGCGGCGCGTCCGTGAGCGTTCTAACAGGCGGTTCGCCCTGTAACTCTCCACCGTCGAAGATGCGCGCCAATCCGTCGTTCGTCGCTCTTCCGATGACGGTTGACTGCAAGTCCCATTTGTCGAAGATTGCCTTGACCGCATCTTCATGGCCGGGCTTGATGACGACCAGCATCCGTTCCTGCGATTCCGACAGCATCACTTCGTACGGCGTCATCTCGGTCTCACGGCGCGGTACCAGAGATACATCGATCTCGATACCACTCGCTCCGTTAGACGCCGCCTCTACAGACGCGCTAGTCAGGCCCGCCGCGCCCAAGTCCTGCAGCCCAATGATATGATCAGTTTTGGCGACTTCAAGGCAGGCTTCGATCAGGGATTTCTCCATGAATGGATTGCCGACCTGAACGGTCGGGCGCAATTCGCGCTCCTCTTCAAAAGTCCGTGACGCCAGCCCTGATGCCCCGTGAATGCCATCGCGTCCGGTGTCCGAGCCGACGAGCATCAGCAGGTTGCCCGCCCCGCCGGTGGTGGCGCTCAGCAATTCTCCTTCTTTCAGAATGCCCACGCACATTGCATTCACGAGGGGATTGCCCGAATAGGAGTCGGAGAAGCAGACCTCGCCGCCCACGTTGGGTATGCCAATGCAGTTGCCATAAGCGGAGATACCCGCGACCACTCCGCCGAACAGGTATCGGTTGCGCGGGTCGTCCAGCGAACCAAAACGCAGCGAGTTCATGAGCGCGATCGGCATTGCGCCCATAGCAAAGATGTCTCGGACGATGCCTCCCACGCCGGTTGCCGCCCCCTGGTACGGCTCGATTGCGGAGGGATGGTTATGCGACTCGATCTTCATGACCACGGCAAGGCCGTCGCCGATGTCCACAACGCCCGCGTTCTCACTGCCGGGCGCAACCATCAGGCGGGGACTGTCGCTGGGGAGCAGACGCAGCAGCGGTTTCGAATGCTTGTACCCGCAGTGTTCGCTCCACAGCGACCCGAACAACCCCAATTCCAGGTGGTTCGGTTCTCTGCCAAGCCGCTCTACAATCGCCTCGTATTCCGATTCGCTAATCGCCAGTTCGTCCAGCGCCTGCTTTGAAACTGCCATATTGCTTTGCAATCCTTAAACTCTCTGATTCTCCCAGACTATTGTATGCCAAATGTAATCAGGACGACCCCGCCTATCACCATCAGTGTGCCAAGAATCGTTCGTAAGGTAACACGCTCCAGCCCGCGCAGAAATATAAGCGCCAGCAATACCGAGAACAGCGGTGATACGGCTGCAAGCGGCGCCACGAGAATCGCGGGCGCGAGTCCCAATGCCAGAAACCAGCACGTTACGCCCCATGTTGACGCGCATCCCGCTAGCGCAACGAAGAGCCAGCCCTTTTTCGACGGACGCACCCCAAAATCAGTCCGTATCTGGCCCTGAAATATGATCGCCAGCACCAGTGTGCCTAGGATCATGGAGAACGAATTGGCAACCAGGGGAGGCGCGATGTCGGTTGCGATCTTTCGACCTAGCACGGCGAGCGTTCCATAGCAAGCAGCGGCGCCTAACGCAGCGCAATAGCCTAAGATCAGTTCGCGCCTTGCTATTCCCGCGATCGTCATCGCTGCCCCACGATGAGGGCTATTCCCGCAATTATTGCAACAGTGCCCCCGAATATAAACAGATTCATGGTCTCGCCGCCGACAGTTACGCCGAGAATTGCCGCGAACAGCGGAGACGCGCCAACCACGGGCGCGGCGCGGGCTACCCCAAGCTTCCCAACGCTGGTGAAGTTGAGCAGCCGTCCCAGCGGGAAGTTCAAAGTTCCGCTCAACAGGAACCACGCAAAGGCAATCCCGCCCAGCGTGAGAATGTCATCGAAATGAAACACGACCGCGAGTGTGAATGTGATCGCCACACCGACCAGCAACGAGATGAAAGTGCCGGTTGTGGGCCGCACATACTGCATCCCTACGCGGGCGAACACTGCGCTTGCTCCGAATCCGAGCGCAGCAGACAGGGCAAGTGCCGCGCCAAGCACTAGGCCAATGCTCCGTGCAGCGCACGGGCAGTAAGCGCGTCAATCATCGACTGGAAAATGACCTTGCCATCCTCGCCACCAAGAAGCGCATCACAACAGCGCTCCGGATGCGGCATCATCCCCAGCACATTGCCCCGTTCGTTGACGATACCGGCGATGTTGTTAAGCGAGCCATTGGGGTTGGCAGCGGTCGTAGTCTCGCCCTGAGAGTCGCAATACCGGAACACCACGCGATCCTGCTCTTCCAGCTGCTCGATGACCCCAGGTTCGGCGAAATAGTTGCCCTCACCATGCGAAATAGGAACACGGAGTGTCTGGCCGGCTGACACGGCGCTTGTAAATGCTGTACCCGCATTCTCCACCCGCAGATTCGTCCACTGGCAGCGGAACTGCAAATGGTCATTTGGCAGTAAAATGCCCGGCAGCAGTCCGGCCTCGCACAGAATCTGAAAGCCGTTGCAGATGCCAATCACCAACTTGCCCTCCGCGGCAAAGTCTGTCACTGCCTGCATTGCTGGCGAAAAGCGCGCGATTGCCCCCGGACGAAGGTAGTCGCCGTAAGAAAACCCGCCCGGCAGGATGATGCAGTCATACGGCGACAAGTCGGTATCCTTGTGCCAGACATACTCGACGGGCTGGTTGAACACGTCATTGAGCACATCGAAGCAATCTACATCGCTCCAGGTGCCCGGGAAAACTACAACGCCGAACTTCATTCTTAAAGGTTCCGCAAAGTCTGGTTAACGAGCGCGCTGACTTGCTTGCCGTCCGCTCTTCCGCGCACCTGCGGCATGACCTTCCCCATCACCTTGCCCATGTCCTGCGGACCCGTGGGACTGACCTCGGAAATAGCAACCTTGACAATCTCCTCGATCTCATCCGCGCTAAGAGGCTTCGGCAAATACTGCGTCACGATGACAAGCTCGGCCTCTTCCTTGGCTACGAGATCGGGGCGGTCACCCTTCTGGTACGCCTCAATGCTGTCCCTGCGCTGCTGAGCCTGCTTGCTCAACACCTGCAATACGGCGTCGTCCGGCAGGGAATCGGTGCGCTTTGCCTTCTCTTCGTAGCCAATCGCGGACAGCAAGAGCCGAATGGTATCGCGCTTCAACGTGTCACGCTGTCGCATCGCGTCCTTCATGTCGTTTGAGAGGGTTTCTTTTAGCGCCATTGCACTTTCCTATCCTATTCTTGACACCTCGTCGGTCGTCAGTCGAGCCTGTCGCAGGCGGTGTTTATCAGGTCGAGGGTACGCTGGCGGCCCAGCGCTTCAAGCGACTCAAAAAGGGGCGGAGCGATTCGCTGCCCTGTGGTAGCAACCCGCAATGAGCCGAAGAGCTGCCCCGCCTTTACATCTAGTTCCTTGACCATGCCTCGCAGTGTCGCTTCAATGCTCTCGGTGTCGAAGGAATCGAGTGTCGCAAGCCCTTCCTGTGCCGCGGTTAAGCAGAGGCGTGTGGAATCGGCATCCATCCTGCGCTGAATCAACTCCTCCGCGTCATACTCGATCTCATCCTTGAACAGGAAGGCGACAAGCGGCGCGGCATCCCTCAGCGTCTTCAATCGCTCCTGCACCATCGGCGCGATCTTCAGCGCAACCTCCCGCGAGGGTAGGGTAGGGATCTCCTCAGGCGGATAAGCCTTCCAGAAGTCCAGCAGCACGTCCGCGAGTTCGTCCGCGCTCATCTCCCTGATGTAGTGCCCGTTCATCCAGTCCAGCTTGTCATTGTTGAATATCGCTCCCGACTTTGAGACGCGCTCTATCGTGAAGTTCTCGATAAGCGACTCTGTGCTGAACAGCTCCGTCTTGTCATCCAGCGACCATCCCAGCAGAGTCAGAAAATTCACCATCGTGTGCGGCAAGTAACCCATCTCGCGGTATTCGAGCAAAGATGTCGCCCCGTGCCGCTTGCTCAGCTTCGAGCGGTCAGGCGCTAGTATGATCGGCAAATGCGCGAACTGCGGCGGCGTCCAACCCAGCGCCTTGTAGAGCTGAAGGTGGCGCGGCACGCTTGGCAGCCACTCTTCCCCGCGCAGCACATGCGTGATCTGCATCTCGTGATCGTCTATCAGATGCGCCAGATGGTAAGTCGGGTAGCCGTCAGACTTCAGCATCACGAAGTCGTCCACGAGTCGGTTTTCGAAGGTGACTTCTCCGCGCACGAGGTCGTCTATGGTCGTCGTCCCATCGGCAGGCATCTTGAAGCGTATGACCGAATTTTCTCCCCGCGCTTCCAGTTCCGCCTCAAGCCGGGCACGCTCTTCATCGGTGAGATTGCGACAGCGCTTGTCGTATCCGCTCGCATTCTCCTGCTTCGAACGCGCCTTCCGCACCTGGTCCAGCCGCTCCTCGGAACAGAAGCACCTGTACGCGAATCCCGCCTCGATGAGGTCCTCGGCATGCTTCGTGTACAGTTCAAGACGCTCGGACTGCTTGTAGGGAGCGTACTTGCCGCCGATATCAGGCCCCTCGTCCCATTCCAGACCCAGCCACTTCAGCGCCTCCATGATGACCTCGACAGCCCCGTCAACTGCCCGAGCGCGGTCCGTGTCCTCGACGCGAACGATAAATTCGCCCTCGTGCCGCTGCGCCAGCAGCCAGTCAAAGATGGCTGTGCGAATGTTGCCGACATGCGGCTCGCCAGTAGGACTGGGCGCAAATCGCACCCGAAAGTTACTGCTCATGCTGAATCTGCCCTCCGTGCTGCAATTTATTCTAACATGCAAGGCTCCAACACATTAACCATTTGTTCTTGCGGATGCTTGGCAAGGCATAGGTTGTCGCACCGGATACGCATTCGCAGAAATCCCGACGAAAAAGAGGGGCGACTCAGCAAGTCGCCCCTCTCTTCATTTATTCATCATCAGCACAGGAAGTGCTGGTTGTTGAATCTATTCGCTGGGCCAGCCGTCGGGAACCTCTCCACCGGCAAGCGCAATGCTTATGCTCTCTGCCGCTTCAGACGTAACCCATGCACCCCAGATATCTTCGTTTGAGCTCAACCACCAAAGGGCTGTTGCGTTGGTGTCCGCGTCAGGATTTGCATCCTGCCACTGCACAGCACCCTTGTAGATGTCGATGTTGAAGTCCCATGCCTGCAGCATCTCGATCACATCCGGTGCCCTTGCAGGGAGGTCCGGCGCGACCGCAATGAGGATGGTTGCATCTTCATACGCGCAAGCCTTCGTCGTAAACCAGCACTGGTCGCTGTATGCGGGCTCTTCGAGCCTTACCAGGTCTAGCTTCAGTGCGGGGTCGTTCGTGCCCCACTGGTAGCCAAGCCACGGCTCTTCCCGCTCGTAAGCGCCATACACATCTGCGTTCAGCGCAGCGCCGTCACCCGGATTTATGATCTGAACATGGTCGTCAAGTCCGTAGCCTGAAACCTGTGCGGCGTTCACGACTTCGCATGCCCAACCAATTACACAGGATACCAGGCGGGCCTTGTCGCCGGTCTCCGCCGTCTTGAACAGGTCCTTGAACTGCTGGTCAGTCAGGTCATCTACGCTGTCCAGTTCAGGGTACTGCTCCTGCAGATACCTCGGAATAACAAACGCGGACTGCCAGTCCTTGCCGAGGCTAAGACCAACTGGATACACTTCGCCGGCTGCCTGCGCCTCATTCCAGGCTTCGTCCTGGTTGGGGAGCCAGATCTCCATTGTCACGTGCGTGTCGCCGTTTCGCAGTCCCTGGAACAGAGGCAGGGTCGCGCCGAATACCACATCCGTTGGGTAGCCGTAGCCCTTTTCCACAAGGTACTGTGCGATCCTGTTTTGTAGCTGTGCGCTCGACCAGTTCAGGTCACTGAATACGATCGTCTCGCGTGGGGGCTCTTCCATCATCGCGCGCTCTTCAAGCGCCATAGCGACGATTTCCTGTACCTTGTCAGCGGTCAACTGCTCGGCTGATGCCTCCATGACTGCTGAGGAAACCGCGGACTGCACGTCCTCGGCGGTAACGGCACTCTCCTGGGCTTCCATCACTGCCATCGAGATCGCGGACTCGACATCGCCAGCCGTGAGCGCGTCCTCTGAGGCGGCCATAACGGCGCCCTCCACCATCTTCTGGATCTCTTCGGGGCTAGCCCCTTCCATCGCGGCGCCCTCGACGGCATCTTCAACCATGGCCTGAATGTCTGCCGCAGAAACCTGCGATTCGGCCATGCCCATCATGGACTTCTCTACCATCGCCGAAATCTCTTCAGCCGTAACCTGCGGTGCAGGCGCGGGCGCCGGTGCAGGCGCGGACTTCGCAACTGCGGATTCAACGATGCTCTGAAGTCGCGCTTCATCGATCGCCGGCGCCGGCTCTGGCTGGGCGCAAGCGATAGCTGCGAAGGCGACGACCGCCATCAACAACACTGCCGGAATTAACTTGCTTCTCGTAAACAAGATATTCTCCTCCTTTTTATTTCCATCTCATCTGATTGCACTAATATCTGTATCTGCGCCGTCTTTCTCTTTAACGCGCTCGCCGCTCACAAGTTAGTCTCGGCAGGTGCGTTAATCTGAGCCATGCTCAGTTCAATATGTCAGTTTACGAATATCCTCCTCCTTAGCCCACACTCATCACGGCATCCTGTCGGCCTCGCGCCACAGACTGGGTAAGCCTGTCTATGATTATCGCGAGAAGCACAATCGCCGCACCGGAGATTAAGCCCTCGCCGACCTGATTCTTCTGCAGAGCGCGCAGCACATTGTCTCCCAATCCACCTGCCGCCACCATGCTGGCAATCGTCACCATGGCAAGCGCCATCATCGTCGTCTGGTTAATGCCCGCCATAATCGTCGGCATCGCCATCGGCACCTGCACCTTGGTCAAAACCTGCCACGGCGAAGCTCCGAATGATCTCGCTGCCTCCACCGTCTCCTCTGATACCTGGCGTATTCCCAGGTTCGTCAGTCGAATCACCGGGGGAATAGCGTATATCAGTGTAGCAAAAATACCAGCGGGCGATCCCAAACCGAAGAAAAGTATACCGGGCAGCAGGTACACAAAGCTCGGCATAGTCTGCATCGCGTCCAGTATCGGGCGCATTATGTTGTCCGCAAGCTGACTGCGCGCCCCAAAGACGCCCAAGGGCAGCCCAACGGCAACCGCAATCGCCACCGACACGACCATCAATGCAATCGTGTCTATCGTATTCTCCCAAAGCCCCATAAAGCCGAAGTAAAGCATCGCGATCGATGTGAATGCCATCAGACCCCACCGGCCCACGGCAAACGACAGTAGCGCGAGCCCTATCACGATGGCAGGCCATGGCAGCCACTTGAGCGTGTTTTCGATGTAAAGAAGCGCGTACTGGATCCCTGACTTGACGCCGTCGAACAGCCAGTCACCATTCTTGGTAAGCCACGACGCCCAGTCGTCTATCATCTGACCGGTAACCTGCCGCAGCGACCTCTCGATTGTAATCGTATTGCCGGCAGTCGTTGCCACCTCCGAGCTGGAAACGGTCGTCGGGTACTCCATGCCTGGACCCCATATCAGCAGGCACGCAAGCATCACGATCACAACAAGCCCGGCTCCCAGCAGCCAGAAGTAGATGCGGGGAATGGCAGTTACTGGGGCGCTCCCCGCTGTCTCGCGCGATGTCGGTTGAAGTTCTTCGACCTGTGCCATCCTACGCCTCCGTAGCCTCTTCCGACATCCCAGTCAGCAGCGCGCCCCGATGTACCTCACCCAGCAACTTTCCCTCTTCGCTCACTACCGCAATGGGATGCTCTGTACTGGCGGCCATCGGAATCAGTTCCTCTATGTACGCATCCGGGTCCGCAGTCATCACCTCCCCTAATTCCACATCCCGCAGCGACTCTACCTTCTGCCGCGCGAGCCTCCCCGCGTGGTCCTCCGTAAGAATGCCCTTCAAGACCTTTTGTCGGTCAAGCACCAGAAGCACATCCGTATCGCTGCTACGCATTGCGTGCAGCGCCGCGCGAGGCCCCTGCCAGTCGTTGACCACCGCGTCCGGCTCCTGCATTATCGCCTTCGCCTGTATCACCTTCGCCCGCGACACGTCCTGCACGAACGAAGTTACATAGTCATCGGCGGGCAGGGTAACGATCTCTTCCGGTGAGCCTTCCTGCACTATCTCCCCGTCGCGCATGATCGCAATTCGGTCGCCAATTTTCAGCGCTTCATTAAGGTCGTGCGTGATGAAGACAATGGTCTTTTGGATGGAACTCTGCAATGAAATCAGCTCGTCCTGCATTTCGCGCCGGATTAGCGGGTCCAGTCCGCTGAACGGCTCATCCATCAGCAGCACCTCTGAATTCGCCGCTAGCGCGCGCGCCAGCCCCACTCGCTGCTGCATGCCTCCGCTCATCTCACTAGGCAGATAGTCTTCCCATCCCTTGAGACCAACAGTCTCGATGGCCTCCTGCGCGGCTTCGTAGCGTTCTTCCTTGTCCACCCCGCGAATCTCCAGCCCATAAGCGACATTGTCCAGAACCCGTCGATGAGGCAGTAGCCCGTAGTGCTGGAACACCATCGCTATCTTCTGCCGCCTGAAATCGATCAGTTGGTCTGAGCTGTATTGAAGGACATCCTCTCCATCGAACAGCACTGCCCCTTGCGTCGATTCGATGAGTCTTATGAGGCACCGCACCAGCGTTGATTTACCGCTTCCCGACAGCCCCATAATTACGAAAATCTGGCCCTTCTCGACTTTGAAGGATACATCGCGCAAGGCAACAACCAGCCCCAACGTCTCTTGAATCTCAGCGCGGCTTGCCGAAGCATACTGGCTCTCAAGAGCGACCGTTGGGCTCTTGCCAAACACCTTCCAAAGGTTCTTGACCTCTATCTGTGCGCTGTACGAATTCTGGGTCAATTGTCGGCCTTTCGAATGATCGCTGCCGTCCTAGCGCAAAGCAGAATCACGCGTCACGACGCATTAGGCTCATGTCATCTATTAATTGAGATTATCTAGTCAGAGGCGAAAGTCACGGAGTCGCAAGAGGGTAGCGTCAGATGCGGGGAGGAAGTCGTGTGGTTGTAGCCGTTGCAGAAGGGATAATGAAGCCTGACTCTCCATCCTTCAAGTGTATGTGCGACATCACAGTGCAACCTTCCATTTGAGACTACCGAAAGTCTCTCAGGCCCTTCTGGCCGGGCCCCTCTGCATTGTGGATGCCTGTTACGTATATTGTCCTTGACACTCGCATTTTCGCCGCTCAGTCGCAGCAGTGCGCGCGTCGGGCGAACTTCTATACTGCGATTTTTAACACGCCAAAGACTGCGGTGTCAAATCGCAGCCGCTCCTTACGAACCCATAGACACCTGTATCATGCGGATTTTCCTAAATTGACCCCACAGTGTTAAAATCACCCCATCGCAGTGCCCATACTACCATTTCAGTATCGAAAACACGTTAAATTCGAAATAGACTCGAAGGAGGCTCCCCAGTGGCAGTGGTACAGCTTGAGATTAGCAGACGCTCACCTTATGCAGGCGGCAAAAACTTTGGCGATGTCGGCGCATACGAGCAGATAGATGGAACAGTTCATTACGCGGTTGACCCGCTTCACCCTGCGAATGAAGGCATAGTTGACCTGAACCTCGCGCCACGCGACTCCAAGGGCAAGGTCTGGTTCTCATCCGACTTTACGCTCCTTAAGCCGGAAAGCATGGAGAATGGCAACGGCAGCGTCCTTTTCGATGTCGTAAACCGCGGTCGCAAGACCGTTATGGGACGATTCAACGATACTGGCAAGCCCACAATGCCGTCAGACCCACTCGACGCCGGCAATGGCTTCCTGATGCGCCACGGCTATTCTGTCCTGTTCGGCGGCTGGCAGGCAGATGTGCCTCGCGGAGTCGGCCTGATAGGGCTGCAGACTCCCGAGGCCATAGATTCGGACGGCAATCCGATAGCTGGCAAAATAATGTGCCAGTTCCAGGCAACGCACTTCACCCAGTTCTTCCTGCTCGCCGACCGCCAGCACGCGCCTCATCCCGCAATAGACGAGAACGAAGAGGGAGCCACGCTAACAGTACGCGACCATCCCAACAGCCCCGCTGAACCAATAGCGCGCGACAAGTGGCGCTTCATGCGCTTCGAGGACGCGTCGGTAGAGCCTGACCCGTGCCATATCTTCATGGAAGAGGGCTTCGAGCCGGGTCGTATCTACCAGCTCGTTTACACCACGCGGGGAAGCCGAATCGTTGGCTTGGGATTCGCCGCAATGCGCGACATAGTATCCTTCCTCAAGAACGCGTCGGAAGAGGCGGGTAACCCTTGTGCTGGAGGCATCCAGCGCGCTCACGCATTCGGCGCATCGCAGAGTGGGCGCTTCCTGCGCGAGTACATACACACCGGCTTGAATACCGACGAAGACGGCAATATGGCGCTCGACGGCATCATCTCCCATGTCGCGGGCGGCATGAGAGGCGAGTTCAACCTTCGCTTCGGCCAGCCTTCCAAGGATGTCTGCTACATCATCCCCAAGCTCTTTCCATTTGCGGATACCGAGCAGTCCGACCCCGTTACGGGAGAAAGCGGCTCGCTGCTCGACCGTTTGCACGAACGAGGCCATCTACCGCGAATTATGTTCACAAACACATCCGCCGAATACTGGCGCGGCGACGCTGCTCTGATACACACCAACTTCGCCGATATGAGCGACGCCCCGGAGGAAAGTGACTATGTGCGCCGGTACCATTTCGCCGGTTCACCGCACGGCTCCGCTAACTCCTTCCCGCCTATCGGGACGCGCGAGGACGGCATGCGCGGCCAGCTCCCATTCAACATCATCGACTACAATCCCTTGCTGCGCGCTTCTCTGGAGAATCTGGACGAGTGGGTACGAGGCGGCAGACCCGCACCGGCAAGCAGGCATCCACGCATATCGGACGGCACGGCAGTCGAATCGCACACCCTCGCTCGAAAGTTCCAGAACATTCCCGGTGTCGCATTCCCTGAAAAGGTGACCCGCGCGATGCGTCTCGACTACGGCCCTGAGGCAAAGAACGGACGCACAACCACGCTTCCACCCGTCTCGGGCGAAGAGTTCCCCGCGCTGGTGGCCAACGTGGACGACGACTGCAACGAAATTGGCGGCATCCGCCTGCCGGACCTCACCGTTCCGGTTGCGACCTACACTGGCTGGAACTTGCGGCACCCCGACATTGGCGCGCCCGGACTCGTCATAGGCATCACCGGTGGTCTTGCGGGCTGGGTATTGCCGTTCCCGGCGACGCCAACTCAGCGCGCCGCTTCCGGCGACCCACGCGCAGCCATTAGCGATCGATATTCCTCCAAAGACGATTATGTCGGCCAAACGAAGAAGGCAGCCCAACATCTCGCGGGCGAAGGGTACATGCTTGAAGAGGATGTCGAAGACTCGATGCGCAAGGCTGCTGTGCGCTACGAATACTTCGCTGCGAACGGCAGCCGATAGTCCCACGATAATCCCGTGCTTGAACTTGTAGAGCGTCACTCAACCAGCAGGGCGCGGCTGCTTCGCCTACTTGACGATGCAGAAGCCGAAGGCTGGTGCGATCAGACGCTCTACCTCACATCAGACTCATTGGACGCACGCATGCGCGATGACCGTATCCCGCGTCCGGCACGCCCCCACGATGACGTGCTAAGTCTCGTCGCGCAGTCTGTAGGTGAATCCGATACCGGACTCGCCCTATTTGTCGGGGAGGGTAGGGCGCTGGCAATATGCCCGCCTTTCCCATTTAAAGACGACATCTCCCGCGCCGGATTCGTCGCGTCGCCATTGCTGCGCCTTCTCGACACTGAGCTAGTCATCGGAGTCATTCTACTGCGGCTCGGACGCTATGCGGTCGGCGTACTGCGGGGGACAGACTTAGTCTCCACCAAGACCGCCGGACGCTACATGAAAAACCGCCACCGCGCCGGTGGGCAGTCGCAGCGTCGCTTCGAACGCAGCCGTGAACGCCTCATCCGTGAGTTGTACGACAAGACTTGCGAGACGGCAAGTACGATCTTCAAACCCTATGCGAAGAGCCTTGACTACATCTTGCTAGGCGGCGAGAATGCCACACTGTCCGGCTTCACGGAACGCTGTCGCCTGATGCAGTCCCTGAGCGGCAAGACCCTCGCACGCCGCCTAACCATCGACCACCCCAATCAGAAGACCCTGGAGAACATCGCATTCGAAGCCTGGAAAAGCCGCGTGTACAGTTTCCAGAGCATCCGGTGAAAGGCATCGGCGAACACAGTGCAACAAGACCACGACGAGCACGCTGCACTGACGCACTGAAAAACTGGCAGACCCTACTGTGCCGTATATCCCCCGTCCACGATCAGCGGCGCGCCCGTTACGAACGCAGCCTCGTCCGAAGCAAGGAAAAGCGCCGCGTTCGCAATGTCGTCCGGCTGACCAAGCCGTCCCATCGGATGACGACCCTTCAGCGCCTCGTAAGATTCCGGATTCTCCGTTAGCCTTCGGGTCATGTTCGTCTCCACATACCCCGGACAGATGCAGTTTACGCGGATATTCTTCCGAGCAAGGTCAATGGCAAGGTTGCGCGTGAACTGCAGCACTCCACCTTTTGATGCATTGTACGGATTGAACCCGCCACCCATTCCCACGGGATACCCGACCAGCGCCATAATCGATGCGAGATTAATGATGGACCCACCGCCCGCCGCATCCATCTCAGGCACGGCATGCCACGACACAAGATATGTCCCTTTCAGGTTCACATCCATGACCTTGTCCCACACTTCCTCATGCGAAACTCCCTCGACCCTGCCGCTCACACCGGCGCTGTTGACCAGCACATCAAGCTTGCCGTAGGCGTCAACCGCGGCCTGCACCATCGCCTTAGCATCGTCACTGCTCACCACATCGCCTGCAACCGCAGTTGCCTCGCCGCCGGCCTCCCTGACTGCCGCTACCGTCTCCACGGCTGAAGCCTCACTAAGGTCCGAAGCCACAATGCTTGCGCCCTCTGCCGCAAACCTCAGCGCCGATGCCCTTCCGATGCCCGAACCGCCTCCGGTTATAAGCGCAATCTTGCCTTCCAGTCGCATATCTATTTCCTCGCCTGCTTCTATTGCCTACTTCTATTGGATCTTACTTGCCCTCGATCTCGAAGTACTCTCCGGACCTGTAAGTCTGCCAGGTGCCGAGACCATACAATGTGACACTGCCAGCCCCGAGCACGCGCCACCCCTCGTCCTCCCTGAAGCATCCGGTCGCTCCGTCAATGCCGATCAGCGTGATCTCCTCTGGCGTCTCGACCGCCACCTCTCTTACCGTCTGGCTCTTACTCGCTCGCTCGTGGTGTGGAAGCACCGCTATTCCCGGTACGATTCCAAGCGCGCCTCCCCACTGACGGAAGCGCATCCGCTCGCCCATCACCATTGCCCCCGCGCTGGAACCCGCCAGGATCATCCCGCGCTCCAACCCCTCCATCAGACGGCGCAGCAGCAACGACCCGCGCAGCACCTCCAGCAGGTGCGCGGGATTGCCGCCCGAGAGATAAACGATCTCAGCTTGCTCTACCTGCGCGGTCAATTCATCGTTGTTGGCGTCCTCGCCGGTTAGCACCATGAGAGGTGACGCATCCGCCCCCAGCGCATCGAACTGCTGCACTCCGTGCCTTGCCGCCAACTCCGGCCTCGACATTGCCGCCGCTGTTGGCACAATCAGAACCTTCGGCCGCACATATCCCGTAGCCTCGATCAGTTCATTGTCCATCTGTCGGCAGCTAGGCAAGAACTCGTCACCACCCACCAATGCAATCTTACCCACCATCTACTTAGTCTCCTCCGGTTCGGAGAATGTAAGTGCATTCGCCGGGTTGCCCACCAGAATACTGTCAATCGCCTCCTGGCTGAAGCCCCTCGCCCTCATCCTCGGCACGATGCGCCCAAGAATATACGCATACCCGTGCCCGCCATACCGCTCAAGCCTGTTCTTCGTACAGATGTCGTGCGCCACCAGGATCTTGTGCTCGTAACCCTGCGCCGCAATCCAAGCGATGTCGTCCATCCGCTTGCCATCCCCCGGCATATCTATCGCAGGATTCGCCCCGTAGTACGACTCCTCCGACCCAAACAGGTCCCACTCCATATAGCACCCGCTCTCCGCAATCTTCTGCAGCGTGTCGTGCAGGAACACTGTCCGGTCCAGGTGCCCGATAATCGTGCGCTCCAAGTCCGCCCCCGCCTCTCTCAGCACCTCGATAATCTCAAGCGGCGCAGTCTCGTCTCTGCCAGGGTGAATCAATATCGGCGCGCCCGTAATGCGCTGCGCCCGTGCCGATGCCCGCAACGCCTTGCGCTCGTTCGGCATCAGCGGCCAGCTGCATCCGACCTCGCCAATCACGCCGGACCTGTAAGGCGTCCCATCTACTCCATCAGTAACATCGCTAACGATCTGCCTGACAAGGTCATCCTCGCTCAAATCGTCCATGTTCGCCGGATGCGCCGCGTCCACATAGTAAGACGCGCCCATGACAATATTCACGCCCGTTGCCCTCGATATGCGAGCAAGTCCCTCCGCATCCCGCTTGATGCCGATGCTCGTCGCATCCACCAGCGACCCACCGCCGTACTGCTTGAAGATGTTAGCCTCGTCTATCGCCGTGTCCACATCCGTCAGTTGCACATTATCCAGGTTTCGCACACCCCAGTGTCGGATGCGCCCAACTGTCTCTATCGAAACCGGCTCGTAGTAAAACCCCTTCGCGCCTGCCTGCTCCGGCGCCTCGAACACCGGCGACATGTCTATCAGCAGATGCTCGTGCGTCAGGGTTATGCCGAGTTCCACGGGCGCAGCGGGCCCCAGCACCGTTTGCACCTTGCCCGCAATGTTAAAGTCCGCCATGCGCACCCTCCACAGTTCTGCAGGAACCCATGTTTCCTGACAGGCGCAATCTGTAAGGCTCCGACCAATACTTCTAGCCGCGCCACTCAAACGCCAGCGTCGCATACCGCACGAACACCGCGCCACCCGGCCTTGCGATTGGCCCGTTGATTGCCAGCAGCGCGAGCTTATGTTTCTCACCAGGCTGTGGGTCCCCGGTCACTACGACGCGCTGCGGTATATTGAACCCCTGCACTGTGCCCTTGGACATGTCCAACTCGCCGTCAATCCACACCTCACCGTAGTCGTCGATGCAGGTCTCGAAAAGGCAGTTCGTTCCTCGCACATCCCGTCCACCGATGGTCTCCGGAATCGTAATCTCGATCCTGTACCAGATGAAAGAAAACCCGTGCGAGCGCCATTCGGCGAGATCGTCACAGACTTCCCACTCCGAATCATCGTAGTCGGGCAGTCGGGCAGGGCTGCCTTCGCTCAGTGCGACAAGTCCCTCGTTTGGCTCGCCCGGCACCAGCCCAACAGCAAACCGCCACTCGCCATCCACCGCCTTCAAGTCGCCCGCATTCTGCAAGTCCAAAGACGCTCTCGCCATTTCTCGCCTCCTAGAATTTCATCACTGCAACTATATTCTATACCGCCTATCCTGTACATCCATGTTGGTGATAACATGCTCTAATCCTTAGACGAGGTTCAGAAAAATGCCAAAGACAGCGGACGCGGTAATCATCGGTGGCGGCGTTATGGGATGCAGCATCCTTTACAATCTGGCCGATCAGGGACTTACGGACACCCTCCTGCTGGAGCGCGATGTCCTGGCTTCCGGCTCCACCAGCAAGTCGCAGGCGATCCTGCGCATGCACTACTCCAACGAAGTCACTTCCAGCCTAGCCTGGCAAAGCCTGGAAATCTTCAAGAACTTCGAGGAGCTGACCGGCACGCCCTCCGGTTACACCCGCACAGGCTACTTCCTGATAGTGGGCAGCGAAGACAGACAGGCAATGTACGAGAACGTAGCTATGCACCAGCGACTCGGTATCGCCAGCGAAATCGTCTCGATTGAGGACATGCGCGAACTCGCTCCCATGCTTGCTGTCGAAGGCGACGAATACTTCGCCTACGAGCCGGAATCCGGATACGCCGATCCATACTCCGTAACGCTGGGCTTTGCGACTCGCGCAAGAGAGATGGGCGCGCAGATTCAGGACGGCACCCCCGTAACCGGCATCGAAATCTCAGGCGACAAAGTGTCGGCAGTGCTGACTGCTGATGACCGCATAGAGACCGACACCGCAGTTGTCGCCGCGGGCCCCTGGAGCGACCGCCTCTTGACCGGCGTAGGCGTCGATGTGCCAATTCGCCCTCTGCGCCACCAGGTCGTAGTGCTGCGCCGTCCACCCGGACCCGATGCCGACCACCCCATCGTCGCGGACAACCTCAACGGCTTCTCCGCGAGGCCCGACATCGGTGGTCTTACTATGATAGGGGCGGGTGAGGAAGAATACGTGGACGCCGACACCTTCAACCAGGGCGTGGACATGGATGTCGTTCAGCCCGCATTCGAGGGCATCGTCAGCCGAATCCCGGCAATGTCCCGCGCAGTATTTCGCGGAGGCTGGTCAGGCGCGTTCACCGTAACTCCCGACTGGCACCCCGTGCTCGACCGCATCGAAGGTATAGACGGCCTCTACTGTGCTGTGGGATTCAGCGGCCACGGCTTCAAGGAATCGCCCATGATCGGCAAGGCGATGGCAGAGCTGATCACCAGGGGCAGGGCTGAATGTGTGGATATCTCGATGCTCAACCTGAAGCGCTTCGAGACGGGTGAACTGTTGCGCTCCCGCTACGCCATGCAAGTCCTCGCCTAAAGCAATAGATAGACCAATGGCTCTTTTCTGACATCCCTTGCAGGGAATAGGGCAGAATGTCTAAGGCACCGTGTCAGCCAGTGTCGGAACCGGCTTCAATTGCGGCAATCTGTTCCTCCACATTGCCAAGCATGATGTAGTCCTCCTGCACAATGCAGTAGCACCGTTGCACATAGAGCATGGTCAATCTCCGCGCGTCATCGCTGCCATGCTTTATGCCCTCCACAATGCGCTCGGTCTTGTGGTCAAATTCCAGATGCCGTGACAGCATGGCGATGTCCGTCTCGGCCTCCTTCACCAGCGCTTCCTCATTGCTATCCACGGCAAATCGCAGCTTGCTCACCAGCGAAGTCAACTCGCTCAGCTTGTCGCCGTCGCTCATCAGCCCGTACATCACCTCGTTGATGCCTACGATTCCCTCCTCCAGCGCACCCTCGCCCGATGAAGATTCAACTGCCGCCGGCTGGCCCACAGTTTCGTTGTACATCTCCGTATATTTCTGCACCGCCTCGCCCGCAGCCATCATGATTGAGCCTAAATCCGATGTATTGAAAGTCCCTGCGAACAGCACATCGTCATCCCGCATTTCTGCCAGCCTCTGCACCAGCTCGAAGCTATCCATCTGCTCAGGCGCTGGTGGAAACGCGAATGCCGACAGGTCCTGCATGCTCGCCTCCGGTATCTGGCTCATCAGGAACGGGGGAACATACTTCGTAACATCCACCGTAATCGGCAGAATCACGATGTAGCTCGCCCACACTTCACTGGGATCCAATGAGCTCTTGAAATACACGAAAGCATGACCTTTGGGCGCATTTTCGCTACCCCTCTCGAACAATATGTCCATCTATTCGTCAGCCTCGCTTGTCAAATCAGTCTTACAAGCCAATTATACGCTAATATTACAGCGAGTTTTCTACCTTGTGCAGTATGTCTAACGATGGTGCCTACTTGTTATAATTGGGACAGCCATCATTTCACTAAAGAGGATGAACATTGCTGATAATCAATCCGGATACTTACCGTACCTTCATCAAGCCCTTGCTATTCCGGCTTTCACCGGAAACTGCTCAGTCCCTGTCACACATTGCCTTGAAGCAGCGCCAGATCTGGCGCGCGGCAGAGCCGCTACTGAATGTGGACAACTCGCGCCTTGAGGTTGACCTCGCCGGCATGAGAATAAACAATCCTGTTGGACTCGCTGCAGGATACGACAAGGACTGCGAGTCACTTCCATCGCTCGCCTCGTTAGGATTCGGCTACCTGACCTGCGGGACAGTTACCGAATTGCCTCGAGCGGGCAACCCATCACCGCGCGTACTGCGCTACGAGAGCGACGAAGCTCTGGTAAACTCACTCGGCTTTCCCAGCAAGGGCGTGGAGCACACCGCTACCCGGCTGGAACAGGCACTTCCTCTGCTGAACGGCACACCGGTTGTCGCCAGCGTATCTGGCGTCGCGCCGGACGAGATCCTGCGCTGCCATCAGCGCCTTGAACCGCTTGCGTCAGCCATCGAAGTCAACATCAGTTCCCCCAACACTCTGGGCCTGCGCATCTTCCAGCAGTCCGAAACGCTGAGACAACTTCTGTTAGGGCTTAACGACCAGCGAAGCAAGCCGCTGTTCATCAAGCTCCCTCCATACTTGGTGACACCTTCGATCGGCAGCGAGCAGAAGGACATGGTCCTCAGTCTCGTCAATGTCTGCGCGGAGCAGGGTGTTGAGGCAGTAACCGTTTCCAACACCTGGCCCGTAAGGGATTCGCGCCTTGCCGTAGGGGCGGGCGGTCTGAGTGGCAAACCCGTATTCGCCGACATGCTGCAGATGGTCGCCGATATCAGGGCTGAAACCGGCAGCAGTATGGCGATAAACGCCTGCGGCGGTATATTCAGCGGCGCCGACGCGTTAGCCGCAATTCAGGCCGGCGCAACCACCGTCCAGATCCTCACCAGCCTCGTTTACAGGGGCCCCGGCATCGTCCGCCGCATAAACGAGCAGATGCTCTCCCTCATGGACCGTGAGCACATGCCCGCCCTCACTTACTAGTACCCGAATTCTAACGCCCGAAATCGCAGCGCGGACGCTGGATTCATCAATCCGGCGTCCGCGCTCTTTCATACATTTGCTGTCAGAATATTCTCGACAGCTGCGACCAGTCTTCCTTCTCCTCTATGCTACGGGCCAACTGAGAATATCCCCCAGCACACTACCGTGCTGTCTTCACGCTGGATTGCGCAGGCTCCATGATCTCCTGTGCTCACGGACTTGAACCTGCCCTCCGGTGGCGTTGCCTTGCCGTGTTCGTTCGAGCCCCAGCATGTGATCGTTCCATTCACATTCAACCCGCAGGCGTGGTCGGAACCGTAGCTGACTTCGATAAATCCGCCCACTCGCGGGTCGGGTAGCCGTGATGTTGCCTCGACGCTGAGAGTCAGGGTGAAGCTTCCCGTAACCCCTGCATCGAACGTTGTCGCCTCGATCGTATACTTACCGGCGGACAGATCTTCAACCTCAATCAGCGAGTCAGTATCTGACCCCGGAGCGACGTCGTCGTTCTCATACTTCAGGTCGCCGCCCCTGCCAAAACCTTCAGTCAGGTAGAGGTACGTATCCGCCTCGTCGGATGTGAGCGAGATCGAAACATTGCTGTCTTCTGTAATCTCGAAAGTATAGTAGAGAGCAGACCTGTCAACAGAGCTCTGCCCTGACGGTCTGTCAGATACGCAGTCCTCGGTCCAGGTCCCCTCAATTTCGAGTTCATCCGAATCGTCAATCTCCCCTAAATCCTCGAGGCAAGGATCGTAAGGCACATCCGCGGCCGGTAGCCGCGCGAAGCCATACCCCCATGTATAGTCCGGCCCCTCCTCACCCAAATCGACAGTGTTAGACCTTATATAGTTCGCAATGTCCACAGCATTGCTGTCCGGATTCAGTTGCTTGGCAAGTGCGGCCATTCCCGCCACATGTGGGGAAGCTTGGCTTGTACCGAAGAACGACCGAGCATATACGACCGAGTACGCGCCGTTCGATCCGACAACATCCGGCTTTATTGTGTCCACATCCGGCGTGACGGGACCCTGGCTGCTGAAGGTCTCAATTTCGGTCGGCTCATAGACCCAGGAAGCACCCACGGCAAGCAATCCGGGGTTGCCGCTCTCTGCCGGTGTACCTATGCTTCCGGCGGCGGTGGCATATTCCAAGTCCTGCTTGGAAAAGGCATTCAACTGAATCCAGTCAGGAGTCTCTCCCGAATAATGCCTCACTGATAAGCAATATACCGCCTTCTCCTCTGCTGTGAAAATAAACACTTCGCGAGGCAGTGGGAACTCGGGTTGGAAACTGTCACTTGCCGCGACGCGCTCGCCCGTATCTTTGTTTACTAGCCAGATGTCCAGGTCACTTTCTGGATCCCCAGGGAGCCAGTTATCTTCCCATCTCAGTTGTCCGACAAAGTCTTCATCTGCTCCGAGCTGTACGTCGTTGCACTCATCATCGTCGGTGAAATTGTGAACACCGTTCCCGTCAGGATCTGAGTACGCTCCGCTCCACGTTGCCTCCGCGTTATTACCAGCGGAATTCACCCAGGTCATGTTTGTCGCAACAGCGAGGTTCACTGTGTTCAGCGGGCTGATTATACTGTACGTGCTTCCATCTCCGGGGCCGCTCCATATCCACCCCACCGAGTGGTTGATGACGTCCACCCCCTCCGAAGCCATCCATCTGGTCGCAAACCTCAGGTCTCCCCATGAGGCAGGGTTGGCGATGTAATAGGTTGCTTCCGGCGCAATGTCATACGCCGATTCAGTGACCGCACTGCCGTGGAAGCTGTCAATTTCACAGTCTTCTATGTCACTGGTAACCGTCCCGAGGTCAGTGAAGCAGAGCGCGCGTACCTGCTCCGCCGCAGGCAACTCCAGCCCCATCAGGTCCTGGAATCCCCTGAAGCCGGTATCGATTATGCCGATTTTCATTCCCTCGCCCTTCACGCCGGCGAGATGCCAGATATCTGCTCCGTGCAATGAAACTGCTGGGCTGGTCAACGTTTCCTGTGCCGCCTGAGGCGGGATAATCGTGCTAACGTTGATAACGCCTTCTTGCTGCGATAAATTCCCAAGCATCGTGACAAGCACATACGCCTCGATGCTGTCCACTTCGGCGAATCTGACGGAGGCCCCACTCTCATTAAGGTATTCCGTTACAGAATCGAGATGTGCCTCCTCCACAAAAACCGTCACCGCCACCGACTCGTCATCGCTGATCGGAGCTGCCGAAGCCGCAGAGTGAGCAGTCGCAAACCCGCTCTCCACCTGCTCCACCAGATCGTTCAGTATAGAGTCCATGTTCCCATACTTCGGCAGGTTGCTCTTACCTTCAGGGGGCGTAACATCCACATCAGTGCCACTGCCTTCCGGCGTAGCAGTGGGCGCTGGCGTCGGCGTATCTTCCGTTTGCGCCGAAACTCTCGTCCCCTCAGTGCCCGAAAGCACTACAAATAATAACGCTGCCGACACCGCGACAGCGAAAATAAAGACTACTATCTGCTTCCAACCCCTGAGCGCCGTCAAGTTTCGCAATTCACCGATCTCCATTCATTGTTCTTATCAACCATTTAACAAGGTATAAGTCTACCAATTAGGCTCACACATCATCAACCAAAAGAGTCAGGACTTGCATCTCGGTTTCAATGCACCGTCGACCGGCACTATACAATCTGGTGAATGGTAGTGAAAAAGCATCGCCTACGCCCCGGAGGTCCTGTCGACGCACAGCGGCGCAATTGCTAATCGCGCACTCCCAAGCAAACCAACCAGAGACAGTTAGCCCGCCTGCCGAAGTAGCTCATCCACTTCCGCCCGATACGGCATCGCACCCTGTGCGCCCGGCTTCGTCACCGCAAGCGCACCCGCCGCCGCTCCAAACCTCAGCGCGTCATGTAGCCCGCGTCCCTCGGAAAGCGCAACCGCCAGCCCCGCTCCGAACGCATCTCCCGCAGCCACGCTATCTACCGCATCCACGTTCATAGGAGGCACATAGTACTGCTCACCCCGCGTAGCGCCAAACACACCCTCGTAACCCATCTTCACGATCGCCGCTCCTGCGCCCCGTGCCAGTAGTGCCTCCGCCGCCAACCGCGCGCTGCTCACATCCGTAACGCGGATGCCCGTCAGCTCCGCCGCCTCCGTCTCGTTGGGAGTGAGGAAATCTGCAAGGACAAACCCCTCAGCGGGCATATCCGCCGCGGGAGCCGGGTCCCACACAACACGAACCCCTGCATCACGCGCAAACCTTGCAACCGCAAGCGAAACCTCAGGCGGCGTCTCCAGTTGCAGCATCAGTGTGTCCGCACCCTCCATCGCGAGCTTTGCCGCCTCCATCTGCGACTCGTCACTCGCCCTGTTCGCCCCGTACACCTCGGCTATGATGTTCTGTCCTTCGTCGTCCACCATTATCACGGCGACACCCGTGCTGTTTGCAGGATCGAGCGCCACACCACTCATATCCACGCCCGCCGTTCGCATGCTATCCAGGAGCGAACGACCAAAATCGTCATCGCCAACTCTGTCAACCATCCGCGTCTCTGCCCCAAGCCTTGAGACCGCCAACGCCTGGTTCGCCCCCTTGCCGCCTCCCGCCATGAAGAATCCGTCCCCATGCACCGTCTCGCCCGGTTCAGGCATTCTCTGCACTGTGGCGACCACATCCATATTGATGCCGCCCAGCACCACGATCTTCGGTCTCTCTCTTGTCTCCGGCGATGCCATATCCGCTATCCAATCAGACCTTCATCCAGCAATTCTTCGAGTACCCGCGCGACACCGTGCTCGGCAAACGATGGCGCTATCCTGTCTGCGACCTCAAGCGCCTCTGGAACCGCGTCCCCAACGGCAATGCCCAGGTCCACCCACTCGAGCATCTGTATATCGTTGTACCCATTGCCGAACGCAATCGTCTCCGAGCGTCGTATGCCAAAATGCTCACACATCCACGCCAGAGCGTCTTCCTTGCCGCCCCTGGGATGAAGTATCTCGCAGAAATACGGCAGCGACCGCGTCACCAGAACCTGCTCCGAAAGCCGCGGCTTGATGCTGCGTTCCAGATGTTCCACGGCATCATCGTCGCCCACGACCACAAACCGCGTCAGGTCGAGTTCCGCCACTTCCCGAAGGTCCCCCACGAGCTCAACCTCGATCTCCGTTCGTTGCCCGTACGATTCCGCCCACTCGCTCATCCTGTCTACATACATTCCGCCATGGACATATCCCACCGCCTGCAGTCCATCCGCAGATATATGTCCCTCCAACGCATCAAGCGCCGACAGCGCCATGTCCGCAGTCAATGGACAATGGCGAAGCACCTCACCGCTGGAAGGGTAGGCGACGTATGCCCCTTGCGAGGTGGCGATCGGAACATCTATGCCCAGCGCCTCGCAGTTGGTGGCAGCCGAACCAAATGCTCTGCCCGTCGCCAGCGTTACTATCGCTCCGGCTTCTCGCGCAGCTTCAACCGCTCTGCGTGTTCTTTCTGCGATCGGACTGCCCATGCTCCGAATCGTGCCGTCAATATCCAGCGCTATCAGCTTGTATCCCATTTCACCACTTCAGATCGTGCTAGAATTGCCGAACTTCCATCGATCCCAATAGAAACCCTCAGGACTATGAATCACATGAACCTGCTGAAACGTTTGCCCCCACGCCTTATACTCTGGCTCATATTGCTGCCCGTAGTAATCTACATCCTCATCACGGCGATGCGTGACAGCAACTGATGCATCTTCCTACCTATTGAGTTGGTCGAAGGTGGTTCCCGGCTTAATTCCGCGGTTCCACATAGTCCGGGACGACCAATTATCAGGCGTCCCTGATTTCCACCACCATCTCGATTTCCACGGGAATGTCATTCGGCAGCGATGCCATCCCGACCGCCGACCGCGCATGCCGCCCCTTCTCCCCGAACACTTCCACGAGCAGGTCTGAGCACCCATTTGCCACTTGTGGCTGCTGGTTGAACTCCGGCGTGCAGTTGACCATAGACAGCAATTTCACAATCCGCTCTACTCTATCCAGGTCCCCCAGCGAACTCTTCAGCCGTGACAGCAAGTTTATGCCAACCAGTCTAGCCGATTCGTAGCCCTCTTCTTGTGTCAGGTCTTTGCCCACCTTGCCATTGGGCGTGCTGCCGTCCTCCCGCTCCGCAGGGCCCAGACCTGCCACGAACAGCAGGTTGCCGGTCTGCACTGCCGGCACATAGTTTGCTATTGGTTGTGGGCTTTCCGGTAGTGTGATGCCCAGTTCTTCTAGCCGCTTCTCGACTTCCGCCATAATTCAAAACCTCCATTCCTAATGCGGTCCGCATTCTATCGGATAAACCCAGCCCGCATTCTATCGGATATTGAGAGTCGATTACCAGATTGTTGGGATTTTCCTGCTAAGTAGTTTATGCTTATGAGCGCGGGATAGGTCTCAATTTACACCTGTCATCCTTCATAAGTACCCATATTTGAGTCTCAAAAGACAGTGAAAAAGTGACCTATATTGAGACTCGCCCTCATTAAGCGCCCTGGTCCGCTCGGTATCTTCGGTTGAGTAATTGGGACTTGACAGATGTAAATGAGCCTGAGAAAATGTTCGCTAACAGAGATTAGGTCGCAATTAGTTTTGGCAGGAAGTGAGACTGGGTATCATGACTACTGTACTGACATCGCGCCCGGACATCATGGCAATTCTGGAAGACAGAGGCTATCGATCGACCGTGCCGAGGCGGGCGATAGTCCATGTCATAGAGGATATGCAAGAAGGGTTTACGGCGGAGGATGTGGTCAAGAAACTTCCCGGTGTTGGAAGGGCGACCGTATTCCGCACGCTGAAGCTTTTCCTGGAAACCGGAATCATTTGTAGGCTAAATCTCCTCGATGGCGCCCCCAGGTACATGCTCTCACGCGTTGAGCATCACCACCATACGGTCTGCGTTCGATGTGGAAAGGTGGGAGAGTTCCGAGCTGCGACAGTTGAACGCCTCATGAGAATCATTGGCGACGATTTGTCTGGTGAGATAGTCGGTCATCGCATCGAGCTTTATGTAATCTGCGAGCAGTGCCTAGGAGATGGCGCTATATTACCTAACAATATCCATGCGAATCTACACTCTCACGCATAACTGAGACTGAATATCGTTAATGTCGTTTCAATCGGCCATCTTTTTCTTGAGCGAAGCGGTTACCCTGCCTCACTCAAAACAATAAAAGTTTATTGGAGTATTATTGAGAATGAGTATCATTAGTGGCAGGTCATTTAACGTTCTGTCAATTTGTCTGGTAGTTCTTCTGTCCTTAGTCGCCTGTTCGGATGGTGCGTCCACCCCTGCGCCCGAACCGGCAACCCAAGTTCCGGCACAGGCGGCTCCCACAGCAGTCCCACCCGCACAGGCGGCACCCACAGCAGTCCCGCCCACAGCAGCCCCACCCGCACAGCCGGCCCCGGCTCCCGTGCCTGAGGTCATGGCCGAACCAGTAAGTGTCGTAACCACCACTAACATTGTCGCGGACTGGATTGGCAATGTTGGCGGTGACAGGGTAGAAGTCCTGAGTCTTCTACCTGTCGGCGCGGACCCACATGCATACCAGCCGGGCGCGCAGGATGTCGCCGCCATCGCGGATGCGGATATGGTCCTCGCAATCGGGTTGGGCTTGGAGGAATCCTGGCTGCACGAGCTGCTGCAAAATGCCGCCCGTGACGAATCCTCGATCGTGGAAGTTGCAGAAATCATCGACCCCATTGAGTTCGGAGAAACCCACGCTGAGGATGTTGAAATCCTTGAAGAAATCAGCCTCGTCGTTCACGAGGTGGAAGAAGGGGAGATCAGCGCAGAAGAAGGATTGATGGAAATTCAGGAAGCCATCGAAGCTGCCGAGGCGAGGGCGGAAGAAGAGGAAGCGGAAGACCATCACGAAGACGAAGAAGACGAGGACGAAGAGGAAGGCCACGACAATGGCGATGTAGATGGGGAAGATGGCCAGATGCACCTTCCCGAAATGGTGATGGAACTGATCGCCCAGGTAGAGTCCGGTCAGTTTGATGCTGATGCAGCCATAGAAGAGATCGAGCATCTGACCGAAGAAGGAGAGGAAGAGCACGACGATCACGGTCACGGAACAAACGACCCGCACTTCTGGTTCGACCCGATTCGCGTCAAACTCGTGGTCAACGACTTGGCCGCTCGCCTGTCCGTTATCGACCCGGACGGAAGAGACATATATACATCAAACGCCGCGGCGTACAATGCCCAGCTCGACGATCTACACTCCTGGACTGAGGAACAGGTTGCCATAGTCCCCGATGATCACAGGTACCTTGTGACTTCCCACGAGAGTTTCGGATACTTTGCCGAGGTTTACGGATTTGAGGTAGTCGGTGTAATCCTGTCAACCACAACTGAGGTGGAACCCTCACCGGCTGACCTCGTCGAATTGACCCACGAGGTCGAAGAGTATGGGGTGCCAGCGATATTTGGTGAAACGACCGTAAGTGACCGTCTCGCCGAGTCCATCGCCAGTGAGTCCGGCGCGGAACTTGTCCGCCTCTACTCCGGTTCGCTCGGTACTGAAGGCAGTGGCGCTGAAACATACCTTGAAATGGTTCGCACGAATGTGGAACGAATTGTCGACGCCCTGAAGTGACCTTGTTTCTTGACCTGCATGGGCCGCTTGCCGCTTTCCCTCCACGGCAGCGGCCTATGTGCTCAGAACTTAGGAGGTGATGCCCGGTGACAAATAACATAGCCCAGTCAGAGGCGGCACCGCTTAATGCCGTAGGTGATAGGCTCTTTGAAGCGGGTATATCTGTCGAGGATGTGACCGTCGTGCGCGGTGGACATACCGCGCTGACTGACGTAACTTTCTCGGTCGGCGCCGGGACGCTCTTGGGCGTTCTCGGACCCAATGGCGCAGGCAAGAGCTCGCTATTCGGCGCGATCGCCGGGACCCTGCCCATAGCAAAGGGTAATGTAACACTCCACGGGCTCGCGGCTCTGTCCAGCGCGCTCGCCTATGTCCCGCAGAGAGATAGCATCAACTGGGTATTTCCCGCGACGGTGGTAGATGTCGTGATGATGGGCAGAAACTGGAATGTCGGCTGGTTGCGCCAGCCAGGCAAGGAAGACAGGGACATGGTCCAATTCAGCTTGGAGCGTGTAAATCTCTGGGAACACCGCAACGACCTGGTTACCGAACTCTCCGGCGGCCAGCGTCAGAGAGTCTTCATAGCGCGTGCGCTAGCACAGGAGGCAACCATCATCCTGCTCGACGAGGCTTTCAGCGGTGTCGATGTCGGCGCCCAGGAGGGCATCGTAGAAGTTCTACGCTCACTCAGGGATGAGGGCAAAATAGTCCTCCTTGCTACACACGACCTTACCAATCTCGCCGAACGCTTCGACAGGGTACTTTGCATCAACCACCACGTATGCGCCTATGGGCCGCCGGACGAAGCGTTCACCCCGGAGGTGCTGGAAGAGCTTTACGGTTCGCACGGAATCGAATTTGCAGCTGACCACTTCAGGCACCACCACCACGCATAGCGGAGATCTAATACAGATTCTGGATCGGATAGCAATCTTGACTGACTTACTCTTGCCCGGGGAGTGACGCCATGGATTCCAGACTGAACATTGTAAATATCGCCATATTCGCTATTCCTGTATCAGTTATCGCCTTCATGGTGCTCCTCGTATTAATACGGTCAGTAGCTGAAGCGGAATCCGAAGTCGGTGCAACCGCATACGCCAATCTCGCATCTCCTGATGGCACGCCTGTGGGGACTGTCACAATGGTACAAGGACCGGATGGCATTCTTGTTCAAGTCCAAGCCGAGAACCTGACGGTGGGCGGTCATGCGTTCATCATCCACGAGGTGGGAAAGTGTACACCGGATTTCGCCGCCGCGGGGGATCACTTCGACCCTGGTGAGTCCAGGAGCGGATTCATTCACCCGAGCTGGAGAGGCGGTGAGCCCCTCGGGTCGCACGGCGGCGACCTGCCTAACATTTACGCGGCTGCCGATGGCACAGCGCGCGCCGATTTCTTCACTGAAGGAATCTCTCTCAACACTGACAGCGCCCACTCAATTTTCGACTCCGATGGCTCGGCAATCATCATTTACGAGAAGCCGGACGCATACGGAGAGGAAGAAACGGACGCAGGAGAGCGCATCGCTTGCGGCGCAATATACAGAAACTGATTCACCCCGCACGCGTGAATCGAAAGCACGGAGCAAATAATGATTGACCTCATTTTAGGCCCCTTTCAGTACGGCTTCATGGTGCGCGCCCTGATTGTATCCGTGCTCGTCGGCGTCATGTGCCCCATCCTCGGTGCCTATGTCGTCACGCGCGGCCGCGCCTTCATGGGAGACGCCCTCGCGCACTCCGTATTGCCCGGAATGGTCGTCGCATTCCTCCTCGGCGTCAGCCCGTTCTTCGCCGCAGTTCCGGCCGGTATCATTATCGCCCTTCTCATGGGCACGGTCAGCAGGCGCACCGGCATCAGCGAGGACACCTCCATCGGCATCGTATTCGCCGGAATGTTCGCCCTCGGCCTCGTTATGCTGTCTAGGGCAAGCAATGTCAATGTGAACATTGAAGACCTCCTGCTCGGCCAGGTGCTCGGAGTCACACAAACCGACGTGTACGTCTCGCTCGCCCTGACGGCCCTCGTCCTGGCAGGCTTATACGCATTTCACCGGCAGCTCGTCTATACTACATTCGACCAGATTGGCGCCTCAGTCGTTGGCATCAAGACAAATCTCGTTGAATATATCCTCTTGGGCCTTCTCGCTCTGGTCATAGTTATAGGCATTCAGGCAGCAGGCATCGTACTGGTTATGGCAATGCTGATCACACCCGCCGCAACCGCCTACCTCCTCGCCAGGAGATTCGTCGGCATGATGGTCGTCGGCGCCCTCGTCGGAGCCGCATCCGCCGTAGTCGGCCTCTACCTGTCCTTCTACGCAGACCTGCCCTCCGGCCCCGCAATGGCGCTTCTCGCAACTCTGATGTTCGCTATTGCAGCAGTCGCCAAGGGCGTTATACCATTGAGAAGCCAGGCATAATCCGAGGTATATTACTTGTCTTCGAATCGTCCAAGCGACACAGTCCGTTACGAACCCGACGAAAACCCGCCAATCCTTGTAGCCGTAGGCACAGGCATTCAGGCAGCCCTCGTAAACCTTGGCGGAATCGTGATCGGCGCGGTCATTGTATTCCGTATCGCCGGACAGCCTGAAAGCTATATCCCTTGGGCGATCTTCGCCGCGCTCATCGTCAGCGGAATCTCCACATTCCTGCAGGCAGTCCGTTTCTGGCGCATCGGCTCCGGTCACATACTCGTCATGGGCACTTCCGGCGCGTTCATCGCGGTCTGCGTAACCGCGCTCGTTGAGGGCGGCCCCGCGACAATGGCGAGCCTCATCGTCATCTCGTCTCTCTTCCAGTTCCTGCTGGCTTCGCGCCTATCGTGGCTTCGACGAATCTTCACACCCGTCGTCTCCGGTACGGTGATCATGCTGATCGCTGTCGCCGTAATGCCCATCATATTCGACACGCTCAAGGATGTCCCGGAGAACGCATCGCCGATTGCAGCCCCGATTGCAGCCCTCTCGACCATCATTGTCATCGCCGTGCTCATTATGCGCGCGCCACCGTCATTGCGCCTGTGGTCACCCATCATCGGAATAATCGTCGGCTGCGCCGTAGCCGCCCCGTTCGGCCTCTATGACCTGAACGCCGTTCTCGAATCTGACTGGGTAGGCGTGCCATTCGGCTCGTGGCCCGGCATAGAATTAACCCCCGGCATTGAGTTCTGGGCGCTATTGCCCGCATTCATCGTCGTAACCCTGGTAGGAGCTATCGAGACCGTCGGCGATGGAGTCGCCATCCAGCAGGTTTCCCGCAGAAATCGCCGCGCCACCGACTTCCGCGTGGTGCAGGGCGCACTCAACTCGGACGGCCTTGGCAATCTTCTCTCCGGCCTGCTCGGCACATTGCCGAACACCACCTACTCATCCAGCGTCTCGCTAACCGAGGTGACAGGCATCGCCTCGCGCCGAGTCGGTGTCGTCATCGGTATCATCTTCGCGGTCCTCGCATTCTTCCCCAAAGCAACCGCGCTGCTCATTGCCATTCCCGCCCCCGTAGCGGCAGCCTACATCACGGTCCTACTCGCGCTCCTATTCGTGCAGGGCATGAGAATGATTATTCAGGACGGAGTTGACCACCGCAAAGCAGCGGTCGTAGGCTTGGCATTCTGGCTTGGCGTCGGCTTCCAAAGTCAGGTCATCTTCTCAGACCTGCTTGGCGGGTTCTGGGGCGTGCTGCTCGGAAACGGCATGACCTCCGGCGCGATTGTCGCCATCCTCATGATGCTGTTCCTTGATTTTACCGGCCCGCGGAGCAAGCGCCTCACATCTGACTTGAACTCGGACGCTCTGATAAAACTTGAGCCGTTCCTGCGCGAATTCGCGTCAGCCCGTAAATGGGAGCCCGAATCTACAGACCGGCTTGCGGCAGCAGGTGAGGAGACCATCGCCGTACTGATGCAGGAAGTGGACGCCGGCGACGCCGACGGTCCCCGCCGTCTCACGGTGTCTGCACGCGGCGATGCGCAATCCGCCGAGTTGGAGTTTGCTACTACTTTGGAGGGCGAGAACATGGAGGATCAACTCGCATATCTCAGTGAGCTGCCCCCAGTGCCCGACGAGCACGAGGTCTCATACCGTCTTCTCTGGCACTACGCGTCCTCCGTGAGCCACCAGAAGTATCACAGTATTGACGTCATCACCATCAGCGTCGAGGCATCGCGATAACACGAACTCCTATTGCCCGATTCCCAAGGGCAACGGAGCCAAGTCCAGCACCTCGTAGCTGTCATCTCCTTCGACTATTCTGAGATGTCTGTCCAGCGGTACATCGTCAAAGGTCTGCCGCACTCCCGACATTGGCCAGTACACCTCAAGTGACACCAAATTCTGCGCCTGCCCCAGGCCAATCTCCTGCGTCAACGTCGATGACCCGAAGCTGCTCCCGTTGCTTACTGTGCTGTGTACGCTTCTTGAGGAGCCATTGTCATCCACGACCGTCACATCGATTTGCGCTCCAATCGCAGCGCGATTCGACTCGGTTCCGACCAGCTTAATCGAAAGCCAGCGATTGCCATGTCCGGGATTCTTATACAGCGCATTAACGAACCCGTCACCCGGAAAGAACCCGCCAACCTGCATCAAGATGTCCTGATCCCCATCCCTGTCTAGGTCTCCGAACGACACGCCATGCCCCTTCTGTAGATGTCCGAATCCACCTGAAAAGGTTACATCCTGGAATGTCTCGCCCGAATCATTCCTGTACGCCACATTCGGAGCAATAGCGTCGTACGACGGAGCGCCGGTTCCCAATAGTAAGTCCAAGTAACCGTCATAATCGAAGTCGCCAAAGTTCGCTCCCATCGCAAGATGCACACGCCACAGTCCGGTCTCCCGCGTCACATCCTCAAAGCCTTCTCCACCTAGATTGCGATACAGTCGCGGACGCGCTCCATCGTTTTCGAGACCCAGGTAGTCGGCAGCCACATCCTCGATATCCTCTCCATATCCCGCCACGAAGATGTCGAGCCAGCCATCATTGTCGTGGTCCCAAAACCAGGTAGCGAAGCTGTCCGTAGGCTCCGCCAACCCCAGTTCCGGCGCAACATCTCTGAATGTCCCGTCGCCGTTATTCCGATACAACCTGTTGGCGTCTCCGAAGTTGGATATGTAAAGGTCCGGGTAGCCGTCATTGTCATAGTCCCCCCACGCGCTGCCCTTGCAGTATCGCCAGTTCTGCACACCCGCACCTTGCGCCACATCCTCGAACTGCCCATTGCCGTCATTCCTGAATAGTTGGCTCGGAAACAGCAGAGCAGTTGACTCGGTACCAGCCTCCCTCATGCTTTCGTTGCACGAGAAAAGGTCAAGGTCGCCGTCATTGTCATAGTCAGCCCAAGCCGCGCTCTGGCTGGGATAAGCAGGCTTGGCAAGCCCCACAGCCTCCGTAACATCGCTGAATGTCCCATCGCCACTGGTGCCACCGTTGTTCCGCAGCAGCGACATTCGCATCTGTCCACGCACCTTCATCCAGCCCCCGCGCATGACCAGAATATCCATCCACCCATCGTTGTCGTAGTCAGTCTGTGTGATGTTCAGTCCCCCAAGCTGGTCGCTCAGTCCGGCTTTCACAGTAACATCTTCGAAGGTGCCCTCTCCCTGGTTGCGATAGTAAGTAATCGGTTTACAGGGATCCCAGGTGGAGGTCACCACATCCAGCAAACCGTCATTGTCGAAGTCCTCAATTATGCTGCCACCGGCAGTATTCACCGCATACAGCCCCGCATACGGTGCAATCTCCTTGAATTTGCGGGTGTCGAATGCCGGTTCAAAAGACTCTGGCGGAATCCTATATTCGTCTTGAACGCCTTCCGGATACGACCCAAGCGCCATATGAGCCACATTCAGCAACCACATCGCGCGCCGCGCCACATGGGTGTCGTCTGGTTCCAACTCCAGCAACTGCATCAAGTAACCAACCGCGCCGCTCGCCCCCCGTTCATCCTCGTGTGCAACCGATCTATCGAGCGGCAGCGCGCAGATCAGCCTTCCGTCAGGACTCACGCAGTTGTCCAACTCTCCCATCTTCAGGCTCGCAATCGCCAGCTCCTCCAGAAGTTCCTCCTCGTGATTCACCTCCGGATTCTCCCGCAATTCATCATCGAGTGCTTCCTCAAGCAGTTCAATCGCCTCGCTCGCCTCTCCGAATCTTAGGTGGTCGCGTGCAAGCTCTCGCTTGATGCTCGTCTGCCACGAAAGGGTAGGGAAGCTCGGATTCTCCAATTCCATGGTCAACCTCTCCCGTTGCTGCGTCCCAAAGAATGGATCGCTGCTATTTCCCAGTGAAGTGCAGTATCCGGCAATGTCTGAATTCTCGGAAATTGATTCTTCAGCAGGCTCCACCGTTTCGGGAACTCTAGTGAGGAAAGGCGAAAGGTCCGGGCGTTGCTGGTGCATACATGCCAGCGCAAACACGATTAGGCACGCCGCCGCAACTGCGCCGACCCGCCTGGCATTCTGCTGCCCCCGTATCCAGTCCATACCTTCCGTCCTCGTCAAATTCTCGAAGTTCATTGTAAGGTAGCGATGCTATAATCAGACAGGTATGTCCTCGAATAAAGCGAAGATTGCAGAACCTTCTTCCCCGGCATTGAGGGAAGGCTGGAATAGGGGTGAGATTAGTTGCGCAAAGTAGCTAAGACTGCCCTGCTGCAACCATCTTCCATCAAGGCACTCGGACGCACTCTGGTCGTTGTCGCTCTCCTTTCGGCAGTAATCGGGTGCGCGGAAGTCCAACGCCTTGTACAGCAGCCCACACCCGCTCCATCTCAGGCGCCAATTGAACAAGTACCTCGCTCGGTGCTAGGCAACCGCTCCGAACCGGCTGCACCTACCACGCAAGTCGTTCCATTCACCAATGTCGCCGGCACCGCCTTGAACGGGGATTTCCAGCTCTGGAACGACCGGCCCGGAGTGGTGATTTTCGACTATGACCGCGACGGCGACTTGGACTTCTATGTAACCTCTCGTGGCGGAGAGCCGAACCGGCTCTATCGCAACGCCGGCGATGCCACATTCACGAATGTTGCGGAACGAGCAGGCGTTCAAGCCACTGAAAGCCACAGTACCGGTGCCGTAGCCTGCGACATAGACAATGACGGCTTTCAGGACCTGTATGTCGGCGCTTGGGGCAACCCCGACGACGACCTCGGTTTCCGCTCACCGCAGGAAGGCAACACCGATAGCTTATTCCTCAATGGAGGCAGTGGCGGTTTCATAGACATAACGGAATCAGCATTCGGCGACGCAGTCAACACGCGTTCTGCCACAAGCATAGCCTGCGCCGATGTCAACGGCGACGGCTGGCTCGACCTCTACGTCGGCAACATTCAGGACGATGATTTCCGCACCTTCTCCGACTACAACCACCCCGGTCACTACAACCTCCTTTACCTGAACAACGGTGACCTCACATTCGCGGAAATCGCCCACGATGCAGGCGTCGAAGGTCCCCAGATAAGGATGACCAACCCAGACGGCACCCCCGTAATCCATGAGCACCCCGTAACCGGCAAAAGGTTCGAGGGCTACAATCCTGCCACCCTTGATGGAATGGGCAATCGGGTAGGGGAACCGACAGGCCAGACACACGCCGTCGCCTTCTTCGACTACGACGACGATGGCGACCCTGACCTCTTCGTCGCAAACGACGGCGACCGAATGCACCTCTTCCGCAACGACACCACGGCCGACAGAGTGCGCTTCACGCCCGTAGCAAGAGAGATGGGGATAGACCTCGCAGGCTCATGGATGGGCTTCGCCATAGGCGACTACGATGGAGATGCTGACCTTGACGTCTTTTCCACCAACATAGGCTTCCATCCGCTGCTGCAGGAACCCGTCGAGAAACCGCGCGGCAACTGCGAATATGTCGGCAGGTTCCGCTGGGGTACCTGCGCCCACTTCCTGCTCCGCAACGACGGTTCCGGCCTCCTGCAGGATGTAGCCTCCACGACCGATGTCACCCCCAGCCCTTGGCTGCCACCGGCATCCCTCGATGCCTCCGTGTTCGATCCCGCCCATCACGTACCCACAGGCCTCGCCGCATACGATTTCGGCTTCGGTGCAACATTCTTCGACTACGACAACGACGGCTATCAGGACCTCTACTGGTTCGGCTCCACGCTCGGCAGGGGAGAAGGCCCAGGCGGTCAAGTATTTCCGGCAGCCGGGCGCATGCTCCGAAGCCTCGGAAACGGCGCATTCGACGACATCACCGTCCGCGCCCGCCTCCTCGACATTTCCCGCGTCAACTACGAAGGCTTGGACGACGACGAAGCAGCCAAGAACGACCCCGTCCTGCTCAAGATACGTCGCATTGACACGGCCCTCCACGAAAACGGCAAAGGCCTCGCCCACGGCGACCTCAACGGCGATGGATACACCGACCTAATCGCCACCAACAGCAGCGGCCCGATCTTCTCCGGCCCCTTCGACCCCGCCACTGGAGCAGCCCCCACTCGCCCAGCGCCCGGCCCCATGTTTGTCTGGCTTAACGGCGGCGGCCCAAGCAACTGGCTCACACTGACCCTGAAAGGGCGCATGGCAATCGATCGCACTGGCAGCAACGCCGACGCAATCGGCGCCCGCGTTTACATCACAACCCGCCCCCCCGGAAGCGCCCAACCCCACACACAAGTGCAGGAAGTCATCGCCGGCTCCAGCTACCTCTCCATGGACAGCGTCGCCCTCGAATTCGGCCTAGGACGCGCAACAATCGCGGACCGAATCGAAATCCACTGGCCCAGCGGCGCAACGCAGGTGCTCCAGAACATCCCTGCCAACCAAGTCCTGGAAGTCATCGAGCCGCCAAGCTAAATATCCTGCTTATCCTGTCCATCGATGTTAGTCACCCCGTCCCACGCAGCCGCGGGTCCAGCGTATCCCGCAGCCCGTCCCCAAGCAGGTTCGCGCCAAGCACCGTCAGCGATAGGAACAGCCCCGGGAAGAATATCATCCACGGCGCCAGCTGCTTCAGCAGGTTGGCGTCCCCCATCATATTGCCCCAGCTAGGCACATCCGGCGGCACCCCCGCTCCCAGGAAGCTCAGTCCGGCCTCCACCAGTATGGCAAGCGCGAATACATAAGTCGCCTGAACCGTCAGCGGCGCCACCAGGTTCGGGAAGATGTGCGTAAACAGAATCCGCAGCGGTCTCGCGCCCACCGCCAGCGCCCCCTCCACATACTGCCGCTCCCGCAGGCTCAGCACCGATCCCCGCACGATCCGCACCACGCGCGGCGTCTCAACCACCGACAGCGCAAGCACCACATTCTGGAAGCTCGCGCCCAGCAGCGCCACCAGCGCAATGGCAAGCAGGAATGACGGAAACGCCATCAGCCCGTCCATGAACCGCATCACCACATTATCCGCCAGCTTGTAGTAACCCGCCGTTATCCCAATCACCACACCGCACAGGATAGTCAGGATGGTCACCGACGCGCCGATCGCCAGCGACAATTGGCTCCCGTATATCGTCCGCGAGAACACATCCCTGCCCACGCTGTCCGTCCCGAAGTATGCATTTGATGAAGGAGCTTGCAGCCTTGGCTCGGTGAATAGCTCCTTCGGTTCATCCGTTGCAATGATTGGCGCAAATGCCGCCATCAGTACAGCTAACAATAGGATAAACAACCCAATTGCCATGTTCGGGTTGCCCCGCAGCACGTACTGTAAGGCCGTCAGCCTCTCACGGTTGCGGTCCCAGAATGTCCTCTGGGCTATCGCGGAGCCGCCCATTCCCTGTTCGTCGATCGCCATCAGTACCGAATCCTCGGGTCAAGGTAGCCATAGATAAGGTCAACGACCAGGTTTATCAGCACATACGCCACCGTGAACATCAGGATGACGCCCTGAATAACCGGATAGTCACGCCGGTTGACCGCGTCAACGATCAGCCGTCCTACGCCAGGAATACCAAAGACCGCCTCCGTAACCACCAGCCCTGATACCAACCCGGCAATCCCGATCCCAATGATCGTCACAACCGGAATGGAGGCGTTCTTAAACGCATGGCCAAGCAGCACCGCTTGCTCACTCAGACCCTTTGCGCGCGCCGTCCGGACATAGTCCTCCCGCAGCACCTCAAGCATGCTCGCCCGCGTCATCCGCGCAATCAGCGCCGCCGAGATGAACCCGACCGAAATTGACGGCAGCGTTATGGATTTAATCCACGGCACGATGCCTTCGGAAATCGGAATGTAGCCAAACGCCGGGAACCAGTGCAGCTTTACGGCAAACACCCATATCAGGTTCGCACCCAGCCAGAAGGACGGAATTGCGAGCCCCAGCACCGCGATCACCATCACCACCCGGTCAACCCATGTATTCGCCTTCCACGCCGCCAGTATCCCGAGGGGAATTGCGATTACTATCGAAACCAGCTGTGAGAACACCGCGATGAAAAGTGTCGGCTCAAGCCGCTGCGATATAAGCGTCGTAACCTTGAACTTATTGAATATCGATTCGCCGAGGTCCCCACGCAGAATGTCCGCAAAGTAAATCACCAACTGCTGGTAAATGGGCTTGTCTAGACCCATGTCTTTGCGAATCGCCTCTTTCTGCTCAGGCGTCGCTTCGTCCCCCGCCATCAGGGCAACGGGATCCCCAGGAGTTATGTGGATCAGCGAAAAGGTAACGATCGCCACGACTACAAGCACCGGTACCATTGCCAGCAGTCGTTGTATCGTGTAGCGTCCCATTTTCTGACTCTATATACTCAAAAGCGGGGGTGCCGCAATCCTGCCGCACCCCCGCTCTGCTTGTCTCTTATCTATTGATGTTAGTTAAAGCGTCGGATGAACTATGTCCCCTCCGTCGCTACCTGTCCAGCCACAGGCCCTGCATCAGGATGCGCTTGTGGGGCACATAGCCCTCCACATCTTCCTGCATCGCAACCACGAACTTGAACCAGCCGTACATTATCGTCGCAGGGTCTTCCTCGAAGTAAACCCTCTGGATCTCCTCAGTGATCGCCTTCGCCTCTTCCAGTGAGGTGGAGTTCAGGAAATCATCCCTCAACTGGATTACCTTCTCATTGTGGTAGCCGCCGTTCCAAGCCTGCCCTATGGCAGAGTCAGTGATGGGGTCCAGCGGTCCGCCCCAGGTGTGATAGAAGTGCCAGTCGCCCTCTTCAACTGTATCTCGGGCGTTCGCAGCTTCCTTCCGGGAAATCACTGTCGCCCAGTCGCTGACCTGGAAATCTACCTCAGCACCAAGTGATTCCAGGATCTCCTTGGTAATCAGGGCCGATGCGTAGAAGTCCGAGTAGTCAGTATTCGTCAGCAGCACCATTTTCCCGGAGAAGCCGGTCTCATCGACTGCTTCCTGCCAGAGTGCCCGCGCCTTCTCCAGGTCAACCTCGTAGTACTGCTCCGAGCCTATATCGCTGCCCCACTGCGCGCCGCACGCCCAGAGGCACGGTCCCAAGTCCCAGAGGTCAGGTCCGCCATAAGCGGCGCTCAGGTACTTCTCAGGATCGGTCGCCGCCTGGATTGCGAGGCGGGCCTTCGGGCTTGTCAGAGGTGGGTTTCGCTTGTTTGTGCCTAGCTGCGGCCTCGCCCACTGCGGAATGACCACCGCCTTGATGCCCGGCGAGTTCACGATCGTGTCGTAGAAGTCGTTCGGCAGCCCCTCGGCAAAGTCAGTCTGCTTCGTCTGGAGAGCAGCCAGTTTCGTCGCCGCGTCCGGCACTTCCAGGTTGATCACCCGGTCAACATACGCGATTCGCGCGCCCGCGTCACCGTTAGATTCGTCCGAACGCGGGTTGTAGTTCTCATTCTTGTCCATCACAACGCGGTTGCCGGGAATCCACTCAACATATTTGAACGGTCCCGATCCGTTGTAGTCCGTCATAATGTCCGAGATCGCCAGCGGTTCGACAACTTCCTTCGGCATTACATACGTGGGCAGTGAAACCCAGAAGGGAATCCACAAGCCAAATGGCTTGCCCGGGCTGAGCTTGAATGTAACCTCGTCCACCGCCTCAACAGTTGGCTCCTCGGCGAGATCCCACATCGTCCCCGGAAGACCCGGTGTCGTCTTCCAGCGCAGGATCGAAGCCGTTACATCCTCGCTCGTCACAGGTTGGCCGTCGTGGAACTCCAGTCCCTCACGCAGCGAGAAAGTGTACTCGGTCGCCTCATCATTGACCGACCATGAATCCACCATCTGTTCCTGCGCGACCCTGTCCAGATTCCAGCCGAACGGGTAGTCATACCACTGGTGGACGATAGAATGTGTCACGAATGATGTCTGCCGCGTTGGGTCCAGGTTCGCAACTGATGCCTGAGGTGTCCAGCGCAGAATACCGCCTTGCTTCGGCCCGGTCTGCGGTGCCTCTTCCATCATAGCCTGTCGTACTGGCGTGGCGATGGTTCTGCCAGTCGGCGGCGCAGGGCTGAATACCTGTGCCGATGCGGCAGGTGCGGCAGGTGCGGCGGGCGCGGGCATGGCAGGCGCAGCCGGCTGCTGTGGCGCCTGTGGTGCCTGTGCCTGTGGTGCTGGCGCTGCGGCAGGAGCCGCTGCTTGTGGTGCCTGTGCCTGTTGCACGGGTGCCGGAGCCGAACCGCAAGCCAGTGCCGCAAACATTAATAATATTGAGCCTATGCCCAATAGCAGTGTTATGCGTCTCATATATCCTCCAGAATCTAGACTATAAACCCAAAATCTTTTCATTTTTCAATCCAGTCAAATATAGCACGGCAATCCTGAATGTCAATTAAGGCCTGAAATATAATATATGAATCACCTTGCCCAGTTGTTGCATCCCCGTTACATCTGCACAGGACAAGTACCCTCACATCAGCAAGGTCGAATATCAGAATCTCCCCCTTGACAACCCAAACATCCGTCCGTATCATAGACCAGTTGATAAGTACATTTGTTTGCAGCACAAGTATCATCACCCAGAATCTGTGTCCTTTGTGCCTTTTGTGGCCATTAATCCGACGACTGGAAACCATCGCCAATGTGCAAAACGACCCCATTACAGCACAAAATCCAAGAGCGCACAGGCAACGGCGACCTAATCGCCAACTTCCTCGCCGACACCATCGAGGGCAAATACCCAGACGCCAAATACCACCACAAGCTAGAAGCCGCAAAACTGCTCTCACGCTACGGCTCCCCCGACGACTCATTTCGTCATTCCTGCGCAGGCAGGAATCCAGAGGGGCAGGGCGGGGGGACTGAAAACTCTGAACTGAAAACTCTAAACTCTCCCGTCACCCACCTCGACATCCTAAACTACGACATAGCCCACCTAATCAGGCAGGAAACAGCCGAAGGCCACACCATCGCCGAGTTTCTATCCCACGTAATGACCCGAAGCGACCAGCCCTTCACACCCAAGAAACTCCGCATCAAGCACACAGACCGCATGGCAGCCGCAAAAGAAATCCTGCGCCGAGGCCACGGACACTGGGGCAGAAAGCCAAAGCTCAAAGTCTATGCCGACGATGTCGAAGACAACAACGACTACGACACCCTGCACACAGACCTCGCCAAGAGAATGCGAGAGTACAACGAGCACGGCACAGACGCCATCCGCTTCCTGCTGGACGTAATGAACGACACCAGCCTAGATCCCGAGGAAGGCTACACCTGGCACCACAAGATGTCCGCAGCCCACGAGATAATCCGTCGCGGCTGGGACACCAACTACGACAAAATCACCCCCGAAATGCTGCAAGCCTACTGGCAAGACCAGCAAAGCACCCGTCTCAGCATAGGCCAGAAAAAGCAACTAGCCGGCCTCCCCACATTCCTCGACGAATACGACCACTACGACAACGAGGACTACCAAGCCATAGCCGACGCCATCCGCGACCAGGAAGAACACGAAG
>MPND01000058.1 GCA_002238855.1 SAR202 cluster bacterium bin90
TTGGTCGTGAACTGGAACAGTGTGGAGTCTCTGCTGTGGCGGTCTAAAGGATCGAGCATCATTCAACTCCTATTGCCTGATGTTCGTGCCATTCTACGACGCCAGCATGTCCCCCTTCAACCTAGGCTTTTTCAACAGGTCGTTGATACCGCCGTTGACACTGCAATTAGTATTAACTAAACTTTATATATATAAAACTGAGATAAATCACGACCGCATAATGTGGATTCAATTGAGGATATGGAGGGGGAAAATGATGAGATTCCAGAAGCGGCAAGTTAGAAGATCACGGACGCACGAGGTAACTTGGAAATTAGTGCTGGGCTTGCTCTATTTGCCCACCATCATTGCAATCCTGCTGGCAGTGGCGTTCGTCCTGTTCCAGCGGCACACTGCATTCGCCGATGGACCGCGTGGCTACAACACCAACCTTGTATTGAGGTGCGCCGGCCACGATGTCGCAGAAGGCGACGACTTCGAACTCGTTGTGGAACGGACCGGAAATATGTCAATACACAGGGAATTGCGCGTCTTCTGGAATACCACCCCGATGTCTGCAAGCGAATCGGACTACGAACCCCTGCACTCGGAAGTCCAGACGAGCACTCCGTATGAAACTGAAGTGCGTAGAATGGCACACACCTTCCAGACTACGGATGATCCCTATTCTGAGAGGGAGGAGATTTTCAAGGTATGGTTCAGCACCTCAGAAAGAGGCCCCGAGACCGACCACTGCGGCGTGAGAATTCTTGACAATGACCCTGTTGGCTTCTACAGGATGGAGATGTTTTCTAGTCCCAAAAGTGGCAATGCCTACGCTGCGGGCGAGATGATCGAAATCGCCGCATACTTTACAGGCGACGTGAGTACGCAATTCAGCGGCAGCGACGGCCCGGCAGACTACACCGGCATACACATTCTTGTAGGAGACGAGCGCAAGGTCGCCCGATTCCTGCGTGGCAACGACGGCAACGGCGGCGGCAGGATCATATTCGGTTACGAAGTGCAGGAAGGCGACACAGACACAGACGGCATAAGCGTCGAGGCAGGCGACCCCGACGCCAATCCGGCAACGGGTTGGGTCTATAGTGGAGAAGGCAACTCCCAGGTCGGGCTATGGACGGTCGATTCAGGCAAAACCGAAAAGGTCAACCTCTTCTACCGAGGCACTGGAAATAAATCGCGCCACAAAGTAAACGCCTAGACCCATCCAACCAATATCATCTCAACCTAAAGCCGGTCACCATTCTGCACAAGCAGCAATTCGACCGGCTTCTCTTTCGTCTATAAAATTGCCCTTGACAACCCAAACATCCGTCCGTATCATAGATGTCCATTGTAAGAACATTTATTCGCTGAGAGTCCCTTCCCCCTCGACGGGGGAAGGCTAGGATGGGGGTGATAACTCCTTTCCATCCTACATATTGATGTAGAGAAGAGTATGTGCATCACAAACGCACTACAACAGAAAATCCGCAAGCACACAAACAACGGCGACCTAATCGCCCAGTTCCTCGCGGACACCATCCGCGGAGAGTACCCAGACGCCAAATACCACCACAAGCTCGAAGCCATGAAATATCTCGTGCGCTACGGCACCACCGGCGACGACCAATCTCACGCCGGCCATTCCCACAACGAACAATCCCAATTCTGGGGCCTAATCCCCACACCCGAAGAACTCGCAGAATCCCATTCTCGTCATTCCTGCGAAAGCAGGAATCCACAGGGGCAGGGCGGGGAGACTGACAACTCAGAACTGGAAACTGGAAACTCTCCCGTCACCCACCTCGACATCCTCAACTACGACATAGCCCACCTAATCAGGCAGGAAACAGCCGAAGGTCACACCATCGCAGAATTCCTATCCCATGTCATGACCCGAAGGGACCAGCCCTTCACACCCAGGAAACTCCGCATCAAGCACACAGACCGAATGGCAGCAGCAAGAGAAATCCTGAGACGAGGCCACGGACACTGGGGCAGAAAGCCCAAGCTCAAAGTCTATGCCGACGATGTGGAAGACACCAACGACTACGACACCCTGCACACCGACCTAGCCAAGCGAATGCGAGAATACAACGAGCACGGCACAGACGCCGTCCGCTTCCTGTTGGATGTGATGAACGACACCAGCCTCGACCCCGAGGAAGGCTACACCTGGCACCACAAGATGTCAGCAGCCCACGAGCTAATCCGCCGAGGCTGGGACACCAACTACGACAACATCACCCCGGAAATGCTGCAAGCCTACTGGCAAGACCAGCAATCAACCCGCCTCAGCATAGGCCAGAAAAAGCAACTAGCCGGCCTCCCCACATTCCTCGACGAATACGATCAGTACGACCACGAGGACTACCATGCCATAGCCGACGCCATCCGCGACCAAGAAGACCGCGAAGAAGCCGCAGACTTCAAAGCTGCCTCTGCCCCCGGAAAAAGTCCCCTCTCCCCGCGGGAGAGGGTTAGGGTGAGGGGAAGTCAAATCACCTCTAACCCTTCGACAGAGCAAAGAAGCGATAAAGCAGAACAGGACAACACATCCTCCCCATCCTGTACATCGATGTTAGTTTTCCCCGACGACCTAGACTGCTACTACGAACCCCTAACCCCCGAAGACCAGGCAATCTTCAACTACAACTCGCTCATAGAATCCGGCGAATTCGAAGAAAGCGAAATCACCTTCGTGCCGCCGTCAGAGGCAGCCCACCGCGACTACGCCATCGCCCTCAAGCAAATCAAGGAAGCCGCCGAAGCCGAAGGCATCCCAATCCTCCCCAACCCCCTAGCCGGCACCCTACACGCCCCCACCATCCGCAGCCCCTAGTGCCTGCACCGAGAATTCTTTACATTAAAGAGATTGAACGTCCCACAGATTCAGTAGAGAGCAGTCCTGATTTGCCCGGACACGCCGGAAACATGTCAGGTGCGTCAACATCCCGGCTCGTTATAGTTGCCGCAGCACATACTGAGCGTTCTGATCTTGATCCAGTTGTTAGTGGCGAGGCGTGCGAGCACCACCTTCCACGGTAACCCGCTGCCGGGTATATTCGTAAACGGAGACCACGGATGACTTTCGTCTTCCGTGCCATTGTTATGCTTATGCTGACACATTACAGGGGTCCGTCCTCGTAGATATGGATGCTGAATCTATGCAGGCACTCCAGCCCCAAGTCTAGCCGATTCGGCGTGATAGCACCAACCATTGCCGCCCGTGTTAAGATGTTCTGCGAACTCTAATCAATGGCTCAGACAGTTCAGGACTGGAAAAGGAGAGCTTCATGGTACTCGCAGACCCATCGGTCAGGCTTACGGCAGTCAACCACCTCACCTACAACGTCTTAGACAAGGAGCGGGCGACCCGCTTCTGGGTGGATGTGCTTGGCGTTAAGCAGATCCCAAGCGCAGTGAACGGCGAGCACATCATCTGGCTCCAGCTCCCTAGCGGCACGATGGTCCACCTTATCGAGAACGCCGACGGAATCTCGGAGCCGTCCCACCACGGCGCATTCGAAGTCGATGACATCGACGCCGCCTACGAGCTCCTGAAGGAGAAGGGCGTCAAAATCGAAAGCCCCGAGATTGGCGTCCGAAACGACGGGCAGCGCGTCTTCTTCATTTCCGACACCGAAGGCAACCGCATCGAAATCTGCACCAAGTCGGGCTTCGGCGTCCTCGTCTAGGCAAAGGTCAATATGCTGGCAGGATTGCCGACCGTTATCGCCTCGACGACCTCATCCGAAAAACCCCTGCTCCGCATCCTGGGGACGATGTTCTCCAGGATGTGACCATACCCGTGCCCGCCGTAACGGACTAGCCGGTGATTCGTGCAGATGTCCTGCGCGATGACCACCTTGTTCCCATACCCGGCATCCGTGACGCCCTTGATCAAGTCCAGCCGCTGCGCGTCGCTCGGCATATCCAGCTCCGCCAGCGGATAATACGACCCCTCATTGCCGAACAAGTCCCATTCAAGGTAGCAGCCCGACGCCGCGATGCTGAGCAACTGCTCCGGTTCGAAAACCGTCCTGTCGAGGTGCCCCATAATCACGCGAGATATGTCGGCCCCGTTACTGCCAAGTATATCCAGTATCTCCGCCGGCGCGTCCGGATGTCGTCCCGGATGAATGAGAATCGCCGCTCCGGTTTCGCGCTGTGCCATAGCCGCCGCCGCCAGCGACTTGCGCTCATTGTCGGTTAGTGGCCAGGTGCAGCCCACCTCCCCGATAATGCCAGCTCTGATGCCGGTTCCGTCCACCCCGTCTCGGATGTCCGCGACTATGCGCTGCGCCAGGTCCTCCACATCCCGTGCGGTCATGTCATCCGGATGTACAGCGTCCACATAGAATCCCGCACCCATAATCACATGTACTCCGGACTCCCGCGAAATCCGTTCCAGCGCCTTCGGGTCGCGCCCGATGCCCATCGAGGTCGCCTCCACTATCGCGCCTCCGCCAGCCGCCTTGTAGAGCGACACCTCGGAGATGGCGGCATCCACGTCCATGAGCTGAAGGTTGGCGTGGTTGCTGTAGTAGTTGTACTTGACCCAGCCAAGGTTACTAAGCGCTATCGGCTCGTCCGCCATGTCCCGGGCCGAATACTGCGGTGGCCTGTACATGAACGAGAAATCGATAAAGAGGTGCTCATGAGTCGTTGTTGCGCCAAGCTCGGCTGGCTCGATCGGACCCAGTACGGTCTGCACCAGCCCTTGAAGTTCAGTAGAGGGCATGCCGTTACTCCTTTCGCTGATGGTACGGAAGGGTAACATGCGACGAACCGCTACTCAATCCTTCGAAAAGCGGGGTAGGTGAAAGCGAACACCAGCACAAGAATTGACAGCAGCGCGCCGCTTATAGTCAGCGCGTTCGCAGTGCCGATATACTCAGCGATGGTGCCGAACGGGAGCGCCCCGATAGGCATCAGGCCAAATGTCATCATCATGATGCTCATCACGCGTCCCCGCATCTCCGGAGCGGCGATTAACTGCGTCAGCGTCATGTTCAGGGACATATGAATCGAGCTTATCAGCCCGATGATCAACAGGAACGGCACCGCCACTGGAAAATTCATGGAATTTGCCAAGCCGACCAGCGCAATACCCCAGACGACGCCACAGCCAAGCAGCAATAGGCCACGCCTGCTGAACTTGCGAATGCCTGCCAGCCCAAGGGTGCCAATTAGCGCGCCTACACCCATCATCGTCATCAGGATTCCGAGGTCTGACGAATTCACATTCAGTGCCTCCCGCGCCCAGACGGGGAGGAGAGCGAACAATGTGAAACCGAACAGCGACGGAAGGAACGCCATCAGTATCAGCCCGCGCAGATTAACATCCGCCCACGAATAGCGTAAGCCTTCGAAGATGTCCTTGCCCACGCTCTTCTTAGTAGTTCGGGCCTGCACGGTGTTGGTCCGGACCATAAACAGGGAGAGCACCGCGAAAATATAGATGATGGAAATGAGATAAAACACGCCGGATGTGCCGATGAAAATGATGAGAAAGCCCGCCACTGCAGGACCGATGATGCGGGTGAGGTTCATCGCCGAGTTGTTCAGCGCTACCGCATTCATCAGCCTGTTCTCAGGCACGATGTCAGAGATTAGCGCCTGGCGGCTCGGCATGTTGATTGCCATCATGGAGCCGTTGGCGACTCCAATCAGAAGAACCGCGCCAAACCATATAGTCCCGCTCGCGTCCATCATCGCCAACACGAGAGTCATTATGGCATTTGCGCTCTGGCTGATGATTACGAGGTTCTTCTTAGGAAACCGGTCCGCAAGCGCGCCGCCTACAAGCGATACGATGGTCATCGGCGCGGCAAAGGACACCATAACCAGGACAAGCGCGAGCGGAGAGTCGTTCTCGAGACGCAGCACCAACCAGCCGCGCGTGATCATCTGCATATTCATCGCCATGAAGGACACGAACGATCCAACCCATATCCAGCGGAAGTCAGCAATCTGAAGCGTTTCGAATATTGGCGATGAGAGAATTGAATCTCTTCTTCTGCGTGGATTCTCTGTTACAGGAGGTTGCGCTTCTTCGGGCTGGGACGGAGCCGCTGCGGCTGGGCTTCTAATCGCTTCTTGAGCCAAATTCCTGTGTCCTCGTTTCTGGGACAGTAGCGCGCCCTTTGCTTATGGCGTAGTCTGCTAGGGGCCACCGTGCGCGGTAGATTGGCTATGTATGCAAACTTATTCAGGTATTTCAGTGCAGTATAAACATCGAAGTCAAAGACGCACAAGTATTTGCGCTCAGTCATCCTGTGCGATTGCGTTGATAGTATAATTCCATTATTCAAAGTAGACGCAGGTTAAATGCATGACCAAATTCTTAACATTCGGCGAAACTATGGGACAGTACAACGCTGAATTCGTAGGAGTCTATGGCGCTGAGGGATCCTATTTGCTCGATTGTGCCGGTGCCGAGTCCAATGTGGCCGTTGGATTGCAGACGCTCGGTCTGCCAGACGTTGAGGCAGTCTGGATAAGCAGATTAGGTGATGACGAGGCAGGCCAGTTCGTTCTCGACGAATTGCAGCAACGCATTACCGTACGTGCAAGGAAGCACAGAGGTGAGAAAACCGGCACTTCCTACCTGAACCACCACGAGGATGGCGAACACTTCAAGACTTACTTCCGTAAGGAGAGCGCGGCAAGTCGCCTGACCTTCGCCGACGTCGAGCCGCATCTCAGGGGCGCAGATATTCTACATGTGACGGGAATTACACCGGCCCTCAGTAATTCCTGCCACAATGCGATCATTGACTCTCTGGCTTTCGCCCGCGCCAACTCGATTCCAGTGAGCTTCGACCTCAACTACCGCGAACAACTTTGGGCTCCGCCAGAGGCCGCAAGGGTATTCGAACGAATGGTGAGAAGTACAGATATATTCAAGCTGGGGCACGATGAAGCGGAAGCGATATGGCGCAAGGGTTGGACAGCAGAAGAATATGCGCGAAACTTTCAGGACATGAACGCCGGTCTTGTCGTCGTGACACGGGGCATGGAAGGGGCGGTGGCATTCGATGGTATGAATCTTCTGCGGCACGAAGGGTTCAGAATTCAGGTCGTCGATCCCGTTGGCGCGGGAGATGCCTTCGTCGCTGGGCTGCTTGGCGGAATACTTGAGCTCACCCCGCTGAAACGACTTCTTTCAATGGATGCGAGAGAACGCGCCTCGATACTTGCCCACGCTCTCAAAGTCGCCAATGTGTGCGGCGCTCTGACCTGCACGCGGCGCGGCGATACGGCGGCCATGCCATCGATGAAGGAAGTGCAAGCCTTCCTTAATGCGAATGAATGATTCGGGCGTCGTGTCCGACCAAGCGCGTCGACTCCTGGTCTCGGCACCCCTGCCGTATTGCAAACTAAGAGCAGTTGGAGAAAGGAGCGGCGACTAGCCGATCAAGTGGCTGAGGCATTGGGGAACTGCCTCTTCTGCCCGCGCCATCACCTGCTGCTCGTTCAGACTTCCCATAGGATGCCCAATGACGGCGTACTCGTAGTTCGGCATTGCCAGAAGGTTGGTCATCGCCCGTGCCTGGGTGTTAAATGGCCTTGTGACCAGTACCGAGCAGGGGATGCCCAGCTTTTCGAGTGCAGCTGCGTCCTGCATACAGCAGGATGTACAACTCCCTCACTCAGCGGTTGCGGTGATCACCACATCGCACCGGTCCGCAAGGTCGGCAATCATCTCGGCCGGTGCGGGAATACGGTGACTGCCCTTGTTGGCCTCTACCACATCCTTGACAGCGTATTGCCGTCCTACTAGCTCAGCCACATCGCGGAGCAGCAGTTCGGAATTAGGCTTATTGTTCGATAGCAACCCAATTACCAGACCATCGAGACTACCGGGACGCGGCGCGATGCCAGTATTTTCGTGCGTGCTGGTGCCGCGCGGGTCAAGTGTTACAATTTCGTTCTGTTGAGTCATAACCCCACCTCTACATGTGAATCTGCTTAGTTATAGAGATAACATCGCCCCACGCGCCGATAAGCATGGCGAATGGTCCGGCATCTCCCCCAGCCCCAACAACAGTTATCTCATCCGTACTCTCAACAACAGGAATGCGCCTTTCAAGATCATCGCCAGTGTACAGAGTGATACGCCTGTGCTTCTCGTTCAACTCGCGCCCAGTACGCGTTCCACGCTCAAGGACAAAGTCCTTTATTCTCTGCTTAGTCCATCCTGCCCCACGAATGTAATTCATAAGCTCCGGGCTGAGCGCGAGAACGAATTCGGAGTGTCGCTCACCAAGTACGATTGAGGCATCCGCCGCGATGCTCAGAAAGTCTTCCGGCGCGCTCTCGTTCTGCGTGTTCACCTGGACGGGCGAGTTTGCGGCGAACACTGTCACGGTGCTTTCAGACTCGCCGTAGCCCTTTTCGACACGCAAAGGCTCCCAGGGGATCACATCGTCGTTTTCCGCGAAGCAGAACGAATACTTGCCTGGGTGCCCGAATGTGCTCTTATCCATTCCGTGCGGTATGGAGCCATACACGTTGATCTTGATAAGGCCCATTGCGCGACCGATGGTAGCATTGGCACGAAATCCGTGTCCCATCGCCACTGTGCTTGAGTTAATTCCTATCCGTTTCGCGATGTCTCCGCTGACGATGACCAGCACGCCTACGCCATTAGTCGAAGTGCTGTTGGCATGGAAGTTGAACGGTTCTTCGGACACTGCCTGCACAGCCGCTACTATCACAGGCATGTATTCCGGCTTACAGCCGGCCATGACCGCGTTGATTGCGACTTTCTCAGCCGTAAATCTGACGCCTCGCACTCCTTCTTCGGCGACGATGTCTGAAGGCGCGAGTCCTACGTGGTCGAGCATTGCCCAGACGTTGGCATCCGTGGGTGGCACGACGGGCAGTCCGTCTCCCATCCCTTCGGACATGTAGTATTCCTGGGCGTCAGCATAGCCCGAGTGTCGGACTCTCGCCGAGGTAAGAGTGCTCATGCGCTGTCCTATCATTTCGTGTTTCTTGGCTGGGGTGTTATGGCTGGAGTGTTATGCTTGGGCGACAGCCGAGCCAATCCGTTCCTTTATGAAGTCGCCCATTTGCTCCATCGCCTGCTGACCTTCGGGCAGGAATGGCGCGAACCATGGCCAGATATGGACCATGTCATCCCAGATTTCCAGTGTGCTATCTACTCCCACCGATTCCGCATTCTCATGCAGCCTCTTGGCGTCGTCGAGCAGGACTTCAGCTGTGCCAACGATGATCAATAGCGGCGGCAGTCCGGTGAGGTCAGCGTGAAGCGGGGCTGCGAGCGGGTCGCGCCGGTCGCCATCACCCAGGAAACTCTGCGCCATATCGATCAAGCCGTCCCTGGAGACCATTGGGTCCACACCTGCTTTGGACTTCATGGAATCGCCCGTGCCTTCCATATCAACCCAGGGCGAGATACACACACCTGCGGCAGGCAATGGGTCGCCCCCGTCTCTTACGGAAAGAAGCGTTGCCACAGTCAGTCCACCGCCAGCCGAGTCACCAGCGACGATGGTCGTTGACGGTTCTGCGCCGTTGCTAAGCATCCAGCGGTAAGCGGTGTGCGCGTCCTGAACCTGAGCGGGATGCTTATTCTCTGGGGCGAGTCGGTAATCGATGGTTAGCACACGGCAGCCGCTCGTCCTCGACAGATTCGCAGCCATGCCTCTGTGACTTATTACGGAACCAGTTACATATCCGCCGCCGTGCAGGTAAAGCACTGCACCATTGTTCGCGCCGGGGGCTGCCACCCATTCCGCCGGAACTCCGTCCGCATCCACAGCTTCTGTGCTGATGCCGTCAAGGTTCTGGAATCTGGCGCCCATCATGTTGGCGCCCATGCGCCGCTCTTCCAGAGAGGGGGGAGTCTCAGCAAATGTCGCTGCGCGCTCAGCGAACATTTCCAATAGTTCCTGCAATTGTGGACTTGCCATTTTATTACTCCTGATCATTCAGGTGGTGTTAGTCTCTTGGTAATAGGGTGCCATTGGTGCATTTGCAAGATTATATCCATAGGGACGCCGAGTGCCAAGTGAGGGCGCGCAATCTGTGGATGGCTCGGGAGTATGATATGATTTGCGCGCGTTCGGAGGCTGACGTAACACCGACGGGAGTTCACTTTGGCGCACCGCAACTTCTCGATGATAGAGTACTTCAATCGCCGCGCCGAATCCTGGATGCCGCGACTTACGTTTCGAGGACAGACGGAAGCTGATTGGGAGCGGTGGAGGGGAGAGGCGCTCGAAAAACTGCTAGAGCTGCTGGGTGATTTTCCCGAGTCCGTTGACCTTGCGCCAGAGGTCCTTTATTCCATAGAAGACGATGGACTTGTTCGAGAGCGCATTGTCTTCGACTCGGAAGAGTATATGTCCGTTCCCTGCATTGTGCTTAAGCCCGCGGACCTGCCGAACGATGGGAGCGCACCCGCTATTCTTTGTAGCCACGGGCACGGGCCGTTCGGCAAGGAGCCCGTATCGGGCAATGCCTCTTCCGGCGCTTTGCGCGAGAACATGGACCGGCACAACTACAACTATGCCGAGCAGATGGCACGCAGAGGATTCTTGACCATCAGCCCAGATCTTCGCTGCTTCGGGGAACGTGCAGATGGGACTGACCCGTATCCCGGACGAGACAGGTGCAATGTGCATTTCGTGCGTGGGGCGATTCTGGGTGTGTACACGCTCACGCTGAACATCTGGGATATGATGCGCTGCATAGATTATCTGGAAGGCAGGCCTGAGGTTGACCCAAACAGAATAGGCATGATGGGCTTGTCGCAGGGCGGGACGATGACAACCTTTACGGCGGCGGTGGACGAACGAATTAAGGCTGCCGATGTAATGGGCTATGTGAATCCTTGGGCGGGCTTCGGTGTCAGAGATGCCGACTTCTGCGGGTCTCAGATTGTGCCGGAAATCTATCGGTACCTGGATACGCACGACATCGCAGGGCTTATCGCGCCCCGTCCTTTGCTCCTTGAGATGGGCGTTCACGACACGACGTTTCCAATCGAAGACCTGCTAAAAGGCTACGATGGTGTGAAGCCTATCTATGCGGCGGCGGGAGCTTCCAATGAGTTATGGGAGGACATCCATCCCGGAGGACATGCATTTGCGTCGAACAAGGCGTTTGATTTCTTCGAGAAGTATCTGTAAGCGAATTCTGTATGCACACTGAAGTTGATTGAAATACGGCAGGATACCGCAAGTTCCCAAGGAGATAGCTATGGATCTGGAACTAACCGGCAAGAAGGCACTCATTACAGGGGGGAGCCGTGGTATCGGCAAAGCCATTGCGCTGGAACTTGCGAGGGAGGGCGTTGAGATAGCAATTGCAGCGCGTGATCTCGATGCCCTTGGTGAGGCGGCGCGGGATATTGCGTCCGAGATGGGCCAGGACAGGGTAACTTCTACGGCCTTCGGTCCGGGATTCCGAGCGCGCAGATACAATCTTTCAACGACCGGTCGCAAACTCGTTGCCGTTCGTGCTGACACGACGAGCGACGACGACGTGCAGACTCTGGTGGGCATAGCTGCAGACGAACTGGAAGGGATAGACATTCTCGTGAACAATGCTGCTGCGCCGGGAGGCCTAGTCGGCGGCGGCCTAGCCCATGCGAACACGGATGATCTGCTTGCAGACATCGACACAAAGATCGTGGGTTATTTGCGTTGCGCAAAGGCTGCTGCGCCACATATGCAGCACGCCGGATGGGGCCGAATCATCAACATTGGCGGTCTCGCGGCACGGAACGCGGGGACATACAGTGGCCTTCGCAACCTCTCTCTTGTGCATATGACGAAGACGATGTCGTCAGAACTGGGGCAATTCGGTATTACCGTGAATGTCATCCACCCAGGGACGACTATCACGGAGCGGTCAGCGCCAATGTACGAAGAGCAGGCGCAGCGGAGAGGGGTAACCCGTGAAGAGGTTGAGGCGCAGGTCGCCTCAGGCATTGCCGTGGGACGTATCATAGACTCATCTGAGGTCGCCTATGTTGCGGCATTCATTGCGTCGCCCAAGGCGGGCTCCATCACGGGTGAAGCCATCGCCGCAGGTGGAGGCGCCGGATTGGCAGTCCACCAGTAGTAATAGGCGGGATGATATAGGCGGTGGATTAGATTCTGTTGGCAGCCTCGGTCTGCTCCCTGTATAATTGCGGTTGGTGACCAGCCTGCAAATGAGATTTGCAGGAAGCCTTGGTAGATGGGCATTTCGTCGCTTCAATTATGGAAATACATACAGGAAATATTGACAAACCAGCAAAGAGGTGTCAAAGATGGCGAAGCAGTTTCGAGACCGAGAAGAAGCATGGGGACAGCTGCTTGATGGAATAGGCACGCTGGCAAAGGCTGTGGGCGCGACGCTGGGCCCAAGCGGGCGGAATGTCGTCCTTGACAAGGAATTTGGTCCTCCACAGATTTGCAGCGATGGCGTAACCATCGCCAAGGAAATCGAACTCGTCGAGCCTTTCGAGAACATTGGGGCGCAGTTGGTCAAAGTTGCCGCGAGCAAGACTAACGATGTGGTAGGAGATGGAACGACCACATCAACCATCCTCGCTCAGAGCATCATTCAGCAGGGCTTTAAGAACATGGCGGCCGGCGCGAATCCGATGGCTCTCAAGACTGGCATCGACCTCGCGGTGAGTGCGATGAAGGATGAGATTGCCAGTCTGTCAGTGCCGGTGTCCGGTCACGAGCAGATTCAACAAATCGCCATACTCGCTGCCCACGAAGACGAGATGGGCACGCTTATCGCAGGCGTTCTCAACAAGGTTGGGGCCCATGGAACCATCACAGTTGAAGAATCCAGAACTATGGGCTACGAGACTGAATATGTCGAGGGTATGGAGATTGACCGAGGCTATCTTTCACCTCATTTCGTAACTGACTTGGAAAAGATGGTTACAGAGATTGATGAGCCATACATCCTGTTGACTTCGGAGAAGATCTCGTCGATTTCTGACATCCTGCCGTTGCTTGAGCAATTGAACGCTGTCAGCCGCAATGTCGTCATAGTCGCCGAGGATGTTGAGGGTGAGGCTCTAGCGACCCTGGTCGTCAATAAATTGCGCGGTAACCTGAACGCCCTAGCAGTAAAGGCGCCCGGATTCGGTGAGCGCCGCAAGGCAATCCTTGACGATATGGCAATCCTGTTCGGCGCGAATGTCATCAGTTCGGAAATCGGACGAAGCCTGGAATCCGCCTCAATTGACGATCTTGGCCGTTGCCGCAAGATTATTGCCACCAAGGATGACACTACGTTCGTGGAGGGTAATGGCAATCCACAGGACATCGAGGCTCGAATACACCAGATTCGCCAGCAGGCGGAGGATACTGCTTCAGACTACGACCGAGAGAAGCTTGAGGAACGGGCGGCCAAACTGTCCGGTGGCGTTGCTATCCTGAAAGTTGGAGCCGCGACTGAAATCGAATTACGAGAGAAGCGCGACCGTCTCGAAGACGCACTATCGGCTACGCGCGCGGCGATGGAGGAGGGAATCGTTCCCGGCGGTGGCACGACTCTCTTGCGTGCGGCGCAGTCTGGACGAAGTACAATCGATAGTTCCGGCGATGTGCGCACTGGCGCGGAGATCACATTTGCGGCCGCCGATGCTCCTCTGGCGCTCATTTCCGACAACGCGGGCTACAGCGGTGTTGTGGTGCTTGACGATGTTCGTAAAGGCGATGGAGACTACGGCTTCGACGCTGAGGAAGGCGTGTTCGGCAGCATGTTCGAATTGGGCATTGTGGACCCGACTAAGGTGGTCAGGTCCGCACTCGAAAATGCGGCGAGCGTGGCGGGGATGATTCTCACCACCGAATCCCTGATTACGGAGTTGAACCCGCCTAAGCTTCCGGCTCCATACGACGACTAAGAATATTCGACGGAAACTCACCTAGGGGCAGATCTTGCGTCTGCCCCTTCTGTTCGCGCAATCCCCATTTGCTATAATCTTAGCAGTAGTGCCGAATGACTCATCTATCGCTGGTCCACCTACTATTGGAGATGTGATTGCTATGGCGACCGCCGAGCAAACTAAGCAGCAGGATTCATCAACCCACGGTGACACAAGCATTGAGGTTAATGGCGTCTCCAAGTTTTTTGGCGAACTGGCGGCGGTGAACGACCTCACATTCACTGTCAAGAAGGGTGAAGTCGTGGGATTTCTGGGGCCCAACGGTTCCGGAAAGACAACGACCATGCGTATGTTGACATCGTTCTACACTCCGGATGTGGGCGCGATCAACATTGACGGACTTGACACAAAGGATCACGACATCGCGACGCGGGAGCGCATTGGGTACCTGCCCGAGAACAACCCCGTGTATGCTGACCTTCTGGTCAACGAGTACCTTGACTTCGTTGCTGACCTGCGTGGCCTGACTAAAGCCGGCAGGCGAGAGGACATCGCGCAGACCGTCGAAGAGACCGGATTGCAGGATGTGTACACCCGGCCGATCGGACAGCTTTCCAAGGGCTATAAGCAGCGAGTTGGTCTAGCGCAGGCGATAGTACATCGTCCTTCAATACTGATATTGGACGAGCCAACAGAGGGGCTGGATCCTAACCAACGGCTAACCATTCGCGATCTAATACGTTCTCTAGGACAAGAGAGGACCGTAATGCTCAGCACGCATGTGATGCAGGAGGTGGAAAACACTTGCGAACGCATCCTGCTCATAAGTCGTGGACGACTGGTTGCGGACAGCTCCGTAAAGGAACTTCTCGAGCGTGCCCAAGGGGTCAGGACGGTCCACATAGAAGTTGAAGGCGCCGATGTTGAGAAGTCGCTTGGCGCACTTGAAGGTGTTTCCGACATCGAGCGCAATGATCCGGTGGACGGTAGAAAACGCTACACGCTTACGGCTGACAGCCACGAAACTGACCTGCGCCCTAATATATTCCGACTTGCAAAGCAGCGCGACTGGGTGCTATGGGAATTGCGGGAAGATAGGGCTCGTATGGAGGATGTCTTCTACTCTCTGACCTCATCCGGCGAACTGTCGCAAAGCTCGGAGGATAGCGAATAGCAGATGCGATCATACCTCGCGCTAATTCGAAAGGACCTGAAGGGATACTTTGACCAGCCAACCGGCTATATCCTCATTGTCGTATTCCTCGCGCTTCTGTCCTGGTCCTTCTTCCGCTCCGCATTTGTAACTTCGGAAGCATCGCTACGTCCGCTGTTTACCGTGGATTTCGCGGTCGAGAATCCCTCGATTCCATGGTTGCTGGCTCTCTTCGTGCCTGCCGCTACAATGCGCCTGCTCGCAGAGGAGCAGCGGGATGGCACTCTCGAAATCCTGCTAACGCAGCCCATACGCGGTTGGGTCATCCTGCTCGCAAAATTCACCGCAGGTTTGGCGTTTGTGACTATCGCCATCGCGTCCACAGTTGGGATTCCGTTGTCATTGATGACCGCCGGAAACCTAGACCTGGGCGCCATAGCTGCGCAGTACATTGGCAGCGTCTTCCTGGCGGCGTCTCTGGTGTCGATCGGACTGTTTACATCCAGCCTGACTCGTAATCAGATTGTTTCTTTCATTTTGGGTCTGTTTGTTACTCTCGTCCTGATGTTATTGGGACTGGACGCTGTCAGCGTCACGCTGCCGGGTCAGTTTGCGACTCTGCTTCAGTCTCTGAGTCCGGTTACTCACTTCTCCAGTATTGCTCGCGGCGTGATTGACCTGCGTGATGTCCTCTACTTTGTCGCGCTAATCTCGACATTCCTCAGCGCCACTTTCCTTAGCATTCGCGGAAGAACCCTCAGCCATCGAACGATCCAATATCGAAATCTACAGCTTGGCACTGCGGCTCTCATTGTATTGAGCATACTTGTCGGCTGGTTTGGGACGTCTGTCAAGGGACGCCTGGACCTCACGGCAGACAAGGTATTCACCCTCAGTAACGGAACCGAGCAGATACTCTCCGGTCTGGACGACCTGCTGACAATCGAACTCTTCGAATCGGCTGACCCACCAGTGCAAGTTGACCTCGTAGCTCGTGACATCAATGACTTTCTTGAGGACCTTGCCGGAGATTCCGGAGGTCAGGTGAAGCTTGTGAGACGATTCCTTGATTTCCAGGAGTTGGAAGAGGCTCAGAGGACATTGGAGAACGCGCAGGAAGCGATAGTGAGCGCTGAGAACGAAGAGGCTGCTCAGGCAGCGCAAGTAGCCTTGACCTCAGCGTCCAATGCTTACAGGGACGCGCAGGATACGGCGAGAAAGGCGCAGCTGGCAGGTATTGAGCCTCAGCAGTTCAATGTGCAGACACCGAATGGGCTGGAAATCAAGAACGGCTTCCTTGGCCTTGCTATGACTTACACGGACAGGCGGGAGGTCATTCCATTTATTCGTTCATTAGATGGATTCGAGTACCGGGTAGCAACTCTGGCATACAACATGCTTCAGCAAGATGCAGAGCGAAAGACCGTGGCGTTTCTCGCCGGCCATGGCGAAAAGCCACTTCAAGAAAACTACAACGAATTGGGTAGGCTTCTTTCACAGCAGTACAACCTTGCGGAACTTCCGTCTGACGGAGAGACACCTCTTGATCTAAGTGGCGTTGATGTCCTCATTGTAGCCGGACCTACGCAGCGCATGTCCGCCCAGGAGTATGAAGCGCTGAATGGCTTCCTACAGAGCGGCGGCAAGATGCTAGCGCTGGTTGACCCTGTGTTTGTCAGCCCTCAGCAGATGACTGCCTTCCCTAATCAATTCAATTTCGGCGACTTCCTCGAACCCTATGGCGTGCTTGTTGAGGACAACCTAGTATTCGATCTGAGGTCTAACGAGACGATTACTCTAGGGAGCGTGATGCTGCCGTACCCTTACTGGCCACGCGTGCCCACTGTTGATCGCAAGGTTGCGGGAGACGTTGAGTCTGTGCTAATGCCATGGTCGAGTTCCCTGGGCATCACTGACTCGCAGGTGGGCAGCGTAGAGGTGATACCGCTGATGCGTACATCTCCTTTTGCCTCCGTCGATTACGCATATGGAGATGTAACCCCCGATTCGCCTCAGCTGGATGTAACTGACCGCCAACTCTTTGAGAGCGACATCGGTGTTGCCATTGAATCGAAAGAGATTCGACAGAATGGGGGGGATGCGTCGTCATTCAGGCTCGTAGTAGTCGGTGACTCGGACTGGCTGTCGGACCCAATCGTCAACCAGGCTCAGGAAAACCTTGCCTTGGGATTGAACCTGATCGACTGGCTCGCGCAAGAGGAAAACCTTGCTGAGATTCGCTCCAAGGTTATTACTACGCGCAACCTGACATTCAGCTCGCCAACACATAGGAATCTCGTGCAGCTGGCGAACACGGCGGGCATACCGATTATATTCATCGTACTTGGCATTGCACGATACGTTACAAGACGCAGAAAGGGTTTGAGGACTTACATTCGTGGGGAGTAAGCAGGTAGGTTATGTACTCATAGCCCTCATTGTGATTGGCGTATCCGGACTGGTGCTGCGTCTGATTGCGGCTGGCTCCAGCGAGCTTACACTGGAGGGCATTCTTCCCGTTTCTCCCGATGTGATTGATCGGGTTACAATTGCCGCGCCTGCCGGCAACGAAGCCAGACTTGAGAAGGTTAACGACATCTGGCAGATTGAGCGCGAAGGTGCCTTCATACCTAAGCTGAACCAGCTATGGACCGCCTCCGCGGACATAGATGGAGCGCAGCTCGTTGCCAGAAATCCGGCCAGCCATATGCGTATGGGCGTGGAGGAAGGGCAAGGCATAAACGTCGCCTTCTGGCTTGGAGAATTCAAGCAGGAAGAGTTCATTGTAGGCAAGTGGACTCAGGAAGTCAGACTTTGCTACCTGCGAAAGCCCGCAAGGGACGAGGTGTACGCTATTCCATGTCCGTTTGGCAATATCTTCGATTCCAGTGCGGACGGATGGAGGGATCCGGTGGTCGCGAGCATTCCACGCGACGCCATACAGTCAATCGAGTTTGACTATCCTCACGAGGACTTTGTTCTAAATCGAGTTGACAGGGGCTGGATTGCTGAATCCGCCGACAGTTCAGAACCGGCAAACGTGTTTGCGGTGAATGCAGTACTAGGCACCCTCGAAGGCTTCATTGCAAGTGGATTTGCTCCGGAGAGTGAGGCGGAGAACCTGGACTTCACGGGCCCGAATGGCATATCCATCAGGATAATCACTTACGAAGAATCCGGGTATCCTACGACGCGCGTGAGACTGCTACCTCGAGACGATGTTTCTTTGTATGCTAAGACGCCAAGACGGCCCAACGTATTCCTCATTGACGCTCGCGCCGCCGCTGGGCTTATCCTGTCCCTAGATGATTTCTACGCAACTCAGAATTAAACCTCCTGTCACTCTTCCACGCAACTGATGTAGAAATCGCAAGGTTGAGAGTCTTGAGGCAAACCTTGTCGGCGGAATTACGCAGGTGGTATCATGACGTGTACAATCCCCAGCGCGGGTAGTTGACTGCTCGCGCACGAATACTCCGCAGTAGCTCAGTGGTAGAGCAATCGGCTGTTAACCGATCGGTCGTAGGTTCGAATCCTACCTGCGGAGCCAATGTTTTGCGCTTCTCTCCCATTATAGACTGTTAAACGTGAGGTCTTTGCTTATTGGTTATCACTTCTAAGACCACTTATCGAGACGTGGAGTGGCCCCACAGTTAGGACAGCGAAGGGGCCAAGTTAAGAGAGACTCCAGCTGTAAGGTCTGACACTGCCTCACGAGATGATAAGACTGATGCCTGATCCGCCAACACGAGCTAGTCTTCTCGCCACTGTCATTTGGCGCTACGCTTGATGTGGATGCCATCTCGAACAGCGCCTGGTATGCGCTCGGACTTCAGATGCTGTCGCGCTGTGACGAGTTGCGTATTCTGGGACTGGATGGATGGCAAGACAGTGTCAGTGTGACCCTCGAGACCAGGTATGCCAGACAGCTTCGCATCCCCGTTTCAGTCGCTGATCCGTCGACTTACGAAGTGAAGTTGCTGCACGGTAACTGAAGTTATAGCTGTTGATAGTCTCCGCTTTTTGGTGGAGCTCCGGTCTATCCCCGCGAGTGCGGGGCAGCCCCTAATGCAACGCAGCGAGTAAGGTATATGTAAGGTCTATCCCCGCGAGTGCGGGGCAGCCGAAGCAACTGCAGCCGCGAGTGCCGCAGGACTGGGTCTATCCCCGCGAGTGCGGGGCAGCCACCAGGAACAGGTCCTCAATCGACGGCGGCACCGGTCTATCCCCGCGAGTGCGGGGCAGCCGTGAAAAGTGACGGAATGAATACACCCGTCCCCGGTCTATCCCCGCGAGTGCGGGGCAGCCCTAGACCAAGTACCGGTCCACGTCGCAACGGACGGTCTATCCCCGCGAGTGCGGGGCAGCCTTCTCAGGACATACAGAACAACGCCGAAATATCGGTCTATCCCCGCGAGTGCGGGGCAGCCCGTTCGCACTGGTGCCCTCGCCCCTGGTCTTGCGGTCTATCCCCGCGAGCGCGGGGCAGCCCAGCGAGGACCGCAACCGTGAGCAGCGTACCGAGGTCTATCCCCGCGAGTGCGGGGCAGCCTGCACTGTGCCTCGACTTACCATGCCATCCTGCGGTCTATCCCCGCGAGTGCGGGGCAGCCGTCACGCGGTCAGGATAATCCTCATGTGGCTTAGGTCTATCCCCGCGAGTGCGGGGCAGCCCACTACGGAGTGCTTAGTGCTATCTATCCTATGGGTCTATCCCCGCGAGTGCGGGGCAGCCTCCAACCGCCGCCGGCAGCGCTGCTAGTGCAGAGGTCTATCCCCGCGAGTGCGGGGCAGCCACTGGTTGAAATGGCGATTGACGCCTACGGTAAGGTCTATCCCCGCGAGTGCGGGGCAGCCCGACACGCCAGGCGCGTGCCAGTGATATGCCAAGGTCTATCCCCGCGAGTGCGGGGCAGCCGTGCAGGATATCCCAGGACGCAACGCCAGAGCAGGTCTATCCCCGCGAGTGCGGGGCAGCCCTTGACAAATGCTCCCGTCAAACCGTAATCACCGGTCTATCCCCGCGAGTGCGGGGCAGCCCGTCCGGAGGCGTGAGAGGGGGGTGATCAGCAGGTCTATCCCCGCGAGTGCGGGGCAGCCTCTGTCAAGTTCATGACTCCTTGAGCTAGACGAGGTCTATCCCCGCGAGTGCGGGGCAGCCTCGAGACGCCCGGCACGGTCGGCGGCAACGCCAGGTCTATCCCCGCGAGTGCGGGGCAGCCGCGGCTTGCGCTTCCATTTCCACGCAGATGATGGGTCTATCCCCGCGAGTGCGGGGCAGCCTTGAACGACCGGCCGTCGCGCCGCGTGATGACGGGTCTATCCCCGCGAGTGCGGGGCAGCCCGGCGGCTCCAATACCGGCTGGAGTCTCTGCAGGGTCTATCCCCGCGAGTGCGGGGCAGCCGCGCCGACATACTCTGTGAGGTAAGGGACACGCGGTCTATCCCCGCGAGTGCGGGGCAGCCGTCCCGACGATGGCAGCGCAATTGTGTGAGTGCGGTCTATCCCCGCGAGTGCGGGGCAGCCCATCGGGGCATGACCACGAGCAGGAGGTCATGCGGTCTATCCCCGCGAGTGCGGGGCAGCCATAATGCTGGTAGGACTATCTGCGATGTCCATGGGTCTATCCCCGCGAGTGCGGGGCAGCCTCTAGGCAATATGATATGACAACCTCGCGGTTATCTGTTCAGAGAATAATCTAATCGTATTTCACCAGATGTACGCCGTCGGCGTCAACTATGCTCTTCGGTGCTTCCCCCAACGTCCTTATTTGCTGCTCGCCAACCGCCGATGGGTCACGCCAGGTCATCACTATAGAGCCTTGCCCCAGCTCGTAGTACCATCGACTCAAGACATCCCAGATGCGGTTGCGAATGCCGCTTGTCATCATCGGCGCAGTGTACACTCCCGGCGCTATCTCCAGCATCGCAGAGGCGAGGAATCCCCGGTATCGCGCTTCCACATTTACCGTTACCACGATTGTCATCGGAGTCTCCCTTAGAACTCGTCGTAATCTTCCCCAAACTCCGTATCTTCGTTTGCGGTGCTTCCAGCAGGCGCGACATCCTGAAACAACGCTTTTATGCGGTCGATCATCTTTGAAATCACTCGCTCGTCGCGGAGCATACGCCCCGTAGTGCGTCTGGCGTGCCGCTCTATGTTGATGGACGGATTGTCGAGGGCGGCGCGTGCCGAGCTGAATGCGGCGGGCAGCAGTATCGTGTCGCGGAAGAGGTCGGCAATATCGAGCGCAAAGGCATCACCGCTCTGCTCGTGGATGAATCCGAGCTGTGGGATTGCGCCGACCGCGATGACGGCTATTACGGCGGCGGCAGTAACGGCGACTGAGGCGTGGTTTATTGCCTGATTAGGGATGTCGGCTGAGAGGGGATTCGCGCGGTCGTAGCGGCGGCCTCTCC
>MPND01000010.1 GCA_002238855.1 SAR202 cluster bacterium bin90
TTGAAACCGGCCCCGATGTGCGCTCTCGCAAGAACACCTTAACCGCTGGATAGTGGAAGAGAACAAAGTTTAGCAAAGTTTGTGTTTTGCATCTAAATGTGCAGTAGGTTGTCTTAGGGAGGTGGTCCGGGTGTTCGAGGAGCTCCCCTCAGTTGCCTGAGGTCCGGCTCAACTCTCCGTCCTTCGCACCCCGTCTACTGACCGACCTAGGATATTCCGTCCCTAGCGGCCTGAACCGTTTCGGTGGGAATTCTCCCTAGAAAGGAGGTGATCCAGCCGCACCTTCCGGTACAGCTACCTTGTTACGACTTCGTCCCAGTCACCAGTCCCACCCTCGGCGCCTGCCTCCTTGCGGTTAGCCCAGCGACTTCAAGTGTTACCGACTTCCATGACGTGACGGGCGGTGTGTACAATCCCCGGGAACGTATTCACCGCAGTGTGCTGACCTGCGATTACTAGCGACTCCGCGTTCATGCAGGCGAGTTTCAGCCTGCAATTCCAACTGGGGCCGAATTTTTGGGATTAGCTCCGGCTCGCGCCATCGCGACCCTCTGTTCCGACCATTGTAGCGTGTGTGTAGCCCTGGGCGTAAGAGCCGTGCCGACTTGACCTCGTCCCCACCTTCCTCTCCCCTTTTAGGAGCAGTCTCGCTAGACATAGTAACTAACGACGAGGGTTGCGCTCGTTGCGGGACTTAACCCAACACCTCACGGCACGAGCTGACGACAGCCATGCAACATCTGTGCACTTGTCTCGAAAGAAGACCCGCTTTCACGGGCTGGCAAATGCATGTCAAGCCCAGGTAAGGTTCTTCGCTTATCATCGAATTAAACCACACGCTCCGCCGCTTGTGCGGGGACCCGTCAATTCCTTTGAGTTTTAGCCTTGCGGCCGTACTCCCCAGGCGGGATACTTATCGCGTTAACTCCGACACAGGAGGGGTCGATACCCCCTATATCTAGTATCCATCGTTTAGGGCGTGGACTACCCGGGTATCTAATCCGGTTTGCTCCCCACGCTTTCGTGTCTCAGCGTCAGGTACAGCCCAGAAAGCCGCCTTCGCCTCTGGTGTTCCTCCGGGTATCTACGCATTCCACCACTACTCCCGGAATTCCGCTTTCCTCTGCTGCCCTCCAGCTTGCCAGTTTCCCATGACCGCTCCCAGTTGAGCCGGGAGATTTCACATGAGACTTAACATGCCGCCTACACACCCTTTACGCCCAGTAAATCCGGACAACGCTTGCATCCTACGTATTACCGCGGCTGCTGGCACGTAGTTAGCCGATGCTTATTCCTGAGGTACCGTCCTATCTCTTCCCCCAGAAAAGGGGTTTACAACCCTAAGGCCTTCTTCCCCCACGCGGTGTCGCTGCGTCAGGCTTTCGCCCATTGCGCAAGATTCCCTGCTGCTGCCTCCCGTAGGAGTGGGGGCCGTGTCTCAGTCCCCCTCTGACCGATCATGCTCTCACATCGGTTACCCGTCTTCGGCTTGGTGGGCTTTTACCCCGCCAACTACCTGATAGGCCGCAAGCTCCTCCCAGAGCGGCCGAAGCCTTTCTTCATACGGCCTTGACCATATGAACGTACGGGGTATTAGGCCGGATTTCTCCGGATTATCCCCCTCTCTGGGGCAGATCACTTACGTGTTACTCAGCCGTCTGCCACTAGCTCCGGGGCCGAAGCCCCTTTGCCCGTTCGACTTGCATGCATTAGGCGCACCGCCAGCGTTCGTCCTGAGCCAGGATCAAACTCTAAACGTTGTGTGTTCTCTTCCACTATCCAGTTGTTAAGGTGCATCCGCGATTGCGGTAAAGATTAGACTACACTACGTTAATGCCAGTGTCAACGATTTGAGCGGGCTTTTTTGACCTTTATGAAAGTTTTGCGCCACTCTATTACCATGGGCAGGCGGAATTGACAGGTTGCTACGCTTCAAGCTCCGCCAGAATGCCTCGCACATAGTTTACGCTGCGTCTGTCCTTGTACAGCTGGTCGCCGGTGTTCGCGCCTTCTATGGCGAGGTATCCGTCGTAGCCCGCCTCCACCATCGCTGAAATCGCGAAGCGGTAATCTATGTCGCCGTCCGGAAGCGCCACGCGGATGTAGTACGAGTGGTCGAGCTCCGGCACATGCACGCGGTTCAGGGCTTTGCAGTGCCAGTACTTGGAGTGCGCCGCGAGTGCGGATATGCACTGCTCCATCGTCTCCTCTGGCACATCGTAGTTCCAGAGCACGTTTCCCAGGTCGGGGTTGGCGTGCACGAATGGGCTGTCGGCTAGTTCAAGCAGGTGCAGTGTTGACCAACTGTTGTCGGCTATGGAGTGCTGATGCACTTCGACCGTGATGTTGATTCCGTTGTCGCCCGCCATAGCGCCGACTTCGCGGAGTGTCTGCGCCGTGCGGAGGAAGTCCTCTTCGGACGCCATCTGGCTGGAGCCGTGAGACTCCGGCGCGCCGGACGGTCCCGTGTCGATCATGCGGTTCTGTGGCGGGCCGCTGAGCGCTGTGTTCACGACATCCGCGCCGAGTTCGGACGCAACCTCCACTGACTTTTCTAGGCGCTTGCGGTTGTGTCCTGCGGTCTGCGGATAGCAGAGCGCACCGCCTGCGCGAATGGCGACGCATGGTGTGCCATTGTCGTCCAGCCGCTTCTTGACCTCGCTTACCTTGCTCTCATCGACATCAAGCCCGCCGTTCGACAGGAAGTTGTCGAGACCAAGCTCGATACCGTCGAAGCCGATATCGCGCACCTTGCCGAGGTAATCGGGCAATGCGCGCTCGTCTGGAAGAGACCATGCTGCGCCCGCCTCGAACGGGTAGTATGTGCTGCGTCGGAATGCGTATGCGATTTTCACTCTAGTCTGCCTTTCACATAAGTATCTCAGAAGGTAGTGCGTCTCTTTGGGTGAGTAAGTTCAAACGGAGTTGCCGCTCTAGTATTGGCGTATTTTTCTTTGACTCGCTGGGTGACTTCCCTCGCTTCAGTCATAGCAGAGTTTAGCTGGCCCGCCATGAATTGGCTGATTTTACGCTGCCTTACTAATTCTCTGGCCTCGTAAGCTGCGACTGTTGCTTCTTCAGCCATGAACTGACCAATTTCTACGAAACTCACTTTTTTCGTGGCCGTATTGACAAGAACACCAGTGGTAAGCCCAGCAAGTAAGGCTACACCTGCCGGGCCGCCTGCTACTCCGACCAGTGAAACTGCGGTTATAGTAGCACCTGCTCCCACTCCACCCTCTAGGCTACCAGCCACGAACTCTGTGTATTCACCTGATTGATGAGCTTTGTGGAATGCCTTCGCTAATGCCACAATGGTTATCACTAACAGCAGTGGATTCGCACTGAGAGCGGCGGACAACCCCATACTGCCAACGAGCCTGCTAAATGTTTTGGTTTCGGTACGGTTCCAACTGAATGCCACTGCCAGAATACCTATTGAACCACCGACCAACTCAGCGGCATCATAAGTGTTCAGGTCATAGAACCAATCTCTAGGGATATGGAAATTGTCATCAAGATATCCGACTACTTGATAATATGTTTCATAATCCCAAGTAGCTATTGGTAGTCCTCTGACAGTGATTACATCCTTGAACAGTTCCTGAAGTGTAGCTATGGCTTCCTGAAGTATGCTGTCATCGGGCACCGCTCCTCGAACTGCTCTCACTGCTCCAAAGATGTCATGACCACCATCGAAAATCCTATGATAACTACCGCCTATGCCCGTAGAATTATAGACTTCATCCATCGCGCTACTATAAATGGTCGAAGATCCATCGGTCATGCTCTGCAACATGTGATTTAGGTCTCTCGACAGTTCGGTCGCCAACAATGCCTGCGACACCTCCGACAACCAAGCGACAGACGTAGAAGCGTTATCTAGGATTTTGCTGGATGCCAAGCGTGAGCGGTCAACCGTAGATGTTGCAGCGCTTGCAATTCCCTTAGATGCCACATTCGTGCTATCCAATACGGTTTTGGTTGCCACATCGACAGTCTTTTTTGATTTCCTACCGACCTGCTCTAGCGCAGAAGTTACAGAGCGCCGTCCTTCACGCTGCTGTTTCCTGCGGTCGATTCTGCGTCGAGCTACAATTCTGCGCCGCTTAAAGTATTTCACGTCATAACCTTGTTATATCAAACCACCAAACAAATATGCTTAGTCCTCCAGCCCGAACGCGCCCACCGCCATATCTACGATGTACCGGCTGATGGTGAGCGACGAGGTCGCTCCGGGAGATGGCGCGCTGAGGACATGGATGGCGTTCTCGGTCTCGGATATGGCGAAGTCCTGCAGCAGGTTGCCGTTGTTGTCCACTGCCTGCGCGCGCACACCAGCGCCGGGTTCGCTGAGGTCGTCCATCTCGATGGACGGCACGAGCGTCTGCAGCGACTTCAGGAACAGCGACTTTCGCAGCGAGCGGTGCTGCTCGTCCAGGCCGCTCTTCCAGTGGGACAGGGACATCTTCCAGAAGCCGGGGTATGTGAATGTGCCGAGCGTGTCCCCAAGGCTGAAGCTTGTCTTGGTGTAGCCTTCACGGGAAAATGCGAGCACGGCGTTGGGCCCTGCTTCGACGCTTCCTGTGACGCGCTTGGTGAAGTGGACGCCGAGGAAGGGCAGGCTGGGATCAGGCACAGGGTATATCAGGCTGCGAACGAGATACTGGCGTTCGGGCTTGATCGAGAAGTACTCGCCGCGGAAGGGTATGATCCGCAGCCCCGGATCCGCGCCCATCATGCGCGCCACCTGGTCTGCCTGTAGTCCGGCGCAGTTGATGATGTGCCGCGCCGCAATTTCGCCGCGCGAAGTCTCAAGGTACATCTGGTTGTCGCGCTGTGTGATGCCGTGAACGGCGGTGTTGAGCAGCAGGTCGCCGCCGTTCTCGCCGAACTCGATTGCATACGCTTGTGACACCTTCTTGAAGTCGATGATGCCCGTGTTCGGTGAGAATATTGCCTGAACTCCAGCGGCGTAAGGCTCAAGTTCGGCGAGCCGTTCAGGACCGACCATCTCCAGCCCTTCCGCGCCATTTGCGGTGCCGCGTTCTAGGAGGTCTTCAAGGCGCGGCACTTCCTCATCGTTGATGGCGACGATGACCTTGCCGCACATCTCGTATTCAATGCCGCGCTCATCGCAAAACTGTCGAAGCAACTTGCCGCCGGTCGAGCAGAAATTCGCCTTCTGAGAGCCGGGCGCATAGTAGATGCCAGCGTGTATAACGCCGCTGTTGTGCCCGGTCTGGTGCTGCGCGACCTCGCCGTCTTTCTCCAGCACGATTATCTTGTAGCGCGGGTATTCCTGCGCCAGCCGCATAGCCGTCGCCAGCCCGATGATGCCCGCTCCGATTACCGCAATATCATAATTCTGGAAGCTCATGTTATCTCCGTCGGCAGCGCCGAATCTCCTTTGTTACCTAGTTGTTGGACGGGATTGTATCATAGCGTGGTCGCCTTCCCGAACAGAGGAAAGTGAGTGGCCTGAGTGAGATTGCACCTTGCCGACTGCGTTTCCAAACTGCGTCTGCCGTGATAGGCTTTCAGTAGCGAATTACAGGCTGTGACAGCGAGGGGGCAGTGATATGGCAAACCGATACTCGGCAATCGTCGTTGGCGGTGGGCACAATGGTCTGGTAGCCGCCAATTACCTTGCGCGGCAGGGCAACAGCGTGCTGGTGCTGGAACGGCGCGACTTCGTTGGCGGCGCTTGCATCACGGAGGAGCTATTCCCGGGATTCCGCGTGTCAAGCTGCTCGTATATCTGCCATATGCTGCAGGAGAAGGTCATCAATGACCTGGAACTTCGCGAGCACGGGCTTGAAATATACGAGATGGACCCCGTGAGTTTCAGCCCGCTGCCGGGTGGCAATCACATAATGCGCTGGCACGACGACGAGCGTACTGCTGAGAGCATTGCGCGCATATCGCCTGAAGACGGAGCGCGCTACCACGACTGGGTGGCGTTTTGGGAGCAGGCCGGTGGCATCATCCAGCGTTACATGCTGACTGACCCTCCCACGCTTTCAGAGATCGCCGCCGATGTGCGCGGTACGCCGGACGAGGTTGTTTTCGAACGCATGCTGACGGGAAGCATGAAAGACCTTGTGGAGGAATATTTCGAATCGCCGCTGGTGCGTGCTAGTTTCATAGACGCTCAGGACGCGGGGGACGTGCGAGCCCCGGGCAGCATCATGGCCGTTGGTTACATACGCAGCGATCTACTAACACCCGACGAGAACTTCGGTATTCCGAAGGGCGGCATGGGCGCGATCACGCAGTCTATGGCGCGCTCTGCAGAGGCGCACGGCGTGGAGATTCGACTGAACGCAGAGGTGCAGCAGATACTTACGACCAATGGCAGGACGACCGGCGTACTACTTGCCGATGGCGAACGCATCAATGCGGACGCCGTTCTGTCCAACGCCGACCCTAAGCGCACATTCCTCTCACTGATGGATGAAGGCGACGTACCATCTGGTCTGCTTAGCGATATACGCCGCGCCAAGACGAACACATCGTTCCTCAAGTTCCACGCCGCGCTGGACGAACTGCCGGACTTCTCAGCCTATCTGGGTCCGGACTATGACCCGAGGGCACTCGCTTACACGCGCGTCTGTCCGTCGATCGACTACTTTGAGCGGAGCTGGGACGATACGAAGTCGGGCAGGCCGTCGAGCAGCCCCGTAATGTTTATTCAGATTCCCACCGTGTATGACGACACTTTGACACCACCGGGCAAGCATGTGATGTCTGTCTGGTCGATGTACGCGCCGGTGCAACTCCGGGAGGGTACATGGCAGGACGCGCGCCAGGCAGTCGGCGAGCAGCTGATCGATACAATCTCGCAGTACGCGCCCAACTTCCGCGATGTGATGATCGACTGGGAGCTTTTCACGCCCGTCGAACTGGAGGACCGGGTGGGACTGACCGATGGCAACATCCGCCACCTGGACATCACCTCGCAGCAGATGTTCGCGGGGCGCGGGAGCCGCAGCATCTCAGGCTACCGCACGCCGATTGAAGGGCTGTACATGTGCGGCGCGGGCGCACATCCCGGCGGCGAGGTTACGGGTGCGCCGGGGCACAACGCGGCCCACAGGCTGCTGCGCGATTGGGAGCAGATAACCTAATCGGAGCAAGGCGCTGTTGATGCACGAGTATTGCCTGCAACTGATCAGAATTTGCCAGTGCAAACAGCTAACCCTTGCTACTCGATGAGTCCGTTGGCCATAAGAAAACTACTTAGACGGAGCAACTAAATGCCCAATACCGACATCAATTTCATGACCGCTGTGGAACTGGCGCAGCACATCCGCAGCAAAGAACTTTCCTGCGCCGAGGTTATGAAGGCGCATCTTGATCAGATTGATCGTGTCAATCCGAAGGTCAATGCAATAGTCACCTACCAACCTGAACGGGCGCTGGAAGGCGCGAAGGCTGCCGACGAATCGCTGCAACGCGGAGATGATGTCGGAGTACTGCATGGCTTACCAGTCGCGCACAAGGATCTAGTTGACACGGCAGGCGTCCGCACCACCTACGGCTCGCCCATCTACGTCGACCACATCCCGGAGCAAGACGCGCTCATGGTGGAGCGGCTGAAGCAGGCGGGTGCGATCTCGGTTGGCAAGACAAACACGCCGGAGTTCGGGGCAGGTTCGCAGACCTTCAACGAGGTATTCGGCGCAACGCTGAACCCTTACGACCTTACGAAGACATGCGGTGGCAGCAGCGGCGGGGCGGCGGTCGCCCTCGCATGCGGCATGGTGCCCATTGCGGACGGCAGCGATCTAGGCGGCTCACTTCGAAACCCGTCCAACTTCTGCAACATCGTGGGCTTCCGCACGGCAATCGGGCGCGTTCCCGTGTGGCCCTCGCAGACGCCATGGTCTGCGTTGGCAGTGCAAGGTCCCATGGCGCGCACCGTACAGGACGCCGCCCTGATGCTCAGTGCAATCACTGGCCCCGACGAACGCTGCCCTGTTGCGCTGACGGATGCGGGTGAGATTTTTAACCCGCTCGCGCACTCGCTGGAGCGCGACTTCGACGGCGTACGCATCGCGTGGAGCAGCGACATAGGCGGGCTTCCCGTTGACCCGCGCATCGTGTCGGTCATCGAGAGTCAGCGCGGCACATTCGGCGAACTGGGCTGCGATATCGACGAGGCTTGTCCGGACTTCAGCGGCGCTAATGAGGCATTCATGGTATCTCGCGCTGCGGGAATGGCGGCAACCCGCGCGGAGATGCTGGAAACTCACCGCGACCAGATCAAGGACACGGTGATATGGAACATCGAGGAAGGTCTGAGGCTCAGCGCGGCCGATGTCGGCAGGGCCGAGGTGAAGCGTGCTGCCCTGTACGAGCGAGTGCACAAGTTCATGGAGACCTACGAGTTCATGGTCTTCCCTGTCAGCCAGCACCCGCCATTCGATGTGACACAGCCGTACCTGACAGAAGTCAACGGCGTGCAGATGGAGACATACATCGACTGGATGCGCTCCTGCTACTACATCACCGCGACGGGTCTTCCCGCCATATCTGTGCCTTGCGGCTTCACTGAGGAGGGCCTGCCTGTCGGTGTGCAGATTGTGGGTCGCCACCAGAGCGAGTTCAGTGTCCTGCAACTGGCATTTGCCTTCCAGCAGGCAACAGGCGTCTGGAAGCAGCGGCCTGAGATTGCGGTGTAAGCAATCCCAAGACCACGACCGCTATTTAACGGCATACGAATTTCAACTCACCATTGGAGAGGCGAACAATGACCGAAATCATCTGCTACGACGACAGTTACCTACGCGAGTTCGACGCGACCGTCACCGACCATACGTCCAAGGGCGTAGTTCTTGATCGCACCACGTTCTATCCGGGTGGCGGCGGTCAGCCCGCGGACAGCGGTACACTCAGCGCAGGTGATTCGTCGTTCGCGGTTAAGAAGCTTTCACGGCAGGACGGCAAGCTGGTGCACGAGATTGACGGCGAACTGCCGCCCGTCGGCGCGAGCGTTCACGGCGTGCTCGATTGGGATCGCCGCTACCTGCTGATGCGCACGCACACCGCGCTGCACATCCTCTGCGGCGTCGTATGGCGCGATTACGGCGCGCAAGTCACCGGCGGAAATATGCAGCCCGGCAGCGCGCGCATGGACTTCGAGCTTGAAAATATGTCGGCTGACTTCGCGGAGCGCATGGAAACTCTTGTGAATGAGGAAGTGCAGGCGGGGCGACCTATCGAAATCGCGACGCTCCCCAGAGAGGAAGCCTTCGCCATCCCAGACCTCATCCGCACGAAGATCAACCTTCTGCCTCCCGCAATTCAGGAAGTCCGAACCGTCAATATTACGGGACTAGACCTTCAGGCAGACGGCGGCACGCATGTCCACAACACCAGCGAAGTGGGCAAGATAAGCGTCGTGGGGCACGAGAGCAAGGGGCGCATCAACAAGCGCCTGCGCATCCAGATTAACGCCTGAGTCCCAGTGCAGATATTTGTACTTTGACGAAAATCTCCGCGATAGCGCTTAGTATGGCGTAGAACAAGTTTTGTTTCCTGCTAAAATGCTAGTATAGGCATCGTTCAAAATGCCGCTAGCTTATCAGGGAGATAGAGATGACCGACCTTACTCGGTATCCGGAACTCGTAATACGACAGCAAGTTGAGCAGTTAGAGATTTTCACTCCTTTTGAAACTGCCAATCGCTACAGTGTCCATACATCCGACGGCGCACAGCTCATGTACGCCTACGAGGAGTCAGGCGGCCTTAGCCGCCAGTTCGCGGCCTCCCATCGCGCTCTGTCCATACATGTCGTGGACGGCAACAATGCGCCAGTCCTGCAAGCGAGCCGTGATTTCTTCTGGTTCCGATCGCATCTGAGAGTCGATGCCGACGGCAGGCGACTTGGCGCTCTGAATCGTATATTCGGACTCGGACGCAAGTTTGCGCTTTTGGATGCGAATGGGGGCGAGATTACGCGGATAACCAGCGGACTCTTCCGCCCTCACACTTTCATAGCCAAGAGCGCGGGCGGCACTGAAATTGCGCGCGTAACGAAGCAGTGGAGCGGGTTCGGGCGCGAGATGTTCACCGACGCCGACACTTTCGTCGTGCAATTCACGGATGGCAGCGCCGATAATGACTTCCGGCTGCTTATGCTTGCGTCCGCGTTTGCCATCGATCTCGACTTCTTCGAGAATCAGAGCTAACGGGGCGGAATTATCGGGCGCCTCTCAGACGGGGGTCGAGCGTGTCGCGCAGCGCGTCGCCTACGAAGTTGAATGCGAGCACCACCAGGAATATGGTTGCGCCCGGCGTGAATGTCAGCCACGGTGCCAGATCCACCACCTCGAAGGCGTGACGAAGCATGCCGCCCCAGGTCGGAGTCGGCGGCTTCACACCGACGCCGAGGAAGCTGAGCGACGCTTCCAGCAGTATTGCCGCGCCGAACGCGATGGACGCCTGCACTATCACGGGCGCGAGGCTGTTCGGAATCAGGTGCGAGGATATAATGCGTACCGGACTTGCGCCAAGCGCAATGGCGGCTATTACATAGTCGCGCTCCTTCACCGACAACACCTGAGCGCGTATAAGGCGCGCGACAGCCGGGGTGAACACGAGCCCAATCACGAGAATGATGTTACGCATTGCGCCCCCGGTAATCGCCACGAGCACAAGCGCAAACACTATGTTGGGGAACGCGGCGAGCGCGTCCATTATCCGCATCAGTATCTCGTCCGTCCACTTGCCGGCCCAGCCTGAAACTGTCCCGATTGCAATCCCAGCCACCACTGCGATGCCCACGCCCGCGCCGCCAATGATGAGCGACACTCGCGCGCCGTAGATGAGCCGCGCAAGCTGGTCGCGCCCAAGACGGTCCGCGCCCAGCCAGTATTCTGCGCTGGGGTCTTGCAGGCTGTCGCGCGGGTTTATCTTGATCGGATCATGCACGGCCAGAAGCGGCGAGAACACGGCTGCGATTACGGCGATCCCGAGCACTGCCAGCCCGAACTTGGCGAGGCGCACTCCCACCAGCTCCCTAAGCGTCTGAAGGAAGCGGCTTCTGCGAACCCAGTTGAGATTCTGGTCGGCAAGTTCGTTACCCGTCGTTTCTGTCAGCTCGTGCTCTCTCATATCCTACCGTTCATCTGCTCTACCCCGAGGTCGCCCTTCTCGGAAAATTCTTGGGCAGGCAGCTAATCATACCGAATGCGCGGGTCCAGGAATGCGTATGAAATGTCCGCGATGAGATTGGCGACCAGCACCCCCAGCGTCAGAATCATCAGTCCCATCTGCACCACAAGAAAGTCCTTGGCTATAACTGCGTCCACGATGAACTTTCCGATGCCCGGCAGGAAGAAGACCGTCTCCGTCACCACAGTTCCACCGACCAGCGTTCCGAGCTGCAATGTGGACAGCGTAATGACCGGAAGCAGAGAATTCTTCATCGCATGCAGCATTACTACGCGGTTCTCCATCAGGCCCTTGGCGCGCGCAGTGCGGATGTAGTCCTCGCGCATCACCTCCAGCAGGGCGGCGCGCATCTGCCGCATGGTAACCGCGGACAGCGCCGTGCCCAGTGTAATAGTGGGCATAATCATTTTGCGCGCCCAGTCGATCGGACTGTCCTGGAAACTAGTGTAGCCGCCCGTTGGCAGCCAGCCCAGCCAAACGCCGAAGAAGATAATCATCAGCATGCCCAGCCAGAAATTCGGTAGTGCTATTCCCGACACCGCGAAGCTCGTCACGGCGATGTCTCGTATGGAGTTGCGTTTGAGCGCGGAGATCACCCCCATGGGAATGCCTATGAGCAGAGATAAGAACCACGACAGCCCGGCGAGCTGCACAGTGAAGCTCAGGCGGCTGCGAATCTGTGGGAATACGTCCTGGCCGCTTAAGAGCGACACGCCCCAATCGCCGCGCACGAGACCCCAAGCCCAATCGAAATACTGAGTTGTGAGCGGCTTGTCCAGACCATATCGCTCCTCCACCGCGGCGAGAACATCGGGGTCTACGAAGCCGGTCTCATCCACGGCCGCGAGAAGGCGAGCAGGATCGCCCGGCAGCACCCTTACGGTGGCGAATACGATGATGCTGATCAGCACCAGCACCGGAATGAGGTTGATCGCTCGGCGCAGCATGTAACGCTGCATCTGTCGGCCTTTCCTGAGAACGAGAAGCGGTCAGCAACCGGCAATCAACCCTTGTGGACGAAGAGTTGGTTACTGATGACTGACCGCTATAGATTCGGTTACTGCTTTATCCAGAAGTCGCCGTTGCGCACGAAGCCGTCGCCGCGCATCGGGTTAGTGTCGCAACCGCCCGTTGTTGGCGTGTGACAGCCGATGTAGTTCACGCGTAGCATTGCAGGAATGTAGGTGTACAGGTTCTCCAGTGCGATCCGCTGAATCTCCTTGTATTTGTCAATCTGTACCGCGCTGTCGAAACTCTGCGATGCCTCCGCAAAGAGCTCGTCTAGCTGGTCCTGCAGAGCCTGACCGTCGGCATCCAGGGCGGAACCCTGATCCTTGCATACCTTGGCGGGATAGTTGCCGTTGCTGCTGGAGTGCAGCGAACCTTCCATGTACCACGGCAGCAGCATTCCGGAGCCGGTCTGCGTCACGTGCGTCTGGCACTGCTCCATTACATCGGAGCGCTCGGAAGCGTTGGACACTATCTGAAACTCGAACTCAACGCCAATCTCAGTCCACGAGCCTTGCAGGAACTCGCAGAACTGCTGGCGGTCCGGACGGCGCTCGCACACACCGGTCAACTGCAGCGGCAACTCCAGTCCTTTGTCGGCAGCTACTGCTTCGACCAGAGCCCTTGCCTCATCAAGGTCGTAACGTAGGTGCTCGCCTTCCCAGAGGTCCTTGGCATCAATCCCGAATGGAGACTCCGGCGGGAAGGTATGCGCCTGGCTGTCTCGCAGCGTATCCAAGTAGATGGATGTATTTAGCGCCCCCCTGTCGACTGACTTGATCAGGGCTCGCCTCAAGCGCAGGTCGTCGAGCGGCTCAAGACCGTGGTTCCATACCCAGCCGTCCCAGCCGACTCCTGTGAAGTCCCACACGTCGATGTTGTCATCCTTCTGCGCGGCGGGAATCTGTTCCGCCTGCAGCCAGGACACGTTGGCCTCGCCCGTCTGAAGGGCTGCAAGCCTTGTGCGCGTCTCAGAGATAATCTGGATGTTAACTTCGTCGGCGAATGGCTCGTGTCGCCACCAGTCCGGGTGCTTCTCCCAGTTCTGGGTTACGCCGACGTCCCAGAGCGTGAGCTTGTAGGGCCCTGTTGCTATGGGACTGCTCTTGTGATCGTCTAGGCCAAGTGCTTCCCAGTTCTCCTTGTTGTGGACGATGCTGCCCCTGTCGAACATCTTGACCACAAGGTTGGCGTCCGGCGGGTCCATAACGACATCCACCGTGTAGTCATCCACGGCGTTAACCCCGGTCACCGACCGGAAAGTGCTCGGGCAGCCCCTACACCCAGACCCGTTGTCGAACCAGCGGTTTAGGCTGAATGCAACATCCTCGGATGTCATCTCGCCGTATCCGCCCTGGAACTGCACGCCCTCACGAAGGTTGAACCTCACACGGCTGCCGCCGTCCTCGACCTCGAACGAGTACGCGAGAGATTCAGAGGGGTCGTACACGCTGTCCTTGCCGATTGCGACAAGAACCTCGTTGCCGGTAAAGAAGTACATGCGGTCGAAGGTACCGCCTGCCTGGTATCCGTCGGGGCTGGATGCCTTGCGGAAGTAGGCGACATTAAGTACGCCGCCAGTCTGCCCGCCAGGGTCACCAGGCCTGGGAGGTGTGATGTCAGCCATCGCTTCGGGAGCCGCAGTGGGCGCTGCCTGGGCGGGTGCTGCAGGTGGAGTGGTTGGGGCGGGAGCAGGCGGCGGCTGGGGTGCGGCAGCCGCTGGTGCAGCGGGCGCTTCAGCCTCCGGTTCTGCGCTTGAACAGGCCGCAGCCAGCATAAGCGCAGGCATTAAGAGTAGCATTAGGAAAGTAGCACTTCGACGAATTGACATGATTTGCATTTGGGTCCCTCCATGTCTTTGTCTATCTACTCATTCCGCCAATTCCAGCAAACTCCTTTAAATTATTCAACAGTATCGTGGTTACAGGGCTGGGATGCCCTCACTGCCGCAAACTCTACATAACTTACATTGCCAATGCAACCCCTGACCGAATTCGTACCATTGGTCAAAGGTGAGAAGCAACGGGAGAGGGTGCAGTCTAATCTGCGGCGTGTGCTGCGTTTCCTTCTTCCAGAGCTGCCAGAATGTCGTCCACAAGCGCACGCGCCGACTCCGCGGTTAGCTCGACTGCTACGCGCGCGCCAAGCCCCTGATCAGGGTTTACGAAGTCGATATTAAGCGTGTGGTCGGTCGTCATGTGAAAGGGGTGATCATAATAGACGCGGGCTTCCGTTATCGGAATCCAGCCCGGCGTGCCTTTGCCGCTTCCCGTAATGTCGGACTTCTGAATCACATAAGTACACATTCTGATCTTCTCCCGTCGGCTTTACGTGCCGTTGTCATCGTTATGTCTGGTAGGGCAGAGGTTACTATCGGCGTGTGGTTGTGTCAACGCACGGATTACACTGCTCTGATTTGGCGCAGATTGTCGATGGCGTCATCAGCTTGCGGGTTAAGTGCGCCGATGCCCGCCGTTTCGGATGCTTCGAGTAGTTCGACATCGCTGGAGACCATGAAAACCTGTGGGATGGTAATAGCGGCAATGGACAATGCGGTAGCCAAGTGGATGGCGTCGCCGGCGCGGAGGCGGTGGTTTTCCGTTGCAGATAGCGCTTGATACAGTATGTACTCGTTCAATCCGACAATCTTTAACAGATTTGCCATGTCCTGGGAGAAATGAGATAACGCTTGCTCAATAACACCGACATCACTAATTCGTCTTACAATCGCCGCCTTAACCTCCAGAAGGCCGAATGACGAAATATAGAAGGACTCATCTGGCATCCTGCCTTCAATCAATATCCTCATGAATTCGGTGCCCAATTCGTTACTTAGATAGAGTTTCAGGACGGCGGATGTATCCAGATAATAGACGGGCATTTGTTAGTAGGGCTTCTTTCTTCGTTCCTCTATCACAAAGTCACTTAACGACTCACCGTTGAGTTCTTCATCCATCATCTTACGCAACTCGTCTAGCGAAACCGTCGGTTCGCCATACCTCTCGAAGGCCTTGTGAACCCACGAATTTGCAGCCAGGATTTCAACACCATCTAAGGCTTCAACATTTGGCTTCTTGGGCGAATCTGCCTCTATTCTCTTTTTGATCGTCATTTCCCTACCCCCTCTAAATCATTCCTGTCGCCCAATGTCTCCATCTTCACTACACCACTATAACATCGTTCACGAGCGTGCCGATTCCCTCTATCGTGATGGTCACACTGTCGCCTTCCTGAAGGCTCAAGTCGGGCGGCGGCACGATGGGTGTGCCCGTCAGCACTGTGGTCATGTTAGGCACATCGTTGTGCCGCTGCAGCCAGTCCGCGAGTTCCTGGCAGGTGCGCGCCATCTCGGAAGTATTCGTGTTGCCGCTGAATACCTCTTCGCCGTCGCGTGTGATGGTGCAGCTCACGGCGAGACTGTGAGGATCGTCGAACGACTCAGCCGTTACAAAGCACGGGCCGATGGCGCAGCAGCGATTGAACACCTTCGCCTGCGGTAGATACAGTGGATTCTCGCCCTCTATCTGCCGGCTGCTCATGTCGTTGCCAATGGTGTAGCCAATAATCTCGCCGCCGTAAAGCACGAATGCAAGCTCAGGTTCGGGCACATTCCAGTTGGAGTCCTCGCGGATGCCGACGGAATCGTTGGGACCGACGCAGCGCTCCGGCGTCGCCTTGAAGAAAACTTCAGGTCTCTCTGCGCTGTAAACCATGGAATAGACATCCGGAGTTTCGCTCTCCCTGCGCCGCTCCATCTCGCTCGTCTTGTAGGTTACGCCTGCCGCCCACACTTCCGGCGGCTCGAACGGCATATCAAGTACGGCATCGCTCTCGCCGCTCATGATCTCGGCGAGGCTAAGTTCGTCCGCCGCGCCTCCCTCGATCATCTGCTGCGCGAGTGCGTCGATGCTCTGACCGGATAACGCCGCCGCCAAAGCTAGGTCTTCAAGCACCTCCAGGTCGTGGTGTGCCGAGGTCAGATCGGAAAGCACGCCCTCTTGCGCCTCCACAACCAATCTTGTGTCTCCGTCCGCGCCTATGAGACTGTAATATTTCATCCCGCTAAGTCCTTTGAAGATAACTATCTGATTGTAAGATTACGAATCAGTCCGACCATAAATCTGACAGGCTCACAGCGAACGAGACTTTTGATGTCGTCCCTACGCCATGAGCCTGAGAAGTATTCATTGGGTAATCAGTGGAGCCGTTACGCGCCGTTTTTCGACAGCGCCTCAACTACCTTTGCGGGCGACATGGGCAACTCTGTCATCCGCACACCGATTGCGTTGCTGATGGCGTTTGCTATGGCTGCCATGGGAGGCACTATGCACGCCTCTCCGACGCCGCGAACTCCGTAGGGATGCCCGGGATTGGCGACCTCAATCAGCACCGTGTCTATCATCGGCACATCGAGCGATACGGGCATGCGGTAGTCTAGGAACGATGAGTTCATCATGCGGCCGCTGTCGTCAAAGTAGTATTCCTCGTTCAGCGCCCAGCCGATGCCCTGTACCGCGCCACCCTGCATCTGCCCTTCGACATAACTCGGGTGCATCGCCTTGCCCACATCCTGCAGTGCCGTGTAGCGAAGTATTTCCACCTTACCGGTCTCGGGGTCAACCTCGACATCCACCATGTGCATGGCGAAGGCGTTGCCCACACCGCCGGGATTTACCGTTGCGCGTCCCACGACCGGCCCGCCTGTGCCGTTAAGCCGCTGCGCCAGCGCTGCGAAGGTCATCGAGAGTTCACTATCCTGCTTGTGGCGCAGCACTGCGTTCTCGTCGTCGTACTCCACATCGTCGGCATCCACATCCCATATACGCGCCGCGCGCTCAATCATCTGGCGCTTCACATCCTGCGCAGCCTCGTAGCATGCCCTGCCCGTCTTGAAGGTTACGCCGCTGCCGCCCGCGCCGGAGCAGTAGCCCACGGAGTCTGTATCCACGACGGCGGGCTTCACGTCCGCAACGTCGATGCCTAGCACTTCGGCGACATGAATTGCCATCACTGCGCGGCTGCCGCCGATGTCCGGCGAGCCTTCGATGATGCTGACCGAGCCATCGGGATTGACGCTCGCAACTGCGCTTGCGGGTCCGCTGCCGTTGAACCACGCGCCGCTCGCGACGCCTCTGCCCCTGTACTTGCCCTCGATTGGTGCCTGATAGTGGGCGTGGTCGCGTGCCGCCTCCAGCATCTCCACATTGCCGATGCGCCTGAATACGGGACCCGCAGGCTGGCGTGTGCCTTCTTTAGCGGCGTTCAGCAGGCGGAACTCGATGGGGTCTATGCCCAACTTGTTCGCAAGCTCATCAACAACCGACTCTGCCGCGTATGCCGCCGCCGGTGATCCGGGAGCGCGGTACGCCGCGGACTTCTGTGTGTTGACCACGACATCGAAGCCCTCGACGTGCGCATTGGGAATGACATAAGGCGCGAGCATCGTTCGGCATCCCGATGGTACCGGCGAGCCGGGAAATGCGCCCGCCTCATAGACGAGCGAAGCGTCCACAGCAGTAAGCCTGCCGTCCTCAGTCGCGCCCATCTTGACCCTGATGTGCGATGCCGATGTCGGGCCGGAGCCCTCGAATACTTCCTTACGGCTCATGGCGAGCTTGACGGGCCTGCCTGCCTTGCGAGATAGCAACGAGACCACTGGCTCCAGGTACATCCCGCCCATGCCCTTGCCTCCGAAGCCGCCGCCAATTTCCATTGGGATGACCTGTACATTCGACAGGGAGATGTTGAGCACTGCGGAGATGTGATCGCGGACAGCGAATAGCTGCTGCGTGCTGCACCAGACAGTGAGCTTGTCGTCGCGATTCCAGAACGCCGTAGCCGAATGCGGCTCGATGTAGCCCTGATGCACCGCCTTCGTATGGAACTCGCGATCAACGATGACATCTGCTTCAGCGAAGCCCTGCTCCACATCGCCGTCGTCAAAGATAAAGTGATTGGCGACATTCGTCTGCTCGTCGCTGTCGCCGTAGCCGCCTGAGCGGAACGCGGGGCTCGCCATGGTGAGCAGGCGCTCGTGCAGTATGGGTGCATCGTCTGCCATCGCGTCATCGGCTGTGATGGCCGGTGTTAGCACTTCGTAGTCAACATCGACAAGTTCTGCCGCTTCCTCTGCGAGGTGCTGGGAGGTTGCCGCGACAGCCGCGACGGCATGTCCCATATACAGCGCCTTCTCGCGCGCCATGATATTGCGGCTGAAGAAGCCGTAGTTGACCGCCGCCCCTTCTTCCTGGTCGATGAACTCTGCAGACGCCTCCGGGAAATCTGCTGCAGTAACGACTGCATGGACTCCCGGCAGGGCAAGCGCGCGGCTCGCGTCGATGTTCCTAATCCGGGCATGAGCATGCGGGCTGCGTATAACCTTGCCATACAGAAGCCCTGGCATTGCCGTATCGGCTGCATAGCGCGCGCGCCCCGTAACCTTGTCAACCCCGTCGTGACGCACTGGCCGCGAACCCACAACCCTGAACTCTTCGTTAGACAGAACCATGTTGGGCTTGTAGTCAAGCATAGGCATTTCCTCCGTTCATAATGGGCATAATGTACCACAATTGCAGATTGGCTGGGGAACTGCCGTTGAGAGACAGTCACAACGAGATAGCAGGTATAGCGGGACAAAATGAAAGGGGCGCTCAATTGAGCGCCCCATCATATGGCTAAGTGTGTGCTACCGACTAGAGCGTTGGCGCAGTATCGTAGCCTTCCACACGGATGCAGGACACCCAGTGGTCCGGCAGCACTTCTCGCAGGCGCGGCACTTCAAGCTGGCAGTCGCCAATCATGTCCGGGCAGCGAGTGTGGAAGACGCACCCTGATGGTGGGTTCATCGGGCTGGGCACGTCGCCCGTCAAGATGATCCGCTCACGCTGCTGCTCCACAACCGGGTCCGGAATCGGAACTGCTGAGAGCAACGCCCTGGTGTATGGGTGAAGCGGGTTTTCGTAGAGTTCGTTGCGGTCGGCAATCTCCACGATATGTCCGAGATACATCACCGCGATGCGGTCGCTGATGTGCCGCACGACGGAGAGGTCGTGCGCGATGAAAAGGTAGGTCAGGCCGAACTGGTCCTGCAAGTCTTCAAGCAGGTTGATCACCTGAGCCTGAATTGACACGTCGAGAGCGGAAACCGGCTCGTCGCAAACGATGAAGCTGGGGTTCACTGCCAGAGCGCGCGCGATTCCGATGCGCTGCCGCTGACCGCCGCTGAACTCGTGCGGGTAACGGTCCGCCATGTAAGGATTCAGCCCCACAGTCTGCAGGAGTTCGGTAACGCGGTCGCGGTACTCCTGCTTGGAAGAGGTGAGCTTATGCACAATGAGCGGCTCGCCTACGATGTCACCGCATGTCATGCGGGGGTTGAGTGAGCCGTAAGGGTCCTGGAAGATGACCTGCACCTTGCGGCGCATCTCTCGCATCGCCCTGCCGTCCAGCGCATTCAGGTCCTCGCCCTCGAAGATGATGTCGCCCTCGGTCGGCTTATACAACTGCAGTATGCAACGACCGGTGGTCGTCTTGCCGCAGCCGCTCTCGCCCACCAGGCCCAGCGTCTCGCCCTTGCGTATGAAGAAGCTTACATCGTCAACAGCCTTGACATCCGCAATCTTGCGCTGGAAGAAGATTCCCGACGTCACCGGGAAGTACATCTTCAGATTCTTGACTTCCAGCAGGACTTCGTTGTCATTTGCATTGCCGTTTTGTGTTGTCATCGAAAATCTCCCCTGTCTAGGCGCGGGCCACTTCTAGAAGTTCATGTGCCCGCCAGCAGGCTGCGTTATGTCCATCCGTGACATCGGCGAGGGTAGGCTCCTCCTCAAGGCACTTCTCGATAGCGAACTGGCAGCGCGGCGCGAATGAGCATCCTCCCGGCATATCTACGAGGTTCGGAGGCAGTCCCTCGATCGCCTCTAGCCTGGTGCGTTCCGTTTCGTCAAGCCGCGGCACCGACGCCAGCAATCCCATCGTGTATGGATGGCTGGGGTTGTGGTAAATCTCTCTTGCATTGCCGGTCTCGATTATCTTGCCAGCGTACATCACTATGACGCGGTGGGCGTAGCGCGCCACCACTCCGAGGTTGTGCGTGATGATGATCATCGCCGTCCCGAACTGCGCGGCCAGTTCCTGCATCAATTCAAGAATCTGCGCCTGAATTGTCACATCCAGTGCGGTGGTTGGTTCGTCAGCAATGATGAGGCGCGGATTGCAACTGAGCGCCATTGCGATCATCACACGCTGCCGCATACCACCACTGAACTGGTGCGGGTAGTCCTTCAGCCTGCCCTCAGCGTCCGGGATGCCGACGAGCTGCAGGAGCTCAGCGGCGCGTGCCTGAGACTGCTCCTTCGTCATGCCGAGGTGCAGTTCGAGCGTTTCCGTGAGCTGGCGGCCTATGGTCAGCACCGGGTTGAGAGAGGTCATTGGCTCCTGGAAGACCATCGCAATCTTGTTGCCCCGGATGCTGCGCATCTCAGAGTCATCCATCTGCAGAAGGTCTTCGCCTTCGAATACGACCTGCCCGGCAACGGTCCTGCCCGGAGGATTAGCCACGAGGCGCATGATAGAAAGTGCGCTGACGCTCTTGCCGCAGCCACTTTCGCCTACAACTCCCAATACCTCGCCTTCCGCAAGCTCGTAGCTGATGCCGTCCACCGCCTTCACCACGCCTTCTTGCGTGAAGAAGTAAGTAGCGAGATCGTTAATTTCTAGTAGTGCCATAGGCTCGCCTCCCAAATGCGCGCTGCGGTCGCAGCGCAGTCGTCGCCCTGATGTTCGCTATTCTAGCCAAAGGAAGCCATTAGCGCAACCGCCCCGAGAAGGGCAATTCTGCGGGGAATAAGACCTTCGCCGCTACTTCAAATGCCCTGCTCGCAGGGCTTCTACGCCGTCTTCAATCATCTTCAATGCGTAGTCCTGCGAGACCGAGCTCGTGTTTATCACGAAGTGGAAGAACTCCGGCGCGTCCGGGTCTACTATGTCGAAGAAGCGGTTGAAGAAGTACATCCGTGCCTCGTCTCGTGCCGCGACTATCCTTGTGGCTTCATCGAGGTCGAGGCGCTCGCGTCCGGCAATTGTTGCGATACGGTCTTCCAACTTTGCCTCAATGCCGACTCGCAGCACGTTGGGCTGGTCTTTCAAGATGTAGTAGCAGCCGCGTCCCACCATCACGATGTTCTCGTCGGTCGCCATGTCGCTGATGGCGTGCTGAACGCCTTCGATGTACTTCTCGTCCTCGAGTTCGTGTCCGCGCGTGACTGTAGGCTCGGGTAGATCCTCATATTCCTCCGTCAGAAACGCCGCGACACCCGGCCCGAAGTAGGGGTCGCCGCCTGCGCCTGTTACTGCGGATCGTTCAAGCACCCGCTGCAGGAAGCGGGTGAACCGCTCGCCACGAGTTGGTGGGCGTTCCTCGCGTTGGTGAAGCGCTTCCACGGTCGCGCCCACATGCCGGGCCACATTGGTGAGAATGAGCCGGTCAACATAGTCGGCTCCCATTCGTTCAGCAAGTGCTGGGCCCATCGTCCTGGCGCCTGCGCCCGTTAGTCCGCCTAACGCTACAACCGTCATGATGCACCTCCTGTTAGTTTCCTCCCTATCATCGCCTTTCCCTCAATAGCCGGCGTCGAATAGTGATCGCCGGCTGTACCCAGTGTATTTTCCGCCTATACCTCTGCTCCACGCCAGACAGGATTCAACCTTGTTGGATGTCCCGCGCTGTCGGAGAGCATTGCAAGCGTGTATCGATAGCGATTCATGATGATGCCGCAACTCGACCTGTATATGTGCATGCCGATTTCGGGTTCAAGCTCGCACAGTTCCATCAGCCTGACGCGCGGGATTACGAAGGCATTCACCTCGGTTACCGCCTGTGTGGTGGTAACCAGTATTGGTGGCTCCATCAGCACCGCGATCGGGAATGTTTCTCTGCCTCGCACCGTTCTCACGACAACGCCGGTGTCCTGCGAGCCGACCGTAACCTCTATCTCGCCGTCACGCATGATGTACAGCCGCGTTCCGCGCTCGTCCTGCATACCCAGGTGTTCTCCCGGAGCGAAGGTGTACTCTTCGCACAGCGATGCAATTCGGTCCAAATTACGCTCGGACAGACCGCTGAACATGTCCACTTCGCGCAGAAAGTTGCTAATGAAACTTACATTAGTGCGATATACCATATTGCCCCCTACACAACCTCCGATGCAACCAAAACGGCAGTCGGGTGTATCAGATGTCCCTAATGTGTGACGGAAACGAGAGATGATGCGTCATGCGGTTCGGCGGTCCGCCCCCCATGCCTCATCACTCACGCTAAATTGCAGACCTCTTAATCCGCATGATGACAACAGACGCGCCCTTTGTCAATTCGCCAAGGCGATCTGCGACAACGGATACGCCCGTCTGCGCCGCATCATGTTCGCGCTGCGGCGTTATCCGGCTCTACGGCGATGGGCCATCGCAGTTGACCAGTGCGGCTTATCATTGCCACCGGTCTGAGACACTTCCTCGCCCTAGTTACGCAGACGCGGCGGCAGCCATCTCTTCAAGGTGTTCATTCCAGTGGCTGACAATAGTCTCCAGCCTCTGTACTCCGCTTGCCTCGCTGCCGTCGCCCCGAGCCACGACCACGGCGTTGGGGTCGGGCATCGCCCGCGCCGCCGCAATCAGTCGCTCCTGGAGTTCCTCCATCTCTTCGACGAGCCATGCGACCGATACGCCGGACTTGCGTCCCACAGATCTTGAGTTCATGTCGTCCACTTCCGCGAAGATTCGGTGGGGACCTTCACCTGCGGCGGCGGTTTCCATGCCCTCGGCTGTAACGGCGTGCCAGTATATCCAGTGGCACAGCACCTCACGCGGCGTCCAGATGTCTATCTTCACCTCAGACTCCGCGTTATCCTGGACATAGGCGATACCTCTCGCTACCACCTCTTCCACATCGCTTATCAGGGATTCGATGTTCACATCGGTCGTCATTGGCTCTCTTCCTTTCTTTGCTACCCCCCGCATCATACGCGGCGGTGTAATCGCTTTACTATCGTCGCTTTGGCCCTAACACGGACGTCAGTCGAATTTGATCAGTCGTAAGTAATCAGTGATACTACCTCTTCGCCGCCCAATTGCTTTCTGCCATTGAGATCGGCTAGCTCGATGAGAAATGCATACCCGGCGATACGCCCGCCACACTCGCGCACCAGATCAGATGCCGCGGAGACTGTGCCGCCCGTCGCCAGCAGGTCGTCCACAATCAGCGCGCGCTGTCCGGGACCGATGGAGTCACTGTGTATCTCCAGTGTATCCTCGCCATATTCCAGGTCGTAGCTCGCGCTGTGTTTCTTGAAGGGCAACTTGCCTTGCTTGCGAACCGGAACCAGTGGCTTATCCATCTTATACGCAAGCGGCGCAGCCAGCAGGAACCCTCGCGCCTCCACGCTGACTATCACGTCGGCGCGCAGAGGTTCGCACAGTTCAAGCATGCGGTCAACTGCGTACTTCAGCACAGCACTGTCCCCAAGCAGCGGCGTAATATCTCTGAACAGAATGCCGGGCTTCGGAAAATCCGGAATGTCCCTGATGTAAGACTTGAGCTGCATGCGTTGAAGACCTTTATGTGAAACGGCACACCCGTTTATCTCGGGGCAGACCGATAGGGAAACCGCCGCTCTCGCTGCGAGTGCCTGATGCGAGTGCCTGATGCGTGTGAATAATAATTCCACTTCATTGTATGGTCAAGTTTCTTGGCAAGTGGCTAACACAACGGATGGCATGGTGATAGGATATGCGCTCAGGATAGTTGTGCCGCTTGCGGGTTTCTCCGGTCGCTCTGCTCTTGAAAGGAATGAAACAGATGAGGCTACCGTTCCTGTCAGGGTCCTCCAAGTCAAGACTTCGCTCAGACATCAACGAATTGCGCCGCATAACGCTGGAGTTCGGCGCGAACAATCTGGATAGCAGGCTCGTACCTCTATGGAATGGGTGCTGTGAGGGTGCGACCGACACCGTAGAGCAGCTCTTCGTGCAGAATACCGACAGGTCGCTGGACTGGGGACTGAAGCGGCAACGCAAGCGCCTCAACGGGCAGCGCCTTGCCGCCATTTACTGGTGGATGCTTCTCTACCAGTTGGTGATATTCCGCAGTAGAGGCATCGACGGCTTCGACAGGATGAAAGACTTCGACATATTGCGCGACGCTTCCAACGGCCTAATGGCGGAATTCGCCCAACTCTCACATATCAACGCGGTGAACCCCGGGCCCTGGCAGGAACACTGGCAGCGTCAGGTTGCTCTGGAGGCAGCGCTGGACATGTACAACAGCGTGATGCAGACTCTGGCGCTCCGTATCAATACGGAGGCGCGTGTGATGCAGGTCTCGCTGTTCACTTCGGCAACGGAGAACAGGTTCACTACCGTCACCAGAAGTGAGGTGATGGCGGCAAACGCGGACGGGTAGGGCAAGGCAGCAGCAAATTTTCATACCGCCGTGTCCGGAAACATTAGTCCCGCTTCTTGAACTCCGGTATCACATACTTGCCGAAGAGTTCTATCGACTCCATCACCTTCTCGTGAGGCACCGTCTCTGTCTGCATCATGATCATCATCTGGTCTATGCCGATGGCTTCGTGCTTCTTCAGCGCCTCGATGCAGCTATCCGGATTGCCCGCAATGACTACGCCGCGGTCGCACAGCGTGTCCGCGTCAAGGTCGCTCCAGATCTGGTGCGCGATGGCGCTCCCACCTGAGTAGTCGAGAATGTCTTCCTTTGCCTCGTCGGGCTTGTCAACATCTTCCACATAGCGCGAGAAGTTCGCCTTCAGATGGTCGGGGACGCCGCCCCACTTGTCGAGCAGTTGCGCGTACACATCTTTCTGCCCCTGCACATACGGCCTGTCCGGGCCGAAGAAGTTCTTCAGCGACTGCGCGCCCATCTCTCTCGCCTCCCGATCGTTCTCCAGACACACGCCCAGGGTGGAGCTCGCCCACTGGTCGTTGACGAACGCGCCGACGGGGTTGGCTTTCTTCACATTCTCACGGTACGCCTTGACATGTGGTTCAAGTGAAGACGGTGCGCTCGAACCGAAGGACAGAACGCCGATGCCCTTAGACGCCGCAATCTCGTATGTTGAAGGCTGAAGCGCGGCAACCCATATCGGCGGGTGCGGATCCTGGTATGGCTTCGGTAGTATCTGCCGCTCCGGCACCTGCCAGTATTTCCCCTCGTATGAGTACCAGTCGGTCTGCCAGATGTCCGGCACCATAGACAGAGACTCTTCCCACATCTCGCGGCTGTCTCGTGGATCGATGCCCATGCCCGTCAGCTCGTAAGGCGCGGAACGCCCAGTGCCGAAGTCAACACGCCCTTCTGATAGGTGGTCTAGCATCGCCACGCGCTCCGCCACGCGGTTGGGGTGGTGGTAAGGCAATATGACCACGCCAAGCCCAAGCCGTATCTGCTTCGTGCGCTGGCTGAGCGCGGCGTACACGAGGTCCGGACATGGCGACGCTGAAAAGCCCGTCAGGAAGTGGTGCTCTACGAACCACAGGTAATCGAAGCCCACCTCGTCGGCAAGTATGCACTGCTCCATCGTCTCCTGAAGCACCAGATGGTCATCCAGTGACGGCCTTTGCATCTCGTATTGCAGCGCGAGTTTCATTTCTTCTGTCCTTCCCTTTTGCTAGCGGAATGAATGAGACTTCAGACTTGGTGCTCGGTTCCTAATTTCAGTTAAAGGACAGCGTCAGCAACTCGCTGCAATTCCGTTTCCATCTCATCTTCGGACTCGCAGAGTGACAGACTTACTATGACGCGGTTCGCGCCCGCCTCTAGGTACGATTCCACCACATCGCGCTCGGCGCGCTGCCCGTAAACATTGATTGTGAGTTTAGAAGGATCGCGGTCGTACTCTGCCGCAAGCGTGTCCAGGCTGAGGCGGCTCTCTCGCACCTGCTCAGGCGACACGCGGTTTGGCAGCCAGCCGTCGCCCCAGCGGGCGACTCGCCTCAGCACGTTTCGAGCCATTCCGCCCAGCAAAATAGGCGGGTGCGGGTCCTGCGCCGGCTTCGGATAGCACTGTACCGGCGGGAAGTCATAATACTTGCCGTGGAACTCTGCCTCGTCCTCGGTCCACAGCGCCTTGAGCGCAAGCGCAGCCTCGCGCGCCTGCGTCCAGCGATGGGCGAAGTCGCCGCCCATCAGCTCCGTCTCCTCCCGATGCCAGCCGGTGCCTATGCCGAACTGGAAGCGACCGCCGCTGTAGAAGTCCAGCGCGGCGATGACCTTCGCCAGCACAAGCGGATTGCGCTCCGTGATAAGCGTGATGCCGGTGCCCAGCTTCAGGTCGGTAGTAACCGCAGACGCTCGCGCCAGCGCAATATAAGGCTCCGTGAAGTGCGCGTATGTCCAGGGGATTATGCCGTCCTCGGAACCCGGAAATGGGCTGTCGGATTCGACCGGCAGAATGGGATGCTCGGCGAACCAGATCGACTCGAAGCCAAGTTCCTCGGCGCGCCTCGCTGTGAATGCCGGATCCACGGTGTAGGCGGGCAGCGCCACAGATAGACCAATTTGAGATGCCATAGGGGAGTGCCTCCTTGCTAAGTTCCGCACATAGTACCACACGGCTCGCAAGTTTAACCGCGAGTCGAGTTTTTCAGACTCTGTATGATCTGCGGACTATCTGTGCGATCCGACGGTGGAGCCTATTTTCTCCGGATGCGTCTCACACCTCCGAGTATTACAAGCGGCGCAGCCAACAGGAGCAGGTTAACCGCCGCCGCACCAGGAGGAATCCTAGCGGCGAACCCGCATCCGCTACTCGACATCGGAGGCGGTGCTACCGTCGCGATAGGCGTGGGTGTGCTCGTTGAGGACTCCGCCGTGACCACAACAATTATCGGAGTCTGAGTGGGTTCGGGAGGCCCCGGCGTCGCTGTCACGACGATGACAATGGGCGTCGATGTGGAAGCGGGCGCAGGAATTGGAGTTCCCGTCGGCGTGGCGGTATGCGTCGGTGTCTGTGAGGGAGCGATGGTATGCGTTGGCACAGCTGTGTTCGTTTGAGTTGGCGTCGGAGTTGGCGTCGGAGTGCGGGTTGAAGTATTGGTCGGCGTTGCCGTTGCCGTCACGGTAGCTGTACTTGTAGCCGCTGCAGTCGATGTTGGGCTGACCGTCGGCGTGTCTGTTGCGGAAGGCGTGGCAGTCCCCGTGGGCGTTGGCGTGCGCGTAGGTGCTATCCTGCGACCGTGTTGTCGGCCGAACTCCCACCAGTTTTCGATACCGTCACCGTCGGAATCAGCTATTAGCAGTGGATAGTTGCCTGAAGTACCGAAGTCCCAGAAATCTTCTCCGCCTGTACCCTCGTCAAAGTCCCCGTCCGCATTGTCGAAGTCTCTATCCCAGTCGATATATATGCCCGTATAGCCTGTTGGTGAGCGCAGTTGTCGCGTTCTGAGCCCTCTCGCTCCAAGTGTCTGCCTCCCTATGTCGCCGCTACCGACTCTGCCATCCCTATTGCGGTCGTCCGCGCCCACGCCTACCAACGTATCCGATTTCTCGATGTCCCAGAAACTCTCGATGATGGTGCCGTCGTTGACCCCTACCAGGCCGCCGGTCGCTCGGTCTCCCGATGTCTTCGCTGTGGAATAGACGGCGAATAAGGTGCCGCCATTTGCGCCAATCAGGCCACCGGAAATAAATTTCCCCCTCATCCTCCCCGTGGAGTAGCTTGCAATGAGTGTGCCTTCATTTGCTCCAATCAAACCACCTGTTATATGTACGCCGGATACATTGCCGGTCGCGTAGGTAGCAGAGATGGTGCCCCAATTGCGTCCCACCAGTCCACCGATGTCTGTTCTTCCCGAAACCCTGCCTGTTGCGTAGTACTGGAATATGGGACCGGCGTAGTTCACTCCCACCAGTCCGCCGGTTAAGTCAATCCCTGTCACATAAGCATTCGAATAGCTGAGCGTGACCGGTGAATTTCCACTGACTGTTCCGACGAGGCCACCAACATTTGTGCTCCCACTCACCTCTCCTGACGAATGACTATTCCTGATTTCACCAAAGTGATGTCCGACCAGCCCGCCGACGTCCTTGTCTCCCTGTACCCTACCTGAGACGTAGCTCTCGGTTATCCTGCCCTCGTTATGGCCGACCAACCCACCGACTCTGCTCTCCCCTCGGACATCCACCGAGACCAACCCCAGCCGGCGTATGTGCCCGAACTCACGATGCGTAAATCGAAACAAACCTGTGCTGGCCCCGGCAGTGGCTCCTCGGCGTTTGATGTACAGATGTGAGATTGTGAAGCCGTTGCCCTCGAATATGGTGTTGAAACCGCCGCGGTCGCTGTAAATAGGCATCCAGCCGGCGCCGGTGGTCCAATCTTTGTTCACCACACCGGTTGCGTAGCTGTCGTCGCTATTGAAGTCCAGGTCGCGAGTCATCTCATATCCCGAGCAGAGACCCACGCATCCCATGCCATCTGCCGCACCCGGGAACGCTGCTTCGTATGCTGACCTGGCTTCTGTACCGTCCGCAATGCCAACGCCGTAAGGATCCCAGCGAATCGCGTCCAACTGCTCCAGGTATGCGATTTCGATGAGTCCGTCGTCATCGGTGTCATAGTCTATGAGCGTCTGTGCACTGACTCTTTCCCTATCCGTAAACACGGAAAGCAGCAGCAGGGCCACGAGGACGGCAAGCAGCGGACCAAGTGTCAGCCCGACTCGCCATTTCATGAGGAGTCCCTGTCCCTTTCAGCCTGCGAAACCATGGTGGCTAAACTTACAACGGTGGTCGCTGCCAGCCGCCAAGCGCGCTCTCCAGGTATTGCGCCACAGCAAGCGACACATCCTCGCGCCACGGTCGGGCGACCACCTGCACACCGATGGGCAGACCGTCCGGCGATGTGCCCGCGCGTACCACGGTCGAGGGCCAGCCTGTGATGTTGTAGGTCGCGGTATAGTTCATGCCGGCGCGATTCCTGTCCTCCATGGATTCACCGTGTGGCAGCGCTGCAAACGACGATACTGGGCACACGATGACATCGTAGTGCTCCATGAACCCCAGCAGTGCGCTACGGTAGGCATCCACCCGCTCCAGCACTGCCGTGTAATCGCCCACCGGAACGATGCTTTCGCTCGACTTCGCCAACTGTCGCGTCATCCACTCGTGCGTCTCGGTTGTGCCGTAGTTCGCCAGCATCCGGCGCGCTCCGGCCTGACCATCCCCCTGGCGCAGTATGTCGGATATGTCGGGATTTTCCGGTATGGCGCGCGGCAAGTCCTCTTCGACCGTTGCGCCCGCCTCGCCGAGAGCCGCCGCAGCCGACCGCACAGCCGCCATTATTTCAGCAGTGGGAGTACGCACGCCGTTGTCTGTGTAGAAGCACACTCGCAGCCCGTTGATTTCCACGTCCGCGGGATTGCCTAGTGGTACTGGCGCGATAAACGGATCGCTCCAATCGGGTCCCGATATGATCGGCATTATCATCACCAGGTCTTCCACATATCGCGCCATCGGCCCGTTCTGCGTCAGAGAGTCCAGAGCGCCGAGGCCGTGTGGCACGACATGCCCTGTGCGTGGCACGCGCCCCGAGTTCGGCTTTATGCCTGTAATGCCACAGTAGTGTGCCGGACCTCGCACGCTGCCGCCCGTGTCGCTGCCGATGTCGAACGCCGCGCCTCCACAGCACACGATGGCGCCCGCGCCGCCGCTGCTGCCCCCGGGCGCGCGGCTCAGATCAAACGGATTATTCGTTCTCCCATATACTAGGTTGTCCGTTTCGCCCGCGAAAGTCAGCTCCGGCGTGTTCGTCTTGCCGAGCAGTATGCCGCCCGCAGCACGCAGCCGCGCCGTCACAGTCGCATCCGCAGCCGGCACATAGTCTTTGCGACCCATCGTCCCGCCGGTCGTGACGACGCCCTCGGTGTCTATGGAGTCCTTCAGCGTAAACGGCACTCCATGCAGCACGCCCTTGCTCTCGCCCCTTGCAAGCGCGGCATCCGCTTCCGCCGCCTCGGTCCGCGCACGTTCCGCCGCGAGCATCACCACCGCATTCAGCGCAGGATTCACCTCTTCGATCCGCGCCAAGTGCGCGTCCACCAGCTCCACCGCCGACACATCCTTGTCCTGAATAGCTTGCGCCATGCTTTTGGCTGATGCGTAGATAATGTCGTTCATGAGGCGCTCCTTATTGATTAAAGGTTAATTTGCATCGCCAATCTATAGAAATAACACCAGAATTCATAAGAGCATCCAGGCAAAGAAAAGAACAAAAGGAACAGAAGGAACAGAAGCTACCATCAGCGTTACAAAAACTGCTTTAATTGCGCTGAAATCGTTACTTTCCCGAACTGCGATGACTAACAACACTATCGACCAGACGAATGCGGCCAGCATCAATAAACCAGAAAGTTTCCAAAATATGTCAAGTGCAAATGACCCAACTATCCTTGCAAGTGCAACTGCTGTCCCAAAGGAAACCAGTACACTTATCCCAAAGGGCAACGGTGTGAATGCAAAAACGGTTAACAATTCCCTGTATGTTCTGTTGCCACCGACAGCCCGTCCAACCATCCAAAGGCATGCGACTAAGAAGGCGAGGCAGATAACGGCTATGAGGGTCAAGATGACCGCAAAAATGAATCCAAGCACAATGTAACCAGCAAGTGGCATTTCTCCGCCATCCAAATCTTGCAGGATTGTTACCGTCAGAAGTGATATGAAAGCCATAGGCAATGTAACAAAAATAAGAGGCAATACAATAAAGGGCAACACCGTGGGACGCTGGCGAATTATGCCGCGCATCGTCCAAGCCGGTCTTATGAACATACCAGCTCCACCGCCGACACTTCCTTGTCCTGAATCGCTTGCGCCATGTTCTTGGCTGATGCGTAGATAATGTTGTTAGTGTCGGTCATAGAATCGAGCCTCACTCTCTACCAGTCAATATTTATCTCTGCCTATTACCCGTCCTCCTCGGCAGCACCTAAATCGGCGGCTTCTGCCAACCGCCAAGCGTCCCTTCGAGGTGTTGCGCTACCGCAAGTGAAACATCCTCGCGCCATGGCCGCGCTACCACCTGCACGCCGATCGGCAAGCCCTCAGGCGAAGTGCCGGCGCGCACCACTGTGGACGGCCAGCCCGTGATGTTGTAGGTGGCAGTGTAACCAATCCCCTTGTACTTTTCGTTGAACATCGATTCGCCGTGCGGCAAAGCGGCATACGAAGATACAGGGCATACGATTACGTCGTAGTTCTCCATGAAACCCAGCATCGCGCTGCGGTAGGCATCGACCTGCTCCAGCGCTGTCGAATACTCCTGTACGGACATCACGTTCTCGTTCGCCCTCTCCAGGAGTCGAGCAATCCATTCATGCATTTCAGTCGTGCCGTGCCTTTCCAGCAGACGGCGGGCGGGCGACTGACCGTCACCCTGGCTTAGCAGGTTACTGATCTCAGGATTGTCCGGAATTGCTTGCGGCAGATCCTCCTCCACTGAAGCGCAGACGCCTTCGAGCGCCGAGGCAGCCGTCCTCGCAGCCTCCATAATCTCTGCCGTTGGCGTGTTCACGCCGTTATGCGCGTAAAAGGCGACTCGCAACCCTGATATGTCCACATCTGCAGGATCGCCGAGAGGCATGGGCGTAATGTGCGGGTCGCTCCAATCGGGCCCTGAGATGATCGGCAGAATTAGGGCAAGGTCCTCCACGTAACGCGCCATCGGTCCGTTCTGCGTCAATGAGTCTGCCGCGCCGAAGCTGTGCGGCACGATATGGCCTGTACGTGGCACCCGCCCGGAGTTCGGCTTTATCCCTGCGATGCCGCAGTGGTGCGCCGGTCCGCGTATGCTCCCGCCCGTGTCGCTGCCGATGTCGAACGCCGCGCCGCCGCAGCACACGATAGCGCCGGCACCGCCGCTGCTGCCTCCCGGCGTGCGGCTCACGTCGAACGGATTATTCGTCCGACCATATATGAGGTTGTCCGTCTCCCCCGCGTATGTAATCTCAGGAGTGTTGGTCTTGCCCAACAAGATACCGCCCGCAGCCCGCAGCCGCGCTGCCACCGTCGCATCCGCATCAGGCACGAAATCCTTGCGCCCCATCGTGCCGCCGGTCGTAACGATGCCCTCGGTATCAATGGAGTCCTTCAGCGTGAACGGAACCCCGTGAAGAGCGCCATTGCTCTCGCCCCGCGCAAGCGCGGCATCCGCCTCCGCTGCCTCAGCCCGTGCCCTGTCAGCCACGATTTGCACCACTGCATTGATGGCAGGATTGACCTCCTCGATGCGCGACAGATGCGCATCTACCAACTCCGCCGCCGACACTTCCTTGTCCCGAATGGCCTGTGCCATCGTCTTGGCGGATGCGTAGATGATCTCGTTGGAGTCGGTCATATCTGTCAGCCTTCAATTCTGTCTATCCCGTCAATCCTGTCAGACTCGTCGCCCTAGATTGGCGGCTTCTGCCACCCACCTAGGACCCCCTCAAGGTACTGCGCTACTGCCAGCGACACATCCTCGCGCCACGGCCTAGCAACCGCCTGCACACCGATGGGCAGCCCTTCAGGCGAAGTACCGCCACGAACCACTGTGGAGGGCCAGCCCGTGATGTTGTAGGTCGCCGTGTAGCTCATGCCCGGCTGGTTCCTGTCCTCCAGCGACTCGCCGTGCGGCTGGGCGGGGAACGCAGCAACCGGGCAGATGATGACGTCGTAGTTCTGCATGAAACCGAGCATCGTGCTGCGGAAGCTGTCGACATGCTCCAGCATCTCCGTGAAGCCTCCAACCGGCACCTCAAACTCCGACGCCTTCGCTATCCGCTGCACTAGGTATGGGAATGACTCCGTCGTGCCCCATTTCTCCAGCGCCCGCTTCGTCCACTCCCTGCCGTCTCCGCCCGATAGCTTGTTGGAGATTTCCGGGTTCTCCGCGATTATGGAGGGTACATCCTCTTCGATGGAGCAGCCCGTGTCCGCCAGTGCCTCGACGGCTGCACGCACTGCGGCAATCGTCTCCGGTGTCGGCGTGCCAATGCCGTTGTCGGTGTAGAAGCACACTCGCAGACTACTGAGGTCCACATCCGCCGGATCGCCCAGGGGCACCGGCACGATGAACGGGTCGCTCCAGTCCGGGCCCGATATGATGGGCAGAATCATCGCAAGGTCCTCGACATAACGCGCCATTGGCCCATTTTGCGTCAGCGAGTCCACCGCTCCCATGCTGTGCGGCACGATATGGCCTGTGCGGGGAACTCGCCCTGAGTTGGGCTTGAGTCCCGCAATCCCGCAGAAATGCGCGGGATAGCGCACGCTGCCGCCCGTGTCGCTGCCAATGTCGAATGCCGCGCCACCGCAAGTCACGATAGCTCCCGCGCCGCCGCTGCTGCCGCCTGTCGTGCGCTCGACATTGAACGGGTTGTTAGTCCGACCGTACACGAGGTTGTCCGTCTCGGCGGCAAGCGTAAGCTCGGGCGTGTTCGACTTGCCAAGCAAAATCCCGCCCGCAGCTCGGAGTCGAGCCGCTACCGTCGCATCGGCATCCGGCATATAGTCCTTGCGCCCAAGCGTGCCGCCGGTCGTGATGACGCCCTCGGTGTCGATGGAATCTTTAAGAGTGAACGGCACACCATGCAACGCGCCCTTGCTCTCGCCCCGCGCAAGCGCAGCATCAGCCTCCACCGCCTCAGCCCTCGCCCGCTCCGCCGCTAGCTGCACCACCGCATTGATCGTAGGGTTGACCTCCTCGATGCGCGCAAGATGGGCGTCCACCAGCTCCACCGCCGACACTTGCTTGTCCTGAATCGCCCGCGCCATAGTCTTGGCGGATGCGTAGATAATATCGTTCGTGTCGGTCATAGTGTCGAACCTCCCGCTTGCTCAGGCGAGCAGCTATTCTGTTGTCATGTCGATCGGTGTTGACGCTCAATAGCGTCCGTCACACAGGCACAAGGTGATAGTTTAAGCCGCGTTCTCACTCCCCGTGATAGCTGAACTGAAATCTGTTGCCGTCAAGGTCTTCAACGTCTGCAAGCCGAAGTCCCGGGACGCCTCCACCGTAAGGTCCGTCCACGACACGCCCGCCCGCCGACTCAAGCTCCTGACAGGCGTCTTCAATAGCACTGACCTCGAAGTTGAGGCCGGTCATCCTGTAATTTTCATCGTTGCCGACGTGCAATGCGACCGTCGCATTGCCAAATGCCAGTTCTGACCAGCCGGGCGACTGCACCTGCACGTCCAGACCTATCACATCACGATAGAACCCAATCGACTTGTCCATGTCGCTTACCCACAACATGTACATAACCTTTGTAACTTTCACGTGCGCTGCTCTCCTATCAAGCCCCTTAAATCCTGTCTATCCAGTTAGCCCTCTTTAGAACACATCCGCCATCATCATGTCAGCGTATGTCTCCCGCCGTCGGATCAGCCGCGCATCCCCATCCTTTGCCATCACGATTGCGGGCCTGCCGTTCAGGTTGTAGTTGCTGGCCATGGAGGGTGCGTATGCCCCCGATGACGGTATCGCCACGATGTCGCCCGGCTGCATCGCCGGCATCTTAATGTCATTGACAAGCACATCCCCCGACTCGCAGTATTTGCCCGCGAGCGTAACGACCTCTGCCGGTGGCGCGGACATCCTGCTCGCCAGCACCGCCTCGTACTCTGAGCCGTAGATTGCGGGTCTGATGTTATCTCCCATCCCGCCGTCCAGCGACACGTACTTGCGCACCGTGGGAATGTCCTTGATGCCGCCCACCGTGTAAAGCGCGACCCCCGCGCGTCCCACGACAGACCGGCCCGGCTCCACAACGAGTTGCGGCGTCCCGAATCCAAGCTCGTCGCACAGACGCGCCGTGTACTTCGTAATTGCCTCCGCATACTCCGCGATCTCCGGCGGCGGCTCATCGCGCACATAACCGATGGCAAACCCGCCACCCGGGCTGAACACCTTCAATTGCAATCCCTCTTCTTTGAACTGCGTCAGGTAATTCAGCACGACCTCAATAGCAAACTCATAAGGCTCCAGCTCGAATATCGGCGATCCAAGGTGAAAGTGAATGCCCACAAGGTCGAGATTTTCAGCGGACAACGCCTGCCGTATTGCCTTCGCTGCGTCCCCCGTCTCGATCGAGAACCCGAACTTGCTGTCGAGAATCCCCGTCGTCGTCTTCTCGTGTGTGTGTGCGTCTATCCCCGGCGACAGCCGCAGCATAATGTCCTGACGGACACCGCGCTGTCCCGCGATGGAGTCAAGCACCTCAAGCTCGTGAAAGCTGTCCACCACGATCTGCACGATGCCGTAATCCAGCGCGAACTCCAGCTCGTCCGGGGTTTTGTTGTTCCCGTGAAAATACACAGTGTCAGGCGCTACTTCGGCAGCCCGCGCCACCGCAAGCTCACCGCCGGAGACCACATCCAGCCCAAGCCCTTCCTCGGCAACGAGGCGCGCAATCGCCGGGTTCACGAACGCCTTCGATGCGTACGCCACGCGACTATTCGGGTAGCGCGTCCCGAATTCTGTCCTGAACTCGCGGCACATCCCCCGCAGCGTGTCCTCATCGAACACATACAACGGTGTCCCGAATTCCGCCGCCAGCTCAACCGTGTCGCATCCTCCGATAACCAGATGGTCGTCGCCGTTAACCTCCGCTGTGAAAGGGAAGAGGCTGATATTCTCAAAGCTCATTTTCAATACTCCATAAGCGTATGTTCTCTCATTCGCCGCTTATGTTATATCAATGCGCGCCATTAGCAAAACAAGAGCGGTGCAGTAGAGGAGCCACCTCCTCAACCCTACGGAATGCATTGTGCAAAATAAGAGACCCCGATTATCGGGGTCTCTTCAGGCAATGCCATACGGCACGAATTACAGCTCGGTCTTCGGCCTCTCCTTGGTCGGGTCAAAGAACGGCACCCGCACTACCTCCGCGTCTACGATGCCGTCCGCCGGAAGCTCCACCTTGACCCGCGTGCCACGCCTCCAGTGCGAGCGCGGCATCACCGCAAGCGCGATGTTCGATCCCATATTCGGCGACCAGAACGCGCTCGTGCAATAGCCCACATCGTCGCCGGAGTCTTCATCCTTCACCAGGTAGAAGCTCTCGTTGTACCATGCAATAGGCTCGCCGCCCACTTTCAGGCCCACTAAACGCTGCTGCACACCCTTCTCCTTGATCTTCGCCAGCGCCTCCTTGCCCACGAAGTCACCCTTGTTCAGATCGACTTGCCAGCCGAGCCTCACCTCGTATGGGTTGTTTTCTATGTCCATGTCCTGCCCGTATGACAGGATGCCCGCCTCCAGCCGCCTGATGTGGCTGGGCGCGATGACCCGCAGGTTGAACTCCTTGCCCTGCTCCATGATGTAAGGCCACACATCGTCCGCATATAGCATCGCGTCGTGCAGGTATATCTCGAATCCCACCTCCGCCGAGAATCCCGTGCGGGATATGGTCACATCCCGCCCATTCAACGTTGTCCTCAGCAGACCATAGTAGGGGATAGCCCGGACAATCTCCCCGAACATCTTCTCCATCAGGTCCACCGACTTCGGCCCCTGAATCTGCACCGGCGAGACATCAATCTCGTTGATACTCACATTGAATCTGCCCGTATGGTTCACCCCTTGCGCCCATAGCAGCAGGTCCGAGTCCGAGATGCTGAACCAGAACTCGTCCTCCGCCACGCGCAGCAACACGGGGTCGTTGATCACACCACCGTGCTGATTGCACAGAATGACATATCGCGCCTGCATCGGAGGCAGGACAGCGTTTACGTCCCGTGTGATGATATAGTCCACGAACGCTGCGGCATCAGGCCCTTTCACCTGAATCTGCCGCTCCACCGCCACATCCCACATGCTTACATGCTTCGTCAGGTACTTGTACTCCTCGAGGAGCCCTCCATCTTCCGGCTTGATGTACGCGCGTGGGTGATACATGTGGTTGTAGGTCGTGTATGCCCAGCAGCCCGCAGCCTTCGACAGATGCCACCAGGGCGACTTCCTGATGCGCGTGGAAATCAGCATCTTCGCGTCGCTGTTTCCGCTCTGTCGCAGGTTGATAGGCAATTTACGCCGCTTGAGACCGTCAATAACTAGAGTTTGCGCCACCTTACTAGACCTCCAGCTCTTGGCCCTAAAGCCAATTCGACTTTACGCAACGCATATAGATTGTGTTTCGCTAAACTCTACGCACCCCTCCTTTACTCCCGCCGGAACAAGCGCCTGTCCACCTTTGTCGTTCTTGGAATCAGGCTAAATCGAATGTCGTCTCACCCTTCTCCAGCACTTCCATTACTTCATTCGCGAAGTCCGCAAGCTCCGCCTCGCCGGGGACACCCGCCGTTTTCAATCGCTCTTTGAACTTCTCGAACAGCCAGTCCTCCTCACGTCCGTGTGGAAACTCAAAGAACTCCCGGTCGAACTGCGGCAACTCGCCAGATGCGAAGTAGCCCTTGCCCTTCAGCGAGAATCCCTCTAGGTTGTCGCTGCCCTTGCCCAGCACCTCTCCCGTCTCAACGTAGTGCTCCATCACGGGCTTCATCCCGTACTTCTGGATCGGGCAGACAATCATGCATGCCGCGCAGCCGTGATACTTGACCATCACAGGGCGGCAGCGGTCGTAAATCAGCTTGTTTCTCTCGACGCCTCTCCACCAGACCTTGTCGCGTGGAATTGCGCGCCCAGGACAGCGGTTCACGCAGACCTGGCACTCCTGGCAGAACTTGTGGATGCCATAGTCAGCCGGTTCGTCGTAGGTCACAGGGGCGTCGGTAGTTACCAGCATCAGCCGGGACCGCGAGCCGAAGTGCGGCGACAGCAGTTGCCCGTTGGCGCCAAGCTGTCCAAGTCCGGCGGCAACGAACATGGGAATATACGGCCCACTGCAATCGCTGCCGTCGTGGACCTGCCCGTGGTATCCTCTCGATCTCAGGTATTCGCACAGCTTCAGGCATAGTTCCTGTTGTATCTCGTATGTCTCGAAGCGCGCGATATCAGAGTCGGGGCTGGGACCTGACTGTGTCTTGACATAGTCCTGCTCCATCGCAAGACAGATGGCGTGTTCATACCTTGCCCAGCGCTTCTTGCCCGCGAAGGTGTAGCGTCGGTCATACCGCGTAAATCCCACCTCGCCGAAGCCCATCTCGCGCGCCAGCCGCCGGATGTCGTCGGTCAGATCCTCTCCGGGCACAGGCGTTCCCGTAGGCTCGACATCGCCGGATCCCAGCGCAGCCTCGTACATCGGTGTCATTCGCTCGTCATGACCTTCCCTGAAGTCGTCGAAGTCCTTCGACTGGTTTGCGAGCGCCCACTGCCTGTCAGCGGACTTCTCGATGGCTTGCGTCTCCAGCGGATACTCCCGGCTGTAGAAAGCCACATCCGCCGGGTTCAGCGGAACACCGGGGACAGTCGCCAGGTCTTCTGCAACCGGTATCTCTACTTCAGGGTCTCCTTGGAGCCTGCCGGGTCTCTTTACCCTATGACTCAATTGCTTGACCATCTGAGTCCTCCCTATGGTCCTGTCGCCCTCCATGGAGGAAGGTCATAGCCTGTCCCTGCGTAGACACAGGGGATGAGGGTGAAGCTTAAGAATAAGCACGAATCTGGATACACGCCATTGTCCATTGACAACCAGGGCAGGCCCTCCGAAGTTCACGCCCTCATCTTGCTGCCATCCGCGTCGTACAGAGACTCCCGTGCAACCGTCGCCGTCAGTCTCTCCCCGAAGTACACCACATCCACCTTTGTCCCCTCATCGGCATATTCGGCGGGAAGGTATCCGTACACTATCCCCCTGCCGATTGAATGCCCGTAGTTCGCGCTCGTCACATATCCCAGTACCCTGTCTCCGCCCGAGTTGCCATCGATTATCGGCTCCTTACCCATCACCACCCTATCCGCATCATCCAGCGTCATGCAGCACAGCTTCCTGCTCACACCCTCCGCGCGCGCCTGCCTGAGCGCGTCCCTTCCGATGAAATCGCCCTTCCGCATCCTCACCGCGAACCCGATGCCCGCCTCATAAGGGTTGTACTCCGTGTGAATGTCGTTCCCCCATAGCCGGTAACCCTTCTCCAACCGCAGCGAGTCGAACGCGCCGCCTCCCGCCGCGACCACGCCGAGCGGCTGCCCCGCCTCCCACAGAATGTCCCACAGCCGAAGTCCCTGTTCTGATGGCGCGTATATCTCCCATCCCAGTTCGCCAACATAAGAGATGCGCAGCGCAAGCGCGGGCACTTCGCCTATCGTGATCTGCCTCGCGCTCATGTAGGGGAAGCCCTCATTGCTCAGGTCGTCATCACACACGCGGCTCAGCAGATTGCGCGCCTGAGGACCCCACAGCCCGATGCAGCACAGCGCAGACGACACATCCGTCACCTGTGCAGCCCCGTCAGTCGGCATCTGCGCCTCTATCCAAGCAAGGTCATGTAGTCCCATACCGCCACCCGTCACCACCATGAAGCGTTCCTCGCCCAGCCGCGTAACCGTCAGATCGCACTTGATTCCGCCGCTCGGAGTAACCATCGACGTGTATGTGATGCTGCCCACCGGCTTTTTCATCTGGTTCGTGGCTAATCGTTGAAGGGCCGCAAGTGCGCCAGGCCCCGTAACCTCAAACTCGGCGAACGGCGTCATGTCGAACATGGCAACCCGTTCCCGTGTCGCGACATGCTCCGCTGCTACAGTCGGCGACCACTCACGAGCCTCCCAGCCTGTGCGCATCTCGCCCGTTACAGTCAGCGAATCGAGGAGGCCTTCGTTGGAGTCGTACCACTGCGGACGCTCCCAGCCGGCGTTCTCGAAGAACACACCACCTAGTTCCTGCTGCCTTGCGAAGAATGGCGTCAGCCGTAGGTTGCGCGGGTTCTCCATCTGCTGACGCGGATGAATGATGTCATACACCTCACGGTACTGCTGCGCCGCCCGCGCCCGCACATAAGGGCGTGTGTATGCATGCGGGTGAAAGCGCCGGATGTCGCACTCGCGCAAATCCGTGGTCGGCTCGCCGTCTGCAATCCACTCCGCCACCGCCTTGCCTACACCCGCCGCCTGCGTGACCCACACCGCCTGCGCCGACCAGAATCCACGAGCCTGAGGCGCTTCTCCGAGCACCGGAAAGCCGTCCGTAGTGAAAGAGAACATGCCGTTGAACTTGCGCGTCAGCCCCGCACCCTTCAGGCCCGGCAGCAACTTGTGCGCCGCCGCCATTGCTCGCTCGAAATGCTCCGGCGTGAATGGTGTCTCGGATGGCATGACCGGCGAATCTTCGTGAGCGCGTATGTCCCCGGCATCCACCAGCAGAGGCTCGTGATTGTAATTGCCTATGCCGTAAGATTCCCCCTCCTGGCGAAAGTACATCGCCTCGTCCTGGTGGCGCAACAATGGCTGGCTTATCTCCTCCGTAGCGCCCGCAAGCCCTTCAACGGGCGTTGTAACTGCGTACTGGTGCTCCATCGGCGACAGGGGAATCGGAACTCTCGCATACCCGCCGAGCTTCGGTGCCCAGATACCCGCGCATGCAACTACCAGGTCGGTCTGGATGTCGCCATGCGAGGTGTTTACCGTCGTAATTCGCCCATCGTCAACTCCGAAGCCTGTAACCTTCACTCCGCCATAGAAACTTGCGCCGTCTTGCTGGGCTTCCCGTGCCATCGCCTCTGCGGGTCGAGTTGCCTTCGTCTGGATGTCCGACGGCACATACAGGGCGCCTAAGATATGCTCGGACAGCATCGGGATAAACTCGCGCGCATCGGCAGGGCTGATGACATGAGCTTCAATGCCCCAACTCATGCCGAATCCCGCCTTGCGCTTCAGGTCGGCAAGGCGTTCCGGCGTCCACGCCACTTCTAGGCTGCCCACATTCTTGGCGCAGGGTTCGCCATCGAGCGTCAGTTCGCTCCACAGGTCAACCGTGTACTTGGCGAAGTCCGCCATAGTCTTTGAAGGGTTGATCTGAAAGACGAGTCCAGGCGCGTGGGAGGTGGAGCCACCAGTCTCAAAGAGGGGACCCTGCTCGACCACGACGATGTCCCGCCAGCCGAGCTTGGTGAGGTGATAGGCGACGCTGCAACCTACGATGCCCGCGCCGACAATGACGGCTCTGGCATGCTTCGGAAGGGTGATGTCAGACATGTCACCTATGTCTCCCAACCAAACCGCAGGTATCAGAAATAGCCTAGTCAGCCGATGCTAGCATAGGATTGGGAAGCATGTAAGGGGAATTTCAACGAAATGTTAAACGGATTTTGAAACTCCTCTGGTGAGGTCAGGCATGGAACTGGCGACCTACACCGACGCCAACGCCCTGGGAAGCTCCGCTGCGCTCTCCAGCACGTTCACAGAATCGTATTCTGCAAACGCCTCCCGCCCCGTAACACCCGATAGCACAGCCACAAATGGCACACCCGCTCTCCGCGCCGTCTCCGCGTCCGTAACGCTGTCTCCCACATACAGGCAGCGCTCTCTTGGCGTGCTGAGCGCCTCCATAGCTCGCAGCAGCCCTGTGGGGTTCGGCTTCAGTTCTTCCACATCCTCGCCGCCAACAATTACCTCGAACCGCCCCTCCAGATCGTCCCGCTTCAGCACGCGCTCGATGCGCCTCCGGAACTTCGACGATACGATGCCCAGCCTTATTCCACTGCCCAGCAGGACATCCGTTATGGACGGCACGAAATCGTACATCACGATCAGATCATGCATCACCACGTCCGCCCGCTCTGTGAACAGACGCTGGAACTCGTCGCCATGCCTCGCATGTTCCTCCCCCGCCAGCGCCGTCAGTGTGCGTGGCAGCGAGAGCCCGATCGTCCGTCGAATAGCGTCATCTGTTGCCACGTGCAAACCCAGCCGTTGCAGAGCGTAGTTCGCGCACTCTATTACCGCATCGGACGAGTCCGCCAGCGTATAATCGAAGTCGAAGATGACGCTCTGAAAATCGTGAGCAGCAGTCAACCCGTCAGTCCCGTCCATCGCCATCAATCCTCAAGTCCCAGCGCACCCGGCAGCTTCCCCGCGCTCCCCAGAACCATCGCCGGCGCGTATTCCGCGAACGCTTCCCGCTCGGTGACGCCCGACAGCACAGCCACAAATGGCACACCCGCACGCCTCGCCGTCTCGGCGTCAGTTACGCTGTCCCCCACATATAGGCAGCTCTCTATTGGCGTGCTCAGCGCATCCACAGCCCGTCGCAGTCCCGTCGGGTCAGGCTTCATCGTCTCCACATCCTCGCTGCCCACGATAACCCCGAAGCGTCCGTCCAACCCATACCTCTGCAACACCGCGTTAATGCGCCGCCTTCTCCCCGACGACACGATTCCGATATTTATGCCCCGGTCCAACAGCGTATCCACAAGCGATGGGACAAATTCATAAACAAGGGTTGCGTCAGGCATAATCTTGAATGCCTTCTCTTGAAAGACCCGCATATACTCATCGCCAAGCTCGGCGTGCTCATCTCCCACCAGCGCAGGCAGGGAGTGCGGCAACGACAACCCTATCGTGCGGCGAATAGCGTCGTCCGGAGCAGCCGGGAAACCCAGCCGGCCAAGTGCGTAGTTCGCGCACTCAATGACGCCATCGGACGAGTCTGCAAGCGTGTAGTCGAAGTCGAAGATAACGCCCTTCACCTCGAGAACAGCCGCCATCCCGTCCAATTTGCCCGTCCTGTCTGACAAGCTTACAACCCCATCAGTTCCGCGAGAGTCTTCAGGTCGGGCACTTCGAGGTCAGCGCCTGAATCTCCTGACGACGGATTGCCGGATGCGCTGCCCTCGCGCTCCAGACCGGCGTGCCTGTTCACCCAGACAGCATCCATCCCGAAGCTCTTCGCCGCCTCGATGTCCAGTTTCACGCTCTCCGCCACATGCAGCACGCGCCCCTTGGAGATACCCATGCGCTCTATCGCCATATTGAAGTTGTTGTGCGACGGCTTGTAGGAACCGGCCTGCTCAGCCGTAACCAAGTAGTCAAAGTCCACGCCCAGCGTCCGCGCAGTCCCAACGAACAGGTCGTCATCCACATTCGAGACAATGCACAGCCTGTACCTTGTCTTGAATCGCTCCAAAGCATCGACCGTATCATCGAACGGCGGCCAGCTACCCAATGATTCGGCGAGACACTCCACCTCAGTTAGAGACGGCACGAACCCCAGGCGCGCGCAGATACCCCTAACGGTGGAGCGCAGCACCTCTCTGTATCGGTGATACTCTCCGGACTTGCCTTCCCGCTCAATCTGAGCGTACAGCTCAAGCAGTTCCGCATCACTCACTTCTATCCCGTGCGCCCTCATCACCGGCCTCAGTGCGCCTGCGATTCCGGATTCCCAGTCGATCAGCGTTCCGTAGCAGTCGAAGGTCAGCGCACTGTACTTCTCAAAATCAAGCATTCCCGCTCCCATCCTTTTCGTCCTGTCAAAACTAAGTCAGTTTCATGTAATATCGGACACCCGCCCCTCATCCTCTAGCTTAATTAGGTGCGCTCTTATTTGACTCCGCGCCGTTTCCATCAACTGTGGGTGTATATTGCCCGCGTAGATGGCATCAAGCAGGGCGTCCACACTTCTATTGCCCGCTTCCACCAGGCTCACAATCTGCTCTTCCCGCGCAAGGCGGTGCGTAATCAGCTCGTTCAGCTTGTCCTGCGGCGTGTCGATGATCGGACCATGCCCGGGCGCGATCATGCGCGAGTCGTAGCCCTGCAGCTTCCGCATCGACTCGATGTACGATGCCATATTCCCATGCTCAGGACTGATGACAGTCGTGCCCGTGCCCAGGATCATGTCGCCGCTGAACAGCACGCCCGCCTGCCTGTGCAAGATGCACAGACTGCCCATCGTATGCCCTGGCGTGTGTATGAACTCCAGCGTCGCGCCCCCAAGCTCCAGCGTGTTGTCGTCTCCTACCGTCGCGTCCACGCTCACTCGCTCCACGCTATCCGGCTCGTCATCAGCACCGGCCATTCGCTGGTAGGGTTCCTCCGGCATACGTGCCGATGTTAGATCCGATTCGATAGCCTCCCGTTCGTTGGCATTGCAAGTAACCGCGCCGCCTGTCGCATCGCGCAGCCGCGTCGCGCCACCGATATGGTCGCCGTGCCTGTGCGTCAGCACAATCGCCGCAACATCCGGCGATCCCACTGAGCGCCAATGTCCCAGGTAAGCCTCCACCTCCTCATCCTTCCCATAGGCCGTGTCGATAATCGCGGCGCGCTCGCTGCCCACAACTAGATAGACATTGGGTGCGTACACGCCTTCGTGCGCGCCCTCACCCACCACCATCTGATGCACGCCGGGCGCAATCTCCGTTACATTTAATGCCATCTGTTATCTCCACCTAGCTTCAAAAGTGCTGATCGAAAAAGCTGCAAGTTAAGGTAAGTCTCCCGTAAACAAAATTATACTCTAATCGTGCCTGCACAGTCCCAAATACGGATCGGTTTCAAGGCGATCATTCCGGTGCATTTCTCTCCCTGTGTTGCGCCTAAAAGCCCTTTGACAATCGCTTTGACGGGAGTATAATTCGGCTCGGTGTTAAACAAATATTAACAATCCAGCGGAACAATGGAGGGAGCACGCCGATGGACCCCGTCAATCTCTACGACATGGAAGCACTCGCCAAGCAAACGATGCCCCACAACATGTGGACATTCGTCGATGCCGCATCTAACGACGAAATCACTAAGCGCAGGAACAGGGATTCCTTCGACCGCATCCTCGTGAATGCGCGATTCCTCACGGATGTCTCCAACCGCGACATCTCCACAACAGTGCTTGGAGAGAAGATTGACTTCCCCGTAATGGTTGCGCCAACGGGCGGACAGAGACAGGCGCACCCCGACGGCGAGCGAGCCACGGCAACAGGAGCAGGTCGCGCAGGCACGCTCTACACACTCCCCACCAGCTCAGGCTACAGCATCGAAGAGGTAGCGGAGGTGGCGACAGGGCCCCTATGGTTCCAGCTATACCACCAGGACGACGAGGTAACCGAGATTCTCGTCAAGCGCGCCAAGCAGGCCGGCTACAAGGCAATCTGTCTCACTGTGGACACTCCCGTCGGCAGCCCCAAAGAGCGCGATGTTCGCAACCTCTACATGGCACAGCCGGGCCTGCACTGGGGCAGCCTCCGCGATAGGCCTGACCTCATCAATCGCAGGAACGTAGGCGTCCCCGACCTCGCCGACTGGGCGCCGCCCGACTATGTCGGCTTGACATGGGACAGGCTTGACTGGCTGCGCGATCTCACGGGATTGCCCCTCATCGTCAAGGGCATCCGTACCGTTGAAGACGCTATCCAGTGCGCAGAGTACGGCGTTGACGGCATCGTGGTCTCGAACCATGGCGGCAGGCAGCTCGACGGCACACCTTCCAGCATCGAGACGCTTGCGCCCATAGCTGAGGCAGTAGGCGGCCGCCTGGAGATTTACCTGGACTCCGGCGTGCGGCGTGGTCTGGATGTGCTGAAGGCGCTCTGCCTCGGCGCGCGCGCCGTCTTAGTCGGGCGACCGCTCTACTGGGGGCTGGCTTACGGCGGCGCTGACGGCGTCGAGCACATGCTCAAGATTCTCAAGGTCGAATTCGACCGCGCGCTGGCTTACGTTGGCTGTGCCAGTCCTGACGAGCTACACCCCGGCATCGTGGACGTCCCAGACACGAACTGGTGGCCGCGTAACTAGACTGGCGCAAAGTCTGAAAGTGAAATGCCCGCTTACTACATTCGGAAGCGGGCATTTATCATGTGAGCCGTGCGTTCATTTCTTCATTCCGTCAGTCCGGCGAATTCAGGAATCCACCAGAGAGCCAGTCATTCTCTCTTAAAGAATCGCCCCAGCCTCCTGGAACTTCGCCACATCGTCCCAATCGTACCCCAATTCGTCGATCAGCACCGCTTCCGTATCCTGTCCAAGCTCAGGCGCACCACGCACGATGTTCGACGGTGTTTCGCTGTATGTAACCGGGAAGTTGCAGACGCGGATGGGGCCCATGTCGGGGTGGTCGAAGTCGGTGATAAGATCATTGGCGATCACCTGCGGGTCATCCTTAAGTTCCTCAACGCTCTGTATCTTCGCGTAGATGAACCCGTACTGACGGAAGATGGCATCCCACTCTGCATAAGTCTTGGTGGCGAAGGTATCCTCGATCAAAGACAGCAACTCAGGCACAACTGCTGCACCTTCTTCAACACCATCGAATCGCGAGTCTTCTAGCACATGCGGGATGCCCAGGGATTCCACGAAGGGCCGCCAGTAACGCTTCGGTTGCGGGTTCGACAATCGCAGCCAGCTCCCGTCTTTGCACTTATAAATGTTGTACATATAGTTCCGCACGTCCTCGCGGTTGAGCGTGGGCATGTGGTTGCCGATTAGCAGGTCCATGCCGATCGCAAGACCCTGCAGCCACATCGTGCTGCTCATGTGGGACACCTCGACCTTCTGCCCCACGCCCTGGCTTTCTCTCGCCCACAGCGCCGACAGTATCCCCAGGCAGAGGATGATGCCGCCAATCTGGTCCGAAGGCGCGCCCCTTACGGAGATGGGATGCTTCGCCCACGGCGGAGTTGCGGACATCATCAGCCCGGCGCGCGCTTGTCCGCACGCGTCGAGTGACGGCATCATCGCGTCGGGGCCCTTCGTCCCGAAGCCGGACGCCGACGCGTATATCAGCTTAGGGTTGATCTCCTTCAGCGTCTCGTAGTCCATTGACAGCCGGTCCGCCACTCCGTTGCGGAAATTCTCGATGACGACATCCGCCTCCGCCACCAACTTATGCACTATTTCACGGCCCTCCGCGGTCTTCAGGTTGACCGCGATGCCTCGCTTGTTGCGGTTGCAGGTCTCGAAGTATGCGTTGCGGCCATTCGGCATGCCCGCCTCCGCCGATTCGAGCGAGGACACAGCCCTTCCCACATCGCCGTCCAGCGCCTCCAGCTTGATGACATCCGCCCCCATATCGCCCAGCATCGACGCCGCCACAGGCCCAAACTGCCACATCGTCCAGTCCAGCACCTTCACACCCGCCAGAGGCCCGTAAGATTTAGTCGTCTGTGATAGGGTCGCGTTGCCGTTCATATCCCCCTCCGAATGCGTGCTCGTAATCATTCTGTCAACTTGCGCCCCAGTGTAGCACATCACCTAGGACCGTTTGCCCTGAGCCTGTCCAGCCAGAAATGTGTGCGTAAGCGCTTGTCGCCAGTCCTGATGATGCCCGTTGCTAGACGGTCGCAAGCCAGAAGCTTTCTTGCCCGCACGCTTGCTATGAGGTATCCTACCTGCTTGACAGTCAAACCCGAATCAAGCGGAGGAATACCCTATGAACTCGATGGAAGCCGTCGCGCGAATACTGAAGGAAGAAGGCGTCGAATGGGTCGCCTGCTTCCCGTCGAACAACCTCATTGAAGAGGTCGCAAAAGTCGGCATACGCACAATAATGTTCCGGCAGGAGCGCGGCGCACTGATGGCGGCGGACGGTTATAGCCGCCTGAACGACCGCAACAAATTCGGCGTTGTAATAACGCAGGGCGGGCCAGGTTCTGAGAACAGCATGGGCGGTCTGGCGCAGGCATTCGCGGATAATGTCCCGATGCTTTATCTGCCCGGCGGCTCACCCGTCGCTCAGATGCAGGTGCGCCCCAACTTCTCGCCGGCGCGCACTTACGAAACCGTATCCAAGTATAGTGAAGTCATTTTCCAGCCTGACATGGTCAGCAGCACCATGCGCCGCGCATTCCACAACCTCCGCAATGGTCGCGGCGGCCCCGTCGTAGTCGAGCTACCCGGCGACGTCAGCACCATGGAAGTCTCTGAGTCGGCGCTCAACTACCAGCCCCCCAAGCGCCACCCGCAGCAGCCATCGGCAGGCGACATCAAGGATGCCGTGAAGGCGCTCCTCGCCGCCCGCAAGCCGATGATCTGGTCCGGCATGGGCGTTCTGCTCGGCGGCGCAACCGAAGAGTTGCGCGAATTCGCCGAACTCACCGAGATACCTGTGTACTGCACAATGCCGGGCAAGTCCGGCTTCAACGAGCGCCATCCTCTCTCGCTAGGCTCCGGCAGCGGCGCCACCACGCAGCAGGCGCGCACCTGGCTCAACGAGTCCGATGTCCTCTTTGCGGTCGGCTCCAGCCTATCCATCACCGGTTATGGCCAGTCGATCCCCGGCGGCAAGATCATGATTCACAACACCGAGAGCATCGAGGACCTCAACAAGGACTTCACAGTGGACATCGGCGTTCCTGGCGACGCTAAGCTGACACTTCAGGCGCTCATCGAAGAGGTCAAGTCGCAGCTCGGCGAGAGTGGGCGTCAGGGCAAGAACGGCGTCGCAGCCGAGATAGCATCCATCCGCAACAACTGGATGGCAAGCTGGACAGACTTGCTCAACTCCGAGGAGACGCCGATCAGCACCTACCGAGTCATCGGCGAGCTTGAGCGCGTTCTCGACCACGACAACAGCGTCGTTACGCACGACGCGGGTGCGCCCCGTGACTCCATCATGCCCTTCTACACGGCTACCACGCCGCACAGCTACATCGGCTGGGGCAAGACCACGCACCTCGGATACGGCATACCCCTGATGATTGGCGCAAAGCTCGCCGCCCCCGACAAGTTCTGTCTGAACTTCATGGGGGACGGCGCATTCGGCATGTCCGGCCTCGACATAGAGACTGCCGCTCGCGCGGGCGCGCCCATCACCACCGTCGTGCTCAACAACGGTGGTATGGCGACATACCCCGGCGGCTACCCCACAGCCCGCGAGCTGTTCGGCACAACCGAGATGACGGGCGACTACGCCAAGATAGCGGAAGGCATGGGCGCGGTCGGCATCACGGTGACAGATCCCGGTCAGGTCGCAGACGCTATCCGACAGGCGCAGAACCACAACGCGGAGGGCCGCACCGTCCTGCTGGACATCCACAGCAACATGGAGCCGCGAAAGTCGCGCCCCGAGTAGACACAGAGTTCAACCTAAGTAACCTAAGAAGACCCGCATTGCGCGGGTCTTCTGTTCTAAGGTGCCTCATTCTGATGCCACTAGGAAAATGCCTGCCGCTAATAGCTCTCTTTGTCGTCGCGGCGTTTATTCTGTCCTGCATGTCATCGGAAGATGACGCTGACAAGAGTGCTGAGCTTCCTGCATCTGGGCAATCTGGAGAGGCTGAACAGCAATACGACGACGGTGTCACAGAAACAACTAGCGACGCGCAAAACCTCTTACAAAACGGAATCACTTCCGCAAAAGAGGGACGTTACGATGATGCAGTAGCCAACTTCGACGCGGCGATTGCTCTCGATCCCGACGATGCCAGAGCATACCTTTATCGTGGGGTTGTCAGCGGCATAAGAGGGGACTACGAACGTGCTATAGCAGACCATCGGGGCGTCCTGAAACTGGAACTGCTTTCCCCGGAGGACGCCGCTTTTGAGCACGGTGAGTGGCTCGGCTCACTCACGATGTGGACGATATACCTGAGAAACGGCGACTATGACAAGGCTATAGCAGATTACGATACCTTTACGCGGCTGAGTCCCGACGAAGATGAGGCGTATATGTGGCGGGGATGCGCCTACTACCTCAAAGGCGAGGATGAAAAGGCGCTAGCGGATTACGACGCTGCCCTCGCCATCAACCCCGACAATGCATTCGCGCTGTACAAGCGAGGACTTGCCCACGCCGGGCTTGGCAATATTTCACAGGCAAGTCAGGATTTTACGCAGGCACTGGAAATCGGCTTTGATGATGTAGCGGCCGAAAGTGCCGAAGAAGCTCGGCAGCAACTAAGCGAAGCGCAGCAACTGGAAGACCACGAGCAGGGCATCTTCCACTACGAGCGTGGCCTTGATCGCCTCAAGGCGTCAGACTACGACAACGCTGTCGCCGACATGGACAAGGCGCGCAAGCTCATAGACCCGCAACTCATCCACCTGTACACGGATGAGATGCACGAAGTCTATTTGCAGAGCGGAGTCGCCTACTACGACACCGGCCTCTACGATGACGCAATCCGCCTGTTCGACAAGGCGATAGATGTGGTGGCGTCTCCGTCAGACTATCCCGCAGCCTACTTCCACCGCGGCATGTCCCACTACCGCAAGGGTAGCCACCGCAGGGCAATTGCCGACTTCGACATGCTTGCCGGCCTCGAACAGGACTTCCCTGATGCCGCGCACTACCGTCGGTTGGCGCGGGGAAAATTGTCTGAGTGAGCGCGCTCTCATAAGAGTCGGATATGGTAAAATGCATCATCCGCTCCATAAGGTCTGAAATATGTCGGTTGACTACAAGCGCATCATCACAATGGAACCTGGCAAGCGTAGCGGTCAGCCGTGCATAAGAGGCATGCGTATCACCGTATACGATGTGCTCGAATACCTCGCCGGCGGCATGTCTGTGGAGGACGTTCTTCTCGACTTTCCGGAATTAACGGACGAGGACATACGTGCCTGCTTCGCCTTTGTTGCCTCGCCTAAGTACAGGATAAAGTCGCATCAATCGGCATGAGATTTTTGTTCGATCAAAATCTGTCCCACCGCCTTAAGCAACTCCTGAAAGACCTATACCCTGATTCCCTTCACGTGCAGGACGTCAGATTAGATTCAAACCTCGACATCAATGTGTGGGAGCATGCCAGGTCTGAAAATCTAGTAATCGTGACAAAGGACTTTGACTTTGTGGAATTGAGCGAGCGATTAGGACATCCACCGAAGGTCGTTCGGTTGAGCCTTGGCAATGCCCCGACCACGAGTGTAGTTTCTCTGCTTCGCAATAGTCACGAGGAAATTCGCGCTTTCTGTGAGGACGAAACCAGGTCATCACTCACTTTGCCCTGACAGATTCCACTGACATAGTTGGATTGAACCTACCGCAGCGGCTCGTACCCCTCCGGATTCTCCCACTGCGTTTCACCCGTCGGCACGGTTCCCAGAACCAGTTCGTCGATCCACTGCCTCAGCTGCGTCTCGCGCATCACTCCGGCCCAGCGTCGCTGCACCACGCCGTCCCTGTTGAGGAAGAATGTAACGGGAATACCGATGACACCATAATCAACCGAGATGCTGCCGTCCTCGTCATTCCCGTTAGGATAGGTGATGCCGAACTCGCTGAGATATGCTTCTGCGTCGGAATTCGCGTCCTGTATGTTGATGCCGATGAACATCACGCCGCGCTCGCCGTACTCCTGCGACAGCCGCTCGAATACCGGCGCCTCCTGTCTGCACGGCCCGCACCAGGACGCCCAGAAGTTCACGACCACAGGTCTGTCCGCGTAGTCCGCAGGCGTGAGAGCGCCACCGCCATATAGCGGCATGCTGATGTTCGGCGCAGGCTTGTCTATGCGTGTAACGCCGCTGCGGCCCGTCACAGGTGAGCGGTTTGCCAGACCTAGCGCAAGCAGCGCGGTCAGCGCAAGCACTCCCGCTACGACAGTCACGATTGCGACAACGCGCAGTGGGCTGATACGGCCGGATGCACTGGGGGCAGGCTCGTTGTCGGCGTCAGATTCGAGAGGAGGATCAACCAAATAGTCGTCTTGGCGCATGTCTTTCTTTACCGCGTACGGGGTATGCGCTTCAGAGAATGCGCTATGCTGATGATTCCGTCGGCGTCAATCCAGTCTATGGGCCCCGGCAACGCCTGTATCGCCATGCCCAGATCACGTCCACCGCTCACCCGGCAGATGAAGAACAGCGCCACCGACTTTTCGTAGTCCCACTCTGCCCTGTCCGGCTTGAGCGCAGGTCCCGCGATGATACTCGCGTCCGACCAGCCGCCAATCATGAAGTGTGCCATCTGATCGCCGATTTGCACACTATTGAGGGCGTCCTGCGGTCGCTCCCAGCCAAGAGGATCAGACAGGATGTCGGCTGAGAACTCTATTGGATATGCCAGAATGATATTCTTCCCGTCCATCTGATATATCTGCCTGACCTCGTTGTTGGCGTTGGACACTCCGGCTAGTCGAAAGCCGGAGGGCAGGTGGGTCGGATGCATGGCGAAGCCTTGTTGCTCTACGACCTCTTCTATCTCCTCCGGCACGTCTATTGCGCTTTCAGGCGCTTCGCAGCGGATGTCAGGCTGTTCGACAGGCGGAGAGATCACAGTTGGGGCGGGTGTCGCGGGAGAGGAAGGCACGGCAGCAGCAGTTGCCGGGAGTACCGCGGTCGGTGCTGCCACTGTCGGCGCGGCGGTAGGAGCGGCAACCGGAGGCGCGCTGGGTGCGGGAATGGGCGTGGCAGTTGGCTGTTCCGTTGTACAAGCGGGCAGCACCGCCGCCAACAGGAGCAGTATCCACAACTTGTTCATTGCGTCCTCGTTCCCGTTGGTTTTACCATCACGAATAATGCAGGAGCCGGTCATCTGACAGAGGGAAGGAAAGTCACTCTGACAAGGCTAGAATGGACAGGCATGCGAAGAATTTCAATTGACCTTCTTTTAGGCTATAAGTATAATCGGTTATTGGACTTTCGTAAATTTGTTTCAAGTCCGCTGTCTGTGTTTAGAAGTGCGCGTCCGCAGCACACAGGCTAGCGGAAGGTCTGGAAGCAGCAAAAGAATGCCAAAAAGAACTTATCAACCCAAGAAGCGTCGAAGGATGCGAGTGCATGGCTTTCGATCGCGCATGAGCAGCAAGAATGGGCGCAACGTGCTGAAGCGCCGGATGTTCAGGGGACGTCATAAGCTCACCGTGGAGCGTTGATCGGCCCTGATACTCCTCGCAGGGGGCTATAATGTGGACGCGCGGCGCGGCGTGAGCGGCATGCAGAAGCAACATCGCTTGAGAAAATCGAGAGATTTCGCGGCGGCGCGGCGCGAGGGCAGGAGTTGGGCGGACAGGATGCTTGTGCTCATTGCGAGACGCACAGATAACCCTCACTGCCGCTTCGGCTTCTCCGTCAGCAAAAGGCTGGGCAATGCCGTTGTGCGTAACCGTATCAAGCGCAGGCTCAGAGAGGTCGCCCGCCTTGAGCTTCTGCCCCGAATAGAATCGGGTTGGGACTTCGTTGTGATTGCCCGCAAGGACGCCGCCGATGCGGACTACCGTCGCCTGAATCACTCGCTGCAGCGGCTGTTTCAACGAGCAAAGCTGCTTACGGCGAAGAGTTCATCATCATCGGAGCACGGGGAGTTCTAATGTGGGCTATGATGCTCATTTACATCCCGGTGCCGAAGGAGGCGGGAACTCCATGATGCAAACAGTTGCACTGGGTGCTATTCGGTTCTACCAGCAAGCACTTTCCCCATACTTCTCTGTCGGACTGTGCAGGCACGAACCCACCTGCTCGCGCTATACGTATGAATGCATCGATAAATATGGTGTCGTGAAAGGCGTTTGGCTCGGCATCAAGCGCCTCGCTCGGTGCAGACCGGGCGGAAGTAACGGTTATGATCCCGTACCCTAATGAGATTGCAGACGACCGAAATTAGTTGATTCGTCAGGATATGCCGGAAGGCATGAGTAGAAATAAAAGATGACCAAGAAAATATCACTGATTGCGCTGCCCCTGTTGCTCTTTGCGCTCGTAGGCTGCGCAGGTCGCATCGCTACTCCCGAAGCCTGGTCCGGTGGAGTTGCAGACGAGGAAGCTTTGTACATCGGCACGCGCGAAGGCGACTTTCGCGCCCTGAGTATAAGGGACGGCTCTACCCTCAGACGTTTTGAGCTTGGGGGTGAGGATAACAGGGACCTTCTCGGCGTTTATGGCGTGCCGGTCCTGCACGATGGCAGCCTCTATTTCGGCGGTTACCATGGCGTGCTTTACTCTCTCACCACGCCTGGACTGGACACAAAATGGTCAGAGCCGCTTTTCAAGGACGAAAGCAAAGAAGAGCATACGCAGATCGTGGGCGGGCCTACTTTGATAGGCGATGTGGTATTGGTCGGCGCCGACAATGGCAAGGTGTACGCCTTCGACCAAGAGGTAGACGACCAGGGGCGGTGGTCGGTATCGCCACGCTGGACTTACCAGACCGGAAATAAGGTCTGGTCTTCGCCTATTGGGATTGACGGCGTCGTATATGTAACCTCCCTGGACAAGAACCTGTACGCCTTGAGCCTTGAAGACGGCAGTAAGCTCTGGCAATACTCAACCAATGGCGCAATAGCCGCAACGCCCGCATATGACACAGGCACGGTCTATTTCGGCTCATTCGACGGCGTATTCTACGCTGTGAACGCTTCCGACGGCACCTTGCGCTGGAAGTTCAACGGCGCCGGCAGCTGGTACTGGGGCGGCCCCCTGGTCCACGGCGACACCGTGTATGCCCCGTCTCTGGATGGCAAACTGTATGCTCTCGACAAGCGTACCGGCGATCTGCGATGGTCTCTGACGACGGAGGGGCCAATCGTCGGTTCTCCCACCGTCATATTTGATATGATAGCGGTAGGCTCCGACGACGGCAGTCTCCATATCGTACGAATCAGCGACGGCAATCCCGTCGACTCCTGCAACATGCGGACCGAGATTCGATCGATGCTTGCGGTGCAGGAGGACGTCATATTCTTTAGTGGTAAGGACAAGACAATTCGCGCGCTGCGGATCAAGACCAATGGCAACCCGGACGAGGAGTGGGTACACAAGCCGGACGAGGACGACCCGGTTCTTAGAGGCAGGGTCGAAGACTGCTAGGCGGGGAGCCGGCTGATAACAGATGCAATTTCTTCAGATTTTCATAGACATTTGGAACATGGCGATCATCGAACCGATGATAAATTGCCTGGTTCTGCTTTATAGTTTCTCATTCCTTAATTTCGGCATTGCCATCATCGCCTTCACGCTCATTGTGCGTATCGTGCTAATTCCGCTCACGGTCCGCCAGAGCCGCCAGATGCTGAAGATGACGCAACTTCAGCCGCAACTCAAGGCGCTACAGGAAAAATACAAGGACGACCGGCAGCAGCTTTCCCGCTCCACAATGGAGATTTACAAAACTAACGGCGTTAACCCGATTGGCTGCCTCGGTCCCCTCTTCATTCAGTTCCCCATCTGGATTGGCCTGTTCCAGGCGGTCATTCAGACCTTGCCGTCAACGCCCGAGCGGCTAGTGGGACTATCGTCCCGACTTTATCCTTGGCTGCCCGGTGTGAACGATGTCATACCGATAAACAACACCTTCCTGTGGCTGGATCTTGCACAGCCGGATTCGCTCCCCGTGATGCCCGTCCTCGTTGGCGTATCCATGTTCCTGATGCAGAAAACCACAACCATGCCCTCGGCAGACCCACGCCAGGCGCAGACCAGCCGCATGATGCTCTGGATGATGCCGATAATGTTCGGCTTTTTCACCACGACCTTCCCGAGCGGGCTTGCACTGTACTGGGTTGTGTCCAACATCGTGGGAATGATAATACAGGGATTCGTAACGGGGTGGACCCCGCTCATAGATATGCTTAAGTTCAAGCGCGAAGAGCCTGTGCCTGCCGTAGCGGGCGCGTCTGCGTCCAGCGGCGCAACGGCGACTTCCGAGTCAGAGGAGACAACGACCGATGCGGACGATAGAAACAACGGGAAAAACACCCGAAGAGGCAATCGAAACCGCGCTAGGCCAGCTAGACGCAGGTCGCGACGAGGTGCAAATAGACGTCGTTAGCGAGGGCAGGGGAGGTCTGCTCGGCATTGGCAGCGAGCCGGCGGTTGTCCGAGTGACCCTCTTGGAGTCGGCTGACGCCCCTGCGGATGTAGCTGAATCCGAGGATGACGCCGAGATACCCGATGCTCTGGCGGAATTTGCCGCATTCGGAGACGATCTGGACGACGATGACGATGACGACTATGAGGAAGAAGAGGAAGAAACTCCGGAGGTCGTCAGTGTCGGCTATGATGTGCTGAGCACCCTTCTTGGCCAAATGGGCGTGGTCGCGGACGTGTACCTCAGGGAGCCTTACACCGGCGATGAGGAAGGCCCCGTGTTCGAGATTGAAGGCGACGATTCCGGTCTGCTCATCGGCACTCGGGGCGAAACCCTCCGCGCCCTGCAGTTCATTGTCAGCTTCCTCGTAAGCCGCAGGATGGGTGAGCGCACCAACCTAATGGTTGATGTCGAGGGATACCAGCAGCGGCGTTACGACTCCGTAGCAAACCTGGCGCGTCGTGTGGCGCACCGTGTAGCCCAGCGCGGCAGGTCCATACCCCTGGAGCCGATGCCTCCGAATGAGCGCCGACAGGTCCACATGGCGCTTGCAGACTACGATGGCGTGGTCACTGAGAGCGACGGCCATGGAGACAGGCGTAAAGTAGTCATTCATCCCGAGGAGTAGCTTCTCCGAATCGGACAGAGCCGGCAGGCAATCGTCGGCCTGCACACTCTAGTGGCACCTTCATCCTTCAAAATAAGCCGGTTGGTCTGGCTGGTCTTAGGCGCGCTGGTTATAGCCGTCCTTCTGTACCAGCTAAGGGGCGCTCTGCTTCCTTTCGTAGTCGGTGGCGCGCTGGCTTACATTCTTGACCCATTCGTCACCTGGCTCGAACGGCGTATCCCTTGGATGTCCTCCCGACGTGAACTCAAGCGCGTGCTTATCATCGCGCTGATTTTCATAATCTCCGCAATCGTTGCGATCGTTGCCCTGGTGGCAGGCGTGACGATCCTGATCCACGAGATCCGCGCCTTTATCAGGGAACTTCCTCAACTCATAGAGGCTTCCCGCGCCACGATTCAGGACGTGGATGCTCAACTGGTCGCCCGCTTGCCGGAAGAAGTTGTCGTATTAATTCACGACGCGGCGCAGGACCTGGGTAGGCAAATAGTCGGGGCGGCGCAGGTATTCGCTGTGCGTACCTACGGCGTCATCTCGCAGACGATGTCGCTACTTCTCGGCTTGGCGATGGTGCCTCTGATTCTCTTCTACATCCTGAAGGATAGAGGGAAGATAATCGAAGGGATGCTGAACACGCTTTCACCGCAGCCCCGTGAGCATACCCGCAACGTCCTCAGCCTCCTGAATGGCGTTTTCAGCGCCTACATTCGCGGTCAACTGTTACTCGGCGTGATGGTCGGCACGATGGTGTTCTTTGGGCTGTGGTTTCTGGGCGTTCCCTTCGCACCGGTCCTTGGACTTGTCGCCGGAATTACCGAACTCATTCCGGTCATAGGCCCCTGGCTCGGCGCGATTCCGGGCTTACTGGTGGTGCTCGCCACCGCTCCTGAAAAGTTCGTCTGGGTCGCGCTGCTATACCTTGGAGTGCAGCTCCTGGAAAATTCCCTCCTTGTGCCTCGTATTCAGAGCGAGTCCCTCAACCTCCATCCCGTGATGGTGCTGGCGGCGCTCATCGTGGGCAGCGAGGTTGCCGGTCTTTGGGGCATGATCCTCGGTCCCCCGCTTGCTGCCGCCTCGCGTGAGGTGCTGCTGTATTTCCTGGGTGTCTGGCGGAGCGAAGGTACAGATGCGTCAGTAGAAACTGAGTCAGTGGAGGAGTCACAAACTGCTGAAACGCAGCAAGTTTCTGAGGGCGTTACCGAATCAGCGAGCCAGGAATAGCACGAATCTGGCATTATGCCAAAGTTATGTCAGATATTGCGCTAGTTTATGCTATGGGTGTATAATTCCTGCTTGCCGAGATATTAATTTGTACTATTCCCAATATGGAATTAATATTACGGCGAATAGACAATTGACAAACGCACCAATTGTTGAGGTAAAATACCGACTTGCGTGTCTATTTGAAGACGCTGCCGTGTGAATTGGAGATTCCGAGTTCTCGCAGTAGCGCAGTTCCGTCTGGAGCGACATTAGGAACGGGATTATAGAGAGACATAATGGGCCCGACTACGCCCTGGAAGGACTCGTGAATGGGCCGAAATTTGAGGAGGAATGATATTGGTTACATGGACGCCGGACCCGACATTTTATCCATCTCCAAAGATGGCTATGGACGCACCGCAAGAGGAACTTGCGTATGTTGCAATGGTCAGCCCCGAAGGGTCTGGTAAACCGGACTCGGTAGGAGTCATGGACGTGTTCCCTGACTCCGATACCTATGGCGAACTTGTGGGACGGCTGGAATTGCCCAATGTTGGGGATGAGTTGCACCACTTCGGCTGGAACGCGTGCAGCGCGTCGCTCTGCCCGAATATGCCGCACCCCCATGTGGAACGCCGCTACCTGCTGTTTTGCGGTCTGCGCTCCTCACGAATCTACGTAATAGACACCAAGCCGGATCCGCGCAACCCGACTATCAAGAGGATTATCGAAGCGGATGAACTCGCTGAAAAGGCTGGCTACAGCAGACCGCACACGGTTCACTGCGGGCCGGACGCCATATACATCAACGCACTGGGCACACCGGATGGTGGCGGCCCCGGCGGCGTCTTCAGCCTCGACCAGGAGACCTTTGAAGTCAAGGGTGCCTGGGAGGCGGACCGCGGCGAGCAGCACCTCTCCTACGACTTCGTATGGCATCTGCTTTACGATACGATGGTCACGAGTGAGTGGGGCACGCCGGACATGGTTGAGTCGGGTGTGGTGCCGGAACTGTTGCTCGGCAGAAAGTACGGCCACCAGCTTCATGTTTGGGACGTTGACTCCCGCAAGCTGAAGCAAACTATCGATCTGGGCGATGACAACCAGATGGTCCTTGAGCTGCGCCAGGCGCGAGACCCGCGCAAGAAGTACGGTTTCGCAGGCGTTGTAACCAATGTTGAGAACCTTTCAGGCTCCATCTGGCTGTGGTACGAGGAAGGCGACGACTGGAAGGCAAAGAAGGTCATCGAGATTCCGGCGGAGCCCGCCGACCCCGAGGACCTGCCGCCGCTGCTCCAGGGCTTCGGCGCTGTGCCGCCGGTTGTCACTGACATCAACCTGTCGCTTGACGACAAGTTCCTCTATGTATCCTGCTGGGCGACGGGCGAATTCCGACAGTATGACGTGTCGGACCCGTTCAATCCTGTGCTGAAAGACACTGTGCAGGTTGGTGGCATAATTCGCAAGGCGGGCCACCCAAAGGCGAAGGGTGAGCTTAACGGCGGTCCACAGATGGTAGAGGTCAGCCGGGACGGGCAGCGAATCTACATCACGAACTCGCTTTATGTTGCGTGGGACAATCAGTTCTACCCCGAAGGCGTAAATGGCTGGGCGGTCAAGGTGAACGCCTCTCCCGAAGGCGGCATGTCACTTGACGAGGACTTCTTCATGGAGTTCGGCGAAGAACGCGTACACCAGATAAGGCTGCAGGGCGGAGACTCGTCTTCCGACACATTCTGCTACCCGGACTAGCGGGCAACGAAACTCAGTAAGCAAAGCGGGAGCCGTCTTCGGATGACTCCCGCTTTTCTTGACTCTGAGCAGATTGTCGCTCTGTGCAGCTTTAAGGGGAGGCAGCCTTGGAGGTGAGAGAGTTCGTTCCCTGGCTGGCTCTTGCGGGGTTCGGCGCGTATCACGGTATCAATCCGGCGATGGGCTGGCTGTTCGCCGTGACGCTGGGCTTGCAGGAGCAAAACCGCCGCGCCGTCTATGCCGCCTTCACTCCGATTGTGCTGGGGCATACGGCATCGGTGGCGGCTATTGTGGTAGTTGTCCTGTTCGCCCGCGTCATCGTGCCGCTGACGGCGCTCAAGATTATAGGCGCTGCAATTGTAATAGGGCTTGGCGTGTTCAAGCTGATGCGCCCGCTCTCCCATCCCCGCTGGGTCAGGATGCGTGTGGGCTTTCGAGCGCTTACCGCGTGGTCGTTCCTCATGTCATCGGCGCACGGCGCGGGACTGATGCTAGTGCCCATACTTTTCACCTTGCCACTGTTGGGTGTCACCGCAGATGGTATCGATTTGCGCGAACTTCAGCATGTTGACTTCATGGGCATTGGCGCGCCGCCGAGCATTGCCACGCTCGTGTGGCAGTTGACGGCAGTGGCAATTCATACGCTGGCAATGTTCTCCGTGATGGCGGTTACGGCCGTGCTGGTGTTCGAGAAGGTCGGCCTTGCGATTCTGCGCCGCGCATGGTTCAACCTCGACAGGCTGTGGGCATTCAGCCTGATCGTCTCTGGCGTGGTGACCCTTATCCTCTAGCCTGACCGGATGGGATGAGTGTGCTACTTCGCCGCGCTGCGGGCGAGCCGCCGCCTTGCGCGCTGCAACTGCACCGCGGTGTTGATAATGGACAGGTGCGAGAACGCCTGCGGGAAGTTGCCCAGCATCTCTCCCGTGTGAGGCTCTATCTCCTCGCTCATCAGACCGAGGTCGCTGGTATGCTCCAGTAACCGGTCGAATAGCTCGGTAGCCTCGTCAAGTTCGCCAAGCATGATGAGGTTGTCGCACAGCCAGAACGAGCAGATGTTAAATGTGCCCTCGTCCCCGGACAACCCATCGTCGAAGCCCCGATACCGATATACGAAGCCCTGTTCCGATGTAAGTTCGGCCTGAGTGGCTCGAATGGTGGCGAGCATGCGCGGGTCGTCCGCCTTGATGAAGCCGATCAGCGGCAGCATCAAGTTGGAGGCGTCGAGAATGTCGCTGCCGTAAGCCTGCACGAAGACGCCGCGCTCCTCGTTGAAGCCTTGCGTCAGTATTTGCTCGCGTATCTCGGTGCGCGCCTTCTTCCAGAGTTCGACGTCGCCCTCCAGGTCTAGTGCAGTCACCATCTTGATGGCGCGGTCGAGCGCGACCCAGCACCATGCCTTGGAGAATACATTATGCTGACGTCCCGATCGCGCCTCCCATACGCCTTCGTCCGGCTCGTTCCAGTTTTCGAGCACGTAGGTTACGACTCGTTGCAGGTATGACCAGTATTCTTCGTCGATTGGTCCAATGAAGCGTCGGTACAGGTGCGCCGAGTCCATCAATTCGCCGTAGGCGTCCAACTGGAACTGCGAATATGCGCCATTTCCTATTCGCACCGGAGTTGAGTCACGGTAGCCCGAGAGTTCGGGAAGCACGACCTCGGTGAGCCTTCGTTCTCCGCCAAGTCCGTACATAATATGCACGTCGCGCGCTCGTCCAACCGTTGCCCACTCTATCCAGTTTCTGAACGCCTTAGCCTCATTCTGATAGCCAAGAATGTGCAGCCCGTAGATTGCGAAGGAGGCGTCCCGAATCCATGTATAGCGGTAGTCCCAGTTGCGCTCGCCTCCGATGTTCTCCGGGAGTGATGTCGTCGGCGCGGCGACCATGCCGCCGGACGGCGCATAGGTGAGCGCCTTGAGCGTGAGCGCGCTGCGTAGAACCTGCTCCCTGTACGGCCCATCGTAGGTGCAGATGTCGCTCCATTTCTGCCAGTAAGTGGTAGCTTCCGCAAGGCTCTTCTCAATCTCCCGGCTGTTAAGTAATCTCGCGTCGTAGGAGAATCGAGTCTCGTATGTCACAATGGCAAACGCCTTCTGCCCCTGCCGCAGCGTGCCTTCGGAGCGGAAGCCGCCTTCGACCATGCGCAGCGGCGCCGAGCAGTACAGCGAAATTGCGCCTGAGCCTCCATGAGCGAATCCGATGTTGGAGCGCTCCAGGTGAACATGGGGGACGACGCCGCCATACTCAAAGCGTGGGTGGCATTCCAGCGTCATGTCGATTCTGCCCTCGATACACTCGATGATGCGCATAATCTGGTGCGACTCACCTATCTTGTACGGTTCGATAGGCGCATCCTCGTCGTGGTGAACCGGCATGAAATCCGTCAGGCGGGCGCGACCGTTCACCGTGGTGAATGTGGTCTGGAGCACATTGGTGCCAGGAATGTAGCTGCGCTTGACCAGGTGTGCGTTGCGCGGCGCAATCTTGAAGTAGCCACCTCGCTCCCAGTCCAGCAGCCTGCCGAAGATAGCGTCGCTGTCGAAGCGCGGGAAGCAACACCAGTCCACGGAACCGGCGGTTGATACCAGCGCGCACGAATGCATGTCGCCGATGAGACCGTAGTCAGAAATGGCAGGGTATCTAGCTTCTGATACCATATTTCACCCGCGAGCCTTCCCAAGAGTTTCAGGAATTATAGCCTCGAAATTGCGCCTGTCCAGTATAGTTCTATTCTAGCGCATATTGATACTGGAGTTGGCGCGAAAACTCAGGCGTACTTATCGAAGGAGAAGCGGCTCCAGTAATCGTTCATCACCTCGTTCCACGACTGCGAAAGCGTGCGCCAGGGAAAACCGGCAGCCTGCCGCTCCGGAGAAAGGTCACCGAATTCCGGATCACGCAGCGAGTCTGTCAGGAATGTGAGCCAGTGCCGGTTGAGGAATGCGGGCAGATTGTGCATCCAGACGGGATCAAGCCGGTTGTGCTGCCTGTAACCCTCGATGAATGGCGTGAAGAAGTAGTCGAGAAATTCCTCTGATTTCATAGGTGTGCCCGCCGTCCAGTGGTCGTATTCGCCGCGCCCGTAGTGGTGTTGCTGGCAGTTGACTACATTGACAATGACGGTGGTGAAGTCTGATATGAACCAGTCGTAGTGCGTGTTATCGAAATCGAAGGGCAGGATGTTGCCTTCGTTGTAGAAGAAGTTCCACTGGTGCAGGTCGGAGTGGATTAGACCGAAGCAGTCGCGGTCCGTCGGCAGCGTGAGCAGCCAGTCGCGGATGTGGCGGGCTTTCTCTCTGAACGCGGGATACTCGCGATACACTTCGATGTCCATGTTCCAGTCAGCGTCCTCGTACCAGAATCGGCGACGGATGCCTTCCACTGACGGCTCGTAGTCCTTTGTGAGCGCGTGCATGCTGCCGATGATCGCGCCCCATTGCTCGAACATTCGAGGCGTCCAGTTGCGCCAGTCCACCAGCGCACCCTCCGCTTTCTCGTAGGCGACTACGAGGAACTCCCCATCCTCAGCCGGAACGGTCTCCACAAGGTTGCCACCGACAGACGGGATGGCACGGGGCACTGTTACTCCGCCATCCGCAAGGAAGTTGATGAACTCTAGCTCGCCCAGTATGTTGTGCGGCTGTCGGTGGATCGTATGAGTAATCTTGAGGATGTAAGGTATGCCGTCACGCGAGCAGTCGTACACGTAGCTGTGGCTGGCGTCGGGCAGGATTTCCAGCGAGACGGGAGTGAACCCGAAGCGACGAAATGCCTCGGCGCGGATAGCGTCAGAGTACAGGTGCTTGAAGTGCTGGAGCATATATGCGGCGACTTCTATTCGCCGGACTTGATAAAGTCGGCAACACGCTCGCCAATCATGATCGTGGTCACATTGGTATTGGCGCGCGGGCAGTCAGGCATTATGGAAGCATCCGCGATGCGAAGACCTTCTACGCCGTGAACACGGCCATGCTGATCAACGACCGCAAGTGGATCGGACTCTGGCCCCATCTTGCAGGTGCAGGAAATGTGGTGCATCGTGGAGACTTCACGCCGGATCCACTCATCGAGTGCGTCGTCCGAATCAAGCTGGTTGGGTGTTGGTTCGTGCAACTCGTCAATGATCTGTGCGAGTTCCGGGTGCTCGGAAAGCCTGTTAGCCAGACGTACTCCCATGCGAAGCCGCTCTATGTCGAACGGGTCGCTGAGGTAGTTATACTCAAGTGCGGGTTGGGTGTTTGGGTCGGCCGACACGACACGCATTTCGCCGGATGATGCAGCCAGATAGATGCCGACAGACATAATGAGCAGGCGCTCCTCCGAATTGAAGCGCATTATCTTGATCATATCGTTTCGCAGTTGTGAGCCTTCGGCCGTGTACCGCAGGGCGACCTTCTGCGCGCCTACGCCGTCCGGTGGGATGGGGAATTCTGGATTGCAGCGCCAGCGCACATGCACGGCTGGATGATCGCGCAGGTTCTTGCCCACGCCCGCGAGATGATGGGCCACTGAGATGCCTGCCGCTTCAAGCTGCTCGGTGTCGCCGATGCCTGAAAGCATCAGCAGGTGAGGCGATCCGACCGCGCCTGCGCTGAGCACAATCTCATCCGCCTCGACGGTGAACCGCTCGCCGCCGCTCTCGACCTCGACGCCCGTAGCGCGCGTGCCGTCCGGCGATAATAGAATTCGCTGCACGGCGCAGTTAGGGCGAATTGTCAGGTTGAGGCGATGCCGCACAGGATTGATGTAGCCGAGCGCAGTACTCCAGCGGATGCCGTTGGGATTATTGAGAGCATACGGTCCGACGCCTGTTGCGTCTGGATGGTTGTGGTCTGGATTGGCGGGAAACCCCGCATCGAGGCAGGCGTTGTAAAACGCAATCTGGTCAGTCAGCAGGTCTTCAAGCCTGTGGCGCTTGGCGATTATGGGGCCATCGCTGCCGTGAAAGTCGTCCTGGTAGTCCATGTCGGTTTCGAGCTTGCGAAAGTAGGGCAGCACGTCCTCGTAGTGCCACTCGTCATTGCCCATCGAGACCCAGTGGTCGAAGTCGTCCGGGATGGCGCGCAGGAAGACCTGCCCATTGATCGCGCTGGTGCCGCCCATTACCTTGCCGCGCGGCACATCCATCGGCGGGGCAGTGTCTGTCGCCTTCCCGCTGAAGAGCCAGTTGTGGCGGTCTTCGATGTTGAAAAAATCCGCGCCGGTGCCCAGACCTAGTTTGATGTCGTCGGGCATATTGTCGAAGGCAGGATAGTCGCTACCTGCTTCGAGCAACAGCACGGACCGCGCCGGATCCTCGGACAGTCGGGCAGCGACCACCGCGCCCGCAGACCCTCCACCTATGACGATTGAGTCGTAACGCATGGCGGTATATTAACACACTCGCGAGATAATCAAATGTCAGCGGATTGAGGTTTCAGCCGACATCTGAGGCGTCCCGAATCCTCTGCTGATCTACATTCCGCCTTTGACGTGCCCGCCAGCGAGCGCCGCCAGCGAAGGCGATAGGCAGGAGTAGCAGCGCTAAGTTCGTAGCTCCGGTCAGCGGCGACACTGGCACAGGCGACTCACTGCACGCTCCGCCGGGCGGTGTATCACTCGTGTCCGGCTGTATCGCAGTTGGCGGAGGAGGCGCAGGCGTGTCGCTCGGCGGTGCCTCCGCAGTCGGCGTATCCGTGGCTGCCGGTTCGGGCGTGGGCGTCGCTGACGGCGGTACCGCGGTGTGTGTAGGCGGAACAGCCGTGTGCGTTGCAGTGGGCTCAGGCGTGTTTGTAGGTAAGGGAGTGATGGTCGCCGTAGGTTCAGGTGTCTCAGTCGGCGGCACGGGCGTGTCCGTGGGCGCAGGAGTCGCTGTAGGTTCCGGCGTATGGGTTGCGGCAGGTTCCGGCTCAGCGGTAGCTGGCATGGGCGTGTCTGTCGGCGGCACGGGCGTATCCGTAGGCGCAGGAGTCGCTGTAGGCTCCGGCGTATGGGTTGCGGTAGATTCCGGCTCGGCGGTAGCTGGCACAGGCGTGTTTGTAGGCGGTACTGGCGTTTCCGTGGGCACTGGCGTGTCCGTAGGTCCCGCCGTAGCTGTAGGCATTGGCGTGCTTGTTGCCTCAGGTGTTGCGGTCGGAGTTGGCGTGGGAGAACGCCTCGGCCCAGACCGAATATTGACCGCCAGATCCACTACGGCCTCGCCGCCATTGGAATCGATTATCAAGACAGCTGTGTGACTGCCCGCTGGAATATCATCCTTGAGACGCAGTGTCACTCCGCCGTCTCCCGTCTCCTTCCCAAGCGGCCTTACGAGTTCAGTCCATGCCGGTATGGCTTTGACCTCCCATTGGAAAGGAGGCCTGCCAGTATTGGTAACTGCGAAAGTCGCCTCTTGCTGCTGAGAAGACTGTTCGAGGACAGAACCGAACTGCCATTCAGTTGGAGTTACCTTGATCTTGGCGCCTTCGAGCACATCGAAGTACGCTGCGTCGGAGTCCGACGGGTCGATAGAATCAAACGGAGACGACGAAAATTCGTGCGCGTTGCGCAGCTCGACGCCGACACTGTAGCGACCTTTGAGCGCGCCGAATGGCACGTGCCACGGGAAATCCAGATTCCCCGATGTGTCCCCGTCCGGGACTTCGATGATCTGATCTTCTCCTGTTGTGCTGCTGTCGTAAATGACGGCATTAGACGGACTGACAACGATAAATGTCACGCGGTAAAGGACATCGGTGCGCCCATTGTTGTCGATGCGATAGCGAATGTTGATAGTTTCGCCGGCATCTACACGCCTGGGACGGGTGACGCTGAATGCCTCGATCTCACCGCTGGCGTGCCGGTTAATTCTGGCGCTCACATTGACGACAAACTCACCGGCATTCGCGCTTATGACTACATCCTCATCGGAGTAATTGCCGAAAAGTGCCTTTTCGCTGACCTCAAATATCAATATGTGGTCATTGTCAATGACCTCCACCGAGCGCGTTGGATCCAATGGATCAATCGGCGGCTCTATAAGTTCGAGCCATTCAGAAGGCCAATCGGTAACTCGCCATTTCAGGTCACCCGCCCTTCCGTTTATTGGCGCAATAAGTATGCGTTCGCTGCGAGGCGTCTCCTCGTCTTTGACGTTGCCGAAGTCAATCCGATTATTGGAAATCAACACATAGTCCAAGCCGGAGGTTATCCTGAACTCCTTCTGAAGATAGTGCTCCACTCCGCTGGGGTTGTCCTCAGTGCTGATTTCAACGCGGAAATTATACTCTCCTTCCGGAAAGTCGTAGGGCACATTCCAGGTAATGGTGGCTGTGCTTTCCTCGCCGGGTTCCAGCATCACTGTTGTCAGGTTAGCCGGGTCGTCCCGGCCTCGAAGCACTGTGCCCGCTCTAAGGCTATTGATCAAGAAAGACAAGGTGTAAGTGGCATCGTAGTCGGGGTCGTCGCGGGCGAAGTCTTCAGGATTCCTAAGGTCCTTCAGTTCAAGCACGGCGTCAATACGCGCGCCGCGGTCGAAGGTGCTTCTTATGGTGTCTTCGAAGTCGCTTACCAGCGTAACGCGCTGTATGCGCACCTCCAGTCCGCCGGACTGAGAGGGAGGAGCGGCCTGGGTGGTGCCTGTTGTAGCTAGAGCGCCGGACGCTGCTGCCAGCAAACCTAGCGCGCAAACCCACTTGGTGGCATTAGCGGATAGGAACTTCAGGCACTTGCGATGCACGGCTGTTGGAACGGTTGGCATTAAAAGGTTCCTGATCAAATGTGTTCTGGAAGTTGCAAGGACCAGCGATCCAAGCATGTGGATGATTAGTTGGCCAGACAGTTGTGCCGAGCATTATATAATCTAAACGGCAAAAACGCAGGCTATATTTTAGCCTATATCATGCCGATGTGGTAGAATTATCTGTTGTGCGGTCATATATTTTCAGCACTCGGACGCAGTGCCGAACGCCGAATAATTTGATATGCGCGCCTGAATAATGAGCCGAATTGGGTAAAGCCCTGATAAATACTGTGAACACGGAGGCAATGGCGAAGTGAACCTGCGAACCCCTGGTCCCATACCTGTGCCTGATGACATCCTCGAGTCGATGTCCTGGCAGATGATCAATCACAGAGGTCCCGAGTACAAGGACCTGCTGTTTCGAACCACCGAGGGAGTGAAGCAGGTATTCGAGACGAAGAATGACCTCTACATCATGACCTCCTCAGGTACGGGGGCGATGGAGGCGGCGATAGTCAACACGCTGTCCCCCGGTGACAAGGTCGTTAATGTCTGTGTCGGCGTGTTCGGGGAACGATTCGGCGAGATTGCCGAGCTATTTGGTGCCGAAGTCATCAGCCTTGACTTCGAATATGGCATCGCGGCGGACCCGGACAAGATCAGGGACACGCTCAACGACAACCCCGATGTGAAAGCCGTGCTCGTCACTCACAATGAGACCTCCACGGGCGTTACGAATGACCTTCGGGCGATCGCCGCGGTCGTTAAGGGCGAGTTCGACAAGCTGCTTCTCGTGGATGGCATCAGCAGCGTGTGCTCCATTCCCATCAGCACGGACGCGTGGGACTGCGATGTGGTGGCAACGGCGTCACAGAAGGGGTGGATGCTGCCGCCCGGACTGGCATTTATTAGCTTCAGCGAGCGAGCCTGGGAGGCTCACGCCGAGGCGAAGATGCCCCGCTACTACTTCGACATGGCGATGTACAAGCGCTACTACGAAATCGGCCAGCCGCCCTACACGCCTGCAATTTCCATTATGTTCGCCCTTGATGTCGCTCTGAAGCGAATCCTTGCCGAGGGGATGGGCAGCATATACGAGCGACACGCAACGATAGGCCAGCTGACCCGCGACGGTGTAAAGAAGATCGGGTTGACCCTCTTCCCGGACGAAAGCGTCGCTTCGGACACCGTGACCGCAGTGAATGTACCTGAGGGCGTTGACGGTGGAAAGCTGGTTGGGACACTCCGGGACGAGCATGGCGTCATACTCACGGGCGGACAGGGATCGCTGGGTGGCAAGATATTCCGCATCGGACATCTGGGCTATACCACTGAGCAGGAGATTCACGAAGTACTGGACGCCATCAAGCAGGTTCTCTAGCCGATAGCGGATGTTAAACGATGTCCACTGCGTATGGGGTGATGGTCCGTACAGGGTGAATTCTGCCTCAACTCTCATTTCAGATTCGTGCATTCATTCTTAGGCTGAAGTATGACAACGCCAGAGATGCCGCAAATACCTCAGATGCCGCAGATGCAGCAGGCGATTTCGACCTTACGGCTGCTCTTGGCATCGGTACGCGCTAAGGACGATGAACTAGAAGCTCTGTCGCGCCAGTTCCGGCGACAACTTGAGCGCGCGCCGCGCTACGCCATTCAGGGCGGAAACCCGCTAGAAGTCACCCTGAACATGATGGGTGAGATACAGGAACGGCTAGACAGCGTGGAGTCGCAGCGCAAGCACCTTTCGGCAATCCGCAGTCAGGCGGAGGCGGAGCTTGAGGCGTTGAGCATCACCGACAAGATCGCTCAGGCAAAGGAGGAGCTGTCGCAACTGCGGGCGAACAGGGACGCAGGCGAAGAGGTTGACGAGGAACGCATCGCGTACCTGGCTAACTTTATCGAAGAGGCAAGCATTCGGGCGGGAGAGGCGATCACGGATAACTTCAACGCCCGCAGGCTTTGAAGCACCTTCAGCGCACCTCCAATGCGCTAGGTCCCCATGACTCTGATAAAAGAAAAACGAAGAGGCGACTCATATTTGAGCCGCCTCTTCGTTTGCGTCAGTTCAGGTGCGCCGATCCGCGATTATGCGGGGGCCGGAGCGGGTTCAGGAGGCGTAGCGCTGTCCGCCTCAGGATCGAGTATATCTCTCAGTTCGTCGAATTCGGCGGTTTCGTTAGCGATGAGATATTGGGCAAGTTGCGAGAGCCGTTCCTTGTTGTCCGTGATGACCCTGGTGGCTTTCGAGTAGGCGTTATCTACTAAGCCGAACACCTCAGCGTCGATGTCCTCTGCAATCTTGTCGCTGTAGTCGCGCTGCTCGGAGATCTCTCTGCCGAGGAAGACGAGCTCCTCGCGCTTGCCGAATGTGCGCGGGCCGAGCTTGCTGCTCATGCCATAGCGCGTGACCATCGTCCGGGCGATATTTGTCGCCTGCTCAAGGTCGTTGCTGGCGCCCGTTGTAACGTCCTCGAATATAAGCTCCTCAGCGACGCGCCCACCCATAGCAGCAGCCATCATGTCCTCGAATTGCCCCTTCGTCCACAGGTTGCGGTCTTCGTCAGGCAAATACCGGGTGTGCCCGCCGGACATACCCCTGGCTACGATGGTTACCTTAAAAGGCATATCCGCCTTGGGAAGCATGTAACCCACGAGAGCGTGCCCCGCTTCGTGGTATGCGGTGATTTCCTTTTCGCGCTCGTTGACGACGCGGCTCTTGCGGGCGGGGCCCGCGATCACACGGTCAATGGACTCCGCGAACTCATCGTGTGTTATGGTCACCTTGCTGCGTCGGGCTGCCAGTATTGCAGACTCGTTGACGAGATTGGCGAGGTCGGCGCCACTGAATCCCATCGTCTGCTTGGCAATGCGCTCCATGTCGATGTCTTCGGAGAGGGGCTTGCCCTTGGAGTGGACCTTCAGAATCTGTTCACGCCCGCGCACATCGGGGTTGTCGAGAACGACACGACGGTCGAAGCGACCGGGGCGCAATAGGGCAGGATCGAGAATGTCCGGTCGGTTTGTGGCAGCCACGATGATGATGTTCGTATTCACATCGAATCCGTCCATCTCAACGAGAATCTGGTTCAGGGTCTGCTCGCGCTCGTCATGTCCGCCGCCCAACCCTGCGCCGCGATGCCTTCCTACGGCGTCTATCTCGTCCACGAAGACTATGCAGGGAGCATTGCGCTTTGCCTGCTCGAAGAGGTCGCGCACGCGGCTCGCGCCCACGCCAACGAACATCTCTACGAACTCCGAACCGCTTATGGACAGGAAGGGCACGCCCGCCTCGCCCGCAACAGCGCGAGCGAGCAGCGTCTTACCCGTGCCCGGAGGCCCGATCAGAAGCACGCCCTTTGGTATCTTCGCGCCGAGGCTGACGAAGCGCTCAGGCACTTTCAGGAACTCAACGACTTCCTGCAACTCTTCCTTCGCTTCTTCGACGCCTGCGACATCCTCGAAACTGACGGCAGGGCTGTTGCCCACGAACATGCGGGCTCGGCTCTTGCCGAAGCTGAAGGTCTGATTACTATTGCCCTGCGCCTGGCGCATCATGAACAGCAGGATCGCACCAAAGAAAATGAGCGGCAGGAAATTGATCAGGATTCCGAAAAGACTGCTAAGGCCGCCTGTGCCTTTGACATCCACCCTGACAGGAGAGGTCGCAGGGTCAACGCCGGACGCGATGAGCATCTCGTGCATGCTCGCGCCCTGCTCCTTGCGTGAAGAGTAGCTTTCGCCAGATGTTGTGAAAACGGCGAGACGGTCGCCCCGCACTTCGATTCGCTCGATTTCGCCTCGCACAGAGCGCGAGATGACCTCGCTGACCGGTATCTCTTGCGACCCGCCTAGCGCGTCAGAGAACAGTGTGAAGAAAATGGCGAGCACAGCTACTGTTATGAGCAGATAAATGAAGCTGTTCCGCATCAACCGGGGACTCATCGCTCCTCCGTACCAACCGATTCACAGGCGATCGTGCCGCCTGCATTAGCGAACTGTCGTGTCCGCTAAGGACACGCATATCATGTCCATAATACATTAAATTGGAGTACGACGTAAAGGTAAGGACGGCTATCTGCCATTTACTAGCACGATGTCGTGCATATACCCGGCGGACAACGCTATTGCGATTGCACCATCTCTCAATTAAGATGTTCTTAAACGCAAAATACTGCTTGATAGAGGCAGCAAATGGCAAATGTAGTCCTCGTAACCGATATGGTAGTTGGCTTCATGGAGGACGGACATAACCTGTATTGCGGGGATGCCGCGAGAGAGATAATCCCCAATGTGCAGCGTATAATCGAGGCCGAGCAGTCTGCGGGTGGAAGCGTCATTTTCATCTGCGACACGCATGATCCCGATGACCTGGAGTTCCAGATGTTTCCGGTCCACTGCGTTCGCGGCACGGAAGAGCCTGAGCTGATATCCGAACTGCGCGGTTATGATGGGGTTCATCTGCCCAAGAGACGATACAGCGCGTTCTTCGAAACCAACCTGGAAGGCATGCTCGCTGACCTTCAGCCGGAGCGAATCATCGTCTGCGGCGTCTGCACGGACATCTGTGTGATGCATACGGTGGCGGACGCGCGCAACCGCGACTATGCGGTGGATGTTCCCACCGACTGCGTCGCGTCCTTCGACCCGCAGGCGCACGCCAACGCGTTGCAGCACATGGAGAAAATTCTGGGTGCCCGCCTGCTGAATTCTCAGCAATAGTCACATCTGAGCCGACCAATCGGCAATCCTCATTACCGGATGGTAACAAAGAAACCTTATGACCACTCCCGAATTCGATGTCCCCCCTTCAGTTCTCATTGGCGACCGCAGCGATGTGCAGTCCCAGAGGACGCAGACGATTCTTCGAAGTGAGAACGTCAGCCCGGGCGTAACGCTGGAGTTTAGCCCTGACCGCGATGGCATACTATGCGGTATGGGCGAGGTACGCGCCCTGCTGGAAAAGGTACTCCCTGAGACCGGAAAAGAAGTCTGGGCGCTAAGCGAGGGCCGCGAGATGACCGCAGGCGAGGTCGCTCTGCGCATCAAGGCTGCCTACAGCGTGATCGGGCTATATGAAATGACGATCTGCGGAATGCTCGCGTCTTCCAGCGGCTGGGCAACAGCCGCCCGTGAATGCGTCGATGCGGCGGGCAGCATACCTGTGGTCTGCACCGTGCCGGCATACGCCCATCCCAACGTCGTCCCGCTCATAGACTACGCGGCAGTCATTGGCGGCTGCGTCGCGGTCTCCTCGATGCTCGGCGCTCGACTTGCCGCCGTTACGCCGACCGGATATATGCAGCACGCCCTTCCTCTCCTGCTCGGCGATACGGTAAAGGCGCTTCAGTCCTACGACCGTCACCTGCCGCTGGAAATCCCCAGAATTGCGATACTTGATACATTCAAGGACGAGGCGGAGGAGGCGATCAATGTCGCGCGCGCATTCCGTGACAGGCTGCGCGGCGTGAACCTCAGCACCCCCATGGAACGTGGCGGCGTTACGCCCGGTCTGATAAAGGAAATACGCGCCAAGCTGGATGCACAGGGGTTTCAACATGTTGACATCTTCGTAACGGACGGCGTGAACAAGGATACTATCCGCCGTTTCGTTGAGGAGGGCACTCCTGTCAATGGCTTCAGTGTGGACGAAGCGATCGGCGGCGCGCCTCCGCTTGGGTTCAGCGCCGAGATTCACGAAATCGACGGTATGCCTGTCGCACGCCGCGGCAGGATGCCCGGCATAACCCCCAGCCCGCGCCTCGACCGCATCATGTAGGCGTTTCTATACCCATTACTAATCTCGTCACCTACTGACTGATGCCGTAAGAGATGCTCAGGCGAAGCACGCGCCTTGTCGCGCCCGTTACCCGTGCCCAGTGCGCGATTCGCCATCCCGGCACGCACACGATTCCCCGCTCCGAAACAACCAGCGGCAGTCCGTCGCGCCATCTCTGCGGGATGCGAGCGTCAATCATGAACTCCCGCAGCGACTTCGATCCTTCCATTCCAAGAGGCCGAAACTTGTCGCCCCGCTGCCGCGCTCTAATTCGCAGCCCGTCTCCCGCGCAATCCAGGTCCAGTATCTCCGAAGCCCTTATTTCCCGCCGACCTTCTCCCGTCGCAGACTGCCTGTCACCTCGGGCAAAGTCCTGCACAATCGGCCCTGCTACGACATTCTCAACTGAAGAACTGACCTGCCACACACCCACCTGCGTCTCGCCCGGCACAGCAATGAAGGACTCCCCATTCAGTGCGGGCAGCGGCGACAGCATGCTCTCAACCGCTTCTCGTCTCCCGATTAGCGCCCTGCCGTAGTCCGTTGTGAAAACCAGTCCGCCCGGCAAGTTCAGCGTCTTGCCCGGCGCGCCCTCCAACAAGCCCATCATATCCAGAACATGCCGCTGAAATGCTTCACCGCCCGCCGCCTCAACGCCTCTCCGCAGCACATAGCTCTGAATCGCCGGATGCTCTCCGCTCAAAGCCACTGTGTCCAGCGAAATCACATCGCCATTTGCGGCGTGTTCCAGCCGCGCGACATCATTCCACACCGCGTCCGCCTGCGCTCTGATGTAGTCGCTGTCCTGTGTGGCGTTCTGCGCCAGTCTTACCAGGGCATCCTGAACTGACGGGTTTATCTGCTCCAGCCGAGGCACAAGTTGCAGCCGAATGCGGTTACGCAGAAACTCCGGTGATGAATTGGAGACATCAATGCGCGGCTTCAGCCCAAGTGCATCGCAGTATGCCTGCGTCTCAGCGCGGCTCACACCCAAGAGAGGGCGGAACAACGCCACGGGCTTGGACCCAATGCATCTCTCGTCAAGGGTCTGCATACCCCGCAGCCCTTCCAGTCCGCTGCCGCGAATGATATGCATCAGCACTGTCTCGGCTTGGTCGTCCGTCGTGTGGCCAAGCGCGACCGCGTCCGCCCTGTGCTCTTCAGAGGCATCGGCGAGAAATGCGTAGCGCACCCTGCGAGCGGCGTCTTCGAGGGATAGCCTGTGCCTGTTGCGGTATGCGGCCACATCCTTGCTATCCAGCGTGAATGGGATGCCCATCTCCCTGAATGCCCGTGCCACGAACTCGGCGTCGGCGTCCGATTCGGCGCCGCGCAGTTTGTGGTTCAGGTGGGCGCCATGCAATTTCAACCCGAAATCGTCGCGAAGTCGTTGCAAAGCGTGAAGAAGCGCCATCGAGTCTGGGCCGCCGGATACAGCGACCATCAGCCGCTTGCCTGAAAGGTGGTGCTGGGTGAGAGCCTTACCCACTCGCCTTTCTAGAGCATTGATAACTGCGCTACTGGCGCTAGTCATCGCCGTCTGCGTTGCGTTGCCGGCCAAATTGGGCAGTCTTGGCGCGAGTCACCTTTACGGTCTCAATCTTGAGCGCGCGCATATCGGTGACCTCGATCTTAAGGTCCTCGTAGTCCAGTGACTCGCCCTCGTCCGGAATCCGTCCAAGGCGGTCCAGCACGAAGCCTGCGACCGTATCGAACTCGCCATCCGGCAGGTTGAGTTCGAGTTCCTCGTTTGCTTCGTCGATGCTCATTGCGGCCTCAACCTGGAAGGTGTTTTCATCGAGGCTCTCATACTCCTCTTCGGGCGCTTCGCCTTCCTCGCCATGTGCCCCCACGACTTCTTCAGATAGTCGCTTTAGCGTAACCAGCCCCGCGAGCCCACCATACTCGTCCACGATGAGAGCCATCTGGTGACCGTCCTTGCGCATCTCCTCGAACATCTCCGCCGTGCGCTTGGTTTCGGGAACAAATAGAGGGTCGCGCATAAGGTCTGTTACGCCTTCATCCAATGCCATTCCACCGTTGCGCGCCATCGCTCTCAGCACGTCCTTAGACGACAGGATGCCGACGATGTCTTCGCTGGAGTCGTTGTACACGGGAAAGCGTGTGTGAGAGTGCTGGTCGTACACGGCAAGGAACTCGCTCAATGTGGCGTCCGTCTGTACCCCGACCATCTCCGGGCGGGGTGTCATCACCTCTCGTACCTGCCTGTCGCCAAATCGGAATACATCCCGTAGCAGCTCCGCCTCGCTCGGAGCAAAAGTGCCCTCGGCCTCTCCAAGGTCGATCAGCGTAAGCAACTCGCCCTCCGTGATGGAATCGCGAGCCTCAGTGTCAACCCCAAGCAGTTTTGTCGTCGAATTCGTGAGCTTCTGCAGCAGGTACACGATTGGCCAGAATACTCTTTCGAGCATCCGCAACGGGCGGGAGTACCAGAAGGCAAGCCGCTCGGACTGATGCACGGCTATCGTCTTGGGAATCGTCTCTCCGACAATCAGCAGCAGAGCCGTACCCGCGACTGTAGCGAGGACGGTCGCGAGGGCCTCGTTCCCTTCTCCCAGCAGATTGAGGACCACTATCGTAATAAGTGCCGTTAGTGCAACATTGACCATATTGTTGCACAGAAGGATGGTGGACAGCAGCCGCTCCGGCTGTTCCAGCATGCGCGCGATGCGCTGTGCGCCTGGCTTGTTGGTGTTTACGAGATGGGCAAGTCTCACTCGTTCAAGTGCGACGAACGCCGTCTCTGAAGAAGAGAAGAATGCAGACAGCAGGGTGCAGATGCCAATAAGGAATAAGCTTAATAACTGTGCGTCCGCCATGAACTATTACCTCCGTACTTCGCTCTGTTCGCGGTCGCGCCAAAGGCTGGATATGACGCTGCGGCTGACGGATGCGCTAAATCCACGCCTGCCCATATAACCGAATAGTCTGCGATGGAAAGTCTCGTAGTCCGCACGATCAAGGCGCCGGGAATAGTCGGAAGCGGCACGGTATGCGTTCTCTGAGTCGTCGAAGTCGCTGACGGCTTGCTCCGCGAGGTCGCTGGCGACGCCTTTACTCATAAGCTCGCGCTTGACAAGCCAGGCGCTGCGCGGCTTCGTTCGCAGGCGACTTTCGGTCCAAAGGCGTGCGAACTCGGCATCGTCGATGAGGGAACGCTCGCGCAGGTCTGCGACGACCTGCTCAATGATGTCGTGGGGAAACTTGCGGCGCAAGTGAGTGCGGACCTCTGATTCGGTCCTGGGTCTGCGCGCGAGGTGGCGTATGGCTGAGGCGCTTGCGCGCCTCATCTGGTCACTGTCGCTGTCTTCTTCGTTCATTTCAGGTCACGCGGACCTTGCAAACTCCCTGTGCGGTGCGGGCTTGAGCCCTTCCGATTATTGACGGGGATGATACCCATGCCGAGCCTAGTTTATCAAGCCAAAGCCACTGCGTAAAGCACGCACTTTAGCGTTCCCTGATTCATTTGAATAGAATCTAGCGGCTTTGGCTTAATCAATCAAGCCGATTTAGTCCCCGATCACAGTCAGCGGCACATCGTCTTCTTCCGCCGTCTCTTCCTCTTCCGGGATGACGATCTGCGGCGACAGCTTGTTTCGCACCAGCTCTTCGATCTCCGTTGAGATTCCATCGTTCTCGCTCAGGAATTGCTTCGAGTTTTCGCGTCCCTGCCCTAGCCGTATCTCGCCGAATGAGTAGAACGAGCCGCTCTTGCGAATTATGTCTTCGTCCGAGCCGATGTCCAGCAGTTCACCGTATTTGCTGATGCCCTCGCTGTACATGATGTCGAACTCTGCCACGCGGAACGGCGGGGCGACCTTGTTCTTGACTATGCGGGCGCGCACCCGGTTGCCCAGCACATCGGTGCCTTGCTTTATGGACTCCAGCCGCCGCAGGTCGATGCGCACCGAGCTGTAGAACTTCAGCGCGCGACCGCCCGGCGTAACCTCCGGGTTGCCGAAGAACACCCCCACCTTCTCGCGAAGCTGGTTGATGAATATCACGCAGGTGTTGGAGCGGCTGATTGCCGATGTCAGCTTCCGCAGCGCCTGCGACATGAGCCGCGCCTGCAACCCGACATGCGTGTCGCCCATATCGCCCTCTAGCTCCGCGCGCGGCACGAGCGCCGCCACGCTGTCAACGACAACGATGTCCAGCGCGCCGCTGCGAACGAGGTACTCGCATATCTCCAGGCCCTGCTCTGCGGTGTCAGGCTGCGAGATCAGCAACTCCTCGATGTCCACACCGCACTTGGCGGCATAGCTGGGGTCTAGCGCGTGCTCTGCGTCTATGTATGCTGCCGTGCCGCCTCCCGCCTGCGCATTCGCCATCACATGGTATGCGAGCGTCGTCTTGCCGGACGACTCGGCGCCGAATATCTCGACAACGCGACCGTGCGGCACGCCGCCCACGCCCAGCGCGACATCAAGCGATATGGAGCCGGTGGATATGGAGCCGGAGGCGTTGTCCTGTATTGCGTCTCCGAGACGCATGACCGCGCCCTGTCCGAAATGTCGATCGATCTGGCCCATCGCAAGTTCGAGGGCCTTGGCCTTGTTGCTCTCCGTGCTGACTCCGGTGTTCTTGGCTGTCCCGTTTCGTCTCGGCATGGCCGCCTCCGTAGATTAGTAGTGTTCTGGTCTGAGGAGCGTCCTCTGAACGCCCCGCAACTGAAACATAGCAGATGCGCCGCCACGTTGTCAAGACAAGTGTTCTAACAAATTTCACACATTTGCAAGTAAATTCTTGAGGCGATATTCATGCAGCCGACAAGTCATTCGGGTAACGAACTAAATATTGAAGACCTCGAAACCGACCGCGTAGTCGCAGCCGAATTGCTCTCCAATCGCGGCCGCGTTGAAGCTGAGGAATGTGTCAGGATCGAAGTCCGTGCCAAGGTTGTCGATATAAACACGGTGCTTTTCCAGCGACTCGATGCCCTTGTCGATGAAGTCGCTTACATCCACGGCATGCGTTGCGCCCACGGCCCCGCTCGTCAGCACGGTGCGAAGACCGTGCCAAGGCTCATAGCCTTCGTCAAGCAACTCCCGGAATATCCATCGGTTGTCCGCGTCCCTCGCGGCGTCGAGCGTTGCCAGTCCTACGGCGCGGTGGTCTGCCATGTTGAAGCGGCCGCCGCCCCATCGCAAATCGAAGTTGTTCGTCATCACGATATCCGGCTGATGCTTGCGTATGGCGCGGGCGAGGTCGCGGCGCAGGGGCAGGCCGTATTCTATGACACCGTCCTTGTAGTTCAGAAACTCCACGGTGTCCACGCCAACGACCGCCGCGCTTGCAAGCTCCTCCTGTTCGCGCAGTGGACCAGCTTCCTCGGGCGTCATTGAATCGATGCCCGCCTCGCCGCTCGTCACCATGAGGTAAATCACTTGCTTGCCCTGCGAAGTCCAGCGGGCAATCGCGCTTGCCGCCCCGTACTCCAGGTCGTCCGGATGCGCGGCAATGGCGAGCATCTTGTTCCAGTCTTCATTCAGGGCAAGCAGTCTGTCAGATTGCATTTATCCGTCCTCTGGTATATCAGCATTCATCGGATGTTATGAGGAAGCCACTCCACCCTGTATGGCACGGAGAATCACCCAGGGTATGAAGCCGAGGACGCCCGTAATGCCTGCTACCACAATTGCGCGTCCCGTGCCTTCAAAGTCCAGCGCGTGCCGGATGGCAATCACCACTGCAACCAGCGTCCATACGAACGCGATGAACCCCATAATGCCGCCAATGCCCGGCAGAAACGAGAGAAGAACCAGTACGCCCGGCGTATATGCAAATCCCACGACTCTGCCCAACTCCGCCCAGTTCGTGTCGGTGCTGTCCGTCTTTAACATCTTCGCGCCGATCAGAAGGATAAGAGTCACCCACAAGGCCCATCTGAGCACTCCGAATAAGGTTCCATTCAAGACCGCGCCCAATATCCCGCCGACCTGTACGCCTCCGCCTACGGCACTCGCTATTACATTGCCAACAATGCCACATAGGGTGACCAGAATCACGATGCCTATGGCTTGAGGCAATGCGCTGCGGTCAGCCTCGATCTCCTCATAGGTTGAAGCTCTTAACATTGCCGCGCCAATCATTCGCTGTAACACGATCAGTCTCCTCCTCCATCACTTACATAGCTCGTACCCGAATAGATATGTGTGAAGCGTATCAGCCCTGTTAGCCAACCAGCGGCTTCACATTGTTCACGAACCTGTCCATTCCAGCCAGCGTCTCGTCAACGGTGTCGCCCGGGAAGTTCAGCATCAGGTGGTTGATGCCCATACCTTCGAGGCGCTTGATGTCGTCCGCCACCTGCGCCGGATCGCCCGTCAGCAGCCTGCGCTCGCCGTCCACTTCCTGCGCGCCAGTGTCGCTGTACCAGTTGACGCTGTACGCGAAGTCGAGCGTCGCCGGGTCTCTGCCCGCGTTCTCGGCATTCGCGCGCACCCGGCTCTGGTACTCGGCGAACTGCTCGAATGTGCCGACAGGGAAGCGTGGATTGCTGCATATCGGATACCACGCATCACCGAGCTGGGCGGCGCGCCGCAGTGCAGGCGGGCTTTCTCCACCAATCCATATCGGCGGGTGAGGCTGCTGCACCGGCTTTGGCGCGAAGCTAATGTCAGAGAAGCTGCAGTACTTGCCGTCGAATGACGGGTTGTCGCTCGTCCACAGTTCCTTAAACGCCGCGATATACTCATTGCTGACCGCGCCACGCTCCTCGTATGGCGGCGCCCCGATCGCCTCGAACTCCTCTTGCATCCAGCCAACTCCGCAGCCGACTATCAGCCGGCCGTTTGACACGACATCAATAGTGGACAAAATCTTTGCCGTAAGCACCGGCGCGCGATGCGGCAGAACCATTACGGATGTGAGCAGCTTGATGCTCGAAGTGATGCCCGCGAGGTAGCTGATCGTGGCGAGCTGCTCCATGTATTCGCCCGACGCCGAGGACACGAACGCGCCCGTCTCATTGTACGGGTAGATGGAATCAATGGTCGTGGGCACGACGATGTGATCGCTGACGCTCAGGATGTCAAAGCCCATCTGCTCGCCCTGCGTTGCCAGCGTTACAATGTTCTCCAGCGACGCGAGCGGGCCACGACTGGGCACTCCAAATCCAAACTCCATTAGGACACCTCCTGATTGTGGCGTATATTCTGCTTCATCGAAATTATGGGGCGATTATACTCTCACATCCTTGCCAACTCCACAACGCGCTAACGAGTCGCAACCGCCTCTGACCAAGATATTGCGACCGGGATATTGCCACTATGACGCGCGGTTGCGCTGGTGCGGCCCCACATACCCTACGATTACACGCTCCGAGTCCTCGTCCCACGCGAACGCGATCCGAATAACATTAGCGTCACGACCCGTGCCCTTGGCAAGATGCTCCCGCAGTTCATAAACCTTGCGGTCCTTGGTGGTGATGTACCACTCGCGGTACACGTTGAATGTGATGTCCGTCTGATTGGCTTTGTACTCCCATCCCCCACAAGTATTCCGAATGGACTCGTTTAGATCAATCACCCGCTCCTTGCCTGTTTGCACTTCGTAGTAAGTTGTCGCCAGCCACTCCAGTGCATCCCAGACCTCCTTTGGCCTCCTGTAGTTGTAGTCAGGATCCGACTTCTTGTTAGGCCAATAGACAAGCTTGTCGCTGTATCGCGCCTTGGCTAGTTCTAACGCCCGATTCACGCTCTCGACTTCCGCCGGGATGGGTTCTGGCGCGGGCGAGTCTTCGCTGCTCATCCCTGCTTCGTATGCGTTCCGCCAGTTCGTCTCACTTATTTCGCTTATCCGCAGTTGATCTCTCAGTTCTGCCACCTCGTCGGCGAGAACCTGCTTGTCCGCCCGCAGCCCCACAACTTCGCCGCTAAGCTCGCGGTTGCTGGCAGCCAGGACTTCGTGCTCATCCCTGAGTACGCGTATGTCTTCGAGAAGCGCTGTGTCTGCCTCAGTCGTTATCTGTTCGGGAGCATCAGCGTCCTCCGAATGGCCTGCAGGCTCGGAAGCATCCACCTCGTTGGCTGCGGGTGCGGCGCGAGAAATTTCGTCAATCTCCCTCAGTTTGCCCTCGATGACTTCCTCTAGTTCGTGGCGCTTCTCACGGCGCTCCCGCTCTTCAGAAAGCGTGCCGGCAGGATCCTTTATGCGGCGGTAGGTCGTCAGCGCATCCTTCAGCTCGGATAGAAATTGTGATGCCTCATCCACGCCCCGGTCGGAGGCAAGCAGTGTGGCGACTGCTGGCGCGTCCCACTCCTCATCCTGTTCGCTGAAGAAAGCCAGTTCTGTCTGGAATACGCTCTGTATGTGAGTCAGATCGCTGGTAATGCCCTCTACCCGGACAAGTTCTTGGTTCTTCTCCTTGATCAGCTCCTCGACCGATTCCACGAACTGCGGTATGGATTCACGCCACTGCGGAGAAGCCGCCGGCATATTCCCCAGCGATTCGAGCACGGCGTCCAGCGCCGTCTCCATCGGATACGGCTCACGCGACTTGCGCTCACTTTCGGCACCCTCCGGCGATGCCTCCAAATTCGCACGCATGTAGCAGACCTTCGTCATTAGAAGTATGTCGTTCTCGTCATAGCTCCCATGCTTCTCTGCCAGCAGACTTACCTGCGCATCCCAGAATTCTTCATCCAGATCGTCCCCCACGTAGGCTTGCGGGTCTAGGCTGCCGACATGCTCGCTGACTGCTTCTAGCAACTGCGGCTCGATATCCGCCCACGTCCCCACTACGAGGCCCTCTATATCGGGATTCTGCTCCAGGCGCTCCAGTAACTGTTGTTTCAGAAGTGGAGGCATCGCGCGAAGCGGGTCTTTGAAGCCCGGAATTGGTTTCCCCGCTTTGAATAAATCTCTGAACTCGTTGAGCGTCTTGCTCGGCAGTTGCCCCTGAGTCTTCAGGGCTGTGACAACTTTCCCCACTATCCTGTCGCGCTGTTCGGGCAGCAGCAGTTCCTCATAACGGCTAGTCATCTTCATATCCTCCTGTCTCGTACCGGACTCGTAGAATACGCTCCTACGCATGGTCGTATAATAGCAAGAATATAGGCGACGCTCTATGCTGCGACCCAGCAGAACCTGTCGCCATCCAGCTTACTTGATACTTGGAGGATCGAATTGAAGGCTGTTTACATCACAGAACACGGAGGCACGGAGGTCCTGACTTACGGTGACCTGCCGGACCCCGAACCGGGTCCGAATGACGTGAAGGTTCGGGTGCGCGCCTGCGCCCTGAACCGGCTCGATGTCTATACCCGGCAGGGCGCGCGCGGCACGCGCATACGCTTCAAGGGCCCCCATGTCCTCGGCGGAGACGTCTCCGCCGATGTCGTGGAAGTAGGCAGCGAGGTAAGCCGTGTCAGCGTCGGCGAGCGTGTCGTCGTCAATCCTCGCATCACTTGCAACCAGTGCCGGGAATGCTTGTCCGGCGAGGAGGAGCTTTGCGTCCGCGCAGGCATGCTCGGCTCATCCATCAGCGGCGGCTACGCGGAGTATGTCAGCGTGCCCGCCGTAAATGTGGAGCCGATTCCTGATTCGCTCTCGTATGTGCAGGCAGCGTCGTTGCCGACCGTATTCCTGCCGTGCTGGACGATTCTTGTTCGCAGGGCGCAACTCAAGGCATGGGAGACGCTGCTAATCCCGTCGGCGTCAAGCGGCGTCGGCACGGCAGGCATTCAGGTCGCCAAGAATGTCATAGGCGCAAATGTCATTACGACCACCAGCAGCGAGGAAAAGGCGCAAAAGGCTCGCGAACTCGGCGCAGACGAGGTCATCAACTACACGACTGAGGACATTTCCGAGCGCGTAAAGGAGATTACCGGCGGACACGGCGTCAACGTCGTGCTCGACCATGTGGGCGAGGACTTCTACCCGGCGGCGATCAGGTCGCTAGCGATGGGCGGGCGTTACGGTATCTGCGGCGTCACGAGCGGCTACCGCGCCGACCTGCAGATGGGATTGATGTTCCTGCGCTACCACACCATATTCGGCGTCTTCATGGGGCGCAAGGAAGACCTGCGGCAGATAGTCGAATTCGCGGGCAGGGGAGTGATCAACGGCGTCATACACGAGACATTCCCGCTTGAGGACGCTGCGAAAGCGCACGAGGCGATGGAAGCAACGAACTTCTTCGGCAAGCTTGTGCTTACAGTGGACTAGAAAACAGGAACAGGATAGACGCCCTATAACTGCGTCTATCCTGTCCCTATACTTATGAACGCTTATGAACGTCTTTATTTGGCACTGACTGCCCGCTCAGCGACTTCCTTTGTCCGTCTCTAATTTATCGTCATCGCGGGAGTCTAGCTCGCTCAGCACATCTAGCAGCAACAGGTCACCCGCTAAGGTGTCCCCGCTAGTATCATCCTGGCGCGGACGACTGCTGCGCCCACCGGTCCGCTTGCTAACGCAGGCGGCGCAGGTGCAATACGCAGGGTGATAGCCGCCAATGCGCTCCCAGTGCCAGTTGGGGGAGCCGACCTTCGGCTTCTTATTCTGGCTCTTCCGGTTCTTGCGCTTCCCCGGTTGAGACTTCTTCTTTTTCCGCTTCTTAGCCATACACCTTACGCCCAAAGCGTCCCCGCAATGGAGTCGAGCAAACCTGTTGCAGTCACTTTCGTTGCTGAGGCTGACGATTAACGCGGATTCTCCCTAGACGTTGAGCGCCGGCTCGCGTATCGGCAGCTTCGAGCGCACCTCAGGGTTGACGATGGACATCGGGAAACTGCCCTTGAGCACGCGCGCCGTCTCCTGCCCTACGCGGATTGGCGATGTGACGCGCGAGTTGTTGGAGCTGCCCGCCGAGTGCGGCGTAACGATCACATTGTCCATTTTCAGCAAGGGGTTGTCCGACGGAGTCGGCTCTTCCTCGAACACATCAAGACCTGCGCCCATGATTTCACCGTTTCGCAGCGCCTCTATCATTGCTGCCTCATCCACGGTGGGACCACGGCAGGTGTTGATGAAGTACGCAGTGGGCTTCATAGCCCTGAAGAAGTCCGCGCCGACCAGCGCCCGCGTCTCGTCATTAAGCGGGGTATGCATGGACACGAAATCAGAGTCCGCTGCAAGCTCCTCGAGCGAGGATACTGGCCTGACACGATACTCCTTTGTAATCCACGGCGGGCAGTACGGGTCATAGGTAATGACATCCATGCCGAGCGCCTGCGCCTTGCGTGCGACAGCGCGCGCGATGTTGCCGAACGCCACCAGCCCGAGCGTCTGCCCGTCGATCGGCGCCATCGGCATAATGGCGTTTCGCGTCTCCGCGCCCCACTTGCCCTCGCGCACCAGGTTGTGCAGGATGGTCAGCTTCTTCGCGCAAGCCATTAGCATCAGGATTGCGTGGTTCGACACCTCTTCCGTGCAGAAACCCGCGCTGTTGATTGTCATCACGCCCTGGTGCGTCGCGGCGTTGTGGTCGATATGATTGAAGCCGTGGCTGCCGACGATGATCGCCTGCGCCGTGTCTATCTCCTCGATGACCTCGCGCGGCATCTCCACGCCGCCGTTAAGAATGACATCCGCGCCCTTGCAGGCTTCGATGATCTCACCCTGCGTCTCGACGATGCTCACTTCAATCTCATAGTCCAGACCTTCCAGTCCGTTCTCGATGAGCGTTGTATCGGGCGCTGCCCTTCCTACATATGCTACTTTGTGCTCTGCCAATTCGTTCCTCCTTAGATAACTTGCCGCTTTCTACTTGTTCCCTCTGACGGTTACGAGACGCTGCCGCCAAATCTCTCCATGATCTCCTCTGAGCTGCGATTGCTGTACTTCGCCATTCTCGCGACAAGCCCATCGTCCTCCAGATCCTGTGGCTGTACATGCACCATGTACTCGCGGGCGACTTTGTACCGCTCGGACTCGGTATCCACCAATCGGACGCGAGTCCTGCCGGTGTCGGGGTCGCGCAGTTCGTCGAAGGTCAGCGTACTCAGATTGTTGTTTTCGAGGTAGATAAGGCCCCCGTTCGCGAACCTATCGTCCGACGGCTCAGACAGCAGCAGTCGCGCGGCTCCGTAGCCGAGGCTGCGCGTGTACTCGATGTCGAAGGACAGAGGCGCAGCGCAGCGCAGCTCGTACCCGATTGTTACGTCGACCATGCCGAGGTTCTTCCCCGCGCCGGCAAAGCGCTGCTGCACCGCCCGACGTACCATCGCCGACAGGGGCAGCTCGCCCAGCCGGATATGCCCATGCGGATCTCGGTTTACCTCAATCCCTGCGAGCGCTGCAAGTTCCTCCGGATCGAAGCGCTCTGCGACTCCCTCCGAGATCACTGCGATTCCGTCCTCGCGCCCCTCGACAGCCTGGCGCTTCAGCATCGCCCCTTCCATCATCTTGACAACATCGTCAACCTTGATCACCGGGTCGAGAAACTCCTCCGGGATAATGCTGAGCGCTGCCCCCGCAGAGCTGCCTATGCCGAGCGCGAGATGGCCTGCCATGCGCCCCATCACGATTACCACGTACCAGCGGTTTGTCGTGCGGCTGTCGCGCATCAGGTTCTGCACGAGCTGAGTTCCCAGGTGCCGCGCGGTCTCGTACCCGAATGTGGGGATGTCACCCGGCAGCGGCAGGTCGTTGTCGATAGTCTTGGGTATGTGCGCCACTCGCACTGAGCCACCGGACGCCTTCGCCACTTCCGCCGCGGACAGCGCCGTGTCCTCGCCGCCAATGGATGCGAGGCGTGTGATGCCAAGCCTTTGAAGCGTATCCACGCAATTCCGCAGATGATCGGGATTGCGCGTGGGGTTGGCGCGCGAAGTCCGCAGAATTGCGCCGCCCTCCCAGTTGATGAACCTCACATCCGACATCCTGAGAGGTATGACATGCTCGGTGCTGCCCTCTATGAGATGGCTGAAGCCATCCAGGATGCCAAACACCTCCGCGCCGCTGCTGATCGCTTCCAGCGCGCACGCGCTAATGGCGCTGTTGATGCCGGGCGCGGGTCCGCCACCGACGAGTATGCCAAGCTTCGTATTTCCAGCGGTCATCATCCCTTCCTCCCACTGAGTATGTTTTTCGCCTCTTAACACAGGCGCTGAAGTCCCGATCTCTGGCGCAACCGCGATGGCGAAAGGTTATAATGAATGCCGCCCGTTTGCAATGATTCGCAGTTAGTTTTCGGTGGCCAAAATTCCCTGATTCCTCAGGCCGGAAAACATCTGAATCTTAAGCAAGAAAAGCCTAGCGATAAGAAGATATTCTTGGACGTTCTGAAGCACAACAGCGCCGCCTGGGACAAGTATGTGGAGGGCGGAATAGAGTGGTCGGTGCCGGTTGACGCCGTCGCCATCGCTGCGGCACGGCAGGGCAATATCGGCGTGTGGCTGACCGACAAAACGCCCGTGCCGCCAGAATGGTTCGACGGCATCCCCGGCAGAGACGCTCTGTGTCTGGCATCCGGCGGCGGCCAGCAAGCTCCCCTTCTCGCAGCTGCAGGCTACACAGTAACCTCCTACGACAACTCGCCTCGTCAGCTCGCACAGGACAGGCTCGTCGCAGAGCGCGAGGGACTGACAGTCCGCACTATGCAGGGCGACATGGCAGACCTCTCGGCGTTTGATGATGCCAGCTTCGATCTCGTATTCCACCCCATTTCCAATCTCTTCGCCGAAAGCGTGCTCCCCGTATGGCGCGAGGCCTATCGCGTGCTGCGTCCGGGTGGCGTTCTGATGGCAGGCTTTATCAACCCTTTCGAGTTCATCTTCGACCGCGAGCGCATCGAGAAGAAGGGCGAGATCGAAGTCCGTTACTCGTTGCCATACTCTGATGCCGAAAGTCTGCCGCAGGAGGCGTTGCAACGCCTGCTAGACAATGGAGATGCGCTGGAGTTCGGGCACACACTGACAGACCAGATCGGCGGACAGTGCGCCGCAGGCTTCGTCATAACCGCCTTCTACGAGGACAAGCGTATTCCGCACGACCGAAACGAAAATGACTACGAGTTTCTGCTGTCCAAGTACACCCCCGTGTACATCGCAACTCGCGCCCTGAAGCAGGTGTAGTGTGTCTCGGGTGAGTCCCCTGGGAGTGGCAATTCGCCTCGCCGCGGTAAGCGCAAGTTTTATCATCGCATCGGGCATAACGATTGGTACCATCATTCCTCCCGGTGCCGAACTTATGTCACTTGCTCTGGCGCGCACTGCCGCATTCACCCTGGGATTGCTCGGCATTCCGGCCTCGCTGGAAGGCGCGGTCATCAATGCTGACGGATTCCTCGCAATCGTCGCCGCTCAGTGTACAGCCATAGAGATACTGTTGCTCTTCACCGTCGTTGTTCTTGTCTGCCCTGTGTCGGCTAGAGCGAGAATGTGGGCGCTGCTGCTGGGCATTCCCGCGATATGCGCGTTGAACTTCGTGCGCGTGATAAGCTTGCTGCTCGTGGGCGTCGGCTTCCCTGATCACTTCGAAACAATCCATCATATGGTTTGGCAGCCTGCGATGGCATCAATTGCGCTTGTATCGTGTCTGCTCTGGCTGCGATGGGCATCGACCAGTAATAAGCGTAGCGAAGAAATGTCGACTCCGTAGAAATGGCACACGATTCCTGAAGGGAGAAGATTTATGGACAAGGCATTGGAAGGCGTGAAAGTACTCGACCTGACTCATGTGCAGGCGGGGCCGTCATGCACGCAGATTCTCGGCTTTCTCGGCGCGGATGTTATCAAGTTGGAAGACGTCTGGGGAGGCGACTCAACACGCCGGGACTTGCGCCACGATGGCGACTCGGACAGCTTCTACTTCCTGATATTCAACAACAACAAGCGCGCCGTCAGCATAAACCTCAAGACCGAAAAGGGCAGGGAACTGTTCACCGGTCTCCTGAAGTGGGCAGACGTGCTTGTGGAAAACTACTCGCTCGGCATGCTCGACAGGCTCGGTTTCGGCTGGGACGCGATGCACGAAATCAATCCCGGCCTCGTCTATACCGCCATCAAGGGCTTCGGCACCTACGGCCCCTATGCCGAGTACAAGGGCTGGGAAATGGTCGCGCAGGCGGTCGGCGGCGCGATGGCAACGACAGGCTACCCGGACAGGCCCCCTGTATATCTCTCGCCCGGCGTCGGTGATTCGGGCAGCGGCCTGCACGCTGCAATCGGCATACTCGCTGCGCTGCGAAAGCGCGACATCACCGGCGAGGGCCAGCGCGTAGAAGTCGCGATGCAAGACGCGGTTGTGAACCTGATGCGCATGCAGATGACCCCCGTTCTTGGACTGAAGCTGCCGGAGGCGCGGCGTGGTCACCGCGCCGGACGAGGCATTCCGCTAATCTATCCCTGCGCTCCCGGTGGCGCGGACGACTACATCATGATATTCCCGCGCGGCGAGATGTGGGAGCTGCTATTCGTGGCGATCGGCAGGGAAGACCTGATTGGCGACGAACGCTTCGCCGATTACGAATTGGTGGCGCAGCACGCCGACTACATCGAGGAGATTATCTCGGACTGGACGCGCAAGCACACCAAGCAGGAGGCGATGAAAATTCTCGCGGGTGCAGGAGTGCTGGCAGGCGCGACGATGAACTCCAACGACCTGTTGGAAGACGAGCAGATGAAGGCCCGCAACATGGTTGTCAGCGTGGAGGACGACGTACGCGGCGACTACACCATGCTCGGCTGTCCCATCAAGCTCTCGGACCAGGACGATACGGTAACGCGCGCGCCCCTCTACGGTGAGCACAACAAGGAAGTGCTGACGTCCATTCTAGGCTGCACGTCGGAAGAGGTGGAGCAGATGCGGGAGCAGGGCGTTATCGGGTAAAACGCCTAAACTCGCATTGTAGCCTTGCTCAGGATTCGCCAGTATATCCGCTCCGGCAACAACCTGGCAGCCAGCATTCCCCCGCGCGCATCCAGGCCCACAGGGTATCGGAAGTTTGGCGACTGCGACTTAATGACCTTATGTACGACTTTGGCGACGCGCACAGGATTGCCGCCGAGCCAGTTGAAGGCGTCACGGTTGAGATTATAGTGGGCGATGTGCGGCGCATACACAAGGCTCTTGTCTTCTGTCGCTTTGCCATCGACCGAGTTGTCCGAGAAGTTGGTGCGGAACAGTCCCGGCTGCACCATCGCAACGCGCACGCCGAACGGCTGCACTTCGATCTTCAGCGACTCGCTTATGCCTTCCAGCGCGAACTTGCTGGACACATAAGCCCCGTTGAACGGCGTGCCCATGCGCCCAAGCACTGAACTGATGTTGACGATTGTGCCGCTGCGCTGCTCGATCATCGCCGGCAGAACAGCCTGCATCATGCGTACCGCCGCAAAGAAATTCGTCTCGAACTGAGCTTTCAACTCGTCGTCCGACAGCACCTCCACGGGACCCCACAGCCCGAACCCAGCGTTGTTCACAAGCACATCGATCACCCCATGCCGCTGGATGAGTTCTGGCACTACCCGCGATACGGCATCGTCCGAGTTGATGTCCAGTTCCGCGCCGGTGACGGCAACGCCAAGCTCTGTCGCCTCCTCGTGCAGCCCGTCGAGCCGGGACGCGTCGCGGCTGGTTGCGATGACATTGTAGCCCCGCTCGGCCAGGTACAGCGCAGTCGCCTTCCCGATGCCGGACGATGCCCCTGTAACGAGCACATTACCGCCCGCGTCAATCTGGCGCTGGTTCTTGGCGCGCCTGCGAAATAGGACTAGCATATTTCTATCTCTCTTTAGACTGGTTAGCTGCGTTAATTGTTACGCGCCTCTCGACGACCTCTCTGAGCATGTCGCCGAAAAGCGAAGACGATGACGCAAGCGCGAGGAAGTCCTCGCCCGTCATCACAAGTATTTGGGCAGAAGTCTTGGCTCTCACCGACGAAGCGTGTGGCGCGCTGTTCAGCAGAGACATTTCGCCGAAATACTCCCCGACGCCGAGTTTCGCCACGCCCGATTCCCTGCCGTCCTCCTCCCGTAGCACTTCCACCTCTCCGGTCAGCACGACATAGAACTCGTACGCGATGTCGCCCTTTCTATAAATATACTCGCCCGCCTCATAGTGCCGCCGGGAAGTGCCTCGCGGCCGTTCGATGTCCACCTTCACGATGTCGGGCGGGAAAATCAGGTCGAGCGTCCAGTCCGTAACTACGCGCAGCTTGCGCTCCAGGCGAGGCAGTTGAAGCAGGTAGAACGTGCGATACAGCCACCACGCGAGGAAGCCCGACATTTCCAGTCCGAAGGCTTCGGTGGCCGCCGCGAAACCGCCCAGGGGCACGAACACGCCACGACTCTTATATCTGAAATGCTTCGTGGGCGTGCCTCTGATCGTGGCAAGCACATTTTGCGCGGCGCTCTTCGCCTCCCGCAGCGCGAACTGCGCCGTGGGTGGGCAGAATCCGCCGCGCAGCACATCAGGCACAAGCGCGCAGTCGCCGACCGCCCACAGGTTCTCGCCCCCCTTCACGGCTAGTGTCTCGTCAACGACCAGCCGCCCGCGCTCCGTCTCACAAGGCAGATCGGCAAGAATCGGGTTGGGCGATGCGCCAATGGTGGCAACGAGCGTTTTCGTCGGTATATACACCTCGTCCGCCAGCAGCGCGCTTTGCCCTGTCGCCCCCTTCAGTTCGGCGTGCAGTCGTATGTATATGCCGCGTCTCTCCAGCAGTCTGTGGCTCAGGTTTGCCAGCTTCTCGCCGAGTTCAGGCAGGATCCGTCCCGATCGGTGCAGCAAGATAACTCGAAAGTCTTCCGGATTCACGTTGCGATAGCTCCTGCTTGCCACGCGCAGGAACTCGTTTATCTCAGAAGTAACCTCCACGCCCGTGTAGCCGCCGCCCGCAATTACGAATGTAAGAGCCTGCATCTTGTAGAACGGATCGTCCTCAACATTTGCCGCCTCAAGCATGCTGATAAGGTGATTCCGCAGGCGGAAGGCGTCACCCAGCGTCTTGAACGACATTCCGTGTTCCTCGACACCGGGGAACTGCGACAGGTTGGTGGCGCTGCCGACTGCGAAAATCAGGTGATCGTAGCTTATAGTGGTAAGACGAGCGTGCCCGGGATAGCGAATAGCCACCGTGCGACTGCCGGTATCTACCGACTCGACCTCCGCCTGGTGGACCTGCGCGTGCGGCACGATTCGGCGTATAGGACTGACGACATTCAGCGGGCTTATTGAGCCGGATATGACCTCGGCAAGCATGGGCTGAAAGAGGAAGAAATTCTCCCTGCTGATGAGAGTCAGCTTGATCTCACCACGCTTCGCTGCACCCTGCAATTCGAGTGCAGCATAGACGCCGCCGTACCCGCCGCCGAGTACAACGACGGAAGGAACCGATCCCTTGCGTTCAGCCCGCCTGAAGCGTGAAAACATTGCGCCTCTATCTGCTGTGTTGCGCCGCTCATGTGTCGTAACCCTAGTATCTTTCGCCCACCGCCGCAAGTGCATGTGAGCCGCTAGTGCATGTAATATAATCGGTGCGACGGCTCAACCTTGAGACAGAAATGCGAACGGACAAACCAATGACAAGACAGCTCATAATATCCGTGATAGGCGAAAGCAACGCTCGCCCGCACATAGCCGCGCTTGCTGAGCAGGTTGGCAGGGCGCTGGCAGAGCGCGACGTCGCTATCGTCTGCGGTGGCTTGGGCGGTGTGATGGAGGCAGCGTGCAGGGGAGCCAAATCTGCGGGCGGCACGACCATCGGTATCCTGCCCGGCGACAACCCGCTTTCCGGCAACGACTACATAGACATCCCCATAGTCACCGGCTTGGGCTATGCGAGAAACTCCGTTGTCGTCAAGACGGGCAGTGCTGTCGTGGCTGTCGGCGGTGCATACGGCACGCTCTCTGAGATCGGACACGCGCTCGGCGACGGCATCCCCGTCGTCGGACTCGAAACCTGGGAAATGACCCGCAGCCGCGAACCCGCCGACAGCGCCATCATACGCGCCTTTGACCCCGCGGATGCAGCCGAGAAAGCAATAGCCGCCGCTAAACAGCGGCTCTCAGACATAGCCGCTGGCATTTCGACTATACCGGAGATTTACGACAAATAAGGACATCGAGGCTTATATGACGACCATTTCGGATGTGAAGGCAAGAGAAGTCCTGGACTCGCGGGGCAACCCGACAGTAGAGGTGGATGTGTTGCTCTCAGACGGCACAGTCGGCAGCGCGCTCGTCCCATCAGGCGCAAGCACCGGCGCGAACGAGGCACTCGAATTGCGCGACGGAGACGCCGGCCGATTCAGAGGTCGGGGCGTTCTCGCGCCCATCAATAACATAGATAACCATATCAAGCCCGCAGTCGTGGGACATTCAGCATCCAATCAGGAAGCGCTGGACAGCCTGCTTATCGAACTCGACGGCACGCCAAACAAGAGCACGCTTGGCGCAAACGCCATACTCGGCGTCTCCATGGCGGCAGCCCGCGCGGCAGCTCAGAGCGCAGGCTTGCCCCTTTACCGGCATCTCGGCAGCAACGACTCGGTCACCCTACCCGTGCCAATGCTAAACATCATCAACGGCGGCGCGCACGCGGCTGGCTCCACTGACTTCCAGGAGTTCATGGTCGTACCGGCAGGCTTCAACACATTCAGAGAATCTCTTAGGGCGGGCGTCGAAATCTACCACGCGCTCGCCGATATTCTGCGAGAGCGCGGCCTCAGCACCAGCGTCGGAGACGAGGGCGGATTCGCCCCCGCGCTCAGCGACAATCAGGACGCGGTCGCCCTCGTAATAGAGGCCATCGACCGCGCCGGATACCGCGCAGGCGAACAGTGCTTCATCGCTCTGGATGTCGCAGCCTCCGAGCTGGATAAAAGTGACTATCCCGCCGACAGGCTGATCGGCATCTACAGGGACTGGGTTGAACGCTATCCGATTGTCAGCATCGAAGACGGCATCGCCGAAGACGACTGGGACGACTGGCACACACTGTCAAACTCCATCGGTGGCAATGTCCAGCTTGTCGGTGACGACCTGTTCACCACGAACACCGAACTCATTCGCAAGGGCATTGGTATGAACGCCGGCAACGCCGTGCTCATCAAGCTCAACCAGATTGGCACCGTTACTGAGACGCTGAACGCCGTGAAAATGACGCAGGACGCAGGATGGGGTGTGGTCATCAGCCATCGCTCCGGCGAAACCGAGGACACCACCATTGCCGATCTTGCCGTAGGCACAAACGCGGGACAGATAAAGTCGGGCGCGCCCGCTCGCGGTGAGCGCACCGCAAAGTACAATCGCCTGCTTCGAATCGAGGAAGAGCTAGGCGGCAGGGCGCGGTTCGCGGGTAGGCAGGTGTATGAACGCTACTCAAACAACCGCTAAGTGACTCGACCAACAATGTCAATTGGCATGACAGGAATGGAGACTTGGAATGGCAAACTACTACTCCCGGATCACAGATGAACAGGCGAAGATGATCCGCAACGCTCCTCTATTCTTTGTCGGTTCGGCAGATTTCGGCGAGGAATCGGACAATAAGATTGACGCGGTTAATGTCTCCCCCAAGGGTGGTGTGCCGCTTCACATGATTAGCCCCAACCACGTCGCATACCTCGACTACACCGGCAGCGGCAACGAGACCGCGCGCCATTCGGAAACCGGCAGTCCTGTCACGGTGATGGTCTGCGCCTTCGAAGAAGAAAACGCCGGAATAATACGCCTCTACGGACGCGCTCGCGCAATGCCTATAGAGGACTCGCCCCTAGCTGACATGCTTCTGGCGCAGCCTGCCGACGAGATCGCCCTCCCGATGCGCCAGGTCATAGACATTCGCATCGAAAAGACCAGCACAAGCTGCGGCTACGGCGTACCGGTTATGTCCTTCGAGCGGGATCGCACCATCGAGAACAGGGGCCGCCTCTACAAGGGCGCACCCGTGCCGCAGCGGGCCTAAAGTGATGGATTGCATACAATCCACGGTTGAATGACGGGAGTCACAATGAATGCTCCACTATCTCCACAAGAGCGGGAAGAAATGCTCAGGCGCAAAGTAGAATCTGGTCTTTATCGCTCAGAGGACGAAGTTATTGATTCGGCACTGCGGCTTCTGGACGAGCGAGACACGTACCTGGAAGAACTGAAGGAAAAAGTGCAAGTCGGGATAGAGCAAATTGCGAATGGGCAATATGTTGAATACACTAGCGAAACGCTTCATGAACTCTTTGACGAAATCGAGGAAGAGGGCTTAAAGAGGATGGAAGCAAGACGCGACACCGCTGAATCAGAGTAAATGGCTCTATTCAGGTTATCGACCCAGGCGCGGCTGGAGCTAGACCAGATTTGGGATTACGCAGTAGATCTTGCAGGCGTTGAATACGCTCGCAGACTCAATCGACAGTTTTTCGAGCGGTTTGAATTGCTGTCAACTCAACCGCTCATGGGAAGGGCAAGACCTGAACTGGCTCCGAATGTCCGCAGCTTTCCTTGTAACAACTATGCAATTCTGTACGTTGCTCTTCAAGGTGGCGTTGAGATAGTCCATGTGGTGCATGGTAGAAGGCGATTGGAATATCTGTTTGGCATTCAACCTTAGGTGAAACACTTGAAAATAATGACCGAAAGGCAACCACACAGAAATGTCACAAATCTATGACATCGCGAACAATTACGTTGAGCGTTACGCCGCACTCAACCCGCTAAGCGCAACATCCATAGGTGTGCCGGGCTACGATGACAAGATGTCCGACTTCTCGCCGCAGGGTGCAGACACCAACGCCGACCTCAAACGTCAGACCATAGCCGCCCTGAACGCGGCGACGGTAGAGGGCGAGCGTGACCGCATCGCACGGGACGCGATGCTCGACGACTTGCAGACCGACCTTGACACCCATGACGCCGGAGAACACCTTCGCAGCCTGCGTGTGCTTGGCAGCCCGTTTCAGGGCATTCGGATGACATTCGACCTGATGCCCCGCGAGACCGAAGACGACTGGCGCAATATCGCGGCGCGTATGGCGCTCGTTCCGCAGGGACTGGAGAGTTTCCGTCAGAGTCTCGTCGAAGGAACTCGGCAGTCCAGGACGAGCAGCCGGCGTCAGGCTGCCGGATGCGCCGAGCAGGCACAGGTATGGGCAGGCGAGAAGGGCGCACAACCTTTCTTTCAAGGCCTGTTAGACGCCTTTGACGCCTCCGGTGTGTCGTCAGACACCCTCCGCCGTGACCTCGTTGCCGGCGCAGATGCAGCCACCGGCGCATACGCGGACATGGGAAAATTTCTGGCTGAAGAATACATGAAGCATGCCGTGGATCAGGACGGCGTCGGCGAGGAACGCTACGCACTCTCATCCCGTGCCTTCAACGGCACCGACATGGACTTCCTTGAGACCTATAACTGGGGCTGGGAACAGCTGCGCTGGGTCGAAAGCGAGATGGCGAAGACGGCGGAACGCATCCTGCCCGGCACCGGAGTTGAGGCAGCGAAGCAGTTCCTGGAGACCGACCCTGACCGCGCAATAGAGGGCGTTGACGCATTCCAGAACTGGATGCAGGAGTTGCAGGACACCACCATCGCCGAACTGAACGGCACCCACTTCGACATACCCGATCCGGTCAAGCGAATCGAGGCGATGATTGCGCCGCCCGGAGGCGCGCTCGCGATGTATTACACCTCGCCGTCCGAGGACTTCAGCCGTCCGGGTCGTACCTGGTATCCGACCGGCGGCAAAACGCGCTTCCCTCTCTGGGGCGAAGCGTCCATCGCATACCATGAGGGCGTGCCGGGCCACCACTTCGAGCGCGGCATCGCCAAGTACCTCACCAGCGAGTTGTCCCGCTTCCAGACTGCGATGGGCGGCACTTCCGGCTATATCGAAGGCTGGGCGCTCTACGCCGAGCGCCTGATGGCCGAGCTTGGCTATCTGGAAAACCCTGACTACTACCTTGGCATGCTGCGCGCGCAGGCGCTCCGTAGCGTGCGCGTGATTATTGACATAGGAATGCACCTGGGCCTAGACATACCTGCCGATTCCGACTTCCATCCGGGCCAGACCTGGAACCCTGAACTCGGACTGGTGTTCATAAAGCAGCGCAGCCACTTCCCGGAGGACTTCGTAGCAAGCGAAGTTGACCGCTATCTCGGAATGCCCGCACAGGCAATCTCGTACAAAGTTGGCGAACGTGAGTGGCTGAACGCCCGCGAGGATGCGAAGAGTCGCAAGGGATCCGACTTCGACCTGAAGGAGTTCCACACCCGCGCGCTGAACCTCGGCCCAATGGGCCTGGCGCAGATGCGTCGCGAAATGGCGCTCGTTTAGTGATTGCCAGCATTCACCAGCATTCAATTGTAGTGCCCAACCGCGATAGATATAATTGAACTGAGACATCGTAGGCCGATGTTTAGTCGTGAAGGGAGCGTCCTAGCGTAATGACTACTCGCGTGGGCATCAACGGGTTCGGGCGTATCGGCAGGCAGGTGTTTCGTGCCATCAGTGAGCGCCACGCCGATAAGCTGGAAGTCGTCGCGGTGAACGACCGTTCCGACTCCAAGACCAACGCGCACCTCTTCAAGTACGATTCCACATACGGCATCTATCCCGGCACAGTCGAAGCAGCCGGAAACGGCATCGTCATAGATGGTAAAGATATCCGCGCCTTTACGCACAGCGATCCGTCTCAACTCTCGTGGGCCGATGTGGGCGTGGAGGTCGTCATCGAATGCACAGGTGTTTTCACTAACGCGGGAAGATCCGCGGCGCATCTCGAAGGCGGCGCAAAGAAGGTCATCATATCTGCGCCTGCCAGCAACGAAGACATCACCCTCGTGTTGGGCGTGAATGAGCACAGGTACGACCCCGACAAGCACAACATCGTTTCCAACGCCTCATGCACCACAAACTGCATCGCTCCCATGGCAAAGGTGCTGAATGACAGCTTCGGCGTCGAGCAGGGCTTGATGACCACCATTCATGCCTATACGAACGACCAGAGGATGCTCGACGGCGGACACTCAGACTTGCGTCGTGCTCGCGCTGGTGCCACCAATATCATACCTACAACGACCGGCGCAGCCAGAGCAGTCGGCATCGTCCTGCCTGAGCTTGAAGGCAAACTCAATGGCATGGCAATGCGCGTTCCCACCCCCTCCGGCTCCGTAACCGACTTTGTCGCCACGCTGAATCAGCCTGCATCCGTCGAAGATGTAAACAATGCCTTTCAGGAGGCAGCGGCAAACGGGCTTAGCGGTTTGCTGGAATACAGCGAAGAGCCGCTCGTCAGCAGCGACATCACCAGGAACCCGCACAGCTGCATCCTCGACGGCCTCTCGACAATGACCGTTGGCAAGAACATGGTCAAGGTCGTTGGCTGGTACGACAACGAATGGGGATACAGCTGCCGCACTGCGGACCTCGCCGCCTTCATCGTGGACAAGGGGATTTAGCGGGGGTGAGACTTGTCCACATGGCTGTTGCCGTCTCGATTCTCGCTCTACCTCTATTGGCATGTTCGACTCCGGCGGCTCCCAAGTCCTGCATTGAAGTTGCAGAAGAAAAAGGTGTCCATAGGAATGTCATCGCACTCATGAAGAAGCCACACGAGGACTTGCAAAAATGGCAGCGTTTCGCAATTCGCGTGTCCTTAGAAGATGCCGGCATCGGAAAAGTCTGCGACAAATACAGGGAAGAGCAAATAGGGTAGGGGAAATGCCGGCAGAAGATCACCCCTCAAGTGAAATGGTGAAAACATTAGACCCGCCCTTCGAACTCCCCGTCATGACACCCTGCGTATTCTGCGAGATGTTGGCAGGCAGAGTTGACAAGGGACTTGTGGAAGAAACCGATCTGACGCTCACAATTGTGAACATTCGGCAATATGAAGTCGGACAGGTCTTTGTAATTCCCCGCAGGCATGCGCCAACGATACTTGACCTGACAGATGAAGAATCATCCGCGCTGATGGACGCGGTCCGCAGGGTATCCGCCGCTATGGTAAAGGCATACTCGCCCGACGGCATCACCCTGTACAATAACAACGGCTTGGCAAGCATGCAGGAAGTACCGCACTTCCATATGCATGTTGTGCCGCGCCGTAGGAGCAGCCTCTGGGGTGACGGGCCCTTGCACATCGCGGCACTGGAGCGGCGTTCACAGGACATTCTTGACAGGGTGCAAATCGACATCGGGCGCGAGCGCGAAATCGCCAGGGAGATAAGGGCTCAATTCCCTTCGTAGCTAACCTCAATCCGTTCGTGGGCGAGCCCGTCGAACAATAGGCAGACACCTCGTGGTGGACAAGGACGAGATTATGAGCGATCCACAGCAGGTTAGGGAGCGCATCCAGTTGGTGCGCGACCTGTCCAACGAGATGGCGGCGTACCTGCACACGCTGCCCGATAACATCTGGCGCGACCCAGATGTTTACGCCAGCGCCTGCGAAGGCTGGAAAATCGCCGATGTCATCACTCACCTCATTCTCGGTGGCAATGTGTTCGGCTTGAGCATCACCAACGCAGTCAAAGGCATAACCGGCCCGCCAATGGGCTGGTCACGTCCGGACACCCCTGAGCAGGGCATGGAGCGGCTGGTGGACACGCGAAATGCTATCCACGAAGACCTTTTCTATGACTTCAATGCAAGCTGCAAGCGCTTCAACACGGTGCTGGTGGAACTCGAAGAGTCCTCTTATTCCCTTCCCACTTGGCACCCTTACTTCGTCATAAGCGTGGACCGCCTCATAGACATTCGCGCATCAGAGCTGACAATTCATTCCTGGGACATCCGCTATCCCATAGACCGCAGCGCGAAGCTCAGCGACCGCGCCAGACCCTTCATGCTGGACTTCGTCTGGCGCTGGCTTCGCACCGGCTTCCAGAAGTCGGAACCGCTCGACAAGCCCATTCGCTATCGCTTCGACCTGACGGACTCTGACGGCGGCTACGATGTGATCGTGAACGGCGACAACTTCAGGCACGCTCCCTCCGACGACTCGCCGGCAGATGTCACATTCGGCTGCGATACCGACACCTACATCCTGTATTGCTTCGGCAGGCTACAACTTCGTAGGTCCGTCCGTCGCGGGCGCATCGCGCTCTCCGGCGATGAGACGCTCGCGACACAGTTCACCGACTGGTTCAGGGGCATCTAGCCGCTTCCGTTTTTGCGCGGCCTGTCGGACATACGCTCAGCAAACAGCATCCCTCGCACACGGGCTTCGTGCGGCACGCCACCTTGCAATGCTCCACAATCAGCGCGTGGTACTCTCCGAACAACTCCGCGTCGCACGGTAGATTGTCGCTGAACATCCGCTGGTACGCAGAATAACCCTCCGACTCCGGCACAATGCCAAGCCGCTTGAACAGACGCCGCGTGTACGCGTCGATCACGAATGACGGCTTACCCAGCGCATACAGCAGAATGGCGTCCGCCGTCTCCTCGCCAATGCCCCTGACCGCCAGCAGTTCGCGCCGCAGCTTCGCGTCATCCTCCAACCGCATCGCGGCGATGTCGTCCTCATACGTGTCGCCAAGGTACTCCACCAGCGCCTTCAGCCTCTGCGCCTTCGCGTTGTAGAACCCGCTTGAGTAAATCAGAGACGCCAGCTTATCCGGCTCCATATCCCGTATAGCTGCCGGCGACAGCGCATTGGCCTCCTTCAGCCTGCCGATTGCCAGCTCCACATTCGTCCATGCCGTCGCCTGCGTCAGCACGGCGCCCACCATCATCTCGAACGGCGTGTCGGCAGGCCACCATTGCTGCCGCCCGTATTGCGCCAGCATACGGTCATGGATGCTCAGTAACTCTTGATCTAAGGCCGAATCCGACATGATAATCTCGCATCTAAACAGTCGTGGGAGCACTTGTTAGGTAAGCAGGGCGATATTAAACTGGATGTGAGGCAATAATCAACGAGCGTGCGCGCTCCCGACCCTTCAGGAGAGGGATGGAATGAGGGCCCGATTTGAGGGCTTAATGAGGGCTTAATTCAGTGAGCAAGTTTACCAGCAGATTAGACAGCGCGACACGCACCAACCGCAGCCTCGTGTGCATAGGCTTGGATGTGGACCCCGCGCTCATGCCCATCGCGGATGTTCGGAAGTTCAACCGCGCCATAGTGGACGCCACGAAGGACCTCGTCTGTGCCTACAAGCCAAACATCGCCTTCTACGAGGCGCTCGGATTGGAAGGGCTGCAGGCACTGCGTGACACAGTGTCGTACATCCGCAAGGTCGCTCCGGATGTTGTGCTGCTCTGCGATGCCAAGCGCGGCGACATAGACTCCACAAGCATCAGATATGCCAGGGCAATATTCGACTTCTGGGACTTCGACGCGGTTACCGTGAACGGCTACATGGGCGGCGAATCGCTATCGCCATTCTTCGACTACGCCGACAGGGGCGTCTTCGTCGTGTGCCGCTCCTCGAATCCTGGCGCCCAGGAATTCCAGGACATGATGGTTTTGCCGGACACCACGGAACTTGGTATGGACGGACAGGGGCAAAAAATGCCGCTCTACGAGTGGATGGCAGTACGATCATCGGAGTGGAACTCCAACGGCAATCTGGGTCTGGTTGTAGGCGCAACCTCTCCCGATCAGCTGTGCACCGTGCGGCTTCGCTGTCCCGAAGTGCCTATCCTAATACCCGGCGTGGGCGCCCAGGGCGGCGAGCTTGAGATGTCAGTGAAGAACGGCATCGACCGCAGCGCAGACGGCAGTGCGACTCCGCCAAGAGTTCTCATCAACTCGGCGCGCGGCATAATCTACGCCGACCGCTCCACCGGTGGCTTCCCGGACGGCGCTCGGAACGCCGCCGGAAAACTGCGTGACGAGATCAACTGCGTTCTGGAGCAAGAGGGCGCACCGTGGTAACGCAGTACGAAATCGGTGACTTCGTGCGGCTGAAGAAGCGCCACCCCTGCGGCGAATTCAACTGGCGGATTGTGCGTGTCGGCGCGGACATTGGCATCACCTGCACGGGCTGTGAACGCCGCGTAACAATGCCTCGCTCAGACCTGCAACGCCGAATGAAAGGTAAGCCGTTTCGGCAAGCGACGCAGGCGTAAATCTGCGCTGGCAACCCTTACCCATGCGTTGACACTCATATACCATGTGCTTACAATATGCACACATTCGGAGAGGATAAGTTTGGAGGGGATGGTCTGATGCTGGAATTAAACATCGACGGCATTCGCGTTAGTCTCATGAACCAGCAGAGAGTGGTTATTCTTCGAGTGAAGGACAGTGA
>MPND01000011.1 GCA_002238855.1 SAR202 cluster bacterium bin90
GGCGGCGGCGAGCATGGAAGTGGCAGCGGCGGTGAAGCAGGCGGCAGTGAGTCGGGCGGCGAACACAGTGGCAGTAGGGAATCCGGCGGCGAGCACGGTGGTCGCGGTGAGCGCCGCGGAGGTGGCTAAACCAGTCGAAGTCTATGGAAAGGAGATGCAAGAATGTCAAGTGATGTAAGCTGACCGCAAGACTACCCCCAGAGATGGACGCGATGCCTGAATATAGGCACCGCGTCCATCTCTGCTATCAGAAGGCTCTGACATTCGCAATCTAGGTTCCTGTGGAATCTGGCTTTCCCGTGCATGTTGGCGCGCCGATACCTGACCTGCTTTACTACTCATAAGTGACCGATATGGCTGAAAGCCGCCGGCCGCTACTCCTGCCGACAGCGCACACCTCGGCAGAAGAAGGAACAGCTTTATCTGTCGTCTATCGGGCAGTCTCTACTGGGCTACGTTGAAGTTACCGCCGGTGGCGTCGGCCCAGTTCTTCAGCAACACCTTGTCGGCATGCATTCTGCAAGCCACGACATCCAGAATAGCGTCGTTGTCTATGTATTGACTTAGCTTGGAATCCCGCTCACCTCCAGAGGGCTGAGAGGGTCAGATTATTGACGAATCAGATGCGATGGTTACGCAACTCCGAAAGTGGAATCGGTTCTCCACCCCACGCGATTCCACGGGTCATGGCGACAATCATTGATCGCCACATAGCGAATACGGAGACCAGCACCCCCAGCGGAAACAGCAGCGCATTCCACACCTCATATCTCGCCTCGCGCATCATCCCTGCCACTAACAGCAAGCTCAAACAGGCTGATGCCGCCAGCAGCGTGGTCGGCAGGATGCCCTCTCCCATCAACACCAGAAGCGGCGTCAGCACAAACGGAGAAACACCCAGCCACAACCCGACAACAGTCCACGCCAGCACTTTCAAGACGCTGTATTCCAGAGAGGCGAAAAAGTTCTTGGTGTATCCTCTTACAAGGCCCCGAGTAGAAGGCATCCACTCGTATTTCACTTCTGCAATCCCTGCTAACAAGTCCGCCCGCAGTCCCGAGCGTTTCGCCAGCTTGCCCAACTGCACATCTTCATCAGGGCGCAGCGCAATCCGACTGTGTCCGCCTATGCTGTGGTATGAGTCGGCTCGGAACATTATGAAGGGACCCACGCCGAAATATGCCGAACTATCAGGATCGCGCATCTTCCAAGGTCTGAATCTTAGATACAGCCACAATCCCGCCGCCGTAATGCTTGCCTTAAGCAGCGCACCGGACGCGATCATTCCAGGGACCACGCCAAGGAATTGCAGATTTTCGCCGATGAGATAGTTAACGGCACGCGAAAGAGCATCCGGAGCAATAATCACATCCGCATCCGTAAACAGAATAATCTCGCCACTCGCCGCTTGCGCGCCGCACCAAGCCGCATGATTTTTCCCGAACCAGCCCGGCGGCAGCTCCTCGATATGAATCACCTTGAGACGTTTATCCTTCGCGACGAATTCCTCTGCAATATCGCCCGTGCGGTCGATTGAGCGGTCGTTGACGAATATCACCTCATAGTCCTGGTAGTCCATACTCAGCAGCGACCGAAGGGATTCCGCTATGCCGCGTTCTTCGTTGTGAGCAGGCACGATGACTGATACGCGCGGTGGCGGGGACAGCAGCTGAGAGTCGTCCGAGCTAGCCTCGTCCACGGCACCCAGTTTGGGCAACAGTCCGACGCGGACTACAAGAACGAGTATCGCTGTCCAAGCCATGAAGGTTAATAGGGCGAATGCGGACAAGACAGTTGCAATGGTCATAAATCACCGTCTGCCAAGAAGATAACTTTCTTAAGGCCGGCGGCGTCCGCGTCTATCAGCGCATTTGCGGAACGCAATACGATCAGCAGGGCGATGTACAGTCCCAATCTTGCTGTGGCGGTCAGAATCACGGGCACACCTCCTTTTCGGATCAGACTCATTTACGCAGCGCGAAGAGGGTCGGTTTCCGTCTACCAGACAGTTCCTGACTTTCCCCCACTCTCTACTCTTCCTCTTCCGGCTCCCACACCCACTCAGACGTCAACTGGGTCACATTGAAGTTCCCGCCCGTAGCGTCGGCCAGGTTCTTCAGCAACACCCGGTCTGCATGCGAGCGAAAGGCCACGACATCCAGAATCACGCCGTTGTCGCTGTATAGGTCCAGTGTGGAATCCCGCACTTCTACGGTGATTCCGTCGGAAATCAGCACCACGCGCTTGTTCGTGGCGGTTACACCTTTGTCCGAGATGGTCTTATAGGCCTCCCGCAGCGCGTAGTCTATGTTCGTGCCCGCTTGAAGTCTGCCGCTCGAAGGGTCACTCAGGGACGAGGAACCGATGGCGTTGACAAGCTCATATTTCTTGACGCTCTCTCCGGAGAATTTCGCCATTCCGACCTGTGCGTCGGTGGAGGTTCCTGCTTTTGTCGCCGCCGCGGTCAACGCCTCTCCCCTCGGGTCATCCCCGAGACCTACCAAGAAAATTGAGATTGAAGTGTCGAACAAGAACAGCGTCGCCGTGTTGTCGCCAACCGAATCCTTCAGAATATCCGACATGTCCCTCGCCGTCACCGCAGGGTCGTTGGTAGTGCCGTTTATCGATTTCCACACCATTCGAGCTTCCCCGCCCGTTCCGGTCGCAATGCTCTCAAGAGATTCAAACCCGACCAAGGAATGAATGCCCAGACCAATGGTGTCTGCGACTATGCCTGCTTCTGCCAGCGAGTCGATCGTGCCATCCAGATCCTGGTGAAGGTTTATTGACAAGGCGTCCGTCATGAAGATGACTTTCTTAACGTCGGCGGAGTCCCCGTCCAGTAATCTCTTTGCGCTCGACAGCACTGTCCAGTTCGTATAGACCCCCTGTGTTCCGCTGAATGAATCAATGTGATCGTTCCAGGGCGCAGACGAGTGATCGGTAAGTCCGAAGAGTTTTGTTGAATTACTTCCGAACTTGAAAAGCGCCACCTTGGTGTCTGCCATCTGTGTATCTCGCACATCTTGCTACGCCCTCCGCACCTCGTGGAAGTCGCCGTCCAATGTCAATGAGTCGTCAACGACATAGACGATGCTGGTAGTCGTGGAGGTCGCCGTAGCAGTCTCCGACTGTCTTGTCTGGCGGGATGTCCTCGCCGCGCTCTCTCCAGCAGCCTCCTGTGCAGGTCTCCGCAGGCTCAGCTCTACAAACGCCCTCCCTAGCTCTCCGCGATAGGTGCGTTCACCGGACTCCGGAGTTGGCGTGACAGTAGGCGTAGCCGTAGCTGTGGCGGTAGCTGTTGGAGTAGCCGTAGCTGTGGCGGTAGGCGCCGGTGTAGCCGTAGGTGTGGTGGTAGGAGTCGGAGTAGCGGTAGCAGTAGGCACCAGATTGACCGCAAATCTTCGCGCAGCCCCCGGACCGCATCCCGCGCTGTTGCAGGCTTCCACGCGCACCACCCACTCCCCGTAGTCCGCAACGGTTATGCCCGCATCAGATGACTGCGCCTCCATTCCTTCGTTCAGCGAGTTGCCGAACCCTGCCACCCGCCAGTACACCTTGTATTGAGTTGCACCGGAGGCATCGTCCCAATCCACAGCCACATTCAGAGAACCCGCTTCAATGGATGCCTGCAACCCGGTAGGTGCAGCAGGAATCCTGATTGACGGTGTTGGCGTAACGGTAAGGGTGGGAGTAGGTGTCGGCACCGGCGCGACTGCAAACCTCCGCGCGGCAGCTGCCCCGCAGCCCGCGCTATTGCAAGCCTGCACGCGCACGACCCACTCGCCGTAGTCTGCAACAGTGATCGAGGCGGCGGAGGACTGCGCCTCAACTCCCTCGTTCAGCGAATTGCCGAACCCTGCCACCCGCCAGCGCACTTTGTAATGTGTTGCGCCGGAAGTGTCGTCCCAATCCACAACCGCATCAAGCGAGCCGGGTGTCGTGGAAACCGACAACCCATCGGGCTTGGCAGGAACTCCAGTCTCGCCATCGGCGCGCGCCTGACCTCCTCGGGTCTGGGACAAGACCAGCAACAGTGCGAACACCAGGAGCGCCGCCCCCAGAACGGACAGCATACGGCTGCGCCCGCTCAAGCGCGGCTCCGTTCTCTCCTGGAAAGATGGGAGGTGTGAACTCGAGAGCTTCCGAATCCAATCTGGCATTCCTATTCCCCTTTCGCAAGCTTTGTACTGCCAACACTTGCGGAACAAGACTATTTATGAGTGCAACTTACCTGATTGCATATAGTTTACAGCAATAGCCATAAATAAGGTGTAATAACTAGATGAAACTTATAAACATTTCCATACAGTTTCGCATGGCAATGCCTAAGTATGGCAATGTCGTTCAGTCGCACGGAAGAAAGGTGAAGGGCCAGGAACGCGACTCCGGACGGAGGCAGTACGACGCTTGGCTGAAGATCAAGCGGCTGGAAGCTACCCAGTTCGGCAGGAATGGAGCCGCTCAACCGGTTCTGCTCAGGTCGAGATCAGCCAGTTCGGACAGTTCTCCATCATCAACCAGGTCGGCGAGCAGCGTAATGCCTCTCTCCAACTGGTAGTCTACGAGTAAGTGTAGGTAGTAAACGTTAGTGATCTTGCCGAGGTCCAGCGCCAATACCCTTATCGAAGCGGCGCCCACTACTCGCAGAAACCCAGACCGGTAGCGCCCAGGTCATGGTACTGGGCATCACTCAGCCCCTTTGGGATACAGCCGGTCAGGTTGTTGCGACTAAGGTACAAGAATTGCAGATTGTCCAAGTTGCCCAGCGCGGCGGGTATTGAGCCGCTCAACTCGTTGTGACTGAGACCCAGGTGTTCCAGCTTCGACAGGTTGCCCAGATCGGCCGGAATTGAGCCGCTCAATTCATTGAGATAGATGTCCAACGTCGCCAGCTTCGACAGATTGCCAAGTGCGGCCGGTATGGGGCCGCTCAACTCATTGGCCCTGAGGGCCAGGTATTCCAGATTGGAAAGGTTACCAAGTGCGGCGGGAATGGAGCCGCTCAACTCATTGTGATGGAGGTCCAGTTGAATCATCTCCGTCAAGTTGCCTAGCTGAGTGGGAATAGAGCCGGTCAAATTGTTGTTTATGAGCTGCAGATTCCTTACCCTGCCGTTATATATGTGCGTTATCACACCGTCCCATTCGCCTAACGGCCTGTTGCTCAGCCATTTGTCCTTGCGCGTCCAGTTCGCCCCGCCTGTGCTGTTGTACAGCGCGACCAGCGCGGCTCTGTCACCCGCACTCGGCGGTGTAGGCACGGGCGTGGGTGTCGCCGCCGGCAACAGGTGCAAACGGGAGCGCGCGGGTGTCGCCGTAGGTTCAAGTGTGGGTACGGTAGTAAGTGTAGGTTCAGGCCTGGGTGTCGCCTGCTGGCGCGTGGGCGGTTCGGGCGGAGTGGGAGTTGTCGTAGGCTCAGGTGTAGGTGCAGTAGTAGCCGTCTGTTCTGGCGTGGACATTGGAGTCGCCTGCTGACGTGTGGGAACGGCGGTTGAAGTCGCCGGCACTGTCGCAGACGTCGGTTCGGGTATGGGTGTGGACGTTGAATTCGCCGGTACTGCCGTGGGCGTCGGTTCGGAAGTGGGGTCAGGCGTGGGAATGGCGGCTGCAGTCGCCGGCACGGTAGTAGGTGTCGGCTCGGGTGTTGGGTTCGATGCCGCTAAGTCGATGCCGGCTACGGTCAGTGTGAACTCCCCCGTCGCCTCCGCAGAGTAGGTGGTCGCTTCTATCGTATAGTCGCCGGGGTCGAGCGTCACCCGTATCCGCGAGTCGAAGTCGCCGCCGTCCCTGTCGATATCGTCGTTCTCAGCCACCACATCGCCATCGCCGTCTAGCAGGTAGAGATAAGTGTCCGTATCAGACTCCAGCGTTACGGTCACATCCGACCGCTCGACGAGCGTGAACGAGTAGAATCGGGCGTAAGCGGCCTCGTGGTTCCGCGAGGAGCATTCATCAGTCCAACTGCCCCCCGTGGTCTCGCTCGTAAGCGTACTCACGCACTCGTCAGCCAATGGCGTCTGTGTGGGAGTGGGCTGCGCTTCCTCTGCAGCATGCAGTCCGCTAAGCGTGAGTGTGAAGTCCCCTGTCGCCTCCCTGGAGTAGGTCGTTGCCTCAATGGTGTAGTCGCCGGCGGCGAGCGTCTGCCGAATCTGCGAGTTGTAATTGCCGCCACTCGTGCTGATGTCGTCATTCTCGCGCAGGACATCTCCATCGCCGTCAAGCAGAAAGAGATACGGGTCCGTCTCCGACTCCAGCGTAATGGTTACATCAGCCTGCTCTGTGAGAGAGAACGAGTAGAAGCGGGCGTACCGGGTTCCCGGCGGGGGATCGGTCGGCCCAGTAGGTGTGCTCTCGGAGAGACAGTCGCCAGTCCATGAACCGCTGACGGCGCTATTGCCGTCCAGGGACTGAACGCACTCAGACTGTGCTGCCGCGACACTGAGGAATGCGAAGACGCCCAGCACTGCGATGGCCAGCAGTATGACGGATACTGACCTGGAGCTCAACCTTGGGGATGTAAGTCTGAACATCAATCTGCAATCTATCTCGTCGAAACTGTTTGCATAGATTGAGGACATTCTCTATAAGGCAGACCATGTTAGCACGATAGCAACCATGAATGTGTGTCAATCGCATATGAAATACCCTGTTTTTATATGAATATACATAAGAATCTTCGAAACTGTTGAAACATGCAAATTTTTGACTTAGCCGTGCTTATGGAAGAGGGAGTCCGGTGCATCTGCGAAATAGCCCAACTCCAGTCATCCGCGCATGCCGATTAGGCCGTCCCGTGCCGCTAGGCATCCCATCCACTGAAGGGATTAGAGCTGAGCGCGGCCATTCTCCTCCCCTGTCACTCTGAGCACAGCCATTCTCCTCCCTTGTCATTCTGAACGCAGCGAAGCGGAGTGAAGAATCTCAAAGCGCTGTACGCCTGAGCCTGTGAATTCAGGATTCCTAGCCGCACTATCAACGACAGAGTTGAGCCGCTCGAAACGCCCAGAATACTCTCCGGCGCGTCGCAACTCACTTCAGACTTCAAGCGCCACGCCATCGCCCCTGCGAACCCTTCAAGATGAGAAGCGGAGAAGTGTTAAAGCCTCTGCTGCCCCTTTGTCCGTCCTTTTCTGCTATCATCCGTCCCATCCCATAGACCCACGTATTCGGTCGTTCAATGCGAACTCGTCGCATCGCATTTCACAACCACACTCGCTACTGGCAACTGACAACTAATCACAGGAGGCAACCCAATGCCAGCATTCACCACCCGACCCGTCGTCATGAGCGCCAGGGGCGTAGTTACCTCCGGCCACTACCTCGTATCCTCTGTCGGATTCCAGATGCTCGCGCGCGGCGGCAACGCCATAGACGCAGCGGCAGCGATGGGCATCTGCGAGACACTGCTTGAGCCGCAGTCCTGCGGCATCGGCGGCGAAGTCCCCACGCTGGTATATATCGCGAAGGAGCGCCGCACATATTCTGTATCCGGCATGGGCTGGTCCGCCGAGGCGTTCACCATCGACTGGTGCCGCCAGAATGGTATAGACCTCATTCCGGGAGACGGCTACCTGCCCGCCTGCGTCCCAGCGGTAGTCGGCACATGGACGACCGCGCTCGCTCGCTGGGGCACCATGAGCTTCGCCGAGATAGTGCAGCCCACGATAGACCTCGCAGAGAACGGATTCCCGCTCTACGACGGCCTCCGGCAGCGCCTCGCCTCCGACTATGCCAAGTACACCGAGCTGTACCCCACAACCGGCGAGATATACTTCCGCAACGGCACCGCCCCGCAAACGGGCGAGCTAATCCGCAATCCCGACTTTGGCGCGATGCTGCGCTCCCTCTGCGCCGCCGAGAAGCAGGCGCAGGGCAAGGGACGCATCGCCGGCATCGAAGCCGCCTGCGACGAATACTACAAAGGCGCGGTCGCCGAGACGATCATCCGCTTCATCAACGACAACCCCGTCGAGGACGCGAGCGGCATGGCGCACAAGGGCATGCTGACCGCCGAAGACTTCGCCGAATGGCACGCCACCGTCGAGCAGCCCGTATCCCTCGAATACAACGGCTTGGACGTCCACAAATGCTCCACATGGACACAGGGCCCCCTCTTCCTTCAGCAGCTTGCCATCCTGAATACGATGGATGTCGGCGCGCTCGGCCACAATTCCGCCGACTACCTGCACACATGGGTGGAATCCGCCAAGCTCGCATTCGCTGACCGCGAAGCCTACTACGGCGACCCCGCCTTCGACGAAGTGCCCATCGACCTGCTGCTCTCCGACGACTACGCCCAGAAGCGCGCAGGGCAGATCGGCGCAATCGCATCGCGCGAGCTCCGCCCCGGCGACCTCGGCGGCGGAGCGCCTGACTACACCGCAATCGGCGTCGCAGAGGACAACCGCGCCGCCCTAGGCGTAGCCGCCCGTGAAGTACGCGATCTCGGCCTCGGCCACGCCCACATCGGCGACACCACACACCTCGATGCAATGGACGCCGAGGGCAACATGGTCGCGGCAACTCCCAGCGGCGGATGGCTCGGCACCTCCCCCGTCATCAAGGGGCTTGGCTTCCCGCTCGGCACGCGCGGCCAGATGTTTTACCTGAACTCCGACCGCCCCAACGCGCTCCAGCCGCGCAAACGCCCGCGCGCCACCCTGACGCCAACAATGGTCACGCGAAATGGCGAGCCGTACATGGCTTTCGGCACACCCGGCGGCGACTCGCAGGAACAGTGGACGCTCCAGTTCTTCCTGAACCACATCGAATTCGGCATGAACCTGCAGGAGTCCCTCGACGCGCCCACCGTCCACTCCACGCACTTCCCATCGTCCTTCTACCCGCGCGCAGCATACCCAGCCCGCGTCGTCGCGGAGTCCCGCATCCCAGCGGATGTGCGCCGCGAACTCGAACGTCGCGGCCACGAAATCGAGCTGACCGGAGACTGGGCTAACGGCAAGGTCATGGGCATCCGCTGGCACGCCGACAAGGGCGTCATCGCAGGCGCAGCATCCGCCAAGAACTCCATAGGCTACGCGATGGCACTTTAATCTCTCTGTTATTCCTGACAAAGTATCGATGAGTTTTGGAGGAAGCCTTGAAGAAACTAGAGGCAATTGGCAAAGCAGGTAGGGAAGATTGTGATTTTCCAATATACAAGGATTTGCAACTTTCAATGGTAATGCTGCAAGGCTGGTTTAACGACCAACACGACTGCTTCAAACTATTCTTCAATGCTATGACTTGTGAGGAGAAGACTTATCTGTTCACGAATAAGAGCTATCGTGACTCAGTAAAGGCGAAATATAGAGAGTTTTGGGACACCGGCAAATTTGATAGAAACTTGAACTCAGAAAGAGGAGTGCATAAACGCCCGAATCTGCTCAAGTACGGATTCGCATACTGGATTGCTTGTGTATTCAATGCAGTAAAGGAAGCTGGCAATCTTCAGGCGGTGGTTAAACAGTTAAATTCTGTCGAGAATGCTCACGATAAGTTCAAGCCCTGGTACAGAGTTAAGCGAGTTCGCGGCTTGAACGCCGCCGATGCAGCACGAATTCTCGCAAGATACGGCTATCTGAAACCAGAGTCAAGACCACTTCTTGCAAGAGGTGCCTTGAGGGGTGCAGCAATAATATTGAACGACGAACAATCTTATAAAACCGTCGATATGCTGGAATACGAATATGCAGAAGAGACTAAGCGCATTGCCCTGGAACAGAAGGCGGCCGAATATATCGTCAAGCATTTTCCCTTCTCAGGTGAGTTCCAAATGGAAATGGGCGAGAGTTGGTTCTGCAACGACGTGCATAAGAATCACAGTTCCTGATAATCAGGCTAATAGCTTTCAATGCTTCCCGAAGCCTTCGCAGACAACGCAGCATTTGCGCTCTTCTACGCGCTCGGCGTTATTGCGGCGTCCTGCACAATCGCCTTCCTCGCAAACCTGATTCTCGGTCAGGTGCTTAACCTGCTCGTTAAGCGCCACGAGAGCCCTCTCAGGTCAATCGAGATTCGCATCATCGGGGCGCTCCGCCTTCCGGCCGCACTCGTGATCATCCTCATCGGCACGCGGCTCGCCCTTACCTCGCTCTCGCAGGCGTCAACGCGATCACTCGGCTTCATATCGAATCTGGATCAACTGGGACATACCGCGTGGCTCGTCGCCGTCGCCGCGCTGGTCTGCTACGCAATATCCCGCCTAATCAGGGCGATAATGCGCTGGTACAGCGCCCGCGTCCCCCACGACACCCGCACCGCGCTCAACACCGCCATCTGGCCCATCCTCATCCGAATATCGTCCATATTCGTCTTCGCCCTCGGCACGCTCGTCGTACTCGACATTCTCGGCATCCCGATTACCCCGCTGCTCGCAGGTCTGGGCATCGGCGGATTGGCGGTCGCCCTTGCAATCAGCCCCACCATCGCCAGCTTCATCGCCGGAACCTATGTCGTTGCCGAGGGAAACATCAGTGAAGGCGATTATGTGGAAATCGATGCAGAGAGGGCAGGCTTCGTCACGAGCATCGGATGGCGCAGCACAGTCCTTCGCAGCAGGTTCAACAACATGATTGTCGTCCCCAACAACCTGATTACCGAGAGCATCGTAACCAACTACACCACGCCAACGCCCGCCATTACCGGCATCGTGGAGTGCGGCGTCAGCTACGATTCAGACTTGAAGAAAGTCGAGCAGGTCTCCCTGGAAGTGGCGCGCCAGGTTGTCGAGGAATCCGACGACGCGAACAAGGAATTCGAGCCGCTCTTCCGCTTCTTCGAGTTCGCCGACTCCAACATCAACTTCCGCATCATCTTCCAGGGCGCCGACCGCGTCGCAATGTTCGCAATCCAGCACGAAATCATCATGAGACTCCACGCACGCTTCAACGAAGAAGGTATCGAAATCAACTACCCCGTGAGAAAACTGACGACGGTCCTGCCGGACGAAGACCTGCCATCACCATTGAAGGAAGCGGGCGAACTCGACAGTCAGGCTGAATCCGTGCCCGCGGCAAGCACCACTGACGACTGTTAACTGACAACTGTAAACTCGTCAGCACTCCCCAATCACGGTCACAATCTCGCCCGTGCCCTCATACAGCCGCCAGAAGTTGTCGGTCGGCGCGTGAATCACCGTCCACTCCTTCTTGCCTCGCACGTGATGATCGTCGGTAACAGGCGAGTTCATGAAGACAGCGGTAAATTGAGGATCGCCCTCCAGGTACGCGGGACCATTACTGCACCCCGTCCGCAGAAACTCGCGCACTCGCTCGATAGCCTGCGCCCTCGAAAGCGTCGGCGCATTTGCGGTAGCGTTAGCGTCGCGCGTCTCCTTCGACACCGCTATCTGTCGCTCGATCCCCGGCACGCGCACGCCAGAGCCCACAAGCACCAGGAAGATAGCGCCGCCAATGAACAACACCCACAGCAGCGGGTATCGGATGCTGTATATCTCTTCCAGCAGTCTCATAGCCACAGAGATAACCCGGCTGATGACGGCTATATCTGGCGCAGGCGCGGGTCCCAGCGGTCGCGCAGCCAGTCGCCGATGAAGTTGAAGGAAAGAACCGTCAGGAAGATTGCCATTCCGGGGAAGAACGCCACCCACCATGCCGATCCGAGGTACTCGCGTCCATTAGATATGTCAGCGCCCCATGATGGCGTAGGCGGCGGAACTCCCGCGCCCAGGAAGGAAAGAATGCTCTCGGAAAGGATGGTGCTGCCCACCTGCAGCGTCGTCGCCACTACCACAGTGTTTGCGACCGCAGGCAGCAGGTGCTTAACCATAATGCGGAATGTTGAAGCCCCCGCAATCGTCGCAAGCGCAATGAAGTCGAAGTTCCGCACTTGTAGCGTCTGACCGCGCACCAGACGAGCAATTCCCGCCCATGAGCCTAGCGCGAGCACGAACGCGACCACAACGAAACTCTGACCCAGCACGAACACAAGCGCAATCGCCAGCAGAATATACGGGATCGCATTGAACACATCCACCACGCGCATAATGCTCTCGTCGATTATGCCGCCGTAGTAGCCGGCTACCAACCCGACTGTGGTGCCGAAGAGCGTTCCGATTGCGATGGCGATGGCAGCGAGACTGAGCGACAGCCGCGCCCCAAAGATTATCCTGCTTAGCAGGTCGCGCCCAAGCTGGTCCGCTCCAATGATGAAGTAATAAACCTCACTATCCCGCCCCAGGGGAATGCCATTCGTGTTGCAGGTTTCGAACTTGTTCGTAAGCTGCCCCTCTTCGCATGCCGGGTACCATGCAGGAGACGCAAGAACTGCGCGCAGCTGGTCCTCTTCCGGTTCGTATGGCGCAATCTGCGGCGCAAATACCGCGCATATTGCCAATACGGAAAGTATGATTATCGGGATTAGGGGCCAACGCCGGAACACATAGAAGGCTCGAGCAAGCGTTGACTCTCTATTGCTGGCCTCGAGGTCAGCGATGGTCATCTGTTGTACTGGTGTAGTCAATGCCGGGTCCTCAGAAAATTCCTCAGGTCAGTTTCTTAGGCCCAGGTCCTTAGGCCAAGTTCTTATGCCAAGTTCTTAGGAATAACGAATCCGCGGGTCTATGAATGCGTACAGTATGTCAATCAGGAAGATCGCAAACACATAGAGCAGCGTGAACACTAGAACCGCCCCCGTCATCAGAGGGAAGTCGTTATTGATAATGGCTGTGTAAGTCATCTGACCCAGGCCTGGCCACGCGAACACAGTTTCTGTCACGACCGTGCCCCCGATGAATCCGACCAGGATCAACCCCGCGAAAGTGAGGGGCGGTATCAGCGCGTTCCTGAACGCATGCTTCCAGATGACCTTGTTCGTGCTGACGCCCTTTGCCCTCGCAAGTTTCACGAACTCCGAGTCAAGCACCTCCAGCATCGACGACCGCACCAGGCGCATCAGCCCGGCTGATGCCAGCCACCCAAGTGTTACCGCCGGCATGGGGAAATACTTCAGACGCTCATAGAAGTTGGTCGCATCGTGCCCACGCGTTCCTGAAGGTAGCCAGTCAAGGGTTACCGAGAACACGAGAATCAGCATGATGCCTAGCCAGAACGGGGGCAGCGCCTGTCCGAATACGGCAAATGTCCTGCCGATCACATCCCAGATTGTGCCGCGCTTCACCGCGGACAGTATTCCAAGCGGGATGCCTGTGATGAGCACGAACAGCACAGCGGACAGGCCCAATTGCAAGCTGGCGGGCGCGAACCCTGCCACCATCTGCATCACCGGCTTGCCGGTCTTCAGCGAATCGCCGAAGTCTCCTTGGAAGAAGCCTTTGCCTATCCAGATGGCATACTGCACGATCACCGGCTTGTCGAGGTGGAACTGCTGGCCCCAAGCATCCCACTGCTCAGGAGAAACATACCCCACATTCAGCATCACGTTGCGCGGGTCGCCTTGTAGCCTGGACAGCGCGAACACCACCAGTGTCGCTGCGAATATCGCAAACACCAGAAAGAGCAGCCGTCTCAGAATAAAGACCTTCATTGTGTTCGAACCCCGGGGATGCCGTTAGGCACAGTAGTAAATTCGGTGTCGATATAGTGCTTCGCGGCGTCCCACTAACAATACATTAGGCAGGACGCCGCGTCTAATTTCAGTAATCTGTCAATCCAATTATGGACAGGAACAGTCTTAGTTCCTGTTCGCCGGCACGATCGTCTCGAACGAGTTAGGAAGCTCATACGGAGCGAGGTTCCAGCTCTCAACCGTGTCCGGATTGAACCCGATGAGAACAGGTACTTCAACAGTACCGGTAGACAGTGTCATGTCGTACGCCCAGTCAAGGATCCCCTGGCGCGTGGCGAGGTTCTCGTCCGAACCCTTCTGCTGCACGCGAGTATCCTCGCGGTTCTGCCACCAGCGGTTGTCCTCGATGCCAGGGTTCCAGCCACCGGCGGGAAGCGGCCACAGACCACCACCCGGCAGCGTGCCGCCACCCTCGCCAAGCCTACCCTGCTTGCTCGTCGGGCCCCAACGCGTCATCCACGGCACGTGTATCTCGCGACCCAGCATTGTCGGGCGGCGCGATGAATACTGTGTGCTGTCAATGTAAGGCTCAAGATCAAGGTTCTCTTTCCACTGTCCTACGACGGCTTCGCAGACCTCAAGCGATGTGCCATTGCCCTGTGAGCAGAAGAACTCGAACTCGAAGCCGGGCTCCACGCCTGACTCTGCAAGAAGCGCCCGCGCCTTCTCCGGATCGAATGCGTAACTCCAGCGGTCCTGATACTCAGGGTGCGTCTGGTGATACGTCTGGCCGGGGAACGCCCCGCCATAGACCGCGCCACCGTAACCACCTGTAACCGACGACGCGATAAGCTCGCGGTCGATCGCGAAAGCGAGTGCCTGGCGGAATGCCTTGGCGCTCTGCATACGAGGCGTATCGTAGGAGAACCGGTCCGTGTCGGTGTAGTCGAAGCCTACAGCGCCCTCTTCAAACCGGGAATCGAAACCGTCAAATTCGTACATGCCGCTGAAGTTGGCAACCTCGCAACCCGCGCCAGGCGTGTCCTGGATAGCGGGGTCGCTGCGGTCAATACCCACGCACTCCAGGCGGGGGTCGCCAATCCACGGGTACTTGTCGGAGGGTATGAAACCCTTCCGCATTATCGGCTGACCGGACAGATCTTGCTCGCCAAGTGTCGAGTTCGGCGGGTATTTGAACGCCCATAGGTTGCCGGAGAAGTAGTAGAAGTTTCCGTTAATTGCGTCAAGGCCCTCGTGGAACTTGAAGCCCTCGTCCTCTAGCCGTCCTACGTCCTGAATGGACGCCATTGCGATGTCCGCCGCCCCTGTCTGGAGCATCGCGGAACGCTGCTGCGCCTCATTCGCCTGTACAAAGATCAGCCTCTGGAACGGGGCAGACTGCCTCCAGTGGTCAACACGGGCTACCGAGTTTATGCGCTCAGCGGGCAGCCACTCTTCGACTACGAAGGGACCTGAGCCGTGCGGGAATCCAAAAGATCCGTCCGCATTGCCTGCAGCTTCCAACTCATCGTTGTATGCCTTGGACTGCATCCAAATAGCATCCTGGCAAATCGATGAAGCGTCCTGCAAACCGTCCGAGCGGAACGCCCGGTTCTCGGCTACTACCACATAGTCGCTCTCTGCGCGCCACGGCTTGTAGTACTCATAAGCCTGCGACGAGTTGGAGTGCGCGGAGTTCGTGTTCTCCGAACCTGCGTCATTGAAGGACCACGCAACATCCTCGGCGGTCAGAGGACCCATCTTCACGAGTCCGTCCGGCTCTGCGCGATAGAAGTCGATGCCCTCCTGGATGAACACCCTGATGATGCCCTGGTCGTCCGGATTGGACAGGTCCGCATCGTCGAAGTTCTCCAGTGCCTTTCCGTCCATCTTCACCGTGCTGCCGTCCTTGCCCGGAAGCTCCCACTCCCAGCCGGTTGCGACGAACGGCGCGTGGCAAGCCTCACCCGTCGAGCGGATCGGGTTGCCCTGGTCGTCATATGTAGGTTCCCAGCCCAGCAGCGGCTCCTGGAAGCCGAAGAAGCCGTGGAACAGAACGTCGGGCCATGTGCCCTTCACATTGCGGAACTGAGGCGTGCCAACATTGTCGAACGCCACAGTGATAGTTATTGCTGCCTGCTCCGTAGGAATGGCAGGTGCGGGCGTGGGCTGCACCGGTGCAGCGGTTGCTGCCGGAGCCGCCGCCTGTCCGGATGGTGCTGCCGTGGCAGCCGGTGCCGGTGCTGCGGGTGCTGGCGCTGCCGGAGCGGGTGCTGCAGGTGCGGGTGCCGCCGGCGCGGGTGCCGCCGGCGCGGGTGCTGCAGGCGTTTCATCTGCGCCACCGCATGCCACCAGTACCATCGCCACTACCGCGACCAGTCCCAACAGCCAAAAGGCTTTACTCTTCATCTTTCCCCCCATATTTTACCTGCGACCATCACCGCCGAATCCCAGATATGGCTCACATTGCCCATCATTAGATGATGTCGCGAAATCTGTTCGCATCCTAGTAATGATATTCGGCAATTTCTAATGGTATTCAAGCGTATCAAGAAAGTCAATGAATTATTTCACAAAGTCCAATACACCGCATCGTATCGCCCTTCTTGCCACTTCCGCAATGATTTCATTAGGCAATAGATAGACATCCAGAACTACCCCGTCATGTATCACCTCATGCATCGCCTATAGATAGACCTTATGCCGCACGAATGCTAATATTAAGGCATGGACGCACAGCACATCCGCAACTTCTGCATCATCGCCCACATCGACCACGGCAAGTCCACGCTCGCCGACCGTCTCATGCAGCAGACTGGCGCCGTTGACGAGCGAGAAATGGTCGAGCAGCTCCTCGACAGCATGGACCTCGAGCGCGAGCGTGGCATCACCATCAAGGCGCAGGCAGTACGCCTCACACACACGGCGGCGGATGGACAAGACTACCAGCTCAACCTGATAGACACGCCCGGCCATGTGGACTTTTCCTACGAAGTATCCCGCAGCCTGGCAGCCTGCGAAGGCGCGCTGCTGGTTGTGGACGCCTCGCAGGGCATACAGGCACAGACGCTCGCGAATGTCTATCTCGCCCTCGATAACGACCTCGAAATCATCCCCGTCATCAACAAGATCGACCTCGATGTAGCAGAGCCGGAGCGCGTAGCCCAAGAAGTCCAGCAGGCATTCGGATTCCTCGATGACGAGATCGTCTTCGTCTCCGCGAAGGACGGCACTGGCATCCCCGAAATCCTCGAAGCCATCGTGCAGCGCGTCCCACCGCCGTCCGGCGACGAAGATTCGCCACTGCGCGCCCTCATATTCGACTCCAAGTACGACCCCTACAAGGGCGCGATTGCCTATGTGCGCGTGATGGACGGGCAGGTGCCCTCCGGCAGCCGCGTCAAGATTATGTCCAACGGCAGCGCGAGCGAAGTCCTCGAAGTCGGCGTATTCGCCCCCGAGCCAACAAGCGTTGGTCGCCTTGGCGTCGGCGAAGTCGGCTACATCGCGACCGGCCTGAAGAGTGTCGGCGACGCCCCCGTCGGCGACACCGTTACGCTCGCCAACGCCGCCGCCGCCGAGCCTCTGAAAGGCTACCAGCCGCTCAAGCCCATGGTCTTCGCCGGCCTCTACCCCGCCGACGGCGAAGACTACCTCGAAATGCGCACCGCCCTGGAAAAGCTCCAGCTCAACGACGCCGCTCTCAGCTTCCAGCCCGAAAACTCCATCGCGCTCGGCTCCGGCTTCCGCTGCGGCTTCCTAGGCTTGCTCCACATGGACGTAGTGCAGGAACGCTTGGAGCGCGAGTACGACCTCAATCTCCTCGCCACATCCCCAAGCGTCGCCTACGAAGTCCTGATGACCGACGGCGAAATCCTGCAGATCGATAGCCCCGCGCACCTGCCGGAGTCGTCCCGCATCGACGAGATCCAAGAACCGTGGCTCGACCTCAGCATCGTCGCGCCCGCCAACTACATCGGCCCCGTCATGGAGCTGGTCCGCAACCGGCGCGGCGAGTACAAGCGCCTCGAATACCTGCAGAGCGAGGGCGCAAACACCACGCCGCGCGTCCTCATGGAGTTCGACGTCCCCCTCGCCGAAGTGCTCATAGACTTCTACGACAACCTTAAGGCGCACACCCAGGGCTACGCCTCCATGGACTACTCCCTCTCCGGCTACCGCGCTGGCAAGCTCGCAAAGGTGGACATTCTCGTCAACAGCGAGCCCGTGGACGCCCTGTCCATCATCACCCACCGCGACAACGCCTACTACCAGGGCCGCGAGCTCACAAAGAAGCTGCGCGAACTCATCCCCAGGCAGCTCTTCGAGGTGCCCGTGCAGGCAGCAATCGGCAGGAAGATCATCGCCCGAGAGACCATCCGCGCGCTGCGCAAAGACGTCCTCGCGAAATGCTACGGCGGCGACGTAACCCGCAAGCGCAAGCTCCTCCAGCAGCAGGCTGAGGGCAAAAAGCGCATGAAGCGCGTCGGCAGCGTCGAAATCCCACAGGAAGCCTTCCTCAGCATCCTCAAAGTCAGCCGCTAGCAGTCCCCTTCTCGTTGACACCCCTACGCCATGCGCCTACCATGAACTCATGGTCGTGCTAAGCGGGGAGATAGCGGTGCCCTGTACTCGCAATCCGCTCTAGCGAGGCTGAACTCCTCTTGGAGGTTTGCCATTCGGAGCCTCTAGCACCGGTTGGTCGGTGTTGATAGCTGGGTCCTGCGCGGCGGAAAGCCGTGAACCCCGTCAGGTCTGGAAGGAAGCAGCGGTAAGCGGTGTCTTCCGGGTGCCGCAGGGTCGCCTGGCTTGAGCTGTCACCGTGGCTATGCTCTCGAACGGGAATCGAATAGAGGTGCACGACCTAATTCAATATTTCAGTTGATTTGGTTTTTCGTAGCGGCGACCCACAAACGGAGACTCCCATGGGATTGTTCAACGTAGAGATTGACGTTGCCAATCAAGAACACAAGGAACGCCACATTACCATTGATGCACTTGTGGACACAGGAGCATTCTTGAGTGCAGTTCCGGCGTCCTTACTGCACGAGCTTGATGTGACTCCTACCAGACGTCAGACGGTCCGCTTCGCTGACGGTAGCACCCGACGGATGGAGTTAGGGCTAGTCTGGATGCAGATCGACGGCAGAGAGACCGTTACCCAGGTGATGTTCAATGAAGAAGGCACTCAGCCACTCTTGGGCGCATTGACGCTTGAGGAGCTCTTCTTGGTCGTTGATCCTGTTGAACAGAAACTGGCTCCAATGGGCGCGATAATGTGGGGACGATAACAGGACAGCATGACAGATTACTTTCGCCGGTAGGAACAATCCAGTGTCCCATCACACCCCCGCCAAAAAATCCCTCGGCCAGAACTTCCTCGTTGACCGCCGCATCGTCTCCCGCATCCTCTCCGCAGCCGACCTCACACCTGGCGACACCGTCCTCGAAATCGGCCCCGGCAGAGGCATCCTCACCCGCCCCCTCGCCGAGCGCACCTCCGCCCTCACAGCCATCGAACTCGACGACAACCTCGCCAGCACATTAACCACCGAATTCGCATCTCTTCCCCATGTCCGCATCGTCCACGCCGACGCCCGCGAAGTTGATATATCTTCCGTGGTTGCGCCTGACATCGCCTACAAGCTCATCGCCAATCTGCCCTACTACGCCGCACAACCCATCATCCGCCGCTTCCTCGAAGCCGCGCACAAGCCCACCCTCATGGTCGTCATGGTCCAGCGCGAAGTCGCACGCACCATGACCGCCGCACCCGGCGACATGTCCCTGCTCTCTGTCGCCACCCAGCTCTACGGCAGGCCGCGCATCGTCGCCAGCGTACCACCCCGCTCATTTCGCCCTGCGCCAAAAGTAACATCAGCCATCGTCCGCATCGAAGTGTACCCGCAGCCCGCGCTCCCTCTAGACTCCATAGATGCCTTCTTCACGCTCGTCCGCGCCGGATTCTCCGCCCCCCGCAAGCAGGTACACAACTGCCTGCAGCAAGGATTGTCTGTAACAAGGGACGCGGCGGAAACGATGCTGTCCGACGCCGGCATTGACCCCAAACGCCGCCCACAGACGCTCAGCCTCTACGACTGGGGCAGCCTTTACGCTGCTTGGCGGCTGCGCTATCCTGAAACGGATGCTCACCCTCAAAGCCTACGCCAAAATTAACCTCACTCTGGAAGTTCTCGGCCGCCGCGACGACGGCTACCACGAAGTCGCCACCATCATGCAGACCGTTGACCTGCACGACACCGTGAGCCTCACACCCGCCGCCGACATCACCCTGTCCTGCGACGACCCTGCCCTGGAATCCCCCGACAATCTGGCACACAAGGCAGCGCAGCTCCTTCAGGATGAAAGCGGATACAATGGCGGCGCTCACATCGCCATCGAAAAGGCAATTCCCGTGTCCGCAGGACTAGGCGGCGGCAGCAGCGACGCGGCGGCAACCCTGCGCGGACTCAACGACCTCTGGCAACTCAACATGTCCACCGCGCAATTGCAGACCCTTGCCGCGAAGCTCGGCTCCGATGTGCCATTCCTCCTGCAAGGCGGCACTGCCATCGCACTCGGCAGAGGAGAGCGCGTCCGCCACCTCCCACCCGCCGACATTCAGTGGATGGTCGTGCTCACTCCCGATGTGAGCCACACCGGTGCTGTCGCCGGCGGTGCAGTTGAAAGTAAGACGGCAGCCCTTTACGGCAAGCTCACGCCAGCGAACTACACTAGGGGCTTTCTCACACGAAAGCTAGAAGCGCGCATACGAGGCGGCCACGACCTGCCCGCGCAGTTCCTGTTCAACGCATTCGACGACGTGGCATTCGATGGCTACCCCGGCATAGAACAATGCTGGAATACATTCACTGAACTCGGCGCGCGCGAAATACACCTATCCGGCAGCGGCCCGTCAATGTACGCCCTGATGCCCCGCCGCGAAGTCGGAACCGCCATCCACCTCCTACTGCGCCACAAGCACGGCATGAACGCACACCTTGTGCAAGCAATCCAACCCGACCAAGTGTCCCCTCTCCCCGGGGGAGAGGGTTAGGGTGAGGGCAAACGATCCCTTCCTACAAAAGGGAGAAGGTCAGAGCCATCGCCTGCATAGGAAGTAGATGGGAGTGATACGAATGATGCTCATCCCCCGGGACAAAGAATGTTAATCGAAAGATTCATAGACGGCGCAGTACTCGGTATGCTCATGGCATCCGTATTCATCACCGTCTCCATGATCAGCCTCTTCCTCGTGCTCAAGAATCGCCGCGAGCGGATGATGCCCGTCATGGAAAAATACCCGCCCATGACTCTTGCAATGGGCATCGTCGCCCTGTCATACCCGACATGGGCAGTCCTTGGAGGCACCTTCGCCCTGCTCTACCGCGTAAGCCTTGAGCAAGCGCCCGGCGGCGGCATCGGCAGTCCAAATATGACGTACACGCTCGCCATTCTCGGCATGGCAATATTGTTGGCGGCTCCCCTCGCGATCCTCTTTCGCCGCATGCTGCTTGGAGTGCTCGCAATCACGCTCACTTTCGTCGTAGTCTTTGGCTGGTTCCTCCCATACTTCGCCGTCTGACCACGCCGAATTGACCCGACCGCACTTGCAAGGCTAGAATCCAATGGGCTGAACGCTTCCTGCAGGAACGCTTCCGGCTGCCCGTTTGATTCTGAAAGCGACAGGATAGAAGACTTGGCAATATTCGACCTACACCTCCACACCGTTCGCGGCAGCAGCGACAGCGGACTAAGCCCGGAGCAGCTTATAGAGGAAGCGCATCGCATCGGACTCGACGGCGTATGCCTCACCGAACACTCCGGCGGCTGGGAAGAACGAGAAATGGCTGACACATTCGGTGATTCCGGCTTGACCGTCATCAGGGCGCTCGAAGTCAACACCGACATGGGACACATCCTCGTATTCGGCTTGAATCGCTATACCGACGGCATGCACACCGCGGCAGGCCTGAGAAAGGCAGTTGACGCCGCAGGTGGCGTGATGATTGCGGCGCACCCGTTTCGCAATTTCTTCAACCGCCCGCCCTACAACGTCAACCTCCTCTTCAAGAACTTCAACGGCAACCGTCCCACAACTTCTACGGCAGCATCCAAGCATCCTCTATTCGAGCTTGTGGACGACGTCGAAGTCGCCAACGGCAGCAACACCGATCAGGAGAACCACTTCACGCTCGAAGTCGCAAGGCACATCGGCTTCAAGGGAACAGGCGGCAGCGACGCCCACTCCACGCACGGCATCGGCAAGTGTGTAACCCTCTTCGACGGCGACATCCGCAACGAATCCGACCTCATCGAAGCCCTCAAAGCAAAGACATTCACCCCCGCCGAAGGCCTGCACATCGGAGACTTAAAGCCATTTCAGGAAATCGAAGTTCCCATTATTCGCTGATATAGCAGAGCCCGTCCCATCATTCCCGCGAAGCATGTCCCTGCGAATGAGGAGAGCAGGAATCCAGTGCTGTTGAACTGGCACAATGGGATAAATCGACCAACGAGATATAGCTGTCGATTGTAGCAAGCGCTACGGAGATCGCAATGAATCCACTATTGAAACGCATATCCATCGACCCCAATGTATGCTCTGGCAGGCCCTGTATCAAAGGAACTCGAATATGGGTATCCCTCATACTTGGCCTACTCACTGATGGAATGACAACCGACGAAATCATCGCAGAATATCCTTATCTAGTGGAGGACGACATCCGCGCCGCAATCGCCTTTGATCATGAAATCGAAAACAAGGAATGGGCAAACTTGACCGCGCGGCAATTTCTCGCCGGCTACTCCGATTCCGATGCCATCTACGACAAACACTATAAATAGGAAACGAATGCGTATCCTTTAACGTGGCGGAAAAGTCCCTTCCCCTCGATGGGGGAAGGTTAGGATGGGGGTGAAGTAAATTTGCCGCCTCTGAACTTAGACCACGCAGGCTGAAATTTGTAGGAAGGCAGGACATACCATGCAGACAGTCAACCCAATCGCAAACCAGTGGCGCCGCGAAGCCTCCGAAGACCCAGTAGCCTTCTGGGAGCGCGCCGCCGATGGCATCCCCTGGTTCCGCAAGTGGGACGAGGTCTTCGACTGGCAGCCGCCCGCCTTCAGGTGGTTCAGCGGCGCGAAGACCAACCTCGCCTACAACTGCATCGACCACCATGTCAACCGTGGCTGGGGCGGCCATGCAGCCCTCGTCTATGCCAACGAGCGCGGCGAGCGCCAGGTCTTCACCTACGCCCAACTCAGGCACGAAGTCGAGCGCATAGCCGCAGCCCTGCGCGCCATGGGCATCGAGAAGGGCGACCGCATCACCATCTACATGCCCATCAGCGCAGAGGCGATCATGCTCATGCTCGCCACCGTCCGCATAGGCGCAATCCACAGCGTCGTATTCGCCGGTTTCGGTGCCGGCGCGCTCGGCGACCGCATACAGGCAAGCGGCTCCCGCCTCGTCTTCGCCACCGACATCACATACCGTGCCGGACGCGACATCCCCCTGAAGCACATCGTTGACGCATCACTCGAAATCGGCGGCGAGTCCGTCGAGCATCTCGTAGTGCTCAGAAGAGACCCGGACACCCCCATGACCGAAGGCCGCGATGTTGACTGGAACGACTTCCTTGCGCAGGGCGCAGGTCACGACGGAAGTCATGTCGAGATGGAGTCCAACGAACCCGCCTACATCCTCGCCACATCCGGCACCACCGCAAAGCCCAAGCTCGTAGTCCACGCGCACGGCGGCTATCAGGTCGGCATCCACAGCATGGGCAAGTGGTGCTTCGGCCTCCGCGACACCGACGTCTGGTGGTCCACCTCCGACATCGGCTGGGTAGTCGGCCACTCCTACATCGTCTATGCTCCCCTGCTCGCAGGTGCGACCACCATCGCCTTCGAGGGCGCAATCAACCATCCCGATCCCGACCTCATCTGGCAGATAACCGACGAGTTCGGCGTAACCGGCCTGTTCACCTCTCCCACCGCCGTCCGCCTCCTGATGCGCTTCGGCGACGAAGGCAAGCCCAAGACCAACCTCCCCTCCCTCGAGCGAGTCTTCTGCGCCGGCGAAGTCCTCAACCCGCCCGCCTGGGAGTGGCTGCAAAACGAAGCCCTCGAAAACAGAGTCCCCGTCATCGACCACTACTGGCAGACCGAGACTGGCGGCCCCCTCGTCGGCAACCCTTACGGCCTCGCCATGCTCCCCATCAAGCCTGGCTCCAGCGGCACACCAATGCCCGGCATCGAAGCCGCCATCATGACCCCCGAAGGCGAGCCCTGTGACACCAACGAAAAGGGCATCCTCGTCGTCAAGCGCCCCTTCCCAAGTCTCACCCCAACCCTCTGGGGCGAGCCAGACCGCTACGGCGAAGACTACTGGGGCCGCGTCCCCGACCAGCAGGTCTACTTCACCGGCGACTCCGCCCACATGGACGAGGACGGCTACATCTGGTTCGCCGGCCGCGCCGACGAAATCATCAAGATCGCCGCGCACCGCCTCGGCACCATCGAAGTCGAGTCCGCCTTCCTCACCCACCCCGCCGTCGCCGAAGCAGGCGTAACCGGCCGCCCCGACGAACTCCGCGGCGAGGTCATATCCGCCTTCATCGTCCTGCGCAACAACTACGAGCCCTCCGACGAGCTCAAGGGCGAACTCCTCCAGGCAGTCCGCCGCGAACTCGGCCCCATCGCAGTCATCAGCGAGATTAACTTCGTTGACCTGCTACCCAAGACCCGCAGCGGCAAGATCATGCGCCGCGTCTTCAAGGCAGTCGTCCTAGACCAGGACCCCGGCGACATCACCACCATCGAAGAAGAAGGCTCCGTCGAAGAAGCCCGACAAGCCTGGCAAGACATGCTAGCCAGCATCCGCACCAACGAATAGCAGCATAGGCAATACGCCAAGAGGGGCTGACTCAAAATAAGCCAGCCCCTCTTTCTATCACAATAGTCCTGTCAGCCCCCGCTCACACCACCGCCCCCAGCAACACCTCCCCGATCGCCGCCGTCACATCGCCCCGCAAGTACGTCCGCGCCCTCCGCATCCTCTCCGGCAGCTCCCCCAGTGGAACCCACACGCACAAGTCGATGTTCTCCGACAGATCCGGCGCCAGCCTATCCTCCAGCGACCCCGCATACTCCATCACAAACCAGTCAACCGTCTTGTTCACAGCCCTGCTCGAATAATACGTGATGTAGCTCGACCGGCACAGCTTCCCCTTCACCGACAGCAGCTTCCTATCCAGCCCCGTCTCCTCCGACACCTCCCGCAGCGCGCACCGCTCCGCCCGCTCCTTCTTCTTCCGCTTCCCCTTCGGTATATCCCATTGACCGTGCTTGCGAATCAGTAACGCCCTGCCGCCGCAAAGCACAAGCCCTCCGGCGGCAGCCATCTGTGGCAGTTCATTATTAGGCATGTATCATTATCCGCTCGAGCACCGACACCTGCTCCGGCGTCATCTCCCTGAAAAGCACACCATCCACCACCACATTCCGCGGCCTGTCATTCCGCTCCGCGTGCGCCTCAATCGCCTTCAGGTTCAAGTCCTTCCCTTCGTACTCGAAGCTGCTCAGGATGTAATGTATCGCGTTCAGCCGCGCCTGGTGCTTATTGTCCGAATCGATAATCCTCCACGGCGCATAATCCGTCGAAGTCACCGCAAACATGCGCTCCTTGAAGTATGTCAGCAACTGCCACCGCTCCGCAACCCTGCGGTCCGTCGGCGAATACTTCCAGTACTGCAAGTCGCTATCCTGCCGTATCCGGAACCGCAAATCCTGCGCCTCCTTCGACACCGACAGGTACACCTTCAGCAAATGCACCCCCTCGTCCATCAGCCGCCGCTCCCAGTCATTCACATGCGTCATGAAGTAGCTGTACTGCCGCATCGAGCAGAACCCCAGCGCCGGCTGCACAATCGCCCGCGAGTACCACGATCGGTCGAAAATCGTGATATTCCCCGGCTCCGGCATCAGCCTGTAATAGGTCCCAAGCCAGTTCCGCATCTCCTTCGCGCTCGGCACGCCCTGCGCAATCACCCGCGCCGACCTCGGATTCAGGTAATGCGTAATCCCCGACGCCGTCGAACCCTTCCCCGCCGCATCTCGACCCTCCAGCACCACCGCCACCCGCAGCCCCTCCTGCACAACCCACTCCTGCATCATCAGCAGCTGCAGCCGCAACTCCCGCAACTCCGCCCGGTACGCGCTGTAATTCACATCACGGAACGCACGGACATCATACCGCCGCGCCTCCGTATGCGGCAGAATCCCGTCTCTCGTATGCGTATAGTGGTTCGCCTGCGTCATAGCCATCAAAAAACACCGCGCGAACTACTTCAGATGTCCCTTCCCCCTCGATGGGGGAAGGTCAGGATGGGGGTGAAGTGAACAAATTACGCTCATACCCGAACCCACCCAATCTGCCATCATTTCTAGGCTCTACTACGAAGCCCTACACCCCCAATTATACCAGCACCCCAACCACAGACAACACGCTCACAACCCCAGTTCCCACGGGAACAGCCTCACCGATTCGGCCAGACTTACTTCCAAGAAGTAACCATACCCGTCAACTTGTCACTGCCTCACCCCTTCGCACTGCATGCCGAATTCGTGTCTGCCGGCCCATGGGTAGGAAATGCAAATTGTGCTTCACATTTATCGTGATAGCAGATTGGTTTCCAAGTTGTGTCTCTCTTGAAACGACGTCGACAGCAAGATGGGCACTTAAAGAGGTCCCTGAAGTACTTAAATTCCTTCCACCTCGCTCGCTCGTCTCCGATGGATTCGGTCCTGTGAGGGTTATCATCAAAGTGACTCGCTAGATTCTCGACTACGCCTTTCTGCAAGCTGCTCAGAAATGTGTTTGAGACTCCGGGAACTAATGGAGGAATGATTCTGCGGTCCTTTAGAAAACTCTCCAAAGAACTTGCCAATTCACTTCGGTCGTATTGAAAAGCCCTTTCGATAGTACGAATAATTATTCTGGTTCCGAAACCTCTGCAAATATCCAGCAGCCATTCCTCCTCCGCTTGACGTATTTCTCTGGCCGCACTCTTACCAGAATCAAGCCTCTTTTCGATGACTTCATCCCGTGTCCGATGATCATTAAATACTGGACCGAAACCGTCCCTTACTTCAGTAATTCGCTTGAAATCCCAACGGTTTTGAGGCAACTGATCCTTCAAAAAATAGAAGAACTGTTCATCATGTGTAACTATGATGACCTGAAAGTCCGCGAAGTGCTTACTCAGGACTCCTGTGATCGTCCTTCGGTGGTCGGCATCATAAGATGTCACCACATCATCCAAGACAATCATGGGAACTCTCTCATTAAACATGAGCATCGCCGCCAATCGATGAGCCAGAGCCAACGTATGCACCTGTGAATCACTGAGATAGCCACTGGGTGCAACTTCCTTGCGGTTTTCAGCAAAATCAATTCTCAACTGAGCCTGCCGTTGATTGACCTGACCTTGGTCAGACAGAACTAGGCGAATCTCTGGAATTTTCTCGTCCTCGCCCTGAATTTCGCTGTACAGCAGATTAACTCTTTTTTGGAGTTTGTCGATGAGATTCCTGATATGATCGGCAACGCTTTCACTGATCGCCATTGATTGCTTATCTAGTTCTTTGCTCAGTCGTCCGAGCTCACTCTTGACACGTTCAATCCTCTCCAAGTCAGTCTTTACTACGATCAACTCTCGCACCTTGTCGGACGCTTTGGAGTAAGTATGTTCGCCTTGCGATTGTTCAATCTTTACGATTTCACTTCCTATCGAAGTGCTCAATTCTAACAATTCAGCTCGAGTCTTCTCGTCCTTGGGTGCGTTATCCTCGATTTTCCAAGTACCCAGAAGCTCTAAGAATGCAATTGACTCATGGCACGTATAGCCATTGTCTCTTAGGGAAGTAGTTGCGAGGTTGAGAGCACTCTTGAGCTTCTCTTTACTGTTCCTCACTTCCACCGATGAGTCCCTAAGCTTCTTTTCCGCCTTCTGGTAATTACCTAGTTCCGATAATTTCTTAACTAAGTTGATGTGCACCTCATTCCTGGAACCATGCGGGCTTGATGGGAATTCTGTATCACAGATTGGACAATTGACAATTTCAAAGTCTTTCGCAAGCAGCTTTTGGGCTTCCGACCAAACCTGAAGAAATATCGAGTTGCTCTCCTTAGACCGCTCGTTAGCTTCAGCAGACACTGCCTTCCGATATTCTGAAACTGAGCTGGCAAAGGAAACCAAACTCCCCGAAAGTTCCTCTTCATCCTGAGCAAATACAGTTCCGACCTGGCCTTTGATTGTTCTAAGTTGGCTGAGTCCTAATTGCTCTTGCTCTGTTTTGCTTCGAGCCTCAAGTTCCAAGAATCCCGGATCTTGTTCCGACAGCTCACTAAGTTTGAGTGAATTATCTAACTTGCCAAGCACCTTTTCGTTGAACCAGTTGCACAGTTTCGCTTCATCAAATTGCGACACCATACCATCGGTCACACGAGTAAGGTCTCGATTCCTGACGTTGACTTGATCCGTAGACCTGATGCTTTTGTTGAGGAGGTCTCGTAACTGCTTCAGATTTTCCTGCACCACTAACAGTGGTTCGAACGCAAACCAGGTGGCCAATTCTTTGTACTGATCCCCTGGGCTCGTGTCTTCTACAAATTTCCTTAGTTCATGTCCACGAATGATGAATGGCACCTTTGCCAGGGATAGGACTTCCTCCGCCTCCTTAGGGAGTGCATGGCCTAGTGGCCGCGCGGCGTCAAACTGCTTTGCCCCTCGTTGAAACCAGAAATGGACATATGGCGAGATGTCTGTATCTTCGGCGTCTACGTGTTCTAGGGCATGAGGTCCGGCATTGGTGTTCGCGGCAATTCTGCCCAATCGCTTCAAAGTACCGTCAGAAGAAAAAAAGTACTCGAACGCATCTATCAGGCTTGATTTTCCTTTGGCGTTAGGCGCGAAAATGGCTAGGCTGCGAGGTGTCTTACCAGTTCCGAGTTCTATGGTCTGCGGTTGAAGATAAGCCCGAAAGCCTTCGAGCTGAATTTGCTCAATGATTATGGGTTGATTCAACGATTAACCTCCACACTCTGCCCTCTTATCCGCAAGCGCCTCAATCTCTTTTAGCGCCTGGACTACAGCATTCTCGTTGGGTGATAGTTTCACAACGGACTTGCTCAATATCGTGAGCAATTGCGAGTCCGTTTCGTCGTCCATCTCAAGCGAAGAAACGCATTCGTCTAATACAGACTGAAAATCAGATTCAGTGCTATCCATATCTTGCTCGGTCATTTCAGTTACTCCTGAATTGATCTAAAACATCAGCTACATTGTACTGCTATCCACCGTCAATGGATATTCTATGAGCAAGAGATAGCTTTCGAACCTCGCTAATAAGTACATGAACGTATCTACACCGCCATCATCGGTACCCTCAGTTCTATCTGCTAAACCGCACCTATCGAGCGATTCCCCCGGACTTACACGCCGACACGCCAATCTATTTCGTTACACCACCCCAATCCTTTCCATCCTGTAAATCCTGTCTGCCCCCTTGACAACTCAAACATCCGTGCGTATCATAGACAGCAATAAGGACAGTAGTTCTGTGTCTTCTGTGCCTTTTGTGGCTATCAAACCGATAACTCGGAACTCACACCTATGTGCATCAAAAGCGCCCTACAACGACACATCGCCAAATTCACCAACGACGGTGAAGACATCGCGCGCTTCCTCGCCGAAACCGTGCAGGGGAAGCACGCCGACGCCAGGTACCACCACAAGCTCGAAGCCGCAAAGCTCCTCGAACGCTACGGCTCCTCAGACAACGACCATTCCCACGCCGGCCATTCCCAATTCTGGGGCCTAATCCCCACCCCCGAAGAACTAGCCATAGCGAAGCACCAAGACGACGAACAAAGTCCCCTCTACCCTCAATCCGCCCGTCATTCCTGCGAAAGCAGGAATCCAGAGGGGCAGGGCAGGGAGACTGACAACTCAGAACTCACAACTGAAAACTCAACCGTAACCCACCTCGACATCCTAAACTACGACATCGCCCACCTAATCAGGCAGGAAACAGCCGAAGGCCACACCATCGCAGAGTTCCTATCCCACGTAATGACCCGAAGGGACCAACCCTTCACACCCAAGAAACTCCGCATCAAGCACACAGACCGCATGGCAGCAGCCAAAGAAATCCTGCGCCGAGGCCACGGTCACTGGGGCAGAAAGCCCAAGCTCAAAGTCTATGCCGACGATGTGGAAGACGCCAACGACTACGACACCCTGCACACCGACCTCGCCAAGAGAATGCGAGAATACAACGAGCACGGCACAGACGCCATCCGCTTCCTATTGGACGTAATGAACGACACCAGCCTAGACTCCGAGGAAGGCTACACCTGGCATCACAAAATGTCCGCAGCCCACGAGCTAACCCGTCGCGGCTGGGACACCAACTACGACAAAATCACCCCGGAAATGCTGCAAGCCTACTGGCAAGACCAGCAATCCACCCGCCTCAGCATCGGCCAGAAAAAACAACTAGCCGGCCTCCCCACATTCCTCGACGAATACAACCACTACGACACCACCGACTACCAAGCCATAGCCGACGCCATCCGCGACCAGGAAGACCGCGCAGAAGCCGCAGACCTCGAAGTAGCCTCTGCCCCCGGAAAAAGTCCCCTCTCCCCAGGGGAGAGGGTTAGGGTGAGGGGAAACGCCCCTGCATCAAGCCCGTCCGAGAACAACGAGGCTACCATTGATCGTCATTCCCGTAAAAACGGGAATCCAGCGGCGTCAAAAAGTCCCCTCTCCCCGCGGGAGAGGGCTAGGGTGAGGGGCTCCGAAGAACCTCAACTATCCCAATCCTCCCCATCCCATACACCAATATCAACCCCCACCAACGATGAAACCACCTTCATCGACGACCTAGACTGCTACTACGAACCCCTAACCCCCGAAGAACAGGCAATCTTCAACTACAACTCACTAATCGAATCCGGCGAATTCGAAGAAAGCGAAATCACCTTCGTCCCCCCATCAGAAGCAGCCCACCACGACTACGCCATCGCCCTAAAGCAAATGCAGGAAGCCGCCAAAGCCGAAGGCATCCCCCTCCTACCCAACCCCCTAGCCGGCACCCTCACGCGACCACCCATCCGCAGCCCATAACCAATTCGTCATTCCCGCGAAAGCAGGAATCCAGCCTTGGGATAAACTCCCCTCTCCCCGCGGGAGAGGGTTAGGGTGAGGGGAAAGCCCCACACCTACCGGAACTGCAACTCCCGCTTCGGGTTCTCCAGATCCAGCCAGTCCGCGTCCACCGCGACCGACTCCTTCTGGTAAATCTGCAGCCGGTGCCGGCTAGTGTCCGTAATGAAAATACGGTCCTCCGAGTCCACCTGCACCGAGTTCGGCCGCCATAGGCTCCGCTCCGGCTCCAGCGTCGCCCTATGCCGCTCCCGCGCAAAATCCGGGCTCCCCAGGATAATCTCCAGCCCCCACTTCGACAGCGAAGCATCCCCCGTGAACTTCAGCTGGTACACCCCCTTCGGATCGAACACCTGCACCCTATCGTTCCCCCAGTCCGCCACATAGATGTCCCCACCCCGGTCCACCGCCACCCCCGACGGCCTCCGGAACTGGCCATCGCCATCACCCGCCTCCCCGAACCCCATCATGAACTCGCCGTCCGAGGAAAACTTCTGCACCCGGTTATTCCCCCAGTCCGACACATACACATTCCCCTCCCCGTCCAGCGCAATCCCCCACGGCAAGTTGAACTCACCCTCCCCGCTCCCATGACCACCCCAGCCCATGATGTGCCTGCCGTCCTTGGTGAACTTCTGCACCCGGTGGTTCCCCGCATCCGCCATGTACATGTTGTCGTCCCCGTCGAACACGATCCCCGTCGGCTCCTTGAACTCGCCGCGCTCGCTCCCATACCGCCCCCACCGCTCGATCAGCCCACCGGCCTCGTCGTACACGTTTACCTTCTGCGTATGCTGCTCCGTAATGTACACCCGGTCGCTGCTGTCGATCGCGATGCCGCCCGGCCACCTCAGCTGCCCGTCGCCCCCAATACTCGGAGTGCCGAATTCGCCGTGGAAGTTCTCGTCGAGGTCGATGATCGTGACACGCGGCGTAGTCTCCGCCCGCCCAGCCACATAGATCAGCCCCTTCGAGTTGAACGCCGTATCCACCGGGCACTCGAAGCTCCGCCCCCCAAGCACACCGTGACACCCTATCGTCTTCACATAGTGGTGCCCCACCCGGATATATACCTGCTGCTTAGTCTCTTCTGCCGTGGTCATGCTTCACCCGCCCATTGACTGCTGAATGCTGATCGATGAGTGCTTCTACTGCAGGAAGGAAATCTGCTCGTATGTCCCGTCCACGATCGGCGCCGCGTCCAGCCCCAACCACTGATCGAGTATGCTGGAATACAACCCGCGATAGTCGTAGTTGAAGCGAAGGTCGCCGTCAAGCTGCCTCTCCGGCGCCAGCGACGGGTACTCCGCGTACATTCCGCCCTTTACCCGGTCACCGATGAGGAACGAGCCTCCGCCCGAGCCGTGGTCGGTGCCATTGCCATTGTCCCGCACTCGCCGCCCGAACTCCGTGAACACCAGCATTACCACGTTCTCCGATGCGTCGTGCTCTCGCAGGTCTGCAAAGAAGTCCGATATCGCGCCCGACACATCCAGCCACAGCCTGTTCTGCGTCTCCACTTCGTTCGCATGCACATCGAACCCGCCATACTGCGTGTAGAATACGCGCGTCCCCAGATCTGCCAGGTGAACCTGCGCCACGCCCCTGAGCGCCTGTGCGATGGAGTTGTCGGCGTATTCGATGGTTGATGAGTACCGCTGAGGCGCGACCTTAATGATGTCTGCGCCCTTCATGGCATCCATGCCCGTCTGCCGGATATAATCGTTCACAGGCCCGCTGCCTATCGCCTGCCCGTATATCTTCTGGAAGACATCCAACGCTGCACTTCGCTGCGACTCCGCCTCCATACTGTTAAGCAGGCCGTACGACTCAAGGTCTGATACCGAAGTCACGGGCACGCCCGGCTTCACCATCGCGCGCGGCAGCCCATTGCCGAAGTTCACGGCAGTCAGCACGTTCTCCTTGTGGGGATCAAGATCCTGTATCGCCTTGCCCAGCCATCCCTCAGTCGCCACCTCGTCCGGCTCGCAGGTGTGCCAGATATCCATCGAGCGGAAGTGTGAGCGGTTCGGATTCGGATAACCCACGCCCGCCACGATCGCCATGTCGCCCGCGTCCCACATCGGCTTGATAGCGCCCAGATGAGGATGGAAACCGAATTTGTCGTCAATCGGCAGCACCCTGTCCTGCGGCACATTCACCGTCTGCCTGAAGTCGTAGTAGAGCGGATTGCTGTACGGCACCACCGTGTGCATGAAGTCATTCCCGCCGCTTAGCTGCAACACCACCAGAACCGAATCTTTCTCTTTAGTCGCCATTACTATTCCTCCGTAGGGGGTTTGGCAGAGAGGAAATCCTTCCTTCTCTCCCATCAATGTCAGTCCAGGTTATTCTGATTGATACTCCGGTGTTGCCACTATAAGCTGCATCATCTCGGTGGCGCGCTCCTCGAACCTACCACGGTCTTCAGCAGAGTCAGCCCGCAGCGCTCCGCTGCCAGCCGCATGCTGCACAAGCGCCTCGTGTGTATCCTCTTCAAGCTCTATGTCGCCCATAAGTCGCAGGCAGCCGTCAACCAACCCTTCCGGTGACATGCTCGCATCGTCACTGGCCAGTCGGTCGAGTATCATCCGCACGCCCGGCATTTCCGCATCCCCGACCTGGTCCGCGGCGAAGTTCACCCGTTGAACGAGCGCCCCGCTGTCGATCCACTCCTTGCCGGTGTGCCACCCTTCAACGCTCGGTGGATTGAATATCTGCTGTCCCATGAAGCCGACGGTATTGGCAAGACCCGTCAGCCCATGCTTCGGGAATGTGCCCATCTCCACATTGTAGTCGCCAGTCATTCGCACTGTATTGGACACCAGCTCCAAGGGGCTCTTCACCTTCTTGAAGCGAGCCTCCTTGAAGAAGTCCGACTTGAACAGCGTCTCCAGCACCGGCTTCATTTCGTAGCCGGAATCTATGTAAGCCTGCGCCAGCGTGTTCACAGCATCAGGGTCGTTCGGCGGCGTGTACGGCCACGCCGGCACCTGCGGCTCGTCCGCCACGAAGAAGTTGTAAAGGTGCCTGCCCAGGAACTGCCCGGTCGCAGGCTGCTTCACGATGATGTCTATGATGTCCTCACCGTTAAAGTTTCCCTTTTCGCCCAAGAACGTCTTCTCGCTGTCGTCGTGGTCCCAGTCACGGTACTCGAAGCTCGGATGATAGAACAGATATGGCACTCTTGGCAGCGGATCGGTGTATGTCCAGCCCGTGAATGCACGAGCCGCCATCTTCACATCGTCCTCGGTGTAGTTGCCGATGCCCATCGAGAACAGCTCCATCAGCTCGCGACCGTAATTCTCGTTCGGCGTGCCGTCGTGGTTGTCGCAGTTGTCCAGCCAGTAGATCATCGCTGGGTCCCTGGAAATCTGCAGCAGCAGTTCGCGGAAGTTCCCCATCGCATGGGCGTGCAGCATTTCGTAGTGCCGCCACATCGCCGTCCCGGAGTTCAACTTGGAGAATCCCGTAGCGAGCACGCAGTGCCAGAACAGCGTCATCTTCTCTTCCAGAGGACGCTTCGTATTAAGGATGCGATACAGCCAGCGGCTAGCGGGGCCGACAAATCCCTGCGGCTCCACATGCATTGGCGTGAACCGCAGGGTAATGTCATCGTCCGTCTCCGGCTCGCCCACCGGATTCAGCAGCCAGTCAACGGTCGCGTCATATCCCCGTTCTGCCAGCGCCTCGATCTCGTCATACCTTGCACCAAATCCCGTTCGTCTCATCAGGTGCGCTATCAAGGCAGTATCATTCGTTGACATGTGCCGCTCCTCCGAGTTTCTCTATGCGTCTGCGTCTCTACCACGGGCTTTGCGCGGCAGCCTGACCATTAAGCCTTGCAATACTAATTATCTTCTCTATTTTCAACGCATTTTAACTCACATCAGACCCAATCACAACGCGCCACATACACAGGAGTCGCTGGCATCTTCCATCCACTCGGTTCACTGCTTCCAAGCCCTATGAATAGCCGCTAACCACCGATTTTCGCTATGCAAACCACTTGTGCGGTGTTATAGTTGGCTGATTAGAACAGAATTGAGACAGCCCCTTTATCGGTGACGAGAGCTAAGGGAGGCATCTGGCCCATGAAGTTAGGCGCGCTCGCCCCTTTGCTGACTACGCCTCAGCGGCGCGCAGTTCTCATTGCACTCTCATCCGCCTACATGCTGGTGCAGCTCTCCAGCCTGCCAGTCGCCCTGTCTCTTCCCACACTTGCCAACCATTTCAATCGCGGAGTTGACGACGCCGCGTGGATGGTTGTTATGTACCTGCTCACGCTGGGCGCATTCGTCATGTTTGGCGCAAGGCTTGGCGACAGGTATGGACACGCCCGCGTATTCTTCATTGGGCTTGTCATTTCCACGCTCGGCTCAATTCTCATTGCCGTTTCCACATCTCTCTTGCAGGTCATTATCTGGCGCGGATTAACAGGCTTGGGTTCTGCCCTCATTATGGGCAACGCCAATGCCATCCTCGCAGCAGCGTTCCCACCTGAAGAGCGCGGCAGAGCGTTCTCCGTACCCATCGTTGGTGCCCGCTTCGGAACGCTAATTGGACTCGCCCTCTTTGCGCTATTCCTGCAATACCTCAGTTGGCGGCTGGTGTTCCTCACCTTCGTACCGATGGGCATTCTTGCAATCGCCGTCTCAAGGCCAATGCTCCTAATGCTCAAGGACGAGCCTCGAACGAACACAAACCCTGTTGACCTCCCCGGCGGCTTGCTGCTGGTTGTAACTTCTGTCGTCTTCCTGCTCGCAGGAGCGCATCTCCACGGCGGCGAAGAGTCATACACAAGCTCGCAAGGCAGCGTATATCACATCGGAATGTATGCGCTCTCAGCCGTGCTTTTGGGCGCGTTCATACTTCTCGAACGTCGCATGAGTAACCCCCTCGTGGACTTGCAGCACTTCAAGCAGAAGTATTTCTCCCTGTCACTGGTGTCCAACGTGACATTCCACTTCTCCATGCTGGCGACAATGACGCTCGTACCCATCATTGTGGAACTTGGCTACAACAAGTCGCCGATCTGGGTGCCGCTCGTGCTGCTGCCCAACCAGATCATCGGCTTGGTGATGACATTCACCGCAGGCTGGATATACGACAAGTACCAGCCAAAGTTACTGCGCCCCGCATCGATGGTCAGCATTGCCTCCGGATTCCTGTTACTTGGCATATTTATAGGCGGTGTATCTACCGGCGGAATATCATTAGGCGGGCTGGAAATCCCCGCCATGTCAATCGGCGGAGGCGTACCTATCTGGTACATTCCTCTGCTGATGCTGCCAATATCATTCGGCACGGCGTTCTTCAACCCGGTCAACAACGCCATGATAATGAGTTCGCTCCCGCTCAGGCACCGGGGCTTCGCGTCCGGCATGCTCGAAACTACACGCGAGCTAGGGCACGCATTCGGCTCCACCGTATCGGCGACTGCGCTCGCAATGGTGCTGCCCGCCGGAATCGCCCTGCTCACAGCGGAACAGGTCGGACCATTTTATCTCGAAGGTTTCAAGACCGCTGCAATGCTCGTCGTGCTGACCATGCTCACCGGTGGCGTAATCGCATTCTTCCACAAGCCTTATGCTGAAACCCAGGCGGCATCCGCTCCCGCCGCGGCATCCGCAGGTGACGACTAAGGCGATTCTCGCCAGCCTGACGAAGTTGGAAAGTCAGATGCAGTAGTTCTTAACTGAATACTCAGAACTGAAAACAGCTTACCTATGACTCAAGACAACGACGAACTATCAATACAGATAGAAGATGTCAGCCGCTGGACTCCTCACGAGGACCAGCCGGGAAATGGCATCCTGCTCCACACCACGCGCGGCGACGTCCACACCATCGTCCACAGCAACCCTGACCCTGATTACCGCACCAACAAGGCGATAGTCTTCGTTTGGGGGGCACGTGGTGGATTTGACGGTCCTGCAGGTGGCATCTACGCCAGGCTTGCGGAAGATCTGAAATACGTGGCAACTTCAATTCGCATCGACTACCGTCTGCCAAACGTCATCCCCGAATGCGTACTCGACACGATGGCGGGATTGTCCTTCCTTAGCGCCACCGGACACACAGAAATCGCGCTTGTCGGCCACTCATTCGGTGGAGCGGTAGTCATAGCCGCCGCTCCATTCAGCCCGATGGTGAAGGCAGTCGTCGCCCTCTCCTCCCAAACTTATGGTGCATCCAACGCGGGCGCAGTATCCCCCCGACCGCTCCTTCTCGCACACGGAGGCGCAGACACACGCCTACCTCCAAGCTGCTCTGAGCAGATATACGAATGGGCGAACGAGCCGAAAGAGATGGTCATCTTTCCCGGCGCCGAGCACGGACTCGTAGAGTGCCAAGACGAGCTCGATGCCATGCTCAAAGGCTGGCTCGTTGACAGACTGAATGAGGGAAGCGCAGACTCCTAGCGTCCTCATTTACAGACTCCGCTCTCAACGATATACTCTCTTCGCAACGGCATACATTTGGCTGCCGCATTGTTACCATAGCCACACAACTCTTACTGAAGGAAGGATATTGTAAATGGGTGACCTTGATGGAAAAGTCGCAATAGTTACAGGGGCGGGCCGACTCCGTGGTATTGGCAGGGCGGCCGCAGTAGAACTCGCCAGTATGGGAGCGGATGTCGTCATTACAGGTACCGGACGCAGTCCTGATCGTTATCCCCCGGACGAGAAAGCGGTCGGCTGGCGAGATGTTGAGAGCACCGCAGACCAGGTTCGCGAGCAGGGAACGCGCGCGCTGACCCTGACGGTGGATGTCTCCAGCGCAGACGATGTGCAGATGATGATCGACCGTACTATTGAAGAGTTCGGCAGGCTGGACGTGCTCATCAACAACGCAGCTTACGCACGCGGCCCGGACCGCGTGCCCATCCTCGACCTGCCACAGGACATCTTCCAGCGCGTCGTGGACATCAAGATCACCGGGACATATCTCTGCACCAAGGCGGCGATACCGCACCTGATTGAGGCGGGTGGCGGCAAGATCGTCAACATCTCCTCGACGGCAGGGAAGCGTGGCAGCGCCAATACTCTTGCCTATAATGCCTCCAACTTCGCGCTGGTCGGTATGACCCAGTCGATGGCACACGAGCTTGGACCGCATGGCATAAATGTCAACTGCGTCTGCCCGGGGGCCGTAGATACCCACCGCATGGACGACATCGACCGCGATGTGCGATGGATTGAGATGGCTGCAAACACGCCAATCCGCAGGAACGGCACCGACGACGAGGTGGGCGCGTTCGTCGCGTACCTGTGCTCTGATGCTGCAGGCTGGATTCACGGGCAGTCCATCAACATCAACGGCGGCTCCGTAATGGAGCACTAAACAGACCTCGCAAATGGAGAACTCTCGCAGCGCCCTGCTCATAATCGATGTGCAGATGGGATTCGTCAACGACGCCACCCGCCACATCCTGCCGAAAGTCGAGGCGCTTCAGAAGCAGTACAAGCATGTCTATGCGACCCGCTTCATTAACGCCGAGGGTTCTCCATATCGAAGACTGCTCGGCTGGCATCGCTTCTACGAGTCCTCTGCCGATGTGCCGCTCGCATTCGAGCCGGTCGATGGCGTGGAGGTAATAGACAAGCATGTGTACACCTGCGTCACTCCCGCATTCCTCGACGACTTGCGTAGCAAAGGAATCGAAGAGGTTGCAATCTGCGGAATAGACACCGACGCCTGCGTTGCGACCTGTGCAGTTGACCTCTTTGAGAACGGCTTCCGTCCAATTCTGCTCTCGGAAGCATGCGCCAGTCACGCCGGCGCCGAGTACCATGAAGCCGCCATACGCATACTCACGCGCCTCATCGGGAAGAAGCAGATAGTATGACGACACCGCCCGCGGACTCTGATTCCGCGAACACTTCCCTTCGGTCTCCCACAGTGCAAGCCGCCCAGTGCGAGGCGGGCTTGCGGCGTGTACTGGCTTACATCTGCGCTCGACGCCATCGCAGGCTGATTGCTGGCATAGTCGTTTTTCTGATGCTAAACATGGCGATTGGTCTTGTGACGTCAATCCCTTTCACGTTGTTGACTCCGTTTCTACCCCTAATTGGTGGGGGAAGCCTCTTTGAAACCATATACGAAAAGCCATTGATCTTAGCCCTATGGGTATTTGTAACCGATTTACTACTGCCTCTTGCTATAACTCTAATGATGTTCGCTAGAATCAGAAGAATTTACAGAGGTTACTGACCAATTCAACCACCCTGGAGCGTAAACATGCCAGAACTCGACGGCAAAGTGGCGATCGTAACCGGCGCTGGGCGTCTGCGCGGCATCGGCAGGGGTGCGGCAGTAGCGTTCGCTCGCCTTGGCGCGGATGTTGTGGTGACCGGCACAGGCAGAAGCCCCGACCGCTACCCGCCTGACGAGAAGGCGGTCGGATGGCGCGACATCGAAAGCACCGCCGACCAGGTACGCGCCGAGGGCACGCACGCCCTGCCGCTCGTCGTGGATGTCGCGGACGCCGCCAGTGTGCAGCAGATGGTCGAGCGCACCATCGACGAATTCGGCAGAATCGACATCCTCGTCAACAACGCCGCCTACGCGCGCGGTCCCGACCGGGTGCCCATCACGGAAGTCCCGGAGAATATATTCCAGAGGGTGCTTGACGTGAAGATTACCGGCACATACCTCTGCACTAAGGCAGTCATAGAGCCGATGATAGCGCAGGGTGGCGGCAAGATAGTCAACATCTCGTCCGGAGCGGGCAAGACGGGCGGCGCCAACAATCTAGCCTACACCGCCGCCTGCTTCGCGCAAGTCGGCATGACGCAGTCAATGGCGCACGAACTGGGTCCGCATAACATCAACGTCAACTGTGTCTGCCCCGGCGCGGTTGACACCTCACGCGTGGACGATGTCGGTAGGGGCGATGCGTGGCAGTCGATTGCCGACAGTTTGCCCATTCGAAGGACCGGCACAGACGACGAAGTTGGCGCAATCGTCGCATATCTATGCACTCCAGCCGCCTCGTGGATACATGGCCAGTCCATCAATGTGGACGGCGGCGGAATGATGGTCCATTAGATCGTGGTTCTGGTAAAACGCAGGAAGGACTGTGTAGGGTGAAGCAAGGCTAGTCGCCCCGCATCGGCAGCACGACAATCGCGTTGCCGATCACGAGCCGTGTGCCTTCTTCGTTCTGAAGGAATACATCGCACTCAAGGCGCGGCTCACCGCCCACGACATCTTTGTCCGTGATGATGCCACTCAGTGTCAGTGGACTGTTGTGCGGCACCATTCCCCGAAAGACCACATCGAGTTTCCTCAGGCGCACCGTATCCGCCCATCCAGTCAGTAGCTGCGACAGAATTGTGATGTTCATCGCACCGGGGACTATCGCGCCTGCAAGCCCCTCTTTCTTGGCGTACTCGTCGCTAGTGAATCGGCTCTCGCCCGGCGTCCCACCGCGCACGCTCATAAAGCGCCGCACTTGCGCCACATCCACCACCCGTTCCCGCGGACCTATATCGTCGCCGATCTCAACATCTTCGAAATAAAGTTCCTTCATCCCAGTCCTGTCCTGCACATCCTGTTTATAGATGTTAGCTTGCTCGCCTGCTGTTACGCCTCACGTAAGACTCGTCAACCAGCGCGACCGTCTCGCCATCCTGATTGTCGAACTTCGTCTCCCAGACCGCGAACACCATTGTGCCTGAGCGCCCAGTTTTCGCATACACCTCTTTCAATCGGGAGGTTACCTCGACCGTATCTCCCGGACGAATCGGCGCGATGCTTTCGATTGCCTGGCCGGCGAAGAACCCGATATCTCCGAACTCCAGCTTGATGTCCGGCTTCTCACCACCATTGACGAACAGGTTGCAGAATGTCGGCGGCGCGATGATGTCTCCGTACTCCGACTCCGCGGCCTGCGCCTCATCGACATATATCGGATTCACCTCGCCTGACGCCTGAGAAAACTCCAGAATCATCTCGCGGCTAATCTCGAAAGTCCCAATAGGGAACTCCTTGTCCAGGTAGCTCCTGTCGTAGTTGATGCCCTCGTCCGTAGTCATCGCGTAGCTCCTGCCCGATTATCTTGAAAATCCCATTAATCTATAGAGTTCATTGAAAGTTCATACCGTGGCTTCATCCAGCCGCACCGCGCGAAAGGCGCCGGCACGCAGCAATGCCACCACATCCGACTCGCTTCGCACTTCGCCGTCAAACTCGGTCATGCAGCTTCCAATCGCGCTCACTACATGGGCATCGCTTCCGCCGGTGCCCATGTAGCCTCGTTCATTGATGAGCGCATCCGCGCGCTCCTGCTCGCCAGGCCTGTTGCTTCCATTCAGGCGCTCGACGATCTGCACTCCGTCGAATCCTGCTGTTTCGCCAACATATTCGCAGAACCCGATGCCGAACCTTCCTGGATGAGCGGGAACCGCGATCGCGCCGCACTCTTCGGCAACTCGCACTAGCTCCGTCGCGTCCATCTGCACATTACCAAAGTCAATGCGGCTTGTGAGCGCCTCGGTAACGCCGTAAACGAGAAAGTGCCCGCAGTTCGTGTCCAACTCTGAGCCTTTCAGGACGAGAACATCGTTTTCTGAAGCAAGTGAGCTGTAATCCTTGTCAAAGTCGAACTTGCGATGCTCGGTTAATACGAAGCCATCCATACGGTAGCCCTTGCGTCGCAGGACACCCACCCATTTCACATACTGCTCCACCGTGGCGCGCGAGTCGTCAGAGGAAACCGAGTGCGTATGCAGATCAATAAACATCACCAGAATACTAGGCGAGACTATGCCAAGCGTCAAGGGAAACATTGGATGCCGCCTGCTACGGCGCATTCCTTGTTCAACTGGGTCGCTAGCAGCACCGACGTTTGCTCATTCGCTGGGGAATTGCCCCGACGCGTCCGAGTTCCATAACGGACGGACGGGGCCAAGTGTTCATCTGGCCCGGAGAAAGACTTACTGTCCAAACACCTAAACAAATTCCAACTAAAGTACCAAACTCTACTTGAGCATCTTCCCAAGCTTGTGTTGTCCTTATGTCTAGCACATAAGGCACAAGTGGAAGGAGCATAAACATGCGACTACTCATTATTCCGATCATGGCCCTTATTCTGGCATCTCTCGCCTGCTCGTCCGTGGCCGAACCAATAGTGTTCACCTCGAACATTGACGGCAACCGTGAGATATTCTCCCTTGATCCGGAAAAGGCAGAGCTCGTCAACCTAACCAATAGCTCAGGCAGCGAGTACGCGCCTTCTATTTCGCCGGACGGATCGCATCTCGCGTTCCTCGCGGGCGACGACAAGCACAATGTCCTTGAGGTCATCTCTCTGAACGAAGAGGCTACCGACCGCACCGCGGTGAGCAGGATTGACGGCGGGCACCGCGACCACAGATGGTCGCCTTCTGGAGACCGCCTGGCTTACCTTGTGCAGAATGGAGGCGACCCTTCAACGCATGTTGCCGATTACGACGGCTCCGGCTCGATGGAACTCACGACCATCGTCGCCCACGAGGTTGGTGGATGGTCCTATGACGGCTCCAGCGTCGTATTCACGGTGCGTGGCGGGCCCGGTCAGGGCATTTATGTCCGCAATCCGGACGGGGTGAACGAAGTCCGCCTCACTGATCAGGCCGACTACAATCCCTGCTGGTCGCCTAACTCTCACAAGATTGCCTTCATCTCTGAGCGTGACGGCAACCCTGAGATATATGTCATGAATTCGGATGCAACCGAACTGAAGCGCATCACGGAGACGGCAGGCACCGAGTACAACATAGCCTGGTCCCCGGACGGCAGGAAGATTGCCTTCGCCAGCGACAACGACGGTAGCCCCGAGATATATGTCGTGGACATTCGCGACGGCGAGGTGCATAGGCTCACCCGCAACAGCGTCCGCGACGATCAGCCAGTCTGGTCCCGTGACGGTAAGCGCATCGCATTCGTCTCATACTTAGATGGCGACGGTGAAATTGTAATGATGGACGCCGACGGCAAGAATCAGCAGCGTCTCACAAACAACGGCTACGACGACTACTCACCCTCCTGGTAAGACTCTTCGGACTTCTGGATTCCAGACGAATACATCGGGGCTGCCGTTATCCGGCAGCCCCGATTTGCTAGCAGACAGTTTTCAGTCCACCACTTGGCTATTATTCACTGGTTAGTATTCCAAGGAATCAGGGCTGAAGTCCGGACGGATGCTGCTCATGCCAGTTGGTGAGTGACTGGTACGCCCGCGCCACCGCAAGAATTCGATTCTCGTCGTATGCCCGCCCCATAAACTGAATGCCGGTGGGCAGCCCTTCGTCAGAAAATCCGCTTGGTACGCTGATCGCTGGCAGTCCTGCACTGTTTCCCACCGCGCCCATAGTGTCACGCGCCGTACCTGCCACTACCCCGCGGAAGTCCTGGTCGATTGGCGTTGCCGTAACCGCACGTGTAGGCCCTACCATGGCGTCATAGCCCGCCATCACTTCGTCCGCGATACGCGCAACCTTCCCTCTTATTCGTAAAGCCCTGATATAGTCCTGCGCCGGAATCATCAGCCGTGCATGCGGATGGTGGCACTCAGGCGCGGTCAGCCCAGAAACAGCGCCGCTCTCAATGAAATCCTCGAACGCGCTCGCCGATTCCGCATTAAGAATAGTACGAGTAACAGCCTCGTATGGCATTTCGGGAAACTCTATCTCCTCGATGTCCGCCACAGCCTCCAGTTCTCGCAACGCCTGCTCGAAGTTCGCCGCAACTTCCGCCTGCACTCCTTCTGTAACATCCTTCAATACTGCGAGCTTAAATCTACGTCCAACCCAGGCATTTATGTCATAGACATACGGCCTGTCCGTTGTTGACGGGTCATCGGCGTCCCTGCCCGCAATCGCCTCCAGGACGATACCGCAGTCATCGGCAGTCAGGCAGAGCGGCCCGAGCTTGTCCAGCGTCCACGACAGCACCATCGCACCCTGGCGGCTCACTCGCCCATAGGTGGGACGCAACCCCGCCAATCCGCAGTTATTGGCAGGCGACAGAATAGATCCCCAGGTTTCTGAACCTATGGCGAAGGGCACCAGACCCGCCGCAACGGATGCCCCTGAGCCGCTCGACGATCCGCCAGACCATGCGTCCTTGCCCCAGGGCGTCATGCCCGGCCCGGTGAAGGACGCGTTGGGTTGCCGGTACCCCATTCCGCCCGCTATTTCGACCATCGCCAGTTTCGCCGCTAATGGGGCGCCCGCGTCCTCCAGGCTGCGAACCACTGCAGCATCATAGTCGAAGACCTGCTCACGGAACGGCGCCGCGCCCCAGGTGGTCGGGATGCCGCCGGATGTCGCAAGCAAGTCCTTAGCCCCGTATGGAATGCCGTGCAGAGGACCCTTGTAATTCCCCGATGCAATCTCCCCTTCGGCGCGGCGTGCCTGTTCCATGGCCCGCTCGTGCGTAACCGTAACTACGGCGTTGTAACGGGGCCCGATGGTCTCAAGACGACCCAGGAATGTCTCGGTGATGTCAACGGGCGAAACCTGACGGGTCCGCACGAGTTCTGCCAGGTCGCGAATTGGCATGAATACGGAGTTCGCCGTCATAGCATCTCCTTCATCCGGTCCAACAGTGTCAGCCTACTTCCAGCTTCAGTCTTTGCGATACGGCGGTACACTGAACGGTGAATCACCATGCCCCAGGCTTACGGCGCGCATGTCATCGGCTGCCTGCACGATTGCCTTCGCAGTTTCCGAAACTTCTTCGAGTTCCTGTTCGTCAAGGCGGTCACCGTACCTCTGTCGCAGCACAGCCATCATCTGCTCGGCTCGCTCATTTGTCTCGTTTGTCTCCATGTCAGCCCTCCGTCGCCCCGTATAATAGCGTATCCGGGTAGGTTATGTACCAGCCGAACCAGAACGACACATTCGCGGGATGCAGCGGCAAAGTCTGCGCCGGATCGGCGTCTTTCCACAACCTGTCCCGCTCTACATGCCAGACAGCGCCCTCTTCATCGAGCAGTGTTTCCGGAAGGCTGTTGGGCGCGTCATCCGGAAGGGTGAATTGTATTCCTTCGCTTCGGAACGCCAGCGCGTCCGCGGACAGGGATGATGCCACTACCACCAAGTCAGTGCCACCCACGCTGTCGTTGACAAGGCGTGATTCCCTCATCGCATCTATGGAGTACGCCTTGAACGCCCCATCAGCCACTACCCCAAGCACCAGTTGTTTGGGCGCAAGCTGCTCATCCCTGTTCCAAATTGGAAACATCGTCTCCGGGTCTTCGCGATAAGCGAAATAGATGGCGCGGTGGTCGTCCTCGCGCTCATAGCTTCTCGGAGGGTAATAGCCCGTCTCGCGCGACTGCACCTTGGTATCAGGATGCTCGTCCAGCCACTCGCCCCATGTGGTGAGCGCTACCGGGAAGTATTCGAGCTTTATGCCACTGCCTACAAGTTCGCCAACAATCGGCTCGCCCCGGAGCTGGCTCCACAGCGTCTCCGTCTTGCGGTCGTACATCACCTTGTTGCTGCGATATAGCATTCCGGATGTGCCGAATGTGGTTGGTTCTCCATTGATTTTCGCGGAATACACGATCCCGCTGTTGCACAACGTTCACCACGCAAGCGAAATCGGTTCGCCTCCCACCGTGTCATTGACCATCTCGTGGCCATTGATTATGCGCAGCGGGTATGCGCGGGTATCGCCATTGATGGATACGCCGAAAACGCGCTCATCGTCATCAAGGAAGTCAGCCTCGTCGGGGGTCAGCATTTTCGGGTCGCGGATGTCCGGTATGCCGTCCGGCAATACGCCACCCCAGACGATTTCCGTCAGATCAACCGTGACTTCGCCATTGCGCGCCGGATACAGGAACGAGGCAAAGCGCGGGTGAAGCTGGGACATGAAGTTTATCTTCCATTCCAGATACCCGGACGGCGGCGGATATTCGTCGCTGTGGTTGCCGAGCCATTCCATCCACCCCTTCCAGTCATCGCCGCCGTAGCGTTCACCGGTGAGTTCGCCCAGGACGTACGCCGTAGCGTCCCTCGCATTCGCGGTGGACTGGTAGCGCATGGACTCTACCAGCACAGGGACCATAGACTTGTCCTTGTTCATCCGGACTTCGTCCAGCGCATCGTATGTGACATTGCTGGTTCGACCAAAGCCCGGAAACACCTTGTACATCGCGTCGTTGGAGTCGTAGGGTATTGAGGTGGGTTCGGGCGTGGATGTGGCTGCCACTTGCGTCGTTGCCGTTGCGGCAGGCGGCATGGTCGGCGGTGCCATTGTTGGTGGGAGTGATGTTGCAGTTGGCGGCGGCGCGGGCTCAGACGCACAGGCGGCTAACACGGTCGCCGAAATAACCAAGACACCAATTGGCAGGTAGCGAAAAAACAGCATTAATATGTCCTCCTAACCAATTGGATGCAGACTGCAGGACGGCGGTTCATTCAGAACAGAGCGTTCCGGTGATAATACACTAATGGGAGGTTTCACAGTGGCAGAAGTCGGATTCTACACATGGGCTCGTTGAAGCACCTGCCGCAAGGTGAAGGCGTCGCTTTCACAAGATGGCGTGGTTCTGAACGAACGGGACTTCTTCAAGGACAGCTTCACGGAAGCGGAGTTGCGTGAACTGCTCGGAGACACACATCCGGCGGATGTATTCTCCTGGCGCAGCCCATCGGCGCGCAAGCTCGGGCTGGACAAGGATACAGTATCGCCTGACGAGTTGATCGGCCTGATGGTGGAAGAGCCGCGCCTCATCCGCCGCCCGCTCCTTCAGGTTGATGGGCATCTCGTTGTCGGCACCGACAAAAAGGCGATGGCGGAGGCGTTCGGCTAGAGCGTCGTCGCTTACGGTCTCACCGCCCGCTTCTCGCGCTGCGCCAGTTTGTGCAGCATCGGCTGCGCCAGCTTGACGAAAGTGCAGGCAAGGCGGCGCGTCTCGCGCGGGTCTATCAGGTCAACGACATCGCCACGGAAGGCAGCGCGGAATGGTGAGCGCAGCTTCAGCAGGCGCTCTTCTATCATCGCGCGGTGCGCCTCCGGGTCGGGAGCATTGTCAATTTCGCGGCGATACGCGGCTGCGACTCCACCCTCGATGGGTATGCCACCCCACTCGCCTGCGGGCCAGCCGAAGCGAAGGTTCAGGCCGTCAGGGTGACCGAGACTGTGCGCGGCATCCGCCGCGACGCCGTACGCCTTGCGAACATTGAACTCGATCTTCGGCACCTTCGCTTCGGCGCTTGCAATCAGCGCACGCACACCTCGACGCATCGTTGCGATGCGCTCCGCGTGCGAGCCAAGCATGAAGCCGGGCATGTCCAGGAATATGACGACCGGCAGGTTGAAGGCATCGCACAGGTCAACGAAGTGCGCGTACTTCTCTGCTGCCCAGCCATCCATCGCACCCGCGAGACGCATCGGATCGCTGCCGATGATGCCCACGCTGTAACCGTCGAGGCGTGCAAATCCAGTTATAATCGAGCCTGCCCAGTGCCTCCGCATCTCGAAGAACTCGCCATTGTCCACGACCAGCTTGATAAGCTTTCGCGGATCGTAGCCGCGCCGACGATTCGGCGGGATGATGTTGAGCAGCTCCTCAGGGCGGCGGCCTGGCGGGTCACCCGTCTCCACGCGAGGCGCTACATCGTTGGTCGTGTTCGGCAGATAGGATATGAAGGTCTTGATCTGCTCGAAGGCATCCTCTTCAGATTCGGCTTCATTGTCCACCTGCCCGCTCTCGTGGACATGCCGCTTGTACCCGCCCAACTCCTCTTTGTCCATGTCCTCCCCAATGGCACGGCGCACGACGGGCGGTCCCGAAGGAAATATCTGGGACTGATCTTTTACCATAACGGTGAAGTGCGACATGAGCGCAAACGCTGCGGGCGCGCCCGCTACTGAGCCCATGATCCCCGCGGCAACAGGGACCTTCTTCATCAACTCAACGCCCTTCCACCACAGGTCGCCGCCCGGCAAGCCCATGTGCCCGGATGCCTCATCGGCTTTCGCGCTATGTCCTACGCCCTCGACAAGCTGTATGTACGGGATGCCGTACTGCGTGGCGAGCGGCTGTGTGAACTGCCGCGAGTGCTTGCGAACATTGTGCGGACTGCCGCCTGATATGGTGAAGTCGTCGCCACCGATGGCTACCGGACGACCGTCAATCTCCGCGAGTCCCATCACATAAGCGCCGGGGGTAAACTCGACCATGTTGCCTTCGTCGTCGAACTCGGCAGCGCCCACCATAGGGCCGGCCTCAAGGAAACTACCGGGGTCCACCATCTTCTCGATTCGCTCGCGCACGGTGTGGCGACCGCCCGCATGCTGGCGTTTGACGCGCTCTGGACCACCTAACTCGGCGGCGAGACCGCGCACGTAGTTCATATCGTCTATTGCCTGCTCCCAGGGCATTCCCGGCTTCCACATATCTCGGTCTTTGTCGATTGGCATTCTTGTCCCTCCCCGGATTACGGCAGGCTTTCAATTAGCCCAGTAGAGTATCGCCCCGCAGCGAAGTCAGCATGATGCAGCGCTGCCTGCAGCGTGGGTATATTCGTGGTAACACCGCTGACCTCAGTTGCGCTAAGCGCTTTCTCCATCAGTTGGATCGCCTCGTCCCTGCTCTCTCCCCACGCGATGAATTTGGCGAGAAGCGGGTCAAAGTAAGGCGTTACGGCATCACCCTTTCGGTAGCCGCCGTCGATTCGCAGGTCTGCTATCTCAGGCAGGTCAAAGGTGTCAAGCGTGCCCGGCGACGGCATGAAGGTCTTCGGGTCTTCGGCATAAATCCTGCATTCGACTGCGTAGCCCCTTACGGCAGCGTTGCCGTCCACGGAAAGCGGCAATCCAGCGGCAGCGAGCAGTTGCTGCTCCACCAGGTCAACGCCGGTTATCATTTCGGTGACGCCGTGCTCCACCTGCAGCCGGGTGTTCGCCTCCAGGAAATACGCAGACCCACACCCATCGACAATGAATTCGAAAGTTCCGGCTCCAACATATCCGGTCTCGCGCGCCGCCATCACTGCCATCTCGGCTAGCGACTCCCGCAATCCTTCCGGCAGACAGGGCGCCGGCGCTTCTTCGATTACCTTCTGATGCCTGCGCTGGGCTGAGCATTCGCGCTCCCAAAGATGGCGCACATTTCCCAACTGGTCGGCGATAACCTGCACTTCGATATGCCGGGCGGGACTCACGAGCTTTTCGATATAGACTTCAGCGCTTCCGAATGCGCGGAAGGCCGATGAACTCGCCCTTCGGAGTGCTCGCTGCAATCGAGCTTCGCTCTCCACGACCTGCATTCCAATTCCGCCGCCGCCATCCGTAGCCTTGACCATCAGGGGCAAGCCGACGGCTTCCAATGCAGTCTTCGCGGAGCCCTCGTCACCGGCATCCACACTTGCGCCCGGAAGAACAGGTACGCCCAGAGACGCCATCTGCTTTCGCGCTTCCCACTTGTCCGCCATCAGACGCGCCATATCGGGGCGGGGACCCACGAATACGATGCCCCGGTCGGCGCAGCGGTCTGCAAACACAGGTGATTCGGACAGGAAGCCATATCCCGGATGAATGGCATTCGCGCCGCTCTCGGCAGCTATGCCAGCGATCGCCTCGGCGTCCAAATACGACCCTGCGGGCGTTGCACTCTCAGGCAGATCGAAGGCTTCATCTGCTAGCTCGGCATGCAGAGGGGTGCCTTCCGCCTTCGCATAGACTGCCACGGTGCTGATGCCCAACTTGCGGCAGGTCTTAATGATACGACAGGCTATCTCGCCCCTGTTTGCGATGAGAACTTTATCGAACACTTACCGCTCACTCCACAACGAGTACAATCATCGGGTCTTCCTGCGATATGTTCTGGTTTTGACGAATGAGAATTTCCTTGACCGTTCCATCGTACTCGGACAGGATTTCGTTTTCCATTTTCATGGATTCTATGACGACGAGCAGATCGCCGTCGCTCACTTCTTCTCCTACCGAGACGCTTATTTCCACTATCACTCCGGTAATCGGAGATTCAACTGCTACTTCTGCCAACCCACTTTCACCTTTCAAGAAAATTATGCCTACTGGGACAATGGTGCGCGTCCCAATAACTCGCTTAGAATCTGTTCGTTGTGCGCCCCCAAGGGTGCCGACGGTCTCCAATTCTGCTTGGGTAGCCCATCAGTGATGATCGCCTGTCCCGGATAAGTCTTTCGACCTACATCGGGTTCGTCCAGCGTCACAAAGAAGTCTCGCCCGCGCAGATGCGGATCGTCCAGCATATCTATGCTCCTGTGGACCGCACCCGCCGGTACGCCCACTGCCTGCAAGGCATTCATAGCCTCAATGGCATCCTCTTCCTTCGTCCATGACGCGATTATGCCATTAAGTTCGGCCTCGTTCTGCTGACGGGACAACTCTTCGCGGAAACGTCTATCTGTTGCCAGTCCCGGCGTACCCATGACTCCGCATAGCGCTTGCCATTGCTCATCACAGGTTACGGCAATTGCCAGCCATCTGTCATCACCCAGACAGGGATAGACGCCGTGCGGGGCGTGCCGGTAGTGGCTGTTGCCCTTGCGGTCCGGCTGCACTCCGTTGTGGGCGTATGCGCCGATGAACTCACCAATCTGACAGACAGGCCCCTCCGCCAGGGCAATGTCGATGAACTGACCCTGCCCTGTTGTCGTCCGATGCTGCAGCGCGGTCATTATAGCAGCGGCGGCATTCATTCCGGTCACAGGGTCCGGGTAGGCGATGCCGGATGTCATAGGCATTTCGCCATCATAGCCCATCAGACTGGGGATGCCGGTGATAGATTCTACCGATGTGCCATATGCGGGAAACTCCGCTGCCGCGCCCTCTGCGCCGTAGCCAGAGATGGAGCACATGACGATATCGGGGCGCACCTGCCGCAACGATTCATAGCCCAGCTTGAAATTTCGCATCACATGCGGACGGAAGCTCTCGATCACGATGTCGGACACGGACGCGAGTTCCAGGAAGGCATCCCTACCCTCCGGAAGGTCAAGGCGAAGGGCAAGACTATCCTTATTTCTGTTGTGCTTGTTGTCAACACCCCTCGTGCGGTCGATCTGGACACGCGGATCAGAAACCTTGACCACATGCGCGCCGAAGTCAGCAAGTATGCGCGCCACCAGTGGCCCTGCCCAAACGCGAGTCAGATCTATAACACGAATGCCGGACAGCAGTCCGCGCTCCAGGTGCGGCTGCGCCTTTAGCGTACTTTTCTCGGGAGGCTCTTGCCCGTACGACGCAGGCGGAATCCTTGACCGCTCGCAAGCCTTTGACACAAGCTTATTGTGCTCTCCGAGTGATGGCGCCGGCGAGAATCTGGGCTCTGTCGCGCTCATATGAAACGGCACGCGTGGGAACGTAACCGTGCCACCCTGCGGATGCTCGAATTCAGCGAACAGACTGCGCTCAAGGTACTGGCTGTCCTGCATAGTCTCACTGAGGTCAAATACGGGGGAGGCTGGTACCGAATAGACGCCCGCGGCAAGCTCTACAATCTCCTGCCGCGTCTTATCGGCCACCCACTCCAGCAGTATCTCGTCTATCTCATCCGCAGCGTCCTTCAGGCTCTGGAACACCGAAAAGCGCGGATCTATTAGCAGGTCTTCCCTGCCGATCATCGCGCACACGTAGTCCCACTGGTGGGGTGCCGATGCGGAGAAGGTGATGTAACCGTCCTTGCATGGCAGCGTGGTTATGGGATAGCCGCCGGTGCGCCTCCCGGTGGCGAGCCTAACTCCTGCGCGCTTGCGAATGATGCCGTCGTACTGGTGCGATACGAAGGTGAATTGGTGCAGCGCCGCCAACGCCTCCATTTCGGAAACTTCGACCTGCCGACCTCTGCCTGTAAGGGAGCGGGCGCGAAGTCCGAGCATTGTGCCCGCGTATCCCTTCATCGCGGTAAGGCGCTGCGCCTGGTAGCCCGGAAGCATAAGGGGCTCGCGGCCTTCTTCGCCACTCAGGTACAGGTATCCGCCTAGAGCAAGGCTGACTAACGGGGTAGATTGCCAGTCCGCGTATGGTCCGCCAAGGCCGAAAGGCGTCAGCGACAGGTTCACTAGCAGAGGGTTGATGGACTGAAGTGTATCCGCATCCACTCCGAGCTCGCGCCTGGTCTGTGGCTGCCAGTCGTCTACCAGCACATCCGCGTCGCTCACCAGATTGAGCAGTTCTGACATGCCGTTAGCACTTTTCCAGTCGAGAAGAACGCTTTCCTTGCCCATATTGTCGTACAGGAAGAGGGCACCGGCATCAGGAGCATCGTAGCCCTTCATCTGCGGTTCAGCGTATCGTGTCCAACTGCCGAGAGGTGGTCGTTCAATCTTGATGACGCGCGCGCCGAATGCGGCCAGCATGCGACCGCAGAAAGCGCCCGCAACAGACTCCGCGACTTCAACTACTGTCAGGTCGGACAGAGGTGGGATACGTTGATAGGCTGGATCTTCGATCATGCGCCGCCGGTGACTCTAGCTTCTCGAGCGGTTTCTGTGGTCGGCGATTGTCCAGCCTGCACCGATTACAATGGACGCGAGCATCAGCTTCACGAGATCGCCGGGAATGAAGGGATACACTGCGCCCGAGAACAACTCGCCTTGTGCAGGCCAGCCGAAATCGAAGACCGACAACCATATCAGCGCAGGCACATATATCCACAGGTTGCCAAGCAGCATCGTCCACAGGCTCTTGCCGCGTATCCAACCGCGCTCTGACATGAACCCGATGATTGGAACGGCAGTGATGAAACCGATCAGATAGCCGCCGGTAATGCCGGTCACCGCGCTCAGTCCTCGGGTGATGTCCCACGCGAGTTCCCTGCTGGCAAACATCGGCGCGCCCACCATCCCGAGAAGGTAATAGACTACGATGGCAAGAAGTCCCCAACGAAGCCCCAGGAAGCCGCCCATCAGTAGCACGCCGGCGGTCTGGAATGTGATTGGAACGGGGTTATCGGGCAGGTAGAAGTGCATCTTGCCGCAGGCCGCGAGAACGACCACAGCCGCCAATGCGAGGAGTGCACGCTGAATCGTCGTAAGTGAGGGGAAGAGCGCGTCCATCAGGGATGGATTGCGCGTGCCAATCAGAGCCTCCCCCGACTCGCGCGCGAGCGATGCTCCTGAGCCTGTTGCCGTCTGCATAGAATCTGCCTCCGTGTGCGTCTCAAGCCTTGCCGATACTAGCAACGGCAGTCTGAGGGTGTCAAGGAAATGCGCGCCTTAGGCTAGGACCAGTTAGTCTGCTGCAACGAGGCAATGGTGCCGTCCGCAGGACGCCAGACTGCCGCATCGTCGCGCCAGGGATTCGCCTTCAGCCAGTCTTCATCCATGCCGACGCCGAGGCCTGTTCCGGTTGGTAGCGGCAGGAATCCGTCCTTCTGCACGGGGAAGTCGCCGGTGCAGGCGTCCTGGAACCACGGGTGAATGCCGCCCTCCTGGATCATGAAGTTGGGCACGCAAGCATCGAGATGCAATGATGCTATGGTGCAGAGTGGACCGTAGGGATTGTGGGGCTGGAAGCCGACATAGTGTGCCTCCGCCATCGCAGCGATCTTCTTAAGCTCGGATATGCCGCCGCCCTGCACGATGTCCGGCTGGATCATCTTCACAATCTGCCGCTGTAGCAGGTCGGTGTAATCCCACTTCGTGTAGAGGCGTTCGCCCGTCGCGAGAGGAATGTTCACCTGCTCGGCCACGCGCTGCATGGCATCCAGATTTTGCGGCGGCACAGGCTCCTCATATACGAACGGTCGATACGGCTCCATCGCGTTGCCGATGCGAATGGCGTCTGCTGGGGCGAGCCTGCCATGAACTTCTACCAACAGCTCAACATCGTCGCCCACCGCCTCGCGCACGGCTTCAAGCTTCTTGATAGCGATGCGCTCCGCCTCTATAGGTATGAAAAGTCCGCGATGGTCGAAGGGGTCGCCTTTGAGCGCGGTCAGCCCTTGCTCAGTATGGCGCAGCGCGTTCTCAACCGCGTCCTCGACGGTCAAGCCGTCCCACCTGCCGTAGCACCAGAGCTTGTCGCGCATCGCGCCGCCAAGAAGCTGATACACCGGCACGCCGAGCGCCTGTCCCTTGATGTCCCACAGCGCAATTTCGATGCCGCTGATTGCCGACATCTGCACCACACCGCCTCGCACATGGAAGTGATGATACAGCGTCTGCCAGTGCTCCTCGATGCGGTGCGGGTCCTTGCCGATGAGTACCTGCCCGAACTCCTCGACCATCGAAGCGACTGCCAGCGGACCTGAAGTAGCCTCGCCCCAGCCGGTGATGCCCTCGTCGGTCTCAATCTTCACGAACATATAGTTACGCGCCATACCGCGAGGGGCGGCAGCAGCGGGATGGGCGGTGACGGATGTGATTTTCATAGGTGGGGGTGCTCCTGCTTAAGTTTTGATGGAGACGCCTTGGTTCAACCGATATTCAACTTCACTTTGAACGCATTTCATGCAGTTCTACATCACTTCCAGACTGCCGCGCTTCAAGCCATCATTTGAACGACACTTCACATTCATCGGTCCGCCGAGACGCAAGGAGACTCTCGACGCTAATATCTTCGTCAAGGTCTTGCCAATGGATATGGCTGCTTTCGGCTTTAAGGTCCCAATTGTTCCGCTCACCTGGCGTGGCATGTAAAATTCTCGGATACCAGTCAGGTGGTAGGAACAAAACGCGATCATATGTAAGTTCGGCCGTAAGAGGGTCATCATTAATCGTGATATTCTTCAACGTTAATCAATTCCAGAACTCTAATCCTGTGGAGGGAGTTCATAACTATCCCACCGTCAAAGTAAAGTCCTTGACCTCTACCTGTTCCGCGTGCTCGCGCAACTGCCAGAGATCGTATGCCATTTGCATCCCAAGCCAAGTCTCTGGCGAAGACCCGAAGGCTTTGGAGAGGCGAATTGCCATGTCAACCGAAATTCCAGACTTCTCATTCACCACGTCAAACAGATCTTGATTACTTACACCTAGACCTTCAGCCGCTTTCGCCACCGACAGATTCAGCGGCTCCAAGCACTGCCTCTTGACGATTCCGCCTGGATGCGGCGGGTTGTGCATAGGCATCTTAATTACCTCCGTCAATGATAATCTATGTAATTCACATCAACTGCGTCCCCGTCTTCAAATCTGAAAGTAACGCGCCAATTCCCAGATACCGATACTGCGTAGTGTCCCCTAAGGTCGCCTCTGAGCCGATGAAAACGGAACCCTGGCAGATTCATGTCTTGTAGTGTACGGCTGTAGTCAAGGGCAGCAAGTATGTCCGTCAGCTTGGTGATATGCTCCGGCTGCAATCTTGCCGTGCCGCGTCCATTATAGAATGCCCTTAGCCCTCGATGCCTGAAAGACCTAATCACTATGAAATTGTAAGATGCTTTTACCCTTCAATCAATGAGTCGGCACCTCTCTAATACCACTTCGTCTTGTCTACGACATTCGTCAGCTCTTCACCGGCGGCGAAGCGGCGGGCGTTGTCAAGGATTATCTCGAAGCGTCTTTCGGGGATGTTACCGGCATCTCTGACTGCGACGTGAGGTGTCATCAACACATTCGGCAAGCCCCACAGCTTGTGGTCGGACGGCAGCGGTTCCTGCTCGAACACGTCCAGGCCCGCACCCGCGATGACGCCGTTCTCGATGGCGTCCGCGAGGTCGTCTATCTTGCAGACCATGCCCCTGCCGATGTTGATGAAGTATGCGCTGCTCTTCATCCGGCTGAACCGAGCGGCATCGAAGGTGAACTCCGTTTCCGGTGTGTGTGGCACCGTGGTTATCACGAAGTCCGCTCTCGGCAGCACATCGTCCAGTTCCTCAGGCGTGTGGAACTCCACATACGGCAGGTCGAACTCACGTCGCGGCTCGATTCCGATGACTTCCATGCCAAGCTCTTTGCAAAGCCGCGCCGTCTCATGCCCGATGCCCCCGACGCCGTTGATGAGCGCAACCGCGCCTGCAAGGTCGATGTACGGCGACTTCCGCGCATCCTTGTCCCATTCCCTGCGCCTCTGAGCGTCCATATACCAGGGCAGTCCCCGTGACAGCGCTAGCAGGAACATCAGGATGTGGTGCGATATGTGATCGAAGTAGATGCCGCGCGGGTTGCATATCGTGAGCGGATGCTCGATCAGCTCCGGATAGTAGTATCCAAAGAATGGTCCTGCATCCGGATTCTGCACCCAGCCTAGCTTCTCCGCGACCTTCAGCGCGTCCGGCGAGACCCATCCATAGACGCCGTCGGCGTCGCGGATCGCCTCCATTGCCTCCTCGTCGGTCTCGGGGGAGGCGACTTCCCAGTCTGCCTCGGTATCCGCGAGGCGGGCGGCGAACATTCGCCTGTCATCATCCTGCGGCGGCAGGAACACGAACTTTGGCATAAAGGATTCTCCTAAGTTTTCAATCGTCTGTAAACAGTCGTCAGTCTCTTGTTAGGATTCAGCCGTCAAGCAGACACACTGACGGCTGAACACTGATATCCGTTGGCTAATCTCTAGTCGGCCGCCATCACCGCTTCCAGCTTGTCCTTCGCGCCATTGCGTGCCTTGGGGATGACATACTTGCCGAACATCTCGATGGAACTCATTACCTTCTCATGAGGGATGGTCTCGGTCTGCATAATCATCAGCACCTGGTCCACGCCGATCTCTTCGTACATCTCGATGGTCTTCAGGCAGCTCTCCGGGTTGCCGGCGATAATCACGCCGCGATCGGCAAGAACATTGGCATCCAGTTCCGCGATAGCCGCTCTCGCTGCGCCCGGACCGGAGTCGAGCGAAATGCCAACCTCGGCGGCCTGCTGCTGATGTTCTTCGTCCGATTGCCGCAACCAGCGCCCGAAGTCGGCCTGCAGGTGGTCGGGCACGCCGCCCCAGTCCTCGAGAAGCTGCTCGTAAGCACCGATGCGTCCTTGGATGTACGGCTTGTCCGGCCCGAAGAAGGTCTTCATGGACTCGGCGGCAAGCTCTTTGGCATACTGGTCGTCTTCATCGCAGAAGCCATGCACATTGTTGCCCCAGAAGTTGGTGACGAACGCGCCCGCAGGCTCGACTTCCCCTACGGATTCGCGATAAATCTTCAGCTTTTCCTTGAGGACATTGACTGCGTAGGACGCGGACGAAAGCACGCCGATGCCCTTCTGCGCAGCCAGACGGAAGCTGTCTTCCGACGTGCAAGCCAGGTACATGCGGGGGTGCGGCTTCTGGAAGGTCTTGGGCAGCACTCGCCGGGAGGGCACATTCCAGAACTTGCCCTCGTATTCAAACTCGTCCGACTGCCATATCTTGGGCAGCATGGATAGGGACTCGCTCCACATCTCTCGAGTGTCGCGCGGGTCAACACCCAGGCCCAGTTGCTCGTAGGCATTGGAGCGGCCTGTGCCGAACTCGACTCGTCCGTCTGTGAGCTGGTCAACCATCGCCACGCGCTCTGCGATTCGGACAGGATGCGCATGCGGCAGTATGGACACGCCATAGCCAATGCGAATCTGCTTCGTAATCTGGCTGAGCGCACCGAACAAGACCTCTGGGCACGGCGACCCTGAGAAGCCGGTCAGGAAGTGGTGCTCAACGAACCAGAGCGCATCGAAGCCCACCTGATCCGCAAGCTCACACTGCTCCAGGGTTTCCTTGTATAGGGTGTTCCAGTCTATCTCAGTGCCCTGGAATGGGCGCTGCGTCTCGTAGAGCAATCCGAACTGCATGGTAATGTCTCCTCTCGCCATGGGTTTAGCATCAATGGGTGGCGCTTCAGATGGGCGAATTATACTTGCATTCTTTAACAAGGTAAAACGGCGTGTACACTCGGTACAGAACCGAATCCAGTGGACTCCGCCCCTGAAGCCTATTGGCTACAAGATTCCAGTAAGCGGGTGTGTAAGACATCCTCGAAATGGCAGTTCGGCGATTGCCAACAGCACGCCTTCATGTGCTATACTGCGCCCATATTTAGTAGTGCGAGATTAAACCCTTCCAAGCCTTTATTAAGCGAGATGCAGTACACCCAAGGAGGGCAAACATGGTCGTCGAGACAACGCAGGCAGTTGAACAGATAGCACACCTCATGCGCCGCGCCGGCTTTGGGGCAACACGAGATGAACTCGATGCCCTAGAGTCCAAGGGTTACGACTCAGTCGTCGCAGAGCTTATAAACCCAAGCGACACTTCGGCGATGCCGGACGACATCATCAGGCGCTACCATCACGAGCAGTCAGGCATGATGGGGCAGGTAAATCCCGCCGCCTACTGGCTGTACAAGATGATCTCCACAAAGGCGCCGCTCATAGAGAAGATGGCGCTCTTCTGGCACAGCGTGTTCGCCACGGGCTACCCGAAAATTACGCAGGGCAAGGTGCTCAACGACCAGATTCGCATGTTCCGCAGGTACGGCATGAGCAACTTCAAGACCTTGCTTGTCGAGTTGTCCAGGGACCCGGCGATGATTGTATGGCTGGACAACCACGACAATCATAAGGGCGCAATCAACGAGAACTACGGTCGCGAGCTGCTTGAGCTTTTCAGCATGGGCGTGGGCAACTACTCGGAGGAAGATATCAAGGAAGCATCGCGTGCATTCACCGGCTGGACGCTTGGCAACACCGAGTACATGGCGCTTCGAGGCGAGCGGGACTCCATCTGGCCCTACGGCAGAATAGCCTGGCACTTTGAATACAAGCCGGAGGACCACGACGAGGGCGAAAAGACATTCCTCGGGCAGACTGGCAACTTCAACGGCGAGGACATCATCGACATCATCTGCCAGCAGGAAGCTACCGCTCGCTTTATAGCACGGCACTTGTACGACTTCTTCGTTGCAGAAGAGCCGCCTGTGCCCGCCTGGCCCTATTCGCCACCACGAGATGAAGACGCCATCCAGACATTGGTGGACACCTACTTCGAGAGCGGTTACGAAATCTCCGCAATGCTCGAAACGCTCTTCACATCCGACTTCTTCAAGGACGACGAGGACATCCGCTTCATCAGGGTTAAGAGCCCTGCGGAGCTTATGGCCAGCACATTGAGGCTGACCGGCGAGTTCGCGAAGAGGCCTCGGCGCGAAATACTTGACCGGGCGATGCAGATGCAATACATGGGCCAGCAGCTCAACAACCCGCCCAGCGTAGAAGGCTGGCATCAGGGCATGGAGTGGATAGACACCGGAACGCTTGTTGAGCGACTGAACTTCGCGACACAGCAGGTCGGCGATGTGAACATGCCGGGCGTCAGGTCTATGATTGATCGAGTTGCGGCCGAGAGCGACGGATTTATTTCATCAGCAAGGCTCGTGGACGCTTGCCTCGACGCGATGGGGGTGGTCGCAGTCTCGGAAGACACACGGGAGGTTCTGGAAACCTTCTCGGCGAAGCTCGGGGACCTTGAAGTCAGCGCGGATAATGTCAGCGAGGCGGCCGAGCAGCGTATTGCCCAGATGTTCCAGATGGTGGCCGCATCGCACGAGTTCCAGCGGGCGTAGCATCTCGATAATCTGTTCACAAAGCAGTAAATCAATGTACATCAAAACGGGCATCTCGCCTCGTAAATGGAAGACGAGATGCCCGTTACGTAAAGCTTAAGTGATATGACGCAGACACTCACTCCCCCCGCAGAGGCATTGAAGGCGGTCGAAACCGAACCCTTCGTCATCAAGTTCAAGCCGCTCACCGAAATGACCGACGAGCAGTTTGAGCAGTTCTGCGCGCTCAATGACATTCTGCGTATCGAGCGTACGGCCAAAGGTGAAATCATACTTATGCCACCGACACACGCGGATACTGGAAATCGTAATGCAGACATCACGATTGACTTGGGGGTCTGGGCGCGGGAAGACGGTACGGGCAGGTATTACGACTCATCCACCGGATTCAAGCTTCCAAATGGCGCGTTGCGCTCACCGGACGCTTCATGGATAAGCAATTCGCGCTTGGAAGCCCTGACACCGGACCAGCGCAGCGGATATTTGGACATTTGCCCGGACTTTGTGATTGAGCTGCGCTCAAGTTCCGACAGTATCAGTATGCTCCAGGACAAGATGCAGGAATACGCCGACAACGGCGCAAGGCTAGGCTGGCTGATAGACCCGCTGGCGAATCCAAAGTGCGTGTACATCTACCGCCCACAAGCCGAAGTTGGAGTCTTGGAAGACCCTGACGCCGTGTCAGGCGAGCCAGAGCTGTCCGGCTTCACTCTTAAACTGGAACGCATCTGGAACACGCCTATCAGTTGACGCCCTTGAGCCACAGTCAAAGTAACCGAGGTTTCTGAGGAACAGCCGAGATTTACCGCGAGGTGCAATGATGACTACTATGCAGAAGACCGACTTCCTGAACTACAGCCACTCAATCGGCCTCTCGACAATGACCGGTCGCGGATTCTACTACCCTGTGGACACCGCATTCGATGACGAGGGCAAAATCTACACGGTAAGCCGCTCCCTCGATGGCGACAACCGTGGTCTGCGCGTCACCATTTACGACGCTGACAGCAAATACTACGACATGTTCGGCGAGCACGGAGAAGGCGACGGGCAGTTCATATGGCCCACCGCAATAGCTAGAGACAGCGCCGACAATACATACGTCGCCTGTGAGTATCTGAATCGCATCGCGCGCTTCGACCCGTTAGGCAAGCCAATGTCAAGTTGGGGGACATTGGGCAGCGCCGAAGGCGAACTCGACGGCCCTTCCGGTCTGGCTGTTGACGGTGATGACAATATTCTTGTAGTTGACCACCATAACAACAGGGTTCAGAAGTTCACCACCGGCGGGCAGTTCATCAGTTCCTTCGGCTCCGCCGGAGAAGGCGACGGTCAGTTCAATCTCCCGTGGGGCATCGCAATCGACGGGGAAGGCGACATTTATGTAGCTGACTGGCGCAACGACCGCATACAGAAGTTCACTCCCGGCGGCGAATTCATCGCCAGTTTCGGCGAATCCGGGCGCGGCGACGGGCAGTTCCACAGGCCGGCCAGCGTAACGGTAGATGACGACGGTTATATCTATGTCGCAGACTGGGGCAATGAACGCGTACAGGTACTGGATTCAGAGGGCAACTTCGTGCAGAGTCTCCGGGGCGAGGCTACCGACTCCAAGTGGGCAGACGCCTTTCTGGAAATCAATATTGAGGAAGCCGCCGCACGCGCGAAGTCGGACCTGGCCAAGTCAAGCATTGAGTTCTTCAACGACGACCCGCACGAGGAATCGTCCCACATCGAGAAGTTCTTCTGGGCGCCCACTTCGATTAAGCTCGACCGCGAGGGCCGTGTGTTAATCACCGAGAGCAATCGCCACCGCGTGCAGATTTATGTGCGCAGTTAGCAACTGATGCAGTAGGGATCGCCAGCCTGTTCGGCACCACTAGACCAGTATGGGGTATAATTAGCCTGAACACTCAATAACAGTGCAGGACTAATCATCACACAGTTTTCAGACTCGCTCCTAAAGGTTATACCCCTCGGCGGCCTTGGTGAAATCGGCCAGAACATGATGGCGCTGGAGTACGATGACGACATCATCGTCATCGACGCTGGATTGCTCTTCCCCGAAGAAGATATGCCAGGCGTCGATCTTGGCATCCCGGACATCACTTACCTTGTCCAGAACAGGGAAAAAGTCCGCGCCATCCTCATCACGCATGGTCATGAAGACCACATCGGTGCCCTCCCCTTCGTCCTGCCGGAGCTGGATGTTCCAGTTTACGCCTCGCGCCTCGCGCATGGACTGATAACCGTAAAGCTGCGGGAGCGCCGCCTCATTAGAGACGCCCGGCTGAATGTTGTGGAGCCGCATTCCCCCTTCAGGCTAGGCCGCTTTCACATAGAGTTCTTCCGCGTCTGTCACTCCATTCCTGATGCGATGGGCATTGCGATCACCACGCCCATCGGAACGGTCATACACACCGGCGATTTCAAGATCGACCATACGCCCGCCGATGGTCACTCAATGGACCTGGCGGCAATCGCTAGGCTCGCTGGCGACGGCGCTCTGCTCCTTTGCTCGGACTCCACATACGCCGAGGTAAAGGGATATACCGCATCTGAGCAGGTGGTGGGCGAGGCGCTCGATCGTGTGATCTCAGAGGCGCCCGGACGGGTGATGATAGCGACATTCGCCTCCCTCATCTCTCGGATGCAGCAGGTCATAGACGCGGCTGTGCGGCACAATCGCAAGGTCACGGTGGTCGGTCGCAGCATGAGCAACAACGTCAAGATGGCGACGAACATGGGCTATCTCAGCGCCCCACCGGACACTATCGTGACGATGAACGAGGCCCGACGGCTTCCTCACGACCAAGTCATAATAATGGCCACTGGCAGCCAGGGCGAGCCTACATCGGCGCTTGTGCGAATAGCCAACGGCGTCCACCGCGACGTTGAGGTAGAGCAAGGCGATACGGTAGTCATATCCGCGTCACCAATCCCCGGCAACGAGAAGACTGTTGCCAAGACCATAGATAACCTTTTCCGGCAGGGCGCGAATGTCATCTATAGCAGAGTGGCTACGGTGCATGTGCATGGCCACGCCAGCCAGGAAGAGCTGAAGACGATGCTGGGCCTCGTCAACCCGCGCTACTTCGTGCCGATTCACGGAGAGCGGCGTCACCTCGTGGCGCATGCGAATCTTGCACGCTCAATGGGCATGCCGGAAGAGGACATCTTCGTGCTGGAAGACGGCGATGTATTGGCGCTGACTCCTGAAGAAGGCGTCGTCGTAGACAAGGTTGCGGCAGGGCACGTCTTTGTCGATGGAAAAACGTTCTGGGACATGGACAGTACCGTCTTCGCCGAACGAAGACGTCTTGCCAGAGAAGGTATTGTCGTTGTCGCCGCCACACTCAGCACGAGCACCTGCGAGGTTCTCACCGACCCTGAAATTGTCTCTTATGGCTTTGTAGAATTGGACGAATCCTTAGAACTTTTTGAAAAAACGTCAAAAAAGGTACTGACTTTACTAGAAGAAATGGGTGCCTCGGTCTTAACTTTAGATAAGGCAAGGGCAAGGGTCAGGGATTCGATATCGAAGTTTCTACATTCAGAGACTGGCAGGCGTCCCACAGTTCTCACGGTAATCGAGTACATCTAGGCTGAATCGCTTCTAACTTGAGCGCGTTCAACCGTCTGCCAGGATGATGTTGTCGCCTGACTCACTCCCTATGAGACTTACTCCCTTGTTTCATCAGGTGAGGTCAGACACAAATGGCAAATAGCACAATTTCTGCGTCGGCGAAGGCAGCGGGCGCTCCCTCCAGGGCAATGCACCTCCTTTCCAGGGTGACATGGTACGAACTTCTGGCGGTCCCCGTTATAGCAGTCGTCGCGGCAGTCTTCTGGTTCAAGGAAGTTATCACCGAGGCATTCTGGGAAGCACAGGAGCGCACAACTACCTCTCTCGGACTTGGCATGATGCCGCTTGGAATCTGGGCAGGCGTCTTCGTCGCGGCAATGATGATTAAGCCAAGTCTCTTCCGTCATTACAGGTACTGGTTAGGGTCGGCGCTGCTTGTTCTCCTTACGCTCGGCGTGCTGTCGATGTTCAGGCCCCTTGATGGAACACTCGCCTGGTTCACTCTTGACGGATACGTCTCGCTCGGAGGGACGTTCGGTGAAACGATAGCCGGACCCGTGCTTTGGCAGCAGATTCTCAGGCTCGGCGCACTGGCAATCGTTGCGGTTACCGTTCTGGCTCCGGCATTCGCGGCACTCATAGCTATTGCTACCGGGCGGCTGGTCACCTATGGCTGTATCGGCGTGTTGCTCCTTGCCAAAGGCGTCGGCAGTCAGTTCCAGCGCAAGAATCGGGACTCTGAGACTGAAGACGACCTAGCTGGCGGCGCGGCGTCCACAGAGCCTGACTACTCTTTAGATTACGCATCCTCGGGGACTGGGCCAGAAATCGAGGAGGCGGACGATCATTCTCAGCGTCCGGTGTCCAAATTCGCCATGGCCATCGCAACTGCCCCACTCTCGATCGACTCGACGATGACAGAGACCGCGTCTGATCGTGCCTCGCCTGACGGTACCCTTACGGATGCTTCCGCAGCCGAACTACGAAAACGAGAGGAAACCGACATGCAAGCCAATACGGACTTCGATTTTGGATTTTCCAGTGTAGCAACTGACACAGCACTTGCCGATGCCGACACGGACGAGTACGGCTTAGGGCGGGAGCAGGTGAACGGCTATGGCTATGACGACCTTGACCCGCTGGATGATTACGATCTGCCTGACGAAGACATCGGCGGGGAATTCAAGGAGATTGAGAATCTAACAGTCAACCCGCCCTCAGCCCTGCCCGAAGAAGATTCAAAGGCATCCGGACTTACTGTGCGACTTCTTGGCAGAAACAGGGAGGCGTGGGCGAAACCTTCAATCCAGTTGCTGGAGGGTGTGCAAGATCGCGGAGTGCCCGAAGACCAGATCCGTGAGACTGCCGAGACTATCCGGCAGACGCTCGCGGATTACGACATAGAAGTGGAGATCGGCCAGATCAAGTATGGCCCCACGGTCACCATGTACGGCATAATTCCCGGCTGGATACGACGATACAAGCAGGTCAAGCTTGAGGACGAATTCGGCAATCCCATACGAGACCAGAAGGGCAAGCAGATAGTCAAGCGCCAGGAGCAGAAGACACGAGTCAAGGTGGACAGCATCCTCCAGCGCGAGAAAGACCTCTCCCTAGCACTTCGCACTCCCAACCTTCGCATCGAGACTCCTGTAATGGGGAAGGCTCAGGTGGGCATCGAGATACCCAACAGAGAGCCGTCGCCCGTGACTCTGCGCTCAATCATGGAGAGTTCTGAGTACCAGAAGTTGAGGTCGAATGCCGACCTGCCCGTTGCAATGGGCAAGGGCACCGGGGGCGAAAACATTGCGCTTGACCTGGCAAAGATGCCGCATCTGCTAATCGCCGGCGCGACCGGCTCCGGAAAGAGCGTCGCGCTGAACGCAATTGTCGCCGGACTTCTCATGGAGCGCTCTCCCGCCGAAATACGCATGCTCCTGATCGATCCAAAGCGCGTCGAACTAACCCCATACAACGGCATCCCGCACCTGCTCTGCCCAGTCATCGTCGAGGTGGACGAGGTGGTCGGAATGCTCAAAGGCGTCATCAACGAGATGATGAACCGTTATCGCCAGATGGAGGAGATTGGCGTCAGAAATATCGAGGCATACAACAAGCGTATGCGCGACGATAAGATGCCTTTCCTGCTGGTTGTCGTTGACGAGCTCGCCGACCTTATGATGACTGCGGCCTTTGATGTTGAACAGTCGCTCTGCCGTCTGGCGCAGCTTGGACGAGCTACCGGCATTCACCTGATACTCGCGACACAACGTCCCTCTGTGGATGTCGTTACAGGCCTCATCAAGGCGAATTTCCCGAGCCGCGTCAGCTTCGGCGTTACCTCGCACATCGACTCCCGCACCATTCTGGACACAAATGGCGCGGAGAAGCTGCTGGGCAAGGGCGACATGCTCTACCTGCCGCGCGATGCCTCAAGACCGCTGCGCGCCCAGGGCGCATTCATTTCCGACAAAGAGATTGACCGCCTCATCGACTTCTGGCAGTCCACGCCTCGCGGCTGGGTGCCCAGCGTTGACCTTCGTCCCGTTGCCGGAGAGGAATCAGAGGACTCGGAGACAGATCTGTCATCATCGACGGATGCCCTGTTCGATAAAGCCGTGGAACTCGCCTACACCCAGAAGAAGCTCTCGACTTCACTGCTGCAGCGACGTCTGCGAATAGGCTATCCACGCGCGGCGCGTCTCATGGATGAGCTGGAGGAGAACGGCATTGTCAGCGCGGGCGATGGTTCCAAGTCAAGAGATGTTATAATAAATAGTGTAGCTTAATGGCTTTTCCGTCCCTTCGGAATAGTTCCAAGGGGTAGATTGAACTTTACTCTTGCCGCGAGACCTTTAACAGAGCGCCTCACACCAGAAGGACAGATAGAGCGCAGTTGCGAAGAGCCTCCGCGCAAGAATGGGAGCGCGTACCATGATGCGTAACTTCACTGGCATGGTCAGTTCGGTGATGAGCAGCCGTAACGGACATACCGAGCCTCCCATACGCGATATATGCCTGGTCTGCGATCAGAGCATGGCATTGTCCGACCTTTACGCAACCATGCGCGTCTGCCCGATATGCCGTTTCCACTACAGCCTGACGGCACGGGAGCGCATCGCCTCGCTGGCCGATGCAGAGAGTTTCAGAGAGATCAACCGTTCAGTCTCGTCACTTGACCCGCTTTCTTTCTCCTCAAGAGGGTCCTACAAGCAGCGCATTTTCAAGGACCAGCGTCGCACCGGACTCACCGAGGCGGTAGTAACCGGCAGGTGCTCCATCAGCGGCAGCCCAGTGATGTTGATCGCACTCGACTTCGGCTTCATGGGCGGCTCCATGGGCTGCGTCGTTGGGGAGAAGATAGCGCTGGCGCTCGAACAGGCGGCAAAGCGAAATCTGCCCGTCATCGCGGTTATCACCAGCGGCGGAGCGCGCTTCCAGGAAGGCGTGCTATCTCTGATGCAGATGGCTAAGACCTCTATTGCCGCGGTGCAGCTTGCCAAGAAGGGGCTTCCATTCATCGTAGTGCTTGCCAATCCAGCGACCGGCCAGGCATATGCCAGTTTCGCCAGCCTCGCGGATATCATCGTAGCCGAGCCGGAAGCTATTGTCGGTTTCTCATCGGTACGCGCTCTACAGGAAGCAGCCGACGACCCACTTCCACGCAGCTCGCAGACAGCCGAGGCGCACCTGCGCAGTGGACTGATTGACGGGATAGTTGACCGGTCGAAGCTGCGCACACTCATTGCTGTAATACTCGACAATCTTGGGCGGAAATACCGGCTAACCGCAGCCGAAAAGAGCCCAAAGCTTGCTATTGAACCCCAGAAAACGGAAGCCTGGGATTACGTCCGGCTGGCGCGACACGAGGACAGGCCCACTTCGTCAGACTACATTCGCAATATGTTCGGCAATTTCGTGGAGATCCATGGAGACCGGGCGAGTGAGGACGATGAATCCGTAATATGCGGCTTCGGTCAACTCGGCGGCCTGACTGTAATGGCGGTGGGACAGGAACGCCTGAAGGATTCTGGCAAGGGAATCCCACCGAGCGGATTCCGCAAAGCCCAGAGAGCCTTCGACATGGCGGAGAAATTCAGCCTGCCTATCGTAACCTTACTCGACTCCACCGGCCCAGATGTCAGCCTCGAATCAGAGCAGCACGGGATGGGTGGCGCAATCGCTACCACCATCGCACGACTTAGCGGACTCAGCACGCCGACCATCGCCGTCGTCATTGGCGAGGGCGGCAGTGAGGCGGCTCTCGCATTTGGCGTTGCTGACAGGGTCCTGATGATGGAGAACGCGATCTACTCCACCATTTCACCGGAAGGCGCAGCGGAGTTGATCTACCAGGACGAAGGGCGGGCCGACGAGGTAGCGGAGTCATTGAAGCTCACCGCGCACGATTGCCGCGAATATGGCATTGTTGACCTGCTCGTGCAGGAACCGCCGGGCGGCGCCCACACCGACCATGATGAATCCGCGCGGCAACTGAGGCGGGTGCTGCTGCAGGAAATGTCCGAAATTCAGTCGAAGTCGGCTCGCGGCCTGCTCAAGGACCGTTACAGGAAGTTCCGCAATATGGGCGAGTACAGCTCATACTTTCGTGCCGCAATCAACCGGGAAGCGAGCGCCTTGCAGGGCTTCGTGTCCAGCGGAGTCCGCCGCATAGCGCGCCGCCAGCACTCCGAACAGACGGAACCTCCGCAGAGCGCGGCGATGTTCGACTGATAGCGTCCGTGGGCAAACGGATGTTATCGCAGTATGCCCTCTGACTCCAGCAAGGCACGAATCCGCGCGGTAGCGTCCGCGTCCACACCGGGCGTCGGCTTGCGAGGACGCATCCCCTCGAATCCCAACAGCCGCAGAGCCTCTTTGACACCGGGCGTGCCATACTTGATTATCGTGCGGTCGAGCTTGGAAGCAGAATCCTGCAATTCTCGCGCCCCTGCGAATTTCCCCTGCAAGCCGAGCGTCATGATATCCATGCACAGCTTTGGCGCGACATTTCCAAGCCACATGCACGCGCCATTCGCGCCCATCAGCGCGCCGTATGCGAGGAGGCCGCCGTTGCAAATCCAGAAACTTCGATCATCCGGCACTTCTGAGCGCACATACGCTTCAAAACGAAGGTCGTGATCGGTGATGTACCCAAAGACGTTGTCCATAGCGCACACGACGCCAAGCGTCTCCGGGGAAGCGGCGGGTACACCGGTGAAGGTCTGATGAATGACTACAACGGGCAGCGGCGAGTTACCGGTTACGGCATCGAAATAGTCCTCGACGGCAGAATCGGACAATCCCCTGGGAACACGCACACGCACCATGTCTGCGCCTGCGTCGGCGTACGACTCCGCCAGGCGCAGCGTTTCGCGCGTGGAAGGGTTGTCGATGCCAGCTATGGTGAACCGTTGACCACCGTGCGCCCGAGCCGCGACACGCACAATCTCGATGCGCTCCGCCTCACTGAGCGCCAGCTCCTCGCCGTTCGCGGTCGTCAGCACGAAGCCTGACAGTGGCGTTTCCAGCCAGCGTTCTATGTTGCGTTCCAGAGCGTCGAAATCAACCGAATCGTCCGCCTTGAATGGCGTCGGAGTGGGAGTGACTACTATCGGGTCGGAGTCAGGTATGGGCAATTGCTGCTTTGCCTTCTTGCCTTTAGCGCCCAACCGCGAGCGTGCCACCGTGTGGGCTACGGCCGGACTCGAACGCGGCAATGGAGTCTTCCTGCTCCAATGTTAGCCCGATGTCGTCCAGGCCGTTCAGCAGCAGGTAGCGACGGAATGCCTCAATCTCGAATGTTGCGGAAATCTCCTCGTCGTTGTCCCACACACGCTGCCCGTCGAGGTCAACATTCAGCGTATAGCCGGGGGTATTCTCTGCTTTCTCCAGAATGCGCTCCACGACATCTTCAGGCAATACTACCGGCAGCAAGCCGTTCTGGAAGCAGTTGTTGAAGAAGATGTCAGCAAAGCTCGGCGCGATCACGCATCGGAAGCCGTAGTCCTGCAGCGCCCAGGGCGCATGCTCGCGCGACGAACCGGAACCGAAGTTCCTGCCCGCGACGATAATTGACGAATTTTCATATCCCGGCTTGTTCAGGATGAAATCAAGGTTCTTCGATCCGTCCTCGTTGAAGCGCCAGTCATTGAACAGGAACTGGCCGAAGCCCGTGCGCTCGATGCGCTTCAGGAACTGCTTGGGGATAATCTGGTCGGTGTCAACATTGACACGGTTCAGCGGCGCGACAACGCCCTCGTGCTTTACAAATGCATCCATTTACACTACCTCTCGTCTTGTCTTGTTTACCTGATAATTCCGCCGTCGCGCTGCAGGTTTCTGACATACGCGATAATCTCAGTAACTTCATCCTCCGACAGTCCGGGGACGGGCGCCATATCGCCGAACTCCCAGTGATGGGAGATAACGCCGTTCTTCACGGCATTCTGAAATGAAAAGTCCGGATGATGCCCCGGCTCGTATAGTCTGTGTACCAAGGGTGGTCCAGTATTCGTGCCGTCTGCCATTTCGCCATGGCAGCGCGCGCAATTATCGGCAAAGAGTTGAGACCCGCCTAGCTGTTGTGGCTCTTCCGAACCGCATGCCAGAATCAGAAACGATAACAACGCCAGAACTGGCGCAATAAGCGCACCACTCTTAAAGCCCTTCGAATTCACGGTTCACCTGCTAAACTACCACTCCCGTATATCAACGAAGTGCCCGGCAATCGCAGCCGCAGCAGCCATTTCGGGGCTGACAAGGTGCGTGCGTCCGCCCTTGCCCTGCCGTCCCTCGAAGTTACGGTTCGAGGTGGATGCGCAGCGCTCGCCCGGCTGAATGATGTCCGGGTTCATGCCGAGGCACATGGAGCAGCCGGCAACCCGCCAGTCGAAACCGGCATCCGTAAAGATAGCGTCCAATCCCTCGTCCTCAGCCTGCTTCTTGATTGCGGCGGAGCCCGGCACGACCATCGCGTACACGTTATCGTTGACCTTGCGTCCGCGCGCGACCTCGGCGGCGGCGCGCAGGTCTTCTATGCGCGAGTTCGTGCAGGAGCCTATGAACACCCGGTCCAGTGTGATGTCCTGAATCGGCGTGTCCGGCTCAAGCCCCATGTACTGCAGCGCCCGAACTACGGACTCCTGGTCACCCGCATCCTCATATGAACTGGGATCAGGCACACGGCTGGTAACCCGGGCAACCATTCCGGGGTTCGTGCCCCAGGTTACATGCGGCTCCAGTGCCGAGCCATTAATCTCCACAAGACTGTCGTATTCAGCGCCCTCGTCCGTAGCAAGCTTGCGCCACTCTTCGACCGCGGCGTCGAAGTCGTCGCCTTGCGGCACCTGCGCCCGTCCGCGCATATACTCGAATGTGGTGTCGTCGGGGGCGATCATGCCCGCGCGCGCGCCGCCTTCGATGGACATGTTACATACGGTCATTCGCCCTTCCATCGACATGGAGCGAATCACCTCGCCGGTGTATTCGATCACATGGCCCGTCGCCCCCGCAACGCCAATCTTGTCGATGATGCTGAGTACGACATCCTTCGCCGTAACGCCCACGGACAGCTTGCCGTTTACGCGAACTTCCATCGTCTTGGGCTTGAACTGGCGCAGGGTCTGCGTGGCGAGAACATGCTCCACTTCCGATGTGCCAATGCCCATAGCGAACGCGCCGAATGCGCCGTGCGTCGAGGTGTGGCTGTCGCCGCATACAATGACCTTGCCCGGCTGCGTGTAACCCTGCTCAGGCCCTATGACATGAACAATGCCCTGAAGCGGGCTGAACCTATCGTATAGCGTTATGCCGAAGTCCTCGCAGTTCCTGTCTAGAGCATCCAACTGCGCCTTCGCGATAGGATCGGTGATGGGCCGGGAAAGTTCCCATGTGGGCGTATTGTGGTCTGCGGTTGCGATGGTCAGTTCCGGGCGACGCACCTTACGACCTGACATTCGCAGCCCTTCAAACGCCTGCGGCGAAGTAACTTCGTGAACAAGGTGCAGGTCAACATACAGGATAGTCGGCTGTCCCGTCTCTTCGTGGACGACATGGCTGTCCCATAGCTTTTCGAACATTGTCTTTGGTGGCATTTTTCTTGAAAACCTCGCGTTCTTTACATTCTTGAGGGCGGCGTTTTATGCCGCCCTCATTTATCTGCAATCCAGTGCGCTACGCTAGGAAATGGGCACTTCCTCAGTCGGGCGCAAATCCTCAGTGGCCATGAGTCGGTTCAGAGCGTTCATGTACGCCTTCGCACTCGCCACGATTATATCTGTGTCCGAGCCGCGCCCGACATAGGCATGCTCGTCCTTCTCGATGCGGATCGTAACATCGCCAAGGGCATCTATGCCTTCGGTTACGGCGTCCACGCGGTACTCCGTCAGTCTGTTCGGCACATCGATAATCCGATTAATCGCCTTGTACACGGCGTCGATCGGACCGGTGCCGGTTGCGGCGTCCGTTTGCGAGTTGTCGTCGCTATCGACCAGTGTAACCGTCGCGGTGGGGACATCGTGATTCCCGCAAGTTACCTGCACGTGCTCCAGAGAATAGACGGCAGGCACATCTGCGATTCGGCGCTGGCTGGACATTAGCGCAACCAGGTCCGCGTCCGTTACCTCCGGCTTGCGGTCTGCGAGATTCTTGAACAGTTCAAATGCCTCGTTCAACTCCTCCTGGTCCAGGTGATAGCCCAGCTCGTCAAGGCGGGAACGCAACCCCGCCCTGCCACTGAGCTTGCCCAGCACCAGTTCGTTGCTCGGCCAACCGATGGACTGCGGATCCATAATCTCGAAGGTGGTGCGCTCCTTCAGCACGCCATCCTGGTGAATGCCGGATGCGTGGCGGAAGGCGTTCGCGCCCACGACCGCCTTGTTCGGCTGCACCGCAAAGCCGGTAATGTCGCTGACGAGCCTGCTGGTGCGGTATATCTGGCGCGTGTTGATGTTAGTATCAACGCCGTACATGTCCTTGCGGGTCTCCAGCGCCATGATGACCTCTTCGAGAGCGGCGTTGCCGGCGCGCTCGCCCAGACCGTTGATGCAGCCCTCGACCTGTCGTGCTCCCTCGGCCACGGCAGCGAGGCTGTTGCCGACGGCCTGACCCAGATCGTTATGGCAGTGTACGCTCAGCGTTGCCTGGTCGATATTCGGCACATTCTCCTTGATCAGACGGATGCGCTCGCGGAACTCCCAGGGCATCACATAGCCAACAGTGTCGGGAATGTTGATAGTGTTCGCGCCTGCGGCTATCGCGCCCTCCAGCATCTTGTAGAGGTACTCGATGTCCGTGCGCGTCGCGTCCATCGGCGAGAACTCCACATCGTCGCAGTAGCTCTTCGCGCGCTCAACGGACGCAATCGCCATATCCATGACCTCTTCGGGGTTCTTCCGAAGCTGGTTCATTATCTGCACATCAGAACTGGATATGAACACATGGATGCGCGGCCGTTCGGCATCCTTAATCGCCTCCCACGCGGCGTCCACATCGGGCAGCACGCAGCGGGCGAGCGACGCGATAACGGGGCGCCGCACCTCGCGGGCAATCTCCTGCACAGCCTGGAAGTCGCCGGGTGAACTCGCAGCGAATCCCGCCTCGATCACATCAACGCCCAGCCTGTCGAGCTGTCGCGCAATTTCCAGCTTCTCCTGCGTGGTCAGCCCGATGCCAGCGGACTGCTCGCCGTCTCGGAGTGTAGTATCGAAAATAATAACTTTGTCGTCAGACATCTTCATCTCCTGTCGGTTATCGGTGTTCGGTAGTCAGTCGTTGCACGATGAACGCCGACTACCCAAGGACAACGCAGTCCGCCAGACCGAGCATTGCCATAACCCGATCATAGTGGCGAACTGCGAAGGATGCCTCCATGCGGTTCATATCATTGTCTCCCTGTAGTCAGTGACTTCTGTTGGTTATCAAGATCATTCGCGCAGCTATCGAATCCTCACGAACATAAGGGAAGGCCGTAGTCCTTCAGTATGTCCCGCAACGCCTCCACACCTTCGCTCATCTCGTACTCGACACCATTGATGCCTACGCTCTGCGCTGCGGCTACATTCCGCTCCCTGTCATCTATAAATAGAAGTCGCTCAGGAGCGTAAGGCAGCGACTTCAACACGGCATGGAAGTAGCCTGTGTCCGGTTTCATTGCTCCCAGTCTGCACGAATAGAATTCGCCGTCGAAAATACCTGAGTATCCAAAGACCTCCGACATATACCGTGCCCGATACTCATGCTGATTTGTCGCAAGATAAGCGGGCACTCCCGACTTTCTCAGGGACCGAACTACCTCGATAGACTCAGGATTCATCGCAACAATTTTCGTATGCGTCTCTATCGCATGGTCAACGCTGAAAGGCGACTGCCACCTTTTCAGGACTTCAGCGACAGTGTCTGCAAGATCGGCATCTCCCCTCAAGCAGGGTGTCTCTGCCCTGAAGAAGTCCTGTAGAAACTCCTCATTTGGCGTCGCCGACCCGTCAAGCGTTGCGACTTTCTCACGACCGCCTTCCACCGGCTCCTGCAAGACGCCGTCAGCATCAAAGAGCACAGCTTGTATGTTCAACGCCTGACTCACAGTATCGCTGTTACCTTAATCCACATCCTGCAGGAACGGCATCATCGCGCGCAGTTCCTTGCCAACCTCTTCGATGGGGTGAGCAGCGTTCTCGTCGCGCATGCGGTAGAAGGTCGGGCGGCCCTCGTCGTTTTCCGCGATCCACTCGCGGGCGAAGCTGCCGTCCTGGATGCGCGCCAGCACTTCCTTCATGTTCTCCTTGACCGACTCGTCAACCACGACCGGCCCGCGCGTGTAGTCGCCGAACTCTGCCGTGTCGCTGACCGAATAGCGCATATAACCCATGCCGCCCTGGTACAACAGGTCAACGATGAGCTTCAGCTCGTGCATGCACTCGAAATAAGCCGATTCCGGCTGGTAGCCTGCCTCGATTAGCGTCTCGTACGCAGCCTTGACCAGCGCGGTAACGCCCCCGCAGAGTACCGCCTGCTCGCCGAACAGGTCAGTCTCCGTCTCTTCCTTGAAGGTCGTGTCCAGCACACCGGCTCGCGTACAGCCAACGCCCCGCGCGTATGCCAATCCAATGGCATGCGCGTTGCCGGTTGCGTCCTGATGCACTGCGAGCAGACCCGGCACGCCTGAGCCCTTCGTGAAGACCTCGCGCATGCGGTGTCCGGGAGCCTTGGGAGCGACCATCGACACATCCACGCCCTCGGGCGCCTGGATTGTGTCGTAGTGGATGTTGAAGCCGTGGGCGAACATAAGCGTCTTGCCCGGCAGCATGTGCTGCTGAATGGACTCCCTGTACACTTCGGATTGCAGGTGGTCGGGAATCAGCATCATGATGATGTCCGACTGCTCAGCGACCTCGGCAACCATGCCGACTTTCAGCCCGTCCGCTTCAGCCTTGGCTATGCTGCTGCTGCCCTCGTACAGGCCGACCATCACGTCCAGCCCGTTGTCGTGCAGGTTGAGCGCGTGGGCGTGACCCTGGCTGCCGTAGCCGATTATGCCGAAGGTCTTACCGTCCACCAGCGACATATCGGCATCCGATTCGTAGTACATCTTTGCCATTTAGTTCTTTCCTTTCAGGTCGATTAGTTTTCGTAGTTCGCCTACACACTTCCGGTTTCTGTGAATGTAGGTCTTCTGGAGCTGCCGCCATTTCTCCTGCCGCCATTTCTCCTGCCGCTGCCACTGCTATTGCTATCCATGCCTCGTGTCATCGCCACGATGCCGGTCCGCATCACTTCCAACACGCCATAAGGACCAAGCAGGTTCTGCAGAGCGTCCACTTTCTCCTCGTCGCCCACGACCTCCACTATCAGGCTTTCGCTGGAGACATCAATGACATGAGCGCGGAACAGGTCAACAATCTGCATCACATCGCTTCTTGTCTGCGAGGTGGTCTGAACTCGCATCAGCGCAAGCTCGCGCGCAACGGCATTGTCTTCAGATATGTCCGATACCTTGATGACATCTATCAGCTTGTGCAGGTGCTTAGTAACCTGCTCCACGGTGCGGCTGTCGCCTTCGACCACGAAGGTCATACGCGACAGGTTCGGAATCTCGCTGTTGCCCACGGCAAGGCTGGATATGTTGAATCCACGCCGCCTGAACATGCTGGCGACGCGGTTCAGCACGCCGGGCTTGTCCTCGACGAGCGCCGTTATCGTATGCCTGTTGGCTTCTGCTATCATCGTCATCCGCTAACCTCCTGGAACACGGGAGACGGCTCCTCGATGAGCTGCTGTATTGACATTCCCGCCGGTATCATCGGGTACACGTTGTCGTCGTTCTCGATTACGAAGTCAACGATTACGGGGCCCGGATGAAGCATCGCTCGCTCAATCGCCGCGCTCACCTGGTTCTTCTCCGTTACGCGGATGCCAAGCATGCCAAAAGCCTGTGCCAGTCTCACGAAGTCCGGATTGCCGCTGTACACTGTTGCGACATGGTCCTTCTCGTAGAAGAAGTCCTGCCACTGCCGTACCATGCCCAGCGAGTTGTTATTCATTATGGCGAACTTGACGGGGATGTTGTTCTCAACCATCGTCGCGAGTTCCACCATCGTCATCTGGAAACCACCGTCTCCGGCGACCGACCATACGACGCGGTCTTCCGCGCCAACCTGAGCACCCATCGCACCCGGCACCTCGTAGCCCATCGCACCCGATCCGCAGGACGATACCAGCGAGTTGGGCTGCTTGAACGAATAATACTGTGCCGCCCACATCTGGTGCTGCCCAACGCCCGTGACGATAACCGCGTTACCGTTTGTCGCTTCGTCTATCGCCTGCACTACATACCGCATCTCAAGGCTGACGGAAGTGTCCGCCCCAAGCAGCGGGTGCTCGCGCCGCAGTTCGTCTATCCGTGCAAGCCAGTCACCGTGCAAGAGCGGCTTCACGCGCTTGTTCAGCGCCTGCAATACGAGCTTGATGTCCCCAACGATTGGTACATCCACATCAATGTTCTTGCCAATCTCAGACGGATCGATGTCTACATGAATTTTCTTGGAGTTGACCGCGAATGTGCTGGTGTCTCCTGTTATCCGGTCATCGAAGCGCATCCCCAGCGCAATCAGCAGGTCGGATTCCTCGATGGCAAGGCTGGCATACGCCATGCCGTGCATGCCGGGCCAGCCGGCAGACAGCACATGCCCGGTCGGGAATCCGCTGACGCCAAGCAGCGTTGTTACAACCGGTATCTGAGCCTTCTCCGCAAGTTCCAGCAGCTCGTCGTAAGCTCTAGATAGGATGACACCGTGTCCGGCGAGGATCACTGGACGCTCTGCCTTCTCGATGAGGTTCGCGGCGCGCCTCACCTGCCCCGAGTGCGGCCTAAGCGTAGGCTTGTATCCCGGCAGGTCGATCTCTTCCGGATATTCGAACTCCGCGACCTCCGTGAACACATCCTTGGGTATATCAACAAGCACGGGACCCGGCCGACCCGTATTGGCGATGTAGAACGCCTCCTTGATTACCCGTGGAATCTCGGATGCGTGCATCACAAGATAGTTGTGCTTCGTTATCGGCAGCGTGATCCCCGTCGTGTCGCACTCCTGGAAGGCATCGGTGCCGATGGCAGCCCTGCCGACCTGCCCGGTGATGACGACCATCGGAACGGAGTCCATCTGCGCTGTGGCAATACCCGTCACAAGGTTAGTCGCGCCGGGTCCGGAGGTCGCCCACGCGACACCCGGCCGCCCTGTAACGCGCGCGTAGCCGTCGGCGGCATGCGCCGCGCCCTGCTCGTGGCGCACCAGGATGTGACGTAGCGCCGGGAACTCGGGCAATGTCTGGTACAAGGGCAGTATCGCCCCGCCCGGAAGCCCGAATATAACATCCACGCCTTCACGAATGAGGCTCTCGCAGACCATCTGCCCGCCATTCATTTTCATATATCGAATACCTCCATTGTTAGCTGACAAATGCCAACAAAAAATCCCGTCCAACAAAGGGACGGGATTTGAAATCTCGCGGTACCACCCAATTTGTCCCCGATTTGGGAACCTCTCGGCGGCTGGTAACGGTTGCCAACCGACCAATCCTAATGAACAGCAATTATCGCCGTAGTTCGGACTGGGCGCTCAGGGGCGAGTTCTGGAAGGTCCTCTGGCGTCGGCTTGCAGCTCCGCCGACTCTCTGATGCCGGTGCCTTCCGTACTACTCCCCTTCACTGCGTTATAGAACTATCTCATCGTTATGTTCAGTGCAAATGAGGTTAGCAAAGTGCAACTGGTATTGTCAATGAATAAAGGCACATTTCATCACATTACCAAATGATTATCTGGCTAATGTATTCGATGAAGCGCATTCATTGACTACCAGTGGTCGGGGCGACTGGACTTGAACCAGCGACCTCCACGTCCCGAACGTGGCGCGCTCCCGACTGCGCTACGCCCCGACACTTCATGTAATTGTAGTCCTACTCACGGCGTTGGGCAAGGTTATCGCGGATTCATGCCTACTCACCCTGCATTGCGCGCAATAGCTCTTCGCCATTGCTCTTCCACCAGCCGTACAGGATCGCAAGGTCAGTCCCGATTGAGAAGTGGCGCACGCCCATGTCAAGATACTTCTTCGCTTCGTCAGGAGACTGAATCTCCGCGCGCGGCGCTACTCCCATATTGATGGCCGTCTTGAAGGTCTTGTCATGCGCGGCAATAACTTCGGGGTCGTTGCGCTGACCGGGCTTGCCGATGCTCATCGAGAAGTCGGAGCCGCCCCACTGCACCATGTCGAGCTCAGGTATCTCCAGGATCTCCTCAAGCTCGTCAACCGCGCCCTTCTTCTCGATCATGACCGCCATCACGATGTCATTGAGAGAATCTACGTACTCCGGGGAGCCACCATAACCCATATAGGTGTTGCGGCGAGTCGCCACACCGTACATTCCCTTGTCGTTCGGCGTATCGGGCCTCGCCTGTCGAATGCACTCGCGCACATCGGCGGCGGTTCGGCAATCCGTGAACAGCACGCTCGTAAAGCCCGCGCCAATTCCGCGCTGAGCCAGGAACGACTGGTGGCTCTGGTCAATCTTGATCATCGAGCCCATGTTGTGCAGTTCGGCGGCGCGGCACAGGTTGTCCAGATCGTGCAGGTCGAAAGAGCCGTACTCTGCCACGAATTCCACATAGTCGTATATGCCAGTATGTCCGATCGCCTCAACCACAGATGGCCACGCCGATAGTATGTGCGTGCTAAGCGTCGATTCGCCCGCATCAAGTTTCTGCTTTAACGTGTTTGGCCTCATAGGTGTTCCTCCCGTTTCAGGTTATGAGTTTCAGGTTATGAATTGTCGCAGCGGCCGGGATCGCCGTCTGCGCCGTAATTCTATCACAGCATCGCCGGCAAGTTGCCATCGTCATCGCGCTACGAATCCGCCGTCATGTTCCGAAGTACCTGTCGCCGTAGTCGCCAATACCCGGCACTATGAACTTCCGCGCGTCCAGCTCCGGGTCAACAGCAACAGCGCTGATGTTGCTATGCGGAATTACCCCGGCAAGGCGTTCCATACCCTCCTGCGACGCAAGCACCCCGACGAAATATATCGCATCCGCAGCGTAACCTTCTCGCATCAGCATTTCCGCGACCAGGCACGCCGTTCCCGCAGTGGCAAGCATCGGGTCTATGATAAGCGCCCTCGACGGCATTGCCTCCGGGAAACGTGTGTAATACAGATCGGGCTGCGCCGTCTCTTCATCCCGCGTGATGCCGATGAACGCGACAGGTGCGTCAGGAACGGCGCTCGCAAAAGCTGGAAGCAATGCCAGCCCTGCACGCAGCACAGGCACGAGCATCAATGCGTCAGTGCTGTCATCACGCAACCGTTCCAGCGTTTCAGCGCACAGCTGCCGCGCCAATTCGTCAGATGTCCTGCGAAAGTCCGCAGTGCAGGTGCTTCTGTCGCGCAGTGTGCAGAGAAGGCTTTCTTTCATCTATACTTGCTTTCCTTGACCAGTATTCAAGCGTTAGTTAGCATTGATGCGTATCACCAATAGCCCGACATTCTGCATAAACGCCTTGTAAAAGGAGCGTTGCTATGGAAGACCTCAACAAAAAGGACGAATCGGCAATGGGAGAGAACAAGTTTGTGCAATCCGGCGAAAATGGCGCCGAGCCTATCGACATATCAGGATTGCCGGACTTTGTGAAAAACATACTTAAACGCTCCGAGAGTATTCCACAAGAAGCCTTGGACGAGTTTCCGCCTGACTACTCAGAAAATCTAGACCATTACCTCTACGGCCTGCCAAAGAAATCTCCGTAGGAGTGATTGATGAGAATGGTGTTTATCGATTCATTGCATCTAATTGCACTGATACTGAAAGACCAATGGTACATCTCATCCTTACAGATTTATGAACACCTTTCTAGCAGCGGAGTTCGATTTGTAACCACATACGAAGTTCTGACAGAAGTTCTCGCAGGCGTATCAAGAGGTCGGCCAGAAATTCGCACGGAAGCCGTAGCAACCGCGCACGACATCATAGCCGACCCCAACATCACCCTAGTCCAGCCCTCCACTGACCTCTTCACCCGCGGCTTAGGACTCTACGCAAGCAGACCCGACAAGCGTTACAGCCTCACCGACTGCATCTCCATGGTAGTCATGAGGGATATGAACATCACCGAGGTACTCACGCATGACCGCGATTTCGAGAACGAAGGCTTTGTCCGCCTGATTAAGTAGCCTCAGTTCCTACCCAACCCTACCTCCACCAGCACCGCCCTCAATCAACAGCCTGCGAATATCGTCCGCAAACTTAACCTCCGAGTCGTCCTCCGGCTCGTATCCCAGCACATTGCGCGCGCTTGTCAGCGACCAGAACGCGCGCGTGTTGTTGCTGATGCCATAGACCACCTGCCACGGTACGCCATGTTCGTTATCGATGTTCGGCGTCTCAATCGCCTTCTGGAAGAGTTGCGTAATGTCGCGCGGGCTGATGTACGCTCCCAGGTCGCGCTTGTAGTTGCCCGGGTCGTCCACATATATCGCAGGATCAAGTTCTCTCGGCGCTCCAATGCGTACCATCACCACGCCCGTCTTCCGTAGATATGACGTGCCACCCGTGTGCTGCTGCCTGCCGGAGTCGTCGTTGAATCCGCCCAGGCCGCACGCGAAAAGGAAACCCAGGTGCTCATAGGTCGCCTTCGCCCAGCCGTAGAAGTTGTCGGACAGCGCCAATCTGTACGGGTCGAGAGACTCCATCTTGCGCGTGTGTATGAGGTTGTGCTCGTACCAGTCGGAGGCGTGGTTTGAGCTTGCAATGGCGAGTCTTGGCACACCCGCGTCATACGCGCTTCGCAGCACGTTGTACGCCATCTGCACATTCTCGTTCTCGTCGAAGAAGTGGTCCAGTGGATGGCCCTGCCTGCGCTTGTAGCCCAGGTGCACCACCGCGTCCACCCCCTCAAACAGGTGCTCGTATTGGCTCCTATCGGTGTCGATCAGATCGGCGACTTGCACACCTTCCACTTTGTCGCCGCGCGGGTTCTCCTCCTTCACGTCCACCAGCACCATCTCGTAGCTCTCGCGGAACGTGGGCAGCAACTGGTTGGCGATGTAGCCAGTCGCTCCGGTCATAAGTACTTTTTCAACGGCCATCTCTCGATATCCTTTCTCTTATCGGTGAAATTACATTTCTTACATGGCTGCCGATTCTCTCGGCAACAAATCAGTCCCTATAACTGATAAACTGACTCACTAATAAACGGAAACATTATCTTGGAGATTCTAACATGCAGGAACCACTGAACGACGCCGAACTGGACGCGCTTAGACAGATAGACACCGCCACCATCGCCAACGCAATCGAGCACTTCGATATACGCAGCAACACCGACGGCTTCATGGGCTGGGACATTCGCTGCATGTTCCCGGAGATGGGCGTGATGGTCGGATACGCCGTCACGGCCACACTGGACACAACCACACACGGTAGGGTCCACGACCGCGAGGCGCGCTTCCAGATGTTCGAGGCGATAGAAGCATCGCCCAAGCCCGTAGTGTTGGCACTCAAGGACCTTAGCTCCAAGCCCAAGCACGGCTGCCACTTCGGGGACGGCCTGGCAACCGTATCTATGCGTCTCGGCGCGATAGGGCTGGTTACGGACGGCGGCGTGCGCGATGTGGACACTGTGCGCGAGATGGGCTTCCACTACTTCGCACCGGGCATGGTACCCGCCCACGGTAACTTCGGCTTCATGGAGGCGCAGGTGCCAGTGCGAATTAGCGGCGTTCTCGTGAACCCCGGCGATCTCATTCACGGTGACGAGAACGGCGTTGTCACGATACCGAACGAAATCGCGAGAGACTTAGTCGCCGCAGCAAACGACGTGCTCGAACGCGAAAAGGCAAGCCGCGACTGGGTGAACAGCGACAACTTCTCGCTCGAAAAGCTCCGCCAGCGGTAACGGCCAGTATCAAAGGCGGGCGGGTTTGACATCACCGCCAGCCTGTTGGAATATATCGAACAACGAAAACAGCAATAAACAGGTCAGGGGGACACAGAAAATGCCTACTTATGAGAACCATCTGAGCATCGACAAGGGCGATACGGTGCGCCCTCCTACCGGCAGACCTGTGGTATATGGGACGCAAGGCGTCATCTCCAGCGGCCACTATCTGACCTCTATGGCAGGCATGCGCATGCTGCTCAACGGCGGTAACGCCTTCGATGCCGTTGTTGCCGCTACATTCGCCGCAGGCGTAACCGAGCCGCTCGCCAACTACTCCCTGCTCGCTGAAGGCGTCTTCATGATGTACGACTCGCGAAGCGGAGACCTTCTCTCCTTGAGCGGACAGGGCACAGCCCCCGCAAAGGCGAGCGTGGACTTCTACAAGTCTCGCGGCTTCGACGAGATTCCCACCGGGCCGGGACCTGACGCGCCGATGTCCTTCACCGTACCCGCCGTCATCGCGGCTCTCACATCTATGCTTGAACGCTACGGCACAAAGACACTCGGCGAGGTGCTCGCGCCCGCGATCCATCATGCGGAGTTCGGCTTCCCCAACTACGAGTACATGCTGCAACGGCTGGACAGCCCTGGTACTCGCGAGCAGTTCGACCTGTTCCCCCCGGGCGGCAGAAATGTCTTCTTCGAGAACGGCGATGTCCCGCAGCCCGGCTCGCTGCTGGTACAGAAGAACCTCGCCGACATGCTGAAGCAGATGGTCGCAGCGGAGAACGCATCTATCGGTAGCCGCATCGACGGCATCCGCGCCGGACACGACGCCTTCTACAAGGGCGACATTGCGAAGAGCATCGCGGCATACTCCCGGCAGGTCGGCGGCATCCTCGACGAGGAAGACCTCGCCAACTACGAACCGGAATATGGCGAGCCTATCAAGTCAACATTCATGGGACACGAAATAAGCAGTCACTCCACCTGGACGCAGGGCATCATGGCGCTGCAGATCCTGAACATGCTCGAAAACTTCGACCTCAAGGCGATGGGGCACAACTCGCTTCAATACACTCACACCGTGCTGGAAGCCTGCAAGCTCGCATTCGCCGACCGGGAGGCGTTCTACGGCGACCCCAACCACGCCACGGTGCCGATAGACGGCCTGATCTCCAAGGAGTACGCCGCCGAGCGCGCGCAGCAGATAGACCCAGAGCGCGCGCATCCTGAGCTTCCCGCCGCGGGCGATCCGTGGAAGTACTCCGGCGTGAGCAAGCCGGCGAACGGCACGGCGCAGATGCCTGCTGGTGTGGCAGCGGGCGAGTCAGGCAACAGCAGCGGCACAACGCACATCGCCTGCATCGACCACGACCGCGACCACCAGCCCCCCCCCGCACCCCCCGTCCCCCCCCCGCGCCGCCCACCTCGTCCGCCCCCCCCCCCGCGGCGGCTCGTTCAGCAAGGGCGTATTCTTCCCCGAGCAGGGCGCAGCCATAAGCACGCGCATCGAGATGTTCAACTTCATAGACGGCCACCCAAACAGGCTGGAACCGGGCAAGCGTCCCCGCACTACGCTCATCAATTACATCGTATCCAAGGACGGCACACCGGTCATGACAGTGGGCTGCCCAGGCGGAGACCATCAGGCGCAGGCGAATGTGCAATTGATGCTGAACACCCTGCTGTTCGGCATGAACGCCCAGGAAGCTGTGGAGGCGCCGCGCTTTGCCACCGAAAGCGTTCCCGACTCCTTCTACCCGCATGTGTACTATCCCAACCGCGTTTCGCTGGAAGAGGGCTACCCCGCCCAGAACTGGGAGGCGTTGAAGTCGCTCGGGCATAGTGACCTCGTGCAGGCGGCAACCTGCGGCATGGGTGCGACCGTAACCCACCGCGACCCGGACACCGGCGTACTCAGCGCGGGCGGCGATCCCCGACGCGCATGCTATGCACTTGGCTGGTAGTTTACGCTTGCTTGGATAAGGAGTGCATAGTTGATAAACGAATTCATGAGAGCTGCGCTGGACGAGGCGAGGCACGGCTTTGATGAAGGCGGTGTCCCCATCGGCGCAGCTCTCGTCAGTAGTGGGAAGATCATAGCGACGGGGCGCAATCGCCGCGTTCAGGACGGCGCGCCCACTATGCACGCGGAAATGAACTGCCTGTACAACGCGGGCGGTTCGTTGTATGGCTTCGACAACCTGACCCTCTACACCTCACTCATGCCTTGCTACATGTGCGCCGGAGCAGTCCTGCAGTTCGGCATAATGAAAGTGGTCGCCGCAGAAGCGCGCACGGCCAACGAAGGGCTCGAAATGATGCGGCAACACGGCGTCGAGGTCATTGACCTGGACATCAGCGAGTCGAGGGAACTGCTAGCGGAATACATCCGAGCCAATCCCAGCGGGTGGCACAGCTATCCGCCAGAATAGGACTTAGCCACGGAAACTACCACAGTTAGCGCAGCGAACAAGTGGCTTGGGCTGGTTGCGGCTGCCCTTGGCATGTTTCTGACTTCGCTTGACCTTGCCGTCAATGTAGCACTCCCCGATATCACCTCGAATCTAGGCACAGACCTCCGCACCGTGCAGTGGATCATCGTGCTGTATGTCGGCAGCAGCACGAGCCTTCAACTCGGTCTGGGCAGCGCGGCGGACGTGTACGGTCTGCGCCGCTTCTACATCATAGGCTTAGCGGCCTACGCGCTCGCGGTACTGCTGATAGGACTCGCGCCAAACCTGCCTATTGTGCTTGCCCTGCGCGTGACGCAGGCAATCGGCAACGGCCTCATCGTCGCGTCCGCGCCAGCACTTATAACCGCCATATTCCCGTCAGAAGAGCGCGGCAGGGCGCTCGGTCTGATGTCCGCCATAGCCACGCTGGGAATGATCACCGCAACACTTGGCGGTGGGGTGCTTGTGGACGCTTTCGGCTGGCGCTCAATCTTCCTCGCGCGCGTGCCACTAACACTGATTACGATAGTCCTCGCGCTGCTCATACTTGTGGAATACAGGCCGGAAGTGCGACAGCGCTTCGACCTTCGAGGCGCGGCACTCGCGGCAGGCGGACTTGCTTGCCTCGTACTCTTCCTGACGCTGGGAGGCAGAATCGGGTGGCTCTCCCCGGTAGTTCTGGTTCTTGGGCTAGGGGCAGCGGCAGCCCTAACCCTCTTGCTCCGACTGGAGCGCATAGTGCAGCACCCCGTCCTGGACCCAGGTATGCTCACGCATCCGCTCCTCGCGCCCGTCATAACGGCGTCGTTCCTGATGTTCATGTCAACATTCGTGAACCTATTCATACTGCCGTTCTATGTCTCGGAAGTGCTGGGAGTCGATGCGAGGTCACTGGGTTTCCTGCTGATGCTCACACCGGTAATAGCAGGCAGCGTCGCACCAATAGGCGGCTGGCTGTCGGACAGGATGCCTCCCGCCTACCTGACGACAACCGCACTGGTAATATCCGCCGCAGCGATGCTATCGTTTACTTCGCTTACATCAGAGTCCAGTGTGGGCGATGTCGCACTGCGGATGGCGGCAGGCGGCATTGGCATGGGAGTGTTTCAGGCAGCAAACGCAACGCTGATTATGGGTGCCGTGCCGCGGGACCGTCTTGGCACAGGAGGCGCGCTAATATCCCTGTCCATGAGCATGGGCATCGTAACCAGTGTCGCCCTTATGGGCGGTGTCTTCGACGGTCGCCTTGCGCTCCATGAAGCGTCAGCCTCTAACGGCATCGAAGCGTTCGTGCTGGCATTCCGCGACACCTATACTGTCGCCGCCATATTGGGCGCGCTCGCAGTCGCCGTCTCATTTAGCTACTGGCCACACGTCCTTCGCTGGCGCAATCGCCGGGCTTCCGCTGGGAGTGAGAACTAAGATGAGGGCAGCATCCTCACTGTCAGTATCGTCTTAGCTCTCGTCGCCCTTAACCTCTACGCCCGCCGTCTCCTCCGCGACCTTGATAGCCGAGTACTGGTCCTCGTTGCCCAGCCCCTTGCCCATTGCCAGAGTCTGCACCTGGTACGCTGCCGACCCGACCATATTCGCCGCGCCCAGCGATGCCGCGAGTTGCGCAGCGAGCCCAAGGTCCTTGTGCGACAACGCCAGTTTGAAGCCCGGCTCGAAGTTGCGCTCGAACACCTTCGCCGTCAGCCCCGTGCGCCCGTGCAGAGTGCTCGCGGCAGTGTTGTCCATGACCTCTTGCAGCCGCTCAGGGTTCAGCCCCGCAGCGACGCCCATAGTGACGGCTTCCCCCAGCAGCGTTGCGACTGAGCAAGACACCAGGTTGTTGACGATCTTTGTAGTGACTCCCAAGCCCAGTTCGCCGCAGTAGAATTGCTGGTCGCCGAGCGTGTCCAACACATCCTTGCAGTCCTCCACCACGCTCGCATCGCCACCAATCATCAGAGTGAGCGTGCCGGTTGCCGCCTGCGCCGGTCCCATGCCCACAGGCACATCCAGCATTTCGGCGCCCTTCGCCCGCACCGCCTCTCCAACCCTACGAGTCGTGTCAGGGTCGATGCTGCTCATATCGATATAGACCTTGCCCGCGCTCAGCCCCTGCACAATGCCGTTCTCGCCGGTTGCTGCGTTTTCCACGCTCTGCGGTGTGGGCAGCGACGAAACTATGACATCGCACTGCTCGGCAACTTCTCTGGGCGATGATGCCGCAGTCGCTCCCTTGTCCACAAGCTCCTGCACAGCCTCGGCTCGAACATCGTACACCATAACATCGTACCCGCTCGCCACGAGATGCGACGCCATTCCGCCGCCCATGTTCCCCAAGCCAATGTAGCCAATCTTCCGGTCTGACATCATCGCCTCCTTATCAATTCAAACTTTCAATCGCGATGATTATATCGCACCACTTCAAGTCAGCGTTGCTTAAGCCGACATCACGCTCACCACCTTCGTCGCAAGAGCAAATGCACTGGACACCAGTACCAGTCCGACAACCGCCCGCCGCCATACGACATCCGTCAAGCTCTTTGCGATGCGGTCGCCAACCAGCGCGGCGATTATCGCCGGAACAATCGACGCCAGCAGCAGGGTAGTCCTCGCGGGTGTGTACAGGTCATTCAGCCCGTAGCTTACCAACAGCGCGGTCCCCATGAAAATGAAGTACAGTGCCATACCGGCGCGTGTGCCTTGCCGACCCCATCCCTGCGATATGAAAAACAGCACCAGCAGTGGCCCGCCCACGCCTGTCCCAGTGATGAACACCCCCACCAGAAAGCCGCATACGGGCCCCAGTATGCTGGCTCTCGGCAACCGGAAAGGCATCCTGAACATGCCACCGACAGTGATCGCGATGATGACTACCAGCACCCCGATGCCGAAGATGTCCTTGTACTCCGCGATGTCCAACATCGCCAGCACCCACCCGCCAATCATCGCGCCGATAATGCCCGCCACCACGATGGGCACAATCTCCCTAGGACGCAGGTGTTCGCGATTTCGCATCGCTACCAGAATGACCACGGGCAGGGCCATCGCATTCAAGAGAATAATCGAGGTCGCCGGGTCGAACATCAGGAACAGGAACGGCAACCCGACAATGCCGATTCCGAAGCCCATCGCACTGAAGACGGTGCAAGCAAAGAACACCACAAGCAAAGCGAATGCCAGTTCAGTTGGGCTGACGGCGTCTAGCAAAGCAGGTCTCTCAATCGAGTGGATAGGCAGCCGGTTGTTGATTCCGCAGACCTCACACTTCAGAGTGTCTTATCAGCAGTGTGAGGTTTTGGTAGAATGCCCCCGAATACCCGGAAGCGGCAGGCTGCCTGCACATTGTACACTTTGTGGGAGGGGATAGAAGCGACATGCGCCTTGGAGTGATCGGATACGGCCTTTGGGGCAAGCGACACGCTGACGCCCTCGCGAAGTTGGATGACGCGGAGCTGATAGCCATCAGTTGCCGCAGCGAGGACACGGCGGCCCTGGTCAGGCAGGACTACCCCGATGTCTCAGTGCATCTCGACTACCGAGACCTTCTCGCCAGAGACGACATAGATGCCGTAACTGTGGTCGTTCCGAACTACCTGCACGCCGAAGTGGGCGTTGCCGCACTCGAAGCAGGCAAGGATGTGCTCATGGAAAAACCAATGGCAGCCACCGCCGAAGAGTGCGACAGATTGGTCGCGGCAGCACAGCAAAACAATCGCGTGCTGACCATTGGCGAAGAGTTTCGATTGTCCAGCCAGTGGGGTGCAATCAAGAGCAGTGTTGACGCCGGCGACTTCGGAACGCCAATGTACGTCAACATCAGCCTCTTCAGATTCCCATTCAGGCACACCTCGCAGAACTGGCGATATCGGAGTGATATGGTCGGCTCGTGGATTCTGGAAGAACCAATCCACTTCTTCGATCAGGCCGTGTGGTACATGGAAAAGTGGGGCAAGCCTCAGTCTGTAATCGCTTATGGAAATTCAAACGAACGCGACAGGGGCATGTACGATAACTTCACCGCTGTCGTGAAGTTTTCTCACGGAGCATACGCCGTCATAAGCCAGACTCTGGGAGGCTTCGAGCATCATTTCATTACCGAAGTTGTCGGTACGGAAGGCTCAGTGCGTGGATTGTGGTCAGGCGACATGGACCGCACACGCAAGCCATCCTTCGAGTTGAAAGTACAGCGAAATACCGATGCCGCAGCACAAAGACTGGAACTCGATGCCGCGTCAGGTGAAGCCTTCGAGCTTGAAGAGCAGATGCGGCTGGTGGTGGACGCGTTCCGCCGCCGGGAACCAGTCGTTACGCCCGAAGAAGGCAAGATAGCTGTGGTCCTGTGCAACGAATCGGAGCGCTCAATCCTTGAAGGACGAGAGATTCCGCTGGAATTGTAGCAATAAGGCCTTCACACATTCGGCAGATTGAAGATGTTCTCCTGCTGGCGCATCATCCGCCGCATCTTCTTGCTCTGGCGCTTGCCACCTTTGCCGCCCTTCCCGGTGACGCCCATCATCTGCCGCATCATCTTCTGCATCTGGCTGAACTGGTTCAGTAGCTGGTTGACATCCTGCGGCGTTGTCCCGCTACCCCTCGCAATGCGCCGCCTCCGACTGCCGCCGATAATCTCCGGGCGCCGCCGCTCCTCCGGAGTCATTGAGCGGATTATCGCCTCCGTCCTGGTGAGATGGCTGCCGTCCAGCTCGTCCATGGACACCCTGCCCTTCATCGCAGAGAAGCCCGGCACCATCTCGAGCACCTGGCTGATCGGCCCCATCTGCTTGAGCTGCTGTAGCTGCCCCAGGAAGTCGTCGAGGTCGAATGTCGCCTGCCGTATCTTGCGCTCCATCTCCGTGGCTTCGTCCTGGTCTATGGTCGCCTGCGCTTTATCAATCAGTGTCAGCACATCGCCCATGCCAAGTATTCGCGAAGCAAGCCTGTCCGGATAGAATGCCTCAAGAGCGTCTGCCCTTTCGCCTGTGCCGATGAACTTGATAGGCACGCCCGTGACCGATGTGATGGAGAGCGCTGCGCCACCACGCGCATCCCCGTCCATCTTCGTCATTATCAGGCCCGTCAGTCCAATCCTGTCGTGGAACTGCCTCGCCGCCTCGACCGCCTCCTGACCCGTCATCGCGTCCACAACGAGCAGCGTCTCGTCCGGAGACACGGCGTCCTTCACCGATTCCAGTTCCCACATAAGCTCGTCATCGACCTGGAAACGCCCCGCCGTATCGACTATCGCCCACGCCGCGTTAAGTTCGGTTGCGCGTTTAATGCCTTCCCTGGCAACCTTAGGCGTATCGCTCGTCCTCGTGTCCTGATAGACGGCGACCTCAATCTGGTTTCCCAGCGTTTCTAGCTGCTGGATAGCTGCCGGCCGCTGCAGGTCGGCGGCGACCATAACGGGAGTCTGCCCGTCCTGCTTCAGGTGTCGCGCCAGCTTGGCTGACGCTGTGGTCTTGCCCGCGCCGTTCAGCCCGACCATCAGGATGACTGACGGGCGCTTCGGCCCAGGTTCAAGCTTGTGCGCCTGCCCGCCCAGGATGTCCACAAGCGCGTCGTTGGTAATCTTGACGACCTGCTGTCCCGGCGACAAGCTCTGCAGCACATCGGACTTAAGCGCCTCCTCGCGAATTCGCGCTATGAACTCGCGCGCAACACGGAAGTTCACATCCGCTTCAAGCAGCGCCATCCGCACTTCTCGCAGCGCGGCGTCCACGTCCTGCTCGGTCAGCCTACCCTTGTTCCCAAGGCGACCGAACACTCCGTTCAGCTTCTCCGACAGGGCTTCAAACATATCGTGTCCTTCTACTATCCTAGCGACAGTAGAAAGTATAACAGACGAGAGGGTTGGTCAGAGATTCTGTCCGATATTCGCTGACAACTTCATCGCTAGACACGAGCCCAGCTGCACACAATTAACCTCTGACTCATCACTCTGACTGACTGACTTCGGCATCGTCTGGGCTTTACGAGTACAATATCGAAAACTACCAAATAAGAACGGAGGACTCCAATGTCTCTCAATGGCAAAGTCGCGCTGGTAACCGGCGCAGCACAGGGCATGGGCAGGGCAATCGCGCTTCGACTCGCAGGCGAAGGCGCAAGCATAGTCGCCACCGACATCAACGGCGGGCTGGTCGAGCAGACCAGCATAGACATCAGGGAGAGTGGTAGCGAAGCCATCGCGGTCGAGGCGGACATAGGCGACATCGACGACATCAACCGCGTAGTCGAAGAGGCCCTGAACGCATTCGGCCGCATAGACATACTGGTGAACAACGCAGGCGTCACCCGCTTCTCCGACATCATGGACCTGACTCCGGAAGACTGGGACAGGATCCACCGCGTCAACGCACGGGGCGTGTTCTTCTGTCTCCAGCGAGTCGCACGGGAGATGATCGACAGCGGTGACGGAGGCCGGATCATCAACATCGCGTCTATCGCGGGCAAGGGCTATTCCGGCACTTCCAACGCAGCATACGCTGCCAGTAAAGGCGCAGTGATCTCCATGACGCACATAGCAGCCCACCAGCTCGGACAACACGACATCAACGTGAACGCCATCTGCCCCGGCATTACTCGCACCGCGATGGGCCAGTCCACAATGGTTCAGCGGTCGCAGGACATGGGCATCTCTATGGAGGAGTTGGAAGAGCAAAGGAGCGCACGAATCCCCATAGGCCGGCCAAACGAGCCTGATGACATAGCGGACATGGCGGTGTTCCTAGCAGGTCCCGGCTCGCGCAACATCACGGGTCAGGCGTTCAACGTGGACGGTGGTTTGGTAATGCACTGAATCCGAAGTTAGGACGCGGCTCGAATCAATAACCCGGGCCGCTACTCCCTTACAGGAGGCATCCCCTCCGACTGCCGCACCTCGTTGATGATCTCCAGCACTCGCTGCCTGAAGGGAGGGAACTCAACCTCGAACTCCTCGCGTATGCGGCGGTTGTCCACCATATAAATGTCAGACTCCTCGATCCCGTCTTCGCCATCGAAGGTAATCTGGGCGTCGGGTATGAACTCCCGCACCAGGCCCGCCAGCGCGCCTAAGGTAATGGGCGTCCCACCGGAGTTGTAGAGGTTGTATCTCGGAGAATCCGACATCGCGACGCGCGCAAATATCTCGGATGCGTCCTCTACATGGATCGGGCAGCGGGTGTACGACTGCGACGGGAAATTTGCCGGCAGCCCCCTGGCAGGCAGCGTTATCGCCTGCACATGGTCAACGGAGCCCCTGACCTTGTCCGGCCCGGTAACATGTGCCGGCCTGATACCGGTTATGGACATCCCGTAATTCCTGATGTACTGCTCTGCCTGGAACTCGTTAAATATCTTGTGCATCGCGTACTGTCGCGTGCCATGCTTGGGGTCATCCTCATCAACCGACCTGTCTCCGTAGTGACGCTGCGGCCCATAGACTGCGATGGAGCTCGCGTACACCACGCGCTTGACCCCGCAAAGGCGGGCGGCCTCGAAGCAATTGTCCATGCCCAAAACATTGAGGCGCATCTGGTTGTGCGGATCGCCCTCTCCGCCGCCCACGATATATGCCAGATTTATGAGCCGCTCCGGACTGAACTCAAGAACGGTTCTGACAACATCATCGAAATGGGTTATGTCGCCCCGGACGACTCTTACTTGGTCTCCCATATCGTCAAAAGTGGCGGCCCAGGGGTTGATGTCCATGCAGACCACATCTTCGCCCTGCTCGACCAGCTTTCTAACTACTCGCGGCCCGATAAAGCCGGTGCCGCCAATTACCAATACGGACATTTCCTCCATACCTCCTAAGGCGAGTACAGCGGACTAACCCTTCCGAGTACAACGGGATGCAAAATGCTCGTCATGACAGCTATCTTGCCATACGCTGGAGCGGAACAGAGGGCCAAGAACCCGGGGCAGTCGCGGGGCAGTTTACAGTGTAACCGGCTATCCCAGCCACGCGCACCGTGATGGCAAGGCTCTCGAGCACGAGTAGCGGTCAGACTACTTCAGTCAGGGCAGCCGAAAGATCGGTCCCTACTCAACATACACGCTTTCGAGCAGCTCACTCATCGCCGCCGACAGGAATCTCACGCCCGCGATCGTCCTGATATATTCCATGCGGGTGGGACCCACCACTCCTAGCGCGCCGACCGCGCGATGAGGCAACCCGTACTGGCATACTACTACGCTCAGCGGCGACAGCGCATCGTCCGGGTGCTCATGCCCGATGATCACGCGCACCACGCCGCCCTCCGGCGTCTCCGAAAGGATAGTCTGCGCGAGGCTTCCGTCCTCGACGCCCTCGACAATCGAGCGTGCCCGTTCGTTCTCTGCGAACTCCGGCTGCGAGAGCAGGTTGCGCATGCCGTCCACATAGTGGTCGTGGTACGCAGCCTTTTCCTCTTCCTGCAGCACAGTCACAGTTGCTTCAACGAGTTCCTCTTCCAGTGGCGTGAGTGGCAACTGCTGCGATGCTATCTCACGCTGGTTGTGCCCCATAAGGTACGAGCGCAGCCGAGCGGTAGATTCTTCGAGTTCATAGGCGTCCATCGGCTGAGGCAGTCGTATGAGCTGGCGATGCAGGCGCGCCTGTTCAAGCACCACAATGAGCATTACCAGGAGGTCCTGCATGGGCACCAGGTCGAGGTAACGCACTCTGGTCTCCCGCGATTTCGGGAAGGTAGCAATCGCCATATTGCCCACCAGCCCGGCAAGCACAGCCGCAGATACATTCGCCCACTCGTCCAGGTTCTGCAGGATGTTCTGCAGCCTTACATGCGCCCTGTCGCGCGCATTCTGCGGAATCGCGCTATCTGTCACAGGCTCGATCGATTCCACGAAAAACCTGTACGCCTTGTCCAGGGGAACACTGCCAGCAGACGTGTGCGGATTAGCGAGGTAGCCTTGCTCCTTGAGCACGGCGACATCGTTACGCACGGTCGCCGAGCTGACGCTCAGCCCCTGGCTGCGCGCGACGGCGTCCGAAGCGATTGGCGTGGCAGTACGAGTGTAGTCAGCCACGATGATTTTAAGGATTAGCTCTTGTCTCTCCGTAAGCATAGCCAACCACGAATTCAAGGCTTTGGAGCGGATAAGATATCCCTATTCTACATTTGCCAATGCAGTCTAACAAGGTTTCACTTTCAAGAAGCTTGCAGGTGCAGTTCGGCACGACAAAGAGCATCATCAATTGCCCACATCTCCCCTGCTCTACAAAGGCCGGCGCAATCCCACCAGTCCGTCCAAGTAAATCGGTGCATTGGACGCGCCGCCCGGTCCGCCTTCAAGCCCTCCGTGCGATTCCCTGGGATCAAGGAACATACTCGTCTCCGCCTCGCAGTCCGGCAGGTTAAGCTGCGAGAGGTCATTATTCGCCACATCCTTCAGCCCAACAGGAACACATCCGGTCAGCTGATTGCCTCCAAGGAATAAGAATGTCAAATTTTCGAGATTGTCCAGTTCAGACGGTATCTCCCCTGTTAGCTCGTTCCTGGGCAAGTATAGCTGCACAAGTTTGGCGAGGCTGCCCAGTTCAGACGGTATCTCTCCGGTCAAACCATTCCTGGAAAGGTACAACTCTGTCAGGTTAGAAAGGCCTCCCAATTCTGTCGGTATCATGCCGGTCAGATCGTTGTCCGACAAGTGCAGCAACGTCAGACTTGAAAGGCTTCCAAGCTCCGCGGGTATGGCGCCGGAAAGTTGGTTTCTCGACAGATGTAGGTGCCTAAGCTGGACAAGGCCACCCAACTCAGAAGGAATCGCTCCACTCAGGCTGTTGTCAGAAAGGCGCAGGTATCGCAGTTCCGTGAGATTGCCAATTTCCGCTGGTATTGCACCTGTTACACGGTTATTGGTCAGAGACAAGTAAGTCAGTTCCGTCAGCATTCCAAACTCGGCGGGAATCTCACCGGTCAATCGGTTATTTGAAAGGGACAGATGATCAAGATTGAGCAGCTGACCTAATTCGGGTGGCATTCCCCCGCTCAACCGATTATCAGACAGCGACAGCCGTTCGAGAGATGTGAGATTACCAAGTTGCGACGGTATCGCACCGTCCAGTCTGTTCTTGGACAGAGACAGCTCCTCAAGCTCGTAGAGGTCACCCAGTTCTGACGGGATTCCACCGCTCAACCTGTTATCGGCAAGTGACAGCACCTTGAGTTTCGATAGCCTGCCCAGCTCTACAGGGATTTCGCCATCCAACCTGGAAGGCCCTATCTTTAACTGTGTAACACGCTTCGGCGAGCCTTCGACCGTAACGCCGTACCATTCGTCAATTGCCACATCGGCTGACCAGTTGAGGATTCCGCCCCTTAGCTTGTCACGGACCGCCAGCAGCGCATCACAGTCCGTCAGAAGTCCGGGATTGTCGTCCGGATCCTCCACTGCTGTCCCGTTCGAGCACTCTCCCACTTCACAGAAATCCAGCCCAAGCTCTTCACGGTCATTCGTCATAATATCTTCAAACGCCTTGGGTACGCATCCGCTCAAGTTGTTGCCGGCCAATTTCAGTTCTTCCAGATCGCTCAAGACGCCCAGCTCAGGGGAGATTTCGCCATTTAACAGGTTGCCGTCAAGCAGCAGCCTCTTCAGGAATGTAAGCTTGCCCAGCTCAGATGGAATCCGTCCCACCAGTTCATTGTCCGATAACACCAGCACTTCCAGGGCTTCTAGTCTGGCCAGCTCCGCGGGTATCTCGCCGCTCAGTCCCTTGCCCTTCAGTTCGATGTGGGTAGCGCGCTTGATCGATCCACGGACAGTGACGCCATCCCAATCATCCATCGACAGATGAACAGTCCAGTTCAGGAATGCCCTGCCCGCTAGCTCGTCTCTCAGTCCCATCAAGGTCTCACAATCCGACACCAAATCCTGATTGCCGTCGGGATCTTCAACTGCTGTTCCACTGGAGCAGTCCACTTCACCGCACAGCGGCAGGTTCACGAGTGCATCAAGATCATTATCCGTTATGTCATCCAGTCCGTCCGGTATGCAACCGCTGAAAGAGTTGCCGCCGGACAGATTCAATTCGGTCAAGTTGTCAAGCCTTGTCAGGTCGTGCGGTATCTGGCCACTCAGCTGATTGTCGTTCAGCGACAGCACTTCCAGGATTGAAAGCCTTGCGAGCTCCGACGGAATCTCACCGGTCAGAGAATTGTCGGACAGATTCAGCACTTTCAGATACGTCAGGTTTCTCACCTCAGCGGGTATCTCGCCGTCCAGCCCAACGTTGTCAAGATTAACCTCTGTTATCCTTCTGGGTGAACCGCTGATCGTGAGTCCTTGCCAATTCTCAATCGCCAGTTCAGTTGTCCAGTTCAGCGCAGCGGCACCCCTCAGCCCATCCAGACCCGCAAGCAACGAGTTGCAGTCCGAGACCAGCCCATGGTTGGCATTCGGGTTGGTAACTGCCGTTCCGCCCGCGCACTGTCCCTCTCCACAGAATTCCAGACCCAGCGAAATCAGGTCATTCCTCTGCACATCCTGCAACTCCTTGGGTATGCAGCCCGTGAATTCATTGCTATGTAGCGACAGAGTTCTAAGATTTGGGATAGCGCCAAGCTGGGCAGGAATCTCCCCGGTCAACCGGTTCGCCGCAAGAGAAAGTATCTCCAGGTTAGTCAGGCTGCCCAGTTCAACCGGAATCGTCCCACGAAGCATATTGCTTTCCAGTGACAGATGTTCAAGTGTGGCAATCGCGCCCAACTGAGACGGAATGGGTCCAGTTAGCCTGTTGCCATCTATGGACAGCACCTCCAGGGTCCTGCTCTCACCTAATTCGGGCGGTATCATTCCGCTCAGGTCATTGTCGTCAAGATAAAGGAACCTCAGGTTAGGAAGACTTCCAAATTCCTTTGGCAATTCCCCGCTCAGTCTATTGTCATCAAGATACAGGGACGATAGATTGCTCAGACTGCTGAGCTCCGGCGGTATCTCTCCGCTAAGTTGATTTCCGGTCAGCGACATGTGCGACAGGCTCGACAGACCATCCAGTTCGGGCGGTATTTCCCCCGACAGGTCATTATTCGCCAGGACCATTAGTTGCAGCCTGCTGAGGCTCCCAAGTTCTGCCGGAATCCCTCCACTAATCTCGTTACCCGTAATCTGCAGCAGCGACAGATGACTCAGCCTGCTCAGTTCAGCGGGCAGCCTTCCGCTAAGCCCTCTCTCATTCAGCACCAGATGTATCACACGCTTCGGCGATCCGCCAACCTTCACCCCTTCCCAGTGCTCGATAGGGACATTCACTGACCAGTTAAGCGACACCCTTCCTCCAAGCCGGCTCCGCGAAGCAATCAGCGCATTGCAGTCCGCCACCAGCCCTGCATTCTCATCAGGGCTATCGACCGCATTTCCGCTCGTGCATACACCTGACGCGCACGCCTCCAGCCCGGTCTCCGATAGGTCGTTGACCGCCACATCCTCCAGCGCAGGCGGTATGCAACCACTAAGAGAGTTGCCAGCAAGCTTCAGTTCTTCCAGACTATCAAGGTCTGCCAGCTCTACGGGAATCTCACCGCTCAGCCGGTTATTCGCAAGCAGCAGGGACTTCAGTTTCGCCAGGTTCGCCAATTCCGCCGGAATAGCGCCACTCAGCATATTGTCATTGAGCGCAAGGCTCTCCAATTCAGAGAGATCCCCCAGCTCCACGGGTATATCGCCGGTAAGCAGGTTGTTGTCGAGTGACAGCCTCGTCAGATTGGACAGACCCCCCAGCTCGGCCGGTATAGTCCCTCGTAGTCTGTTACCGGATAGCGACATAACCTCCAGTCCCGTCAGCGCACCCAGCTCAGCCGGCACACTGCCGGTCAACTCCATCTCATCCAGTTCCAACCCGGTCACCCGCATTGGCGATCCTGCCATGGTCACTCCATCCCAGTCGCGAATCGCATTGTTCGCACCCCAGTTCAGGGTTGCACTGCCCGCCAGCGCATCCCGCAAACCCAGCAGCGTCTCGCAGTCCGCCACCAGCCCCTCATTCTCGTTCGGCTCCGCAACCACACTCCCGTCCCTGCACACATCCGCCCCACACACGCTCAGCCCCGTATCAGCCAGATCATGGTCCGCCACAGATTGCAACGCCAACGGTATGCAACCCACCAGCGAGTTCCCAGACACCTTCAATTCTACAAGATTGGCAAGGTCACCCAACTCAGTTGGCAGAATGCCACCAATCTGGTTGCCGTTGAGAACTAGCCTTTCGAGTTCAGCCAAGCCGCCAAGTTCCGCCGGTATCTCCCCGGTCAGCTGATTCCTATCAACTGACAGATCCCTTAGAGCGCCGAGATTGCCCAATTCAGAAGGTAATGCCCCACTCAGATTGTTTCCCGAAAGCGAAAGAACCTCCATCCCCGTCAGCAGGCCCAACTGAGCCGGCAGACTCCCATCCAGACCCTTCTCATCCAGTGCCAACTCAGTCACCCGCATCGGCGACCCGCCCACGGTTACTCCATCCCAATCAGCAATCGGTGTGTCTGCCGCCCAGTTCAACACAACGCTCCCCGCCAGCAAATCCCGCAGGCTAAGTAGCGTATCGCAGTCCGATGTCAATTCCGGATTGTCGCCCGCATCCACCACTGCTCCTCCCGTCGTACAATCCAATGGGGGCTCCGGCAGTCCGGTCACTTTCAGCGTGAATTCCCCGCTCTCTTCCACACCATACGTAGTCGCCTCAATCGTATACTCTCCTGCTTCCAGCTCCGTCCCCACAATTTCGGAATTAAAGTCTACACCTGGAACCGCGTCGTCATTCTCCGCCACAACCTCGCCGTCTTTCTCCGTTCCTTCCATTAGATACAGGTAGGTATCCACCTCAGACTCCAGCCTGATCCCTACCGTCGCGGCTTCAGTAATCGTGAAAGCGAAGAAACGCGCATAGTAATCACCTGTCCTGCGATTATTGGGCCTGTTCTCCGAGAGGCACGAGTCGCTCCAGCTCCTATCAATGTTCACATCCTCACTAATCACTTCAAAGCACGGATCAATTGGGGTCGCACTGGGTGTCGGACTGGCGCTAGCAGTCGGAGACGGTGACGCTACATCCTCATCCACATCGATTATCCTCAGTCGCAGCAGTATCTCCGTAGACGCCTCGTCCGCAGCGGACACAACCACACCTATCAGGTAAGTACTCTGAGTCTCGTAATCTAGTTCCTCACCCTCCTTCAGCACGAGGTGCGCCACATAGTTGCCGCCATCATTAAGGCCTGCGGGAATCAGCGAGAACTTCGCAGTATCGTCCGACTCCTTGAAGTCGAAAGTCAGCGCTCCGCCATCGGCAGAATACGCCTCAAAAGAAATTATTATGTGGCTCGTTTGCCCTTCAGGCCAGTCCTCGGGAATCGCCGTCTCCCACACAACCACTGGCCCATCCACAACCTGGGTCGGAGTCGGATCAGTCTGTGCGCTGACCATTCCTGCCCCGGCCCCTCCACCATTGAACATCAGCACGATGAACAGCACCGCTGCTGCTGCTGCAGCAAACCCCGCCGCCTTCACTCGCCTTGAATCAATTATCGTGTGCATACTAGGCAATTCATCTCCCACCGGCATCCAGTCAACACCCCACAGGCGCTCCCTGACCATCCCAATATATTACTGCGTAAATACATTAGTCCCCTTCAGCATCCCCAGTCAATGCCTCGCAGCGCAATTGCCGCACACTTCTGCCCGCATTCACAAGCCCCACACGCGCACGTGCCACAAAAAAGAGAGGTTCTCGCACTCTGCGAGAACCTCTCTTTGAATCACCTAACTGTTATTTCCTTACAGGATTCATACTGCGTTTTACTCCAGTCTGAAACCTCAATCGCTTCATACCCTCTATTCACGCCGTCTCCGCCCACGCATATACTTCGCGCCCCCCAGCATCACCAGAGGTGCGAACAACACCAGCATATTCGCAGCGGATTGCTCGAACGGCAGTCCCGATGTGCTGGAGCAGATGCCACCGCCATCCTCTTCATCCTCTTCGCCAGCAGTCTCCACCACAACAGGCACCGGCGTCGCGGTTGGAGGAATCGGAGTAGCAGTAGGCTCAGGCGTGGCAGTCGGCTCGGGTGTAGCAGTCGGCTCAGGCGTAGCAGTCGGAGGAACCGGCGTATAGGTGGGAACCGGCGTGTAGGTCGGCTGCGGTGTGTAAGTCGGCACCGGTGTCGGCGGAACTGCAGTTGCAGTCGGCACCGGCGTCTCAGTCGGCACACGCGTCGCCGTCGGCGGAACATCGCCGAACACAAGGTCCACCACCTGCCGCGCACCCGGCTCGAACACCCCAATGGCGGGTGGCGTCGAAGCCTCTCCGTTCAGGAAGAACTCCACAGGAGCCCCTATCAAGTCTGCATCGTCCGTGAGTATCACCAGGTTGACGAATTCCCCGTTATTCAGGATCGCCGCAGGCGGGCTCTCGTAGTCTCCCACCCTGATTATTAGCCTCATCTCCGGAGTCACGGCAAGCCCCGCGACCACGATCGTTCCGGAATAGGTCGCCGGGAGCACCGGCACAGGCGTCGGTGTAAGCGTTGCTTCAGGTATCTCATCGAATGTCAGATCAAAATTGAACTGGTTCACGCCAGGTTGGTGCCGAAGCGTTTCGTTCGCCTCCGCGCCCTCCAACAGGAACACAATCTCCTCGCCGATGAATCTGGAGTCCGGCGGACCTACCGTCAGAAAATAAACGCCGTCCTCGACCTCTGCAGGCTGAGTTTCATAAACGGCGGCCCCTTTGGTCATCCTCGCCACCACCTTGAAGCCATTAGGCGCTCCAATTGCATCGCCCGTCACGATCATCGGAATCTGTGGAATGCTTTGAGGAGCCGCGGCCGGAGTAGGTGTATCTGTCTGCGCCAATGTTCCACCGCTCGGCAGCACCAGCAGCCCCACAAGTAAAACGACTACCGCCAACAAACCCGCAACTACACTTTTAATTCTCATAGCCCCCATCTCTGCCAGCTGCACACCGATCGGTGCGATTCAATACCCTGCATCGTTTGAACACACTGTCAAACACATCCTTACTATTATAGACCCACCACACCACTCCGTCTATAAAATCCGGCCCTCTAAGAGATGGCACCATCGTTGCCGACCAGTTCCTCCAAACCACAAGACTGAAGCCACGACCATGACCGTGCGAAGCTAGGAAAAAGGGCAAAGGGATTCCTACACTACCAAAACCCCTCCAGCTTAAACATATAACGCCCAGCCAGGCAAAAGGTTCCATCCCCTTCGCCCGGAATAGAACACCCCACCCAAAATACTGTCAATCGACTCCGTCAGCGATGCCAAAAGATTCAACCACCTAAAATAATCACGATTCTCCACAACGCCGCTCATCAGTCCAACCAGAACACACTACTGAACCAGACACAACTCCGGACACAAAAAGAAACCCCTCCTCCAATCTCTTGGAAGAGGGGCTCCACTCGTTTCGTTATATTGTCCGTCGTCGTAAGTGTTGCTGTTTCCGTCAGGCTAACTGCCTCCCCGGCCATCTCTGACCGGGGAAGCATTGTTTACCTTCTAGTCACTCCCGCCGCCACTGACGTATCCGCTAGGTACGAGGCTGGCTGCCTCCCTGACGAATATCCAGTATGCGGAACCGACCGTCAGCGTGTTGTTCATCTGCATATCCGGATCCAGTACCGTCTCCCACTGGTTTCTAATGGTGTCGAATCCGAGCACCCTAGCCAGGTCCAGACCGTCGTCCAGGTTCTGCAGGTAAACTTCCGCGCTCACCGTGTCACCGCCGCCAGCGTTTCCGCTAATGTCGGTAACCGGGATCAGGTTCCAGCCGGCGTACAGCGCGATCACAGGCGGCTGTATCGGGGTGCCGGTTCCGGCAGCTCCACCGGCCAGTCTCGGGATGCTAACTTCCCAATCCTGGATGGCATCGCTGAGTACCCAGTATCCGCGCGTACCCGTAATCTCTGTCAGGTCGCCC
>MPND01000012.1 GCA_002238855.1 SAR202 cluster bacterium bin90
TTGCCCTAACTGCCTGCATGCGAAAACTGCTCGTGACCCTCAACTCCATCCTCAAGCATCGCTCGCCCTGGTATGACGTGACTCTGAAGAAAACCCACAATACCTCTTGACTTTGAACACAGTTGCTTTTGGGAAAGGGTTTGGAAGAGGGGCAAAGACATCCTACAAATCTTGTCCATTGCCGTTAGCCCCCGCCAAGAATAGGAGCGCATACTTGACCCAAGAATTAAGATGGCGCTACCGTTTCGATAACTTCTCCCGCGCATATACGCTATTGCGCCAAGCGCTTGATGACGGTGTAGAACCATTGAACGACCTGGAGCTTGAGGGTGTCATCCAAAGGTTCGAGTACACTTTCGAGCTATCTTGGAATGTCCTGAAGGACCGTCTGGAATACGACGGAGTTACTATAGCGCCCGTCACGCCTCGACAGGTTATCAGGGAGGCTTTTCAGGCAAAACTGATAGATGATTGCGACACTTGGATAGACATGCTCACCGACCGCAATCTGATGTCTCACACTTACGACTCAGAAAGGTTTCAGGCGGTTGTTAAGAACATCCACTCACGGTATCTTGCAATCTTGGACGCCCTTTACCAACGACTGATTCCGGAGATTCTGTAGCAGTGAGCCAACCTGATTTGACACCCTTTACGCTGGAGTCCCTCACTCGGGTGTTTGCGACATACCCTGAGTTGACGCAAGTTTTGCTCTACGGCTCACGCGCAACCGGCAAGGCAACTCCGCGCTCGGACATTGACCTTGCTACGGTGGGGATAGTCAATGACCATCGCCTCGGCAGGCTCGCGCTCGACCTCGACGACCTACCCATTCCACAGAAATGCGACCTACAGGCATACGAAAGCATACGATATGCTCCATTCAGACGGCACATAGACACCCACGGCATCACAATCTACGAAATACAGAGCAAACAATAAAGTCCCTTCCCTCATCAAGGCTTCACAAGGAGAGGGCTAGAGTCTGCCCCTGAGCCTGTCGAAGGGGTGGATGTGAAATAGCAAATTCAAGCGCGCGAAGCATATCGGTTCTTTGAGCTGAACCCACGACACCCGAGCGCGAAAATCTTCCCCATACTATCCATCGATGTTAGCCCCGGTCAGTCCCGATAGCGCAAACCTAGCTCAGCCTGCTCCAGCAACTGCCCGTCGCGTATCTCCTTCACCTCGTCCGCCATAGACAGCAATGTCGAGTCGTGCGTAGCGGAGACCACGCTGATGCCCTGCTTAATGACCATGTCCTTGAAGAGGCCGAATATCGCGTGTGCGTTGTTCGAGTCAAGCTCACCGGTCGGCTCGTCCGCCAGTATCAGGGATGGGCGTATCACGATGGCGCGCGCAATGGCGACCCGCTGCTGTTCCCCGCCCGAAAGCTCGTAGGGGCGGTGCCGCGAACGGGTCCACAGCCCAACGATGTCCAGCGCCTCTCTCGTGCGCTCTGCTCGCTCACCGGCGCTCATCCCTCTGATCCGCAGCGGAAGCTCCACATTCTCGAACGCCGACAGGAGCGGCAGCAATCCGAACGACTGGAATATGAAGCCAATGCGATGTCGCCGCAACTCCGTAAGTTCCTGCTCGTCCATTTCCGCGAGGTCTCGCTCCTCGAAAAGCACCTTGCCATCGCTCGGCCTGTCCAGCCCCGCCATGATATTCAGCAACGAGGTCTTGCCCGAACCCGATCTGCCCACAACCGCGATGAACTGTCCCGGAAACACGTTGAGGTTGACGCCCCGCAGAGCATGCACCTCTTCCGAGTCCAGGTCATACCTGCGCTCTACATCAACCGCCGCTAATAACCTTTGAACTCTGCTCAACTGCCAATTCCCCTCAAATCCTATCTATCCTGTACATCCTGTGAGTTCCCTACTGAACATCGTCAGGCGTCAGAGTAACCATCCCATCCACCGTGTCGATGCGCGCGCGCTCCCCGATCTTCAGCTTGTCGATGATGTCTCGCGGTATCTGCACTCTGCCACTGCCATCAACCAGGATGAACTCCTCCAGCGGTTGGTCGGTTGCGACCGCGCCAGACAGCCTCTGGAAAGTAACCCTGCGACGCACCTCGGTCGCCATCTTGCCGTCCCTTATCATGACGACACGTCCCACTTTGTACGCGATGTCCGGGTCGTGCGTGACGATAAGAATCGTAGTATCGAGCTCGCGGTTGATTTCTCCGAACAGATCAAGGATTTCCGCAGCAGTATTGTCATCGAGCTCACCCGTTGGCTCGTCTGCCAGCAGCAGCGGCGGATGATTGGCAAGCGCAACCGCGATCGCTACGCGCTGCTGCTCGCCCCCACTCAACTTCTCAGGCGTATGACCCATCCGATGCCCAAGACCGACAAGCTCCAGCAGCTCCTCGGCGCGCCTTCTGCGCTCTCGCGGCGATGTAAAGGTCAGCATCATCGGCAGTGCAACATTCTCCACCGCCGTCAGGTACGGGAACATGTTCCGGCTCGTCTGCTGCCAGATGAATCCTACTTCGTCCCGCCTGTACAACTCCGTCTCGTTAGGCGTCATGCGCAGCAGGTCCTTGTCGCCCACACTGACGCGACCCGCCGAGGGTGAGTCGTAGCCCGCAAGGATGTTGAGCAGCGTACTCTTCCCGCTCCCGCTCGCTCCTACGATTGCCACCACCTCGTTGCGCTGCACTGTCAGGTCAAGGCCACGCAGCGCAACCACCTCCAGGTCGGCAATCTTGTATATCTTGAACAGGTCTTCGCAGACGATGTACGCCTCCCTGTTCGCGTATGTCATATCTTTATCCCCTTCACACTAATGTTTGACTTCGGCGTCAGCCTAAAGCTCGCCAAGCCTCAGTATTCTCTGCAGCGAAATCCGGCGTATGAACCAGATCATGCCCAGAATTATTGCCGTGAACACCAGAATCATGAAGCCGTAGGTGATTGCCAGCGTGCCCCAATCTATCTCCAGCACGAACGGCGGCAACACCTGCGTCCCACGGTCATTGTGGCTGAGGAACGGCATAATGATTGCGCCGAGTCGCCGGCCCATCTCGGCGCCCAGCGCCATCCCCGCCCCGATGACGATTGCCTGCTCCAGCCATACCAGCGTAATCAGTTGCCGCATGGAGAAGCCAACGGTGCGCATTAGCCCGAACTGCATTTCGCGTTCACGGAACGACACATAGGAATGCACAAGGAACCCCAGGCAACTCAGGATAAGCACCGCTCCGAATGCCATGAAGAGCAATGCGCGCCAGCCTGCATGCACCAGCGGATCAACCGCCGCATCCTCCAGCGCCTCCACTCGGTCATGCACCGCCCTGCTCTGGAACGGCTCCCCTTCGTCACGCATTTCCGATACGAGCGCAGCCCTCTCGTTGCCGTTGGACGTTGTCTTAATCCACATCTCGTTGGGCTTCACCTCAGCGGATGTCGGTTCGAGGTTCGTATACCGCACAACCGACGCCACATCCGCAATGAGGTATCGCTTGCTCACCGTATTGAGCGTTGGGAAGTATTCGAACGAGTCTATGATGTGTATCGGCGTGCGGTGCCCCGATATTGAGACCGTAAACTCCTCTCCCACCTTGTGTCCCGTGTCCGCGAGGAACGACTTGCTCGCCAGTACAGGCAGCGGACTCGCGGGCGGCCCGTGGTAAATGCCGCGTCCGGTAAGCGGCGGCCCCTCCGACCAGATGAACTGCGCCGCGTCCATTAATGCAGGATTGTCCGTACTTGTGCTTACAGGCTGCAGGATGTCAGTGATGGACTCGCGAGCGCCCCGCAGGATGGTCCATTCGGACACCGTATCGAAGTCCTCCAGAACTGTGACCTTGTTCGTGCCGTCCCTGACCCAGATACTTTCGATGATGACATTGCCCGCTCGCAGCCTGCCGCGCGAGTTGGTGTCATGGATAGCCAGCGAAACCATCGTCAGAGGATGCACCGGCTGAAGCGGCACGAACCGCCTGAATGTAGTCCCTCGCTCCAGTCCGCGCTCAAGAGTCAGCCAGTCCCCGTTGCCGCCAAGCCGTCCCATCACATAAGTGAAATACCTGTCGTTGGCGTCCTTAATGCGCAGGGACAATGCAAGGCTCTCTCGCGGTCTGTCCGGCTTGACACGAATCCCGATGCCGCGCGAATTGTCGGGCAGGTCAATGCCAATCGGCTGGTTCTGTTGCTCCAGCTGGGTAAGCATTTCACCTATCGGACGATCCGCAAAGTCGCCCCTGAACCAGCCAATGCGCCCCATAGTCTCGCCGTCCACGGCAACCATCGTATAGCTTTCGCCCAGCAGCTTGGACAGGTCCGAGCCGAACGCCTTGACAACCGGCGACACCTCCTCGACCAATGGAATCGCCTCGTAAGTCTCGACGAGAGACAGGCTCGTCCCCCGGTTATTCACGGTCAGCCCCTCCACACGGACATCCGCACCGGTAGCGTACTGCGCCTGCTCTTCGAAGCTGCGTTCCAATGTCCCGCCAAAGCTCGCCGCAAAAATACCAAGTCCCGCCATGAGTATGAGCAGCAACGACATCCGAGCATAGTGCGTGGGGTTGCGCGCCATCTGCCACATACCCATCGAGAAACCAACCGGCGCCCTTTGCGCAAATGCGCTGAATGCCAGGAATATCACTCCGAGCGGCAGCGGCAGGAAGAAACTCGCCCCAGCCGACACGCTGACGACCAGCACACCGCCAACAATCCCGGGCGTTATAGCCGTGCCGGCGTTGCTATAGGCAAGGAACTCCAACACGGGCACAGCGACAGGACCAAGCATCAGCGCGACAACCACCGCCACCTGCGCCACCAGCCCTACGGCGCGCAGCCTGCCGTCCGAAAGCCGCTCCGTCACCCCATACAAGGCCACCATGACAGCGATTATCCCCAGGGAAATCCCGCGCGCCGCCCAGTCAGCGGCCTCACCGTCGCCGAACAGTATCGTCGCGGCTTGCACTGCCGCAACCACGCCAACAATGAGATGCATGAGGTTCGGCGATTCGCCGCTGATGTACCGAATTGAAAGCGGGAACAGGCGCAGCAGCGCCACGGCGAACGCCACCAGTATCAGCGCAGGCACCGCTAGCAGGGCCTGGTTCACCGCTACGCTCCCGAACAGTCCCGTTGCCACAACAGAACCTTGATCGTGAAGCTGGCGGAACAGGAAAATGCTCACCACAAGGAGCATCACATCCAGATAGTACCGCTGATAGAAGGGCGGCCCGGTAGGACGCGCCGACTGCTGCCTATGCCGCGTCACGCCGATGCGAGAAGCGCGCACCGCGGGAATGAGCAGCGCTCCGAAGCTGAACAGCCCACCCAGGCCGCTCATCAGGTACGCGCCGCTGGTAATGAAGACATTCAGACGGCCGCCTCCGCTCAGTTCTGAGAACGCGGGCGTATATCCCATCAGGCTGATTATCGTGGCTGCGAGTATCGGGGCGACCGCAATAGCGATTATGGATATTGTCGCGCCCTCAAGTATGAACACCACAAGTATCTGACCCGAACTTGCGCCACGACTCCTCAGCAGCGCAAGCTCCCCGCGCTGCTGCTCCACGAGCAGAGAAGAAAGTGTAACCACGTAATACAGGATGACGACCGCTATCAGCACCATCACCACGAACATTGGAATCTTGCTGAAGAACAGCCGCCTGTCGTACTCCACGAGCGTAGAGTCGAGCGCGGTTAGCTGTCGAAAGCCGAACAGATTCGTGGCAAGCTGAGTCCGCATCGACCGCACATGCAGGTGCGTGATGGTCGTGTTGCCCGCATTCAGACGCTCGCGGTCCGTATCGAGATGCCATGCGTATGAGGCGTCCATGTCCGTGAATGAAGCGCCCAGTATATTGAAAAACATCTGCTCAGAGATGTACAGCGGCAGAGTCCGGAACGATCCTGATGTGACAGACTTGAACAGCGTGTCGTCCTGGTGCCAGAATTCCGAGTCAGGGTCGTTGCGCTCGAACAGTCCGGTGATGACGATGCTGGTATATGGCAGGCGGTCACGCCAGTATGGGACTGCGGAAATCCTGTCGCCAACGCCAACGCCAAACAACTCTGCGGCTGCGACAGGAACGATCGCCTCGAATAGCAGAGGCTCCGTCGAAGTTTGAAGAGGCTGTTCACTGGGGAACCTTCCCCCGGGCTGCAGAGTTATGTTGTCAGGCAGTCGCGGGTTGAATGTGAAGAAGGCGCGCGCGTCATCCTTGCCCGCGTTTTCCTCGTTCCCCGGCATTGTCAGGTAGAAGGTTGCGGACTTGGCGCTGCGCTGCACATCCTGAAACAGCCAGTCGAGACGGCCTTCGAACTGGTGGGTCATCGCGTTCGAGACCTTCTCAAACTCCTCGACGGTGGCAGGCCCCCGCTCCGCCTTCAGCAGTATGTCCAGGTCCAGAGGCTCAACCTTGTCCAGCGAGTTCTTCAGCGCAAGCTCGCGCAGCGCATCGAAGTAGATGACCGTTCCCGCCATTACTGTGGACGACAGCAACACGCCAATGACGACGGTAGAGAGTAGCCGCCAGTGCGACAGGCTACGCTTGGCTACCATCGGCCACGCTGCGACTATTGCGGATACTACTTGGCGCATATCAGATCTATCTGTGTTTCAGCCTGTCCATATTTGATGTGAGTCAGTCCCCTGAGTCAGTACCTTTTGATAAGGGACGGTCGGGTTGTGCCGGATTGTGTCGTACTATTGTTTCGTACTATTATTGCTTGTAGAGAAACGCATCACTCAAGTCTCGATATCGCGTGGAAGTCCAGGTTGCGCATACTCTGTGTGAGGCGATAAACCGAGAGTGCGAAAATGCCGATCAGAATGACATAAAGCGGCACGAGAGAACGCAAGTCTGTCTCCATGATAAATGGCGGCACGACCTGCCTTCCATTCTCGGTAACCGCAACCGATGATACCATAAGGTCGCTCATCAGCAGGCCCGCGCCGGTTCCCAATCCGATGCCCACTGCCACTATTATAAAGTGCTCGAGTATCAGCAAGCCCGCCATCTGCCGCGAGGAGAGCCCCACGGACTGCAGGAATCCCATCTCGTTCCGGCTCCGATTTGCGAAGGCAAGCATATAGGTCACATACCCAAGCCCGGCAGTAAACACGATAATTGCCATCGCAAGCAGCACCATCGCCTGCCAGCCTGCGGTTATCAGCGGATCGAGTCTTATCTGCTCAAGCTGCGTCTCGCGGTCATGCACAAGGTCGCGACCGACAAGTCGCGTTACGACATCCCGCACCGAAGTTCCTGCCCCTGAAGCCTTTTCGATGAACATCTCGTTAGGCGTCGCCACCAGCGAAGGGCTTAGGATATTGATGTGCCGGATAAGAGTCTCGAGGTCGGCTACCAGGAAACCGGCGCCGGTCGGACTGAGCGTAGGGAAGAAGTCAACGCTGTCGCGCAGATGCACCGGGATGAAGCGACCCTTCAGCTCCACGATTAGCGCATCGCCGACTCGCGCGCCGGATGTTCGCAGGAACGAACTGCTCGCAACCACGGGCACGTGACCTCCGCTTGGGCTCCTGTATATTCCACGCAACCCGTTGTCGGTGTCCTTCCCGAAGCTGAACAGGCCGGCGTTTGCGCCCTGATTCACATCTTCATTCGTAAGGACGAGCGAATCTGACGAAATCGTGGAAGTTGCGAGTGGCAGCCAGGTTGAACGGGGGTCCTCGAAGTCCTCCAACACCTGCGTCGTGCCGTCTCTCTTTATCGCGTGCAGGTTATCAAGAAGAATGGAACCCGCTGTGCCAGCCGGGCCGAAGACCGGCTCGTATATCTGTATGGACGCCAACTGAACAGGCCGTTTCATCCTCTGCGGCACTTGCAGCGCGCGCGCATGCCACTCGGTAGGCCCCATGTTGCCCAGGGAAACGGTATCCAGGACGCCGTCCGCATCCTGCAATACCAGCCACATGAACATATTCGGATATACTTCTGCGGGCTTCATCCAGAGTCCCACGCCGACCGCGTCATCCGGCAAAGTTATAGGCTCACTGACTGTGAGCGGCCTGAGAGCCCGCATGACCTCCGGCAATGTGCTGCGCGAAAAATCATCTCGATACCAGGAATGATAGTGGAAGTCGTCGGACTCGACTGCGAGCATTCGGAACGTGTTGCCGGAATAGTTCGCGCCCAGTGTGCCCCGGTCCCTGAACGCCAGCGAGACGGCAGTTACACCGGGAATGGTCAGGTAGCGGTCCCGAAGCCCGTCAACGCTGCGCGCAATGAAACCGGGAATATTGGACACACGCATGTCCGCCGCCACATCGTAGAGAATGCGCTCCTGGTAGCTCCTGTTGAGCGTGCCTCCAACTGTCGTCGCCAGCACCGCAAGCCCCGTCACCATCACGAGAAGCAGCACCAGCCAGCTATACTGCAGTGGGTTGCGCGCCATGTGCCACAGACTGAGCGACACCCACACTGGCGACCTGTCCGAAAGCAACACCAAGCCGTAGAATACCAGTTGCAGCGGCACTATCGCACCAAAGGCCAGGGTCGGGATATTTGCCAGGGTCCCGTCAGTTGGTGGGTATAGGTAAATCAGCGCGGCTGTAAGCGCAATTTGCGCCGCCGTGCCATAAAGCCTTGAACGAACTCTCGAAGATCGCTGCGTCGCCCAATACGCTGCAGCCACCATTAGCGCTATCGCGGTCGGCGGAAGCACCCCCACATAGTCGCCCTGCCTCACGCCATCAGACGCCAGGGTGAGCGCAAGCGTAGCAGTTATGACCCAGACATAGAGATGCACGAGGGCAGGCGACTCTCCGCTGATGAAGCGCACAAACAAAGGGAAAAAGCGCATGAATACCAGCGCAACAAGCGTAAGCAGCAGCACGGGAGCAAATAGCAGCGCCTCGTTTATTTCCACGCCACTGAATAGCCCTCCTGACACTATCTGCCCTCTGGCATTCAACTCCCAGAAGACCAACCCACCGATGATAAGCACCAAGACATCGAGATAGTAGCGCTGGAAGAACGGCACTTCGGGTGGGCGGGATGAGCGCAGCTTGTGAATGATGAGCCCCGTGCGCGCGCCTATTACACTTGGCACGACATATATGGCGAGGCTCAGCGCGCCCACCGCAGCAGCGACCAGGAACGGCGTCCAGCGCCAATTCACCGGCAGCAGGGAGCCGTTAGTTATCTCCGTGAAGTAAGGCAGCTTGCCCGAAACCGCAATTATGCCCATGGCAAGCAGCGGCGCTATAACGACCGCCACTGCAGTAATGACCAACCCCTCGATGGCATACAGGCGCACAAGCTGCGCCATGCTCACGCCTCGACTGCGCAGCAGCGCGACATCGTCCTCCCTGCTCTGCACCAGGTACGAGACCATCATCGACATGTAGTAGAGCACTGTGATGACCGTGATGGTCAGCAGTAGCAAAAGCGGTATGCTCGTAAAGAAGCTGCGTCGCTCAAAGCGGTCTAGCAGAGAAGTGATACCCGTGAACACGGCGCTGCCCTGCATCTGGACCGCCATGCCGCCTTCAAGGTTATCTAGGCGCGCCCTCAACTCAACCGGCCATATCTTTTTCAGCGGCTCCTTATCAACGAAGATGTACCATGATGACGAAACCAGGCTGCCCGGATAGGCCTTGCCCATGCTGTCCAGCAGAGCCTGCCTCGTAACGAAGAGCGCGATGGGAGGCTCTTCAGGGTCCACTTCGATGCCCACATCCGGGATCTCTTCGAGCGGTGCGGGTTCCATGAACACATTGGCGTTCTGATGCCAGTAGTCCTCGTTCTCGTCACTGGGCTCAATGATGCCCACAATCTCCGCGATGATAGCCTGATCGCTCCCAAGCGACGGCCTCATTTCCAGCTTGTCGCCAACATTCAGGCCGAAAACGCTCGCAGGCGTGTCACCTAAGAGCACCTCCACATGCAGCCCGTCTTCCGTGTCAGTAACCGTGTCCGTAAACGCGCGCCCGGAAGTGAACTCGACATGATGTTCCACATTGGACAGGTACTGCAGGTATCCTCGCGACACGAGGTCAATATCAGCGTTGGCAAGCGGTCGCCTCGGCGTTCCTATGAGAAGCGTAGTCCCCTTAAGAAAGCGTTCGCGGCTAACATAGAAGTCAGAGATGTTATCTTCGATCAGCCTGTTAATTTCGCTATCGGTAGCGTTGAGGCTCTCCTCGTTCAGCGGCACATTAGGAGCGAAGGCGAAGATGTTCAGGAATAGAATGGAGGAACGGTCGATGGATGTGTTGAGCGTGAGGCGCGCCAGCGAGTTCAAATACACTGGGGCGCCCGCAACCAGAGTGGACGCTATTATTATGCCTGCGAAGATACTTAGCAGGAGCTTCCAATCGGAGTTGAGACGCTTAAGGATGAAGCCGAAAGTCGAAAAAGAACGCATTGACCGTATTGCTGGTAAACCACCATTTCGAATGTAGGGCCGTCGCCTGTGAAAGGGCCAGTCCCATGGGCGGCAATGCCAGCAATCGACACCTTGAGGAGACAGTGTTCTTCAATGGCAGACACCCGCAACGCCATAGTAGCACATTACGGCGCATGAAGTGAGACGCGCCCGAAGACGCCATTTCAGCATGCTGCCCAGATTCTGGACAAGCCTGAATCCTACTCCAATGCCTGACCGAGGTCCGCCAGCAGGTCATCGACATTCTCGATGCCCACCGACACTCGCAGCAGGTTGTCCGGCGTCTGCGTATCGGGCCCCTCGACCGATGCGCGGTGCTCTATCAGGCTCTCAGTTCCGCCCAGGCTCGTCGCGCGCGTGAACAGCCGCAGCTTCGCCGCAATCTCCATCGCATCCTGCCTGCCACCCTCCACCCTCCCCCCCCCCCCCCCCCGGAAGCGACACCCCCCCGCCGAAATCCGACATCTGCCTCTCAGCCACAGCGCGTTCCGCCGGCGCAGCCAGCCCCGGATAGTGGACCGCTTCCACGCGGGGATGCTCGCTGAGGAATGATGCAACCGCACCCGCATTTTCACAGTGAGCGCGCATTCTCAGGTGCAGCGTCCGGATGCCCCGCAGCGTCAGCCAGCAGTCGAATGCCGATGGCACAGCCCCGTATGTCGCCTGCACCTGACGCACCTTGCCGAAGAACGCATCTTCACTCGCAGTTATGACAGCACCGCCCATCACATCGCTATGCCCTGACAGGTACTTCGTGGTCGAGTGGACAACCATATCCACCCCCAGTTCGATCGGCAGCTGCAGCATCGGCGTCGCCCATGTGTTGTCGCAAACGCACAGCGCCCCCGATTCGTGCGCGATCTCTGCCGTGCGTCGTATGTCCGTAACCTTCAGCATCGGGTTCGACGGCGTCTCCACCCAGACGAAACGGGTATCAGGGCGCATCGCCTGTCGCACCTGCTCGGCATCGGTGACATCCGTGAAGGTAACCTGCAATCCCCAGCGCGCGAACACATCTCGCAGCAGCGCACGAGTACCGTGATAGCAATCATTGGGGGCCACCACATGATCACCCCTGGAAAGCGCCTGAAACACAGCCGCAGTCGCCGCCGATCCCGACGAAAAAGCAGCGCACGCAGCACCGCCCTCAAGTGTCCTTAGGATTTCTTCGAGCTGCTGCCTGTTCGGATTCCCCGTCCGCGAATAGATGAATCCGCCCGGATACTCTCCGTCAGGCGCACGCTCGAAGGTAGTGGAGGGTTGAATCGGCGCAAGTATCGCCCCCGACTCCGGGTCGATATGATGGCTCGCCCGCGCAGCAGCGGTCTCCCTGTTCACTCTGCCATGACTCACTGCGCCAGAAAATCGTACAGCGGCACCACACCGGTAGCCTTAGTGCCGTCGCTGAGTATCTCATCAATGCGCATCATGGCGATGGAACTCAGCAGAGTATCTCCGCAGGTACCGCATACCTCCGCCGGCACATTATCGACAACCACTATCCGCTCATTGTGCCGCGCCGTATGCACGATAAACTGCTCTTCGTATTCGCCCTCACATCCCTGTATCGTGCAGTCCATATCCATACCCTTCAGTTGAGACACCCGAACGGTCTTGAAGTTCATTGGTTTGGAGCGTATATCTTAGGTGGCATACTGAACAATCTCCAGTTCCGTACCTGAATCCACTTCCTTTATTATGCTCTCCACACGCTCAATCACCGGATCGTCTATCAGGTATTGACCACAATTGCTGCATTGGTCAACTGGCATCTGCCTTACGATTACTATAGAGGTGCTGGACACCTTGAAAGGCATGTCCGTAACAACGGAAGCCGTCTTGCTGCCACATACCTGACACATCATACGGTTCCCCTCCTTGTCCTCATATCGCTTTCCAATTCTACAAGGTTTGGAGAATAGGCTGTAACCACGCGAACATTATCACCTGCGACATCTGCCGCGAACAACACATGAATCACCAGACTCCTGGAACGCGAGTAAACAAGGTAGCTGGGGAGGTACTTGTCGTCAGGGTATTCTTCTATTATCTCAAACGCGTCCACGGAATCAATTATGGTTTGCCTGTCGATAGTTCTATCTAGCATCCGCACGTCTGAGTGATACGTCCACCGCACCTTACGCTCATTCACACAGCGTTGAATGAACTCAAGCGGATGTTCACAGGCAGCATCTAGCCTTTATAATTCCTTACAGCCCAATCCCCTCCGCCACCGTCTCCAGATGGAAGTCCGTGTCCCCGAACGCAAGCTCCGCAGCCTTCGCTCGCCGCGAGTACAGCTGCATGTTGTGCTCCTTGGTGAAGCCGATCGCACCGTGGCACTGGTGCCCAAGCGCGCAGATGCGTCTGTACGCGTCGCTCACCCAAGCCTTCGCCATCGCGACTTCCTGCGTCGCATCTTCGCCCTCTGACAATCTCCACGCCGCTTGGTAAGTGATGTAGCGCGAGCCTTCCACATCAGTCGCCATGTTCGCGCAATGGTGCTGGATCGCCTGGAACGAACCGATAGGCCTGCCGAACTGCGTCCTCTGCTTCGCGTACTCCACCGTCATGTCGAGCACCTGCTCGGCGCCGCCCACCATTTCGGCGCACTTGCCGATTGCGCCCCATGCAAGCACCTTCTCGATCGTGTCCCAGCCGCCGTTGACTTCGCCAAGCACCGCTGAGGCAGGTACGCTGGCATTCTCGAAGGCCAGTTCAGACTGCCTGTCGGACGCGATCGTCTTCAGCAGCGTGTGATTGACGCCGTCAGTTCCCCGCGGTACCAGGAACAGCGTAACATCCCGCTCGCCCTCACCCGTGCGCGCCGCCACAACATAGGTGTCCGAAACATGCGCGTTCGGCACAAATAGCTTGACGCCGTTCAGCACCCAGCCGTCGCCGCTCTGTGTTGCGGTCATCTCCACGCCCTCGGCATCCCATCGCGCGCTAGGCTCAGTCAGCGCAAGCGTAACGATAAGCTGGCCCTCGCTGATCTGCGGTAGAAGTCCCTGCTTCTGCTCCTCGGAACCTGCATCCATTATCGCCATGCCACCCATCACAACCGTCGAAAAGAATGGCCCCGGCAGCAGCGCGCGACCCGTCTCTTCCAGCAGCACGGACAGGTCGAGGTAGCTTAGTCCCACCCCGCCATACTCTTCAGGAATGATCAGTCCCAGCCAGCCCTGCTCCGCGACCTTCTGCCACATCTCAGGCGTGTAGCCGCGCTCGTCCTCTTCCATCTCGCGCACATAAGTATCCGGGCACTCTGCCTGCAGGAACTCGCGCGCGCTGTTCCTGAGCATCTGCTGCGTTTCGTTCAGTCCAAGGTCCATTTATCGCGTTCCTCCGTATGTTGAGACGGCACTTCTAGGCCGCAGGTGTTGTTCGTTCTCTATGTACTTAATTCTGTGTGTTGGCTTCTGTGCATTAGAAGACATGCTGCAATTGCCAGGGAAACTGCTGAACTTACCGCGGCAACTCCAGTCCCCTGGTCGCTATCACATTGCGATTGATCTCCGACGTGCCCGCCGCGACCGTGCCGCCATGCGACCGCATCCAGCCGTTCTCTATCCGCCCCCGCAGCGGCGTCCAACTCGACTCAGGGTCAAGCTGACCGTACAGTCCCATCACCTGCATGCCCAGGCTATACAGCCGGATCATCATTTCCGTGCCGTATGCCTTGGTGATAGACGCCTCCATATTCGGAATCATGTCCTGGCTCTGCATCCACGCCACGTTGTAGCACATCAGCCGGCAAGATTCGATCTGCACGGCCATATCCGCAATTCGCTGGCGCACTGAGACATCTTCAGACAGCGGCTTGCCGTTCCGCTCGTTCTCCTTGCAGAAGTTCACGATGTCCTCTAGCAGCCGCTTCGCCCTTGCCGGACGGTCAACTCCGGACCGTTCGAAGTCCAGCAGCGCAGCGCCCACATACCAGCCACGGTTCAGTTCGCCCACCAGGTTCTTTTTCGGCACACGCACATCCTCGAATGTTACGAGTGCGCGGTGAGCGTCCCACATCATCGGTATCTTCTCCACCGTGACGCCGGGTTGCTGCATTTCCGTCAGCAGGAAGCTGATGCCTCTGTGCTTGGGCGCGTCCGGTTCGGTGCGCGCCAGCATGAACATCCAGTCCGAGCCTGAATGCGCGCCGTTCCATATCTTCGACCCGTTGATTACGAAGTCGTCACCATCCTCGACCGCTCGCGTCTGAAGTGATGCCAGGTCCGAACCGCTGTCAGGTTCCGAGTATCCCTGCGACCAGTCTATGTCCGCCTGCGCTATGCGCGGCAGGAAGAACTGCTTCTGCTCCTCCGTGCCATACAGCATCAGAATGGGGCCGACCATGCGCACGCCGGAGTCGCCTGCCGGCACTCCCCTGTACGCCATCTCCTCGTTGAAGATCATCTGTCGGATGTGAGGCGCTGCCTGCCCGCCGTATTCTTCGGGCCAGGCCATTGTCAGCCAGCCGTTGCCCGCAAGCTTCTTCTTGAACTCGCGAACCAGGCCGGCATCCTCCGGCTCTTCCGCGTCAACAGCGCGCTCTCGCCAGTCCCACGGCAACTCGCTTTCGACAAAATCGCCTACTTCCTCGCGAAAGGCATCGTCATCCGAGCTGAAACGGAAGTCCATGTATTCACCTCACCGTAGCGTACTCTTTGGTATTGCCCCTTGGACGGGCACCGACTATGTGGATTGGCTATCTGGGCAATCCAAGTCCGCGCGTCGCGATAATGTTGCGCTGAATCTCCGATGTGCCCGCCGCGATCGTCGCGGAAACCGAAGTCATGTAACTCTGCTCGATTCGGCCCTGCATCGGCGCGTACTTCGATTCCGGCTCCAGTTGACCGTACAGCCCCAGAATTTCCATGCCCGCGCGCGCAACCGCTTGCTGCAACTCCGTGCCGAAGCTCTTGCCCATCGAGGACTCCTTGTTCGGCACAAGCCCCGCGCTCTGCATCCATGCAATCTGGTATGAAATCAGGCGGCTTATCTCGGTCTTGACCGTAAGGTCCGCGAGCTTTCGGCTGATCTTCGGATCATCAATCAGGCGCATACCGTTCCGAGTGGTATCCTTGCAGAACTGAACCAGCTCTTCAAGTGTCCGCTTCGTGCCGGCCGAATACTCCACTCCGGAGCGTTCAAAGTCCAGCAGAGTCGCGCCCACATACCAGCCGCGATTGAGTTCGCCGACAAGGTTCCTCTTCGGAACGCGCACATCGTCGAAGACGACCATGTTGAAACTATGGTTGTCCGCCATGTTTATGATCGGGCGAACTTCCACGCCCGGCTGCTTCATGTCCGCAAGCAAGAAGCTGATGCCGCGATGCTTGGGTGCATCCGGGTCGGTTCGCGTCAGCACCATCACATGGTCCGCGTGGTGCGCGTTGGAAGTCCATATCTTCGTGCCGTTGACGACAAAATCGTCACCGTCCTCGACCGCTCGTGTCTGAAGCGAAGCGAGGTCCGAGCCGGATTCAGGCTCCGAGTACCCCTGGCACCACTGCACCTCACCGCGCGCAATCGGCGGCAGGTACTCGCGCTTCTGCTCCTCCGTGCCATGGATCATTAGCGTCGGCGCAAGCATCTTCGTGCCAAACTGGTCCCGTCCGGGAGCGCGCTGGTAAGCCATCTCCTCGGCAAAGATAAGCTGCATCATGTGCGATGCGCCGCTTCCGCCGTACTCCTCAGGCCATGCCATCGTAAGCCAGCCCTTGTCCGCTAGCTTCTTCCGCATCTCCAGTTCGAAATCCCAGTCTTCGCCTTCCTCGTCCCCACCGCCCGTCCATCCGTCGGGAAGTTCTTTGCTCAGAAACTCGCGCAACTCGGCGCGAAAATTCTCTTCCTCAGCCGTGAATTTGAACTCCATTAGACTGCCTCCGTTGATATTCTAGGTTCATCACTTGGCGTCGATCGGCACCGCTTGCATAGGCACCACACTTGTGGCTGACCCACTGACAGACTACACGCTGCCAACAGACAGGCAGGTCACGGTGCGAACAATGCCGTTAATCGTATGAATGCGGCTCGTGACCATATCCCCGACCGAATTTAGGTCCGGCGCGACCACGACCGCGATTATGTCGTATGGACCGGTAACCGCATCGACCGTCTCGATGCCGTCGAGTGACCGCAGCGTATTCGCCACATCACGCGATTTACCCACTGAGGTCTCAATTAAAATATACGCCTTTGTTGACAATTCTCGCTCCTCCTGAATAGACGCCACGGTTCTCATATTCCTAGCCGATTGAGCTGCCTCACAAGAACCGTGCAGTCGCCAATTTCCGAGTAAATCGGTACGAAATCACTCTGCATTTTATAGGGGCGCAAGAATGAGTGTCAAACAACACGCCCACAGCGAAAGACCCCGCCACTTACGGCGAGGTCTTTTCATACTCTATTACAAGCTGCCCATATCGTAGGCAGAGAAATTAAAACCCGTCCCAACCGGGCAGCGCGGCCGATTGCCTGATCCACTCCACCATCTGTTCCTCGTCCAGCTTCCCCTCTCTGACATTTACCCAGCGAGCGTCCGGGTCTTTTCCCCCTTCTGGCGGCAAAGGACTGAGCGAACTGCCATTCAAGAAAGTAATCTTCACATACTTCGCGAAACAGTGGACATTCAGGAACCACCCCAAGCCCTCAACACCGTACCAGGGCGAGTTCCACCTGACAGCCTTCTGCACACCGGGCACATTCTGCTCGACAATCTCGTCAAGCCGTCGCCCCAGTTCATACTTCCACTCCGGCATCGCCGCGATGTATGCTTGCACGGGAGCATCGCCATCCGCCTTCGCTATCTGCGGATTCCCACCCGATAGCAGCAGCACCGGATTCCCATGCACATCCGTCGCGGGCGTCCCATAAGACCTCTTCGTTGTCATCGCATTTCCTCCATTTTGCGATCCCCCACAACACAATGCACAACCACCCCAAAATGTCAGTACATGCTACAAATCCCACCACTCCGCCGCTAGGCAGAATCAGGCACCCGCCATCCCGTTCTGAATCGCCCCGCGCCGAACAACGCACCGCCAGCCAACTCCCAGACAGATTGCTCACACCACAACCCTGATCTCCTGCTCGATCCGCGTATCCAGACGCATCCGCTTCGCCAGTACCCCTCTTACCAGCCAGGTAACTGAAGAAAGCTCTGTTCTCAGGCTCGGCGAATGCACCTGCCCTATCTTCAGCTGAAAGCGCCACTCCCGGGTCTCGCCGCGCCGCAGCTCTAAATCCGACTCCAGGATCACTGAGTCCTCGTGATAGTCCTCACCTACGTAGCCAAATACCTCCACCCTGAAGAGTTCAGCCCTCACCTCAGATAAGCTCATGTCCGTCAGCAACTCGGCCCGCAGGCTGCCTTCAACCGCGTCGGATGGACGAGCAATTCCCTCATTCAGAGTCAGCGTAAGAGCGCACTCTTCGTCTGCATCCTCGGCGACGACAGGGGAAGGCGATTCGTCTGCATCGGTCGCCGGGCATAAGACGGTGATCTCCTGCCTGTCATTGAAATCACGAGCGCCGGCCACATCCAGAGAAGTTCTGACCATCCAGGTGATGCCGACATCGTTCATATCCGAACTCGCACCGGCGGCCGTCGGCACCGCATCCGACGGCACCGTCCAGTCAACATCAAAAGAGCGAGGCAGCCCGCGCCGCAACCTAACATCGTCCATAATGACCTTCTCGTACCGGTTGCGGATGTGCGTCAAGCCGAGCTTCCGGGTACCGCTTCCGTATGATGACGTGCGCACATTGTCCACCCGGTCAACATAGCTCTCAACGCACAGTATCTCCACTCTCCCGCGCCGAACCTGAAACCCATCCCTCGGAACCAACGACACACGAACTTGCAAATCATCGCCGGGCCGAAACGCCGTCTCACTCAATTCCACCCGAAAGTCAGCCGCAGGCCGCCGAAAACGTGACAGCATCCCTTCACCTCTCGTAATCTAAGAATCTGGGCAATATCCCACATTTCCCCGCACAAACAGAAAGACTCCGCAACATATAGCGGAGCCTCCCTATTGCCTGTTATAGACGGTCTATATCAGCTTCCGTCTCCACGAAGCCGATTTGCAAGTCTCCATTCGCCATATGACGATACGCAACACACAACCCTTCGTCCTCGAACAGAATCATGTCAGACGCATGGCGGCGCTTGTACACCCCGTCAACTTCAGGATCGAATAGAATTGAAAATAATGTCGCCCAAGTAAGTATGCCATACTCTAGTAGCGCATTCTCGGCATTATTGGATAAAACCAGTTCCGGAACATGGCGGCCGCTAGTCAATATTCAACGCTCTTAGCCTACGCTTGATCTCATCAATCGGAATCCTGACACACTCACCACGCTCTATCTGCTCGAACCCCTCTTTTATCTTCGCCTGCACCGCAGGACTCTCCATTTTCTTAAATACCGCATCCCGTTCCTCTCTGGAAAGACGCCTCGGCTTCCATTCAGCCATGTGCAGCTCCTTTCAACCTACGTCACTAATTGAGGAACCTGCCCTCGATGCAAGACCTATATTTCTTTTGATCTCTTCCATCGTGATTACGACATACTCCCCGCGCTCTATCTGATCGAACCCCTCTTTTATCTTAGCTTGCACCGCCGGCGACTCGAACTTCTTGAACGCCGCGTCTAGCTCATCCTTGGAAAGGCGCTTCCTATGCCATACACTCATCTGACTTCCCTTCCATCCTGTGTCCACATATCTAACAGCGCAATAGACCGGCACTCCCAGCATGTCAACCTTGGAACGACAATACAACCCGACGTGCAGCCCCCGTCTATGCAATCATAATAGCACGAGACGAAGGGACGAAGGCAAAACCTACCCATCCTCTCCATCGATGTCAGTTAACCTCGCAAAGGCCTGAAGAACGACCGCAAATCCTCCACCAGCGCCTCCGGCTTCTCCAGCGCCGCGAAGTGCCCGCCGTCAGGCATCTCCGTCCACTGCTGCAGGTTGAACACCCGCTCCGCATACTCACGCGGCGGATACCCAATGTCCTTCGGGAACCGCGCCACAGCCGACGGCGGCGTGATCTTCTCGCCCTTCTCCAGCATCAGCGGCGCCCGCTGCGACTCGTAGTAAATCCGCACCGACGAGCTTATCGTCTGCGTAACCCAGTAGATCGTGATATTCGTCAGCAGCTCATCCTTCGTATAGACGCTCTCCACATCCCCATTGCAGTCCGACCACGCCCGGAACTTCTCCACAATCCACGCAGCCAGCCCCACCGGCGAGTCCATCAGCCCATACGATAGCGTCTGCGGCTTCGTCCCCTGAATGTGCCCGTACGCCCCCTCGTCCTCGCGCCACTGCGCCCGCGCCCGCAAGAACTCCTCCTCCGCCTCGGTCAGCGGCGGCGTGTCCTCATCCAGGTGCGGAGTAGCCGACACCGCTGTCACATGTATCCCTATCATCCTGTCCGCATGCGAGTGCCCCAGCCGCGCCGTAACGCCCGCGCCCCAGTCCCCACCGTGCGCCCCGAACTTGTCATACCCCAGCACATCCATCAGGCTCACCCAGAAATCCCCAACCCGCGACACGCTCCACCCACGCTCCGTCGTCCTGTCAGAGAATCCGTAGCTCGGCATCGATGGCGCAATCACATCGAACGCATCCGCCGCATCCCCACCATGCGCCGCTGGATCAGCCAGCAGCGGTATGATCTTGTGCATCTCGAAGAACGTGCTAGGCCACCCGTGCGTTATCACCAGCGGTATCGGATTCGGCCCCTTGCCGCGCTCGTGGATGTAGTGGATGCTCATCCCCTCCACATCCGCCTTGAACTGCGAGAACCCGTTCAGCATCGCCTCCTGCTTCCGCCAGTCGAACTCGTTCAGCCAGTAGTCCGCAAGCTCCCGAACATACGCCATGTTCGAGCCATAGTCCCAGTCGCTGTTAGGAATCTCATCCGGCCAGCGCGTATTCGCAATGCGCTGCCGCATGTCATCAAGAATCTCATCCGAAATATCAATCGTGAAAGGCTGTATCGCCATATTCGCATCTCCTCTTTTATAGTGTTCCCTCTCCCCGCGGGAGAGGGTTAGGGTGAGGGGAGAAGGAGAACAGACCATCCCCCTCATCCCGCCATTTCGCGCCCAAAACCCTACCCCATCCTCCTCATCCTGTCCATCCTGTTAGTCCACGTCCCTTAACCGCTGGCCGCCGCCCGCTGACGGCTGACCGGCTTGCTCGGCTTCTTCGCCAGCAGGAACATCGCCCCGCCAATGAAGTTCAGGAATGCCAGCGACAGGAACGCGAAGTCGTAGCTCCCCTGCATGTCGTGCAGGATCGCCGGATATATCGGCGCACCCAGCAGCATGATGTTCATCGGCACCTGCGACATCCCCATGATCTTGCCGAAAGAGCTTCGCCCGAAATACTCCCCGCGTATCGACGTGCTGATCGGATTGCGCCCCCCGAACCCGATCCCGAACATTATCGCAAACCCAAACACCACCACCAGACTTGGCAGTCCCAGCAGCACCGAAATCTCCGGCACGAACACCAACACCACCACCGCGCCCGCCTGTATCGAAGTGAACACGAAGTACGCGAACCGCTTCGAGATCATGTCGCCCACATATCCGCCCACAATCTGGAATATCATCGACATCGCCGTATAGGTGGACACCACCCATCCCGCCATCGGCACCGACACCCCTTGGTCCCACAGCATCGGCGCAAGGTGCGCCATCATCGCAATCAGCACCATCGATGTGAACCCCTGCCCGAACGAAATCAGCCAGAATGTCGGCGTCCGCAGCGCGTCCCTCAGTGTGAAATCCCCGTCAGACGGCGGCACCCGGCGCGCAGCAGGTCTGCCAGTTCCGGCTGTGCCACCCGTTCCGGCAGTTCCAGTAGTATCCCGCGGCTCATCGCCATCCGGCAGCAGCCCGTAGTCTTCAGGCTTGTTGCGAATGAGCCTGCTGACCGGAATCACCATGATCAGCGTCACGATACCAAGCAGCATCGCGGTCATCGACCATCCGAAGTTGTCCTGCTCCGGATCGACAGCCCACGCGATAGCCGGAATCAGCACCAGCGCACCCAGTCGCCCGATCGCGCTGGAATAGCCCATCGCCTTCGCCTTGTGGCGGGTAAACCAGTTATTCAGCATCGTGTTCATCGTCAGCCAGCCGCTCAGCCCCTGGCCAAGCGCCATTACCATGAACACGAGATAAAACATCAGCGCTGGCTCGACAATCCGAACGAAGTCCGGAAGTATCTCGAACGGCAGGTCCCGGACAATCGGAATGTCCTTCGAGTCCCGCACCTGGCTCATCAATAGGAACCCCACACCCAGGATGCTCAACCCGATGAGCACCATCCGCCGCACGCCCAGCCTGTCCACCAGGTAACCCTCGATTGGCCCCAGGATGCCGCCCTCGATGCGCGTAAACGAGAACGCCAGTGAAAGCTGCGTCCGATTCCACCCAAACGCCGACTCCAGCGCCACGAACCACAGCCCCATCGCGTGGAACAGCGGCACGCTCGTCGTCATATGAACGACGCCGCTGATCGGCACCAGCCACCAGCCATAGAACACGCCGCGCATCCGCGAACGAGCCTCTGCCGGGTTGAACGCACCCACGCCGAACGCCAAGAAATCCCCTCCTGCCGCAGCCGGAAACAGTCTCGCCACAGCCCCGCAATTCTACCACACCCCTTTCCCGCAACCTGCGTTCGCCCCCGGAGTAACCTCTTGACAATTCCAAACATTCGTGCGTATCATAGATGCCAAGACTTGAAACATATATTCGATTAGCCGATCTAGTTGTTGTCATTCCAAAGCCTATTCTTTGTCATTCCGAACAGAGCGCCTCCATCATCTGTCATTCCGAGCGCAGCGCTTCCACCTACTGTCATTCCGAGCGGAGCTCAGCGGAGAGAGGAATCCAAAATCCATGAAAACCGGACGGCGACATTAGACAAACCTTCCACTATGTGCCTTCTGTGCCCTTTGTGGCTATAGGACCTATGACTCATAACTCATAACAGGTAACTCACACCAATGTGCATCCAGGACGCCTTACAATCCAAGATATCCGAACTGACCAACAACGGTGACGACATCGCCATGTTCCTCGCCGACATCCTGCACGGCGCGGACCCTACCGTCAAAGCCTCCCATCGGCTGGAGGCCGCCCGGTTGCTGAGCAGGTATGGATCACATGCAGATGTAGCGGGAAAACTCGTCGTGTTAAATGCGGATTCTAGGGACGACAAAGGTCAGCATAAGTCCGCGCCGACTCTCAGGGACGTCGTCGGCTACCCCGCCGCGCGCTACATCCGCGCCCGCACCAACGACGGCGAAACCCTTATAAGCTCCCTTCGCGACATAATGGATGGCGGCGAATACAACCTTGACCCGTTCACGGGAGAGATCAAACCGACAGTAAAGCGGCACGAGAGGATCGCGGCAGCCAAGGAGCTTATGCGCCGCGCATTCGGCGAATCTTCGCCACCGCGTCGCGCCTCCGTCCCCTTCGATCGTGACGAAGAACTCGATCCTGCCGACCCAGCAAATGCCGACATCGCCAGGCTCATACGAGATCGCACCAACAACGGCATTGACGCCGCCGAACTGCTTATCCGAGTAGTCGAAAACGACGACGGCGAATGGCTATCAGGCCACCGGCTTGCCGCCGATAGGGAGCTGCTGCACCGCGCCTACGACCTGAACTTTGACGCCGTCACCTGGCAGGACATCGAAGCGTTCTTGCGCGCCAGCGAAGAATACAACGAACCTTCCAACATAGAGCGCACTCGCCGTCAGACCGACCTTGCCGCCATCATAGAAGAGTACGAGCAGGCCGAGCAGAACGGCGACGAAGACGCCATGCGCGCGGCAGAGGAGAAGTTCGAAGCATACTGCCGCTCCGCTGGCGATCCCGACGATGAGCCGGAAGAATACGCCGAGTACGGACCCTCCGACCCCGATCCGACGCCCGACAGCCCCCGCCCCAGGCGAGAGCCCAGGCGCAATCCGAAAAACCGGCGTCGCCCCGCCGCCGCCAACATTCACCCTCCCAAACTCACCATCCCGCTCCACAACCGCAGCCCCTGACCTCAAAGTCCCTTCCCCCTTGACGGGGGAAGGCTAGGATGGGGGTGAAAGTCTCCGCATCTAGCCCATCGGATAACCCGACGGAGCGAGACAACGGAACAGAAAGTCCTTCTCCCCACAACTCATTCCGTCATTCCTGCTCAGGCAGAAAACCAGACACCATAAACCCCCTCTCCCCGCGGGAGAGGGTTGGGTGAGGGGAAAAGCCCCAATTTCCCATACACTGAGGAAGAATCGCGCCCTTTCCAAGTCTGCCAACCGGCGGCAGACCCCCATCCCCTGACGCCCACCACACGCTTGCGCTACGACCACGCCTGTATTATATTGAGCAAATAGGCTGCACCTCATTGCCGCCTGACACATTTCGCTCAAATTACAGGCATGCACAAAGGTTGTGCCTAAGGTTGTGCCTGATGTTGTATTTGAAAGAACAGCGCGGGAGGCGACGATGACCACACTTCAGAACGAATCCCTGCAAGGCATCAAGGACTACGCCGACGACTACGATCTTGACCTTTCGTGGTTGGACACGCGAGGCGAGTGGGGTATTAAGGCTGAACCCGACGCCAAGCGCGGCATGACCCTCTCCAGCATCGAAGTCGGCTCCTATGGCGAGGCCCCTGACACCACCGACAATATGACCGGCAGGCCCCGCGGCGCAGCCAAACGTCCCGACTCCTACCGCATCGGAGGCTACGGCGTCCGCACCAAGTCCGAAATCTGGCTCGACAACGCAGCGGCACTCTACGAAGAGTCACTGCAGCGCCAGTGGAGTTCAGCGACTGACATCCCTTGGCACACCATTACTCCCCTCCCCGACGACATCGAGCGCGCCCAGTGCCAGCTCGACACATTCCTAACCGAAGTCGAATTCGTCGCGGCAGACATCCCGGCTCGCTGGGTCGCAACCACTAGTCCCGACTACTTCGAGCCGCGCATGTTCCTCCTCTCCCAGATCATGGACGAATCGCGCCACCTCGACGTCTTCCGCAAGCGCGCCCTCGCCAACGGCGGCGGCCTCATGCAGCGCCCCGACATCACCACCAGCGGCGTGGTCGGCAGCATAGACCTCTCCCGCGAGTTCACGGAAATGTCCTCTCGCCTGCACATCTCAGGCGAAGGCGCGGTCTTGACGCTCTTCCGCATGGGCGAGCTGATGTCATACAACGAAGCCGAAAAGCGCATCTACCGCCTCGCAGCGCAGGACGAGTCCCGCCACGTAGCATTCGGCGTGATGCACATGCGCTACCTCTCCGAGTCCGAGCCGGAGCGCCGCGAAGAAATCCACTGCTACCTCGACGAGGGTGAGCGCGGACTCCTCGCCGGCAACCAGAACCCGGCAGCCATCGACACCCCCAGCAGCGAGGCAATGGCAATCCTGCTAGGCGGAGGCACCAAGGGTTACGACGAAGGCGCGCGCAAGCTAATGGCTATCCGCCGGCGGCAGGTCCGCGAGTACGTCCAACGCATCCGCTCCGCAGGCTTCGGCGAACGCTTCGACAACGGCCGCGCCGACCCCCGCCTCATGGAAATCATGTGGACCTAACCCCGTTAACAATTCCTTACCCTCGGTGGATTCATAGCGGTAGGTGTAAACTAAGTGACAGTCGGCGCAAATAGAACAATAGCATTAATTCTTACGGCGATTGTACTGTATTTGTTTTTGGTCTATTTTGGGATAGGAATTGTAATTGCATTTCTATATGTGTTGTTTGCCTTATTGTCAGCGCCATCGATAGTGGTGGCTTATATAGAGGAATTGCTAGAGTTCTTGTCTTTTTTTATAGTCGCCGGTGTAATCTTTTGGCAGAAAGATAGGATATGCTCCCTACTTCGCACCGACTCATGGTTTGGAGCATCATCCAGAGCCAAGAAAATGGCAGACGAATCGGCAGAAAAAGAAATGACAAGCAAATCTGAGTAGAAATAGGACACGATGGCAGACAAAACCCAAGACCAAGACCAGACGTTGCAGGCATCCGCCGCCCGCGTAACCGAGCGCGAAGCCAGCGACGATGATACCGAAGAAGTCGAAATCGCTCCGCCCAATCTGGCATGGATGAAGAACACCCTCCAGTGGGGCACACGCGCGAAGCCAACCAAGAACGGCCTGACCATTGACGCCCTCAACATCGGCGTTTACGGCGATGTCCCCGACTTCTGGGACGACCAGACCCGCAAGCCGAGAGGCGCATTCCCCGTTCCCGGCATCGCGCCGCTCGGCTTCGAAGTCCGCGAAAAGCGCGAACTCTGGGCTGACAACGCCGCCGATCTCTACGAAGAGGCAATCCAGCGTCGCTGGGCGCCCGCCACCGACATCCCCTGGGACACAATCCAGCCCCTCCCCGACGATGTCGAGGCCGCGATGTGCCAGCTCTGCACCGAGCTTTCCCAAATCGCCAGCGTCGAGATCGAAGTCATAGGCGGCTGGCAGCAAAAGCTCTCCTACGGCTTCCACGAGGTCAAGCTCTTCCTCGCCACCCAGATGTTCGACAACGCCCGCCACTTCGAGGCATTCCGCAAGCGCGCCCTCTCCAACGGCGGCGGGCTCGGCCTTGAAAGCAAGGGCGAAGTCAACCGCATGCTCCTCGAAAGCACTGGCGGCTGGCCCGAAACCGTAGTCATGCTCCACATGCTGCGCGGCACGTTCACCTTCACCCTCTACCGCTACGGTGAACTCTTCGCCCACAACCCCGCCGAGAAGGTGCTATTCGCCCGCTGCATGCAGGACAAGGCACGCCACCTCGCCTACGGCCTCGCTCACCTGCGCTACGCCACCTCGCACAACCCCGACAAGGCGATCGTCTTCGGACGCCTTATGGGCATCGCAGAGCGCGTCTTCGAGCGCGAGCTCAACGACCCCGTGCTTAAGGAGGCGCTCGCCATCATCTTCGGCGGCGGCATCGAGGGCGCACGCAGCGGCATGCGCCAGTACGAGCGCATGATGGGCGACTTCGCCCGCCAGTACCTCGCCAACATGGAGCACATCGGCGTGCCCCGCGAAGCAAGCTTTTCGCCTACCCTGGCAAAGTTCATGGAGGCTTAGTCAGTGCCACAGTTTCCATCCGTAGAGTGGTTCGAGCAGGTACGCGAAATCTTCAACGGCGATGAGTCCTATCAGGAAGCGGGCGGCGGCATGTGCGACGCCACCATGGGCATCAAGGTCGCCGAGAACGCTTACATCGTCGTCTTCGAGGGCGACGAATGCTCCGAAGTCCGCGAAGTCCCCGAACCCGACCTCGCCGAGGCCGACTTCTACCTCGAAATGGCCTCCGAAGAGTGGCAGGACATGATCCGCAACATCAAGGACAACGGCAGCGCAGACCTGGACCACACGCTAAACACGCTCGACATGGACAGATTCGAGGGCCTCGCGCTCACAATGAACGGCGACCAGTACCGGCAGGACTTCTTCTACCGCTTCAACCAGACCTTCCAGTACTTCTTCGACGCCTCAGCCCGCATCGACACCGAATTCACCCAAGACGCAGGATAGTAAGCATGCCCGAATTCCCATCCATCGAGTGGTTTGAAGCTGTGCGCGACAGCGCCAACGCCGACTCCCAGTTCACATCCCAGGGTACCGTGAACTGCGTCATGGGCGCTAAGGTCGGCGATTCCGCATTCGCCTTGATTTTCGAGGGCTTCGAATGCGCCTCAGTCGAGGCAATCCCTGAAGGCGCACTGCGCGACCTCGATTTCTACATCGACCTGTCCCCTACCGAGTGGCGCGAACTGCTCGACAACATCTCCGCGAACGGCGGCTCAGACTCCGCCCACACCCTCAACACGCTCGATCTGACAATGCCAACCGGCTGCGTAAAGTCCGACAACGAACTGCGCCGCGCCGCCTTCTTCCAGTACCACCTCTCCCTGCAGGCATTCTTCGACGCCTCGGCAAGTGTGGAAACGACGTACGCCTGATAACCGCGCCCATAGCAGACGGACACAATATGCCCATTTACGAATACAGATGCGACGGCTGCAATCAGAAGTCAGACTTGCTTTGGCGCAATTTCTCGCCGCCTGATGCAATCGAGTGCAAGAGTTGCGGCACCGATGAAACGCACCGCATAATATCATCTGTCGCTCTGCGCAAGACCGTAAAGACCCAGATGTCGGAGCTGGACTCGAAGTACGACAGAATGCTCGACGCCGCCGACGCCAGCAACCCTCGCGCCGACCCCAACTACTACCTCAACAAAGCAACCCCGCTAAGTGAGGGCGTTCCTGATTAAACGGGCATCCTCAGCCTCGCCACGAGTTCTGCCACCCGCCTCTCCACCTCACCGCGGATAACCCGCACCTCGGATATATCCTTGCCGGCAGGATCCGGCAGTCCCCAGTCCTCCACGTTTTGCAGCAGCAGTGCGGGGCACGCCTGCGCGTCCACCGCGCAGCCCATGGTGATGACTCGTTGTGCCTGCCCCACAGCCTCATTTGTCATAAGGCGCGGCTTGGCTCTGCGGATGTCTATGCCCACTTCCCGCATTGCCTCTGCGACTATGTGGTGAACGCGCTTCGCAGGCTCCGTTCCGGCAGACTCAGCCCTTAACGAGATACCCGACTCTTCCGCCAATCTGTTGAAGAAAGCCTTCGCCATCTGGCTGCGCCCGGCATTGTGGACGCACACGAAGAGTATGTCGCTCATTCCATGCCGTCCTGCGCACTTGATGCAGGTTCGTAGTCCGCAAGGGCCTCAGCGGAGCCGTTCCGCGGCAGACTGTCTTGATGCTCTGAGGGTAGCCCGGGCCTCAGCAGAAACTCATGCACCCCCGCTCCGATTGGCGCACCGACCAGCGGCCCCACGATGTACGCCCAGAATCCGCCCGTCACTCCCGGTAAAACGATGCTTCCCCAGCCTGCGAAATATCCCACAATGCGAGGCCCGAAGTCCCGCACCGGATTCCAGCCCGCATGCGTCAGCGGCCCAAATACGCCTATCAATATAGCAACCGTCAGGCCAACAATGAGAGGCGCAAGAGCCTGGTTAGGCAGCGCGGCGTTTCGCCTGTCGAAGACGGAAAAGATAACGAATGCGAGAATTGCCGTCCCGAAGCCTTCGATAGCTGCGGCGGCTGGCGCAGACAGCAAGGAGCGCGCAGCCTCGTCTATGCCGAACAAGCCCGGATCCGGAAAGTGCTTGCTGAATATCATCCCCGAGTATTCGCTGCCAGCCGCGCCGCGCGTGAGGCCATTCACCCTTTCCAGGCGTTCAATTAAAGGCGCAAATATGACAAGAAGCGTCAGTCCGGCCAGCACAGCACCAAGAAGCTGTGCGCCCCAATAAGCGAACATTCTACCGAGCGGAAACTCTCGCCGCCGAAAGATGGCGAATGCGAGGCTGATTGCGGGATTGAGATGAGCACCAGATATGGCGACGGTAGCGTAGATTCCAATGGTAACGCCAAATCCGCCTATGAATCCGACAGGCCACAAGCCGAGTGCCCCGCCCGTGACCACATCAGTAGCCACCGCTCCTGCGCCGAACAGCACCAGTATGAATGTGCCTATCGCCTCGGCCGTTAGAGCGCGTCCAAGTTGCATACAGTTCATCTCAGTTCTTTGTGTAGTGCGCCGGCAGCGGCGATCACGCCGACCTGCTGGATGAAATTATTCTAGGTCGTCGATTTTAACGGGACTTTAACATCGCGTTATGGGACAAGCAAAAGAGGCGGCTTGCGCGCCGCCTCTTTTCACTGTTGTCGTTGATCTGTTGACCTTCTGGTCGTTGCCTGGTTAGATGGCGTAGGACTCGATCATGTTCTCCACCTTCCGGGAGAAGGACTTTTCATTGATGATATCGATGCGGTCCTGGAAGGAGGGCCTGTTGCTGTCCTTGTATATGACGCCAACCGGAACGCCACCTTGGTTGACAAGCTCGTGGGCGGCCTCATAGTCGCTGGGGTCGTGATGCTCCGGTATGTCCCACGCGAGCGGCGGGATTCCCTGCCGCACATTGCCCTTCAACTCCATGAATGTGTTGTTGTAGGTCGTGCAAGGAGACTGCACATGCACGATTGAGAAGCCTTCGTGGTCCATCGCGTCCGCAATGACGGCGCCCAAGTCCCTCACTTTAGTGGATACATGCGAGGCTATGTACGAGACACCGAGTGTCAGGTAGAGTGCGAGCGGGTCCAATTGAGCTTCAGGCTTGCCGTACGGCGTGGAACTGGTGACCTCTTCGAACTTGGTCGTGGGTGAACTCTGTCCCTTTGTAAGTCCGTAAACGGCGTTATCCATTATTACTACAGTCACATCGAGATTTCGCGCGGCCTGTGGCGCAATATGCTCATTCCCGATGCTCAGGAAGTCGCCGTCGCCCGCTATGACGATCACAATTTGGGCCGCGGGGCCCGCGCCGGCGCCCGCTACGACGATCACATTGAGGTCCGGACGGCCCATCTTGACGCCCAGCGCAATTGGAAGCGATCTTCCGTGAATGCCGTGGAGTCCGTATGGCTGTGGTCCTTCAAGCAGATGCACCATGTTGCCGGAGCAGCCAATGCCCGCAACAATAACATTGTTCTCGACGGGCAGTTCGGTCTCGACCCTGCGCTTGTCAATGGCGGCTTCCAGGGCACGTCTTACTCCGAAGTCACCGCAGCCTGGGCACCACTTGAAGTCATATTCCGGATTCTTGTCGCTCATACTGTTATGCTCACTTTCTGCTCTTGTTCTAGGCGCTCAACAATTCGGCCTGCAAGCTCACCAACCTTGAAGGGGAGCCCGGTGTACTGCGTGATTGACTCTGCATTCACACCCTGCGAACGCAGGACGCTTGAGAACTGGCCCAAGTAGTTGAGCTCGGGCACGAGCACCAAGTCCTTTTCACGCAGTTCTTCGAGAAGATCCACCGGCAAGGGATTGAGGAACATCGTGTAGTACCAGCCAATGTCCATGCCGCTGTCCAGGACGGATTCATAGGCACCCTGCGCCGGGCCCTTCGAACCGCCCCAGGGCATAAGCGCAATGCTGGCGTCCGTATTGCGGCTCTCGTAGTCTTCGTTCTCCAACAGCTTCAACTTGCTGAAACGTCGCTCTGTCATCTGGATGTGGCGCTCCGGAAGATGGGTCGTGTCACCCATGCCGTCATGCTCGCTGCCGTTTGCGACATAGCTGCCGGGGCCACCCGGTAGAGGCATCGGCGACAGCTCCCAACTGTCGTATCGCTGGTAGCCGTTGCTGCCAGTGTAAGTCTCGCGCTCTTCTATCTCAAGATTGCTCAGGTCAGGCTTAGGTATGTTCTGCTTCCGCTCGGAGAGCATGTGCTCGCTGAGCATGATGACAGGTCCCTGGTAACGTTCCGCCCAGTTGAAAGCCATGGCCCCTGCGTAGAAGCACTCTTCAACTGTACCTGGAGCGATGATTGGCATACTGACATCACCATGTCCCGGAGTCAGAGCCATAAGCAGATCTGACTGTTCCGTCTTTGTGGGAAGTCCGGTCGAAGGTCCGCCGCGCTGCACATCAACGACCACCAGCGGAACTTCCGCCATCCACGCCAGCCCAAGTCCTTCGCCCATAAGGGACAGCCCCGGACCGGCAGTGGCCGTCATAGCCTTCTGTCCGCCGTAGCCTGCGCCCACAAGGGCGTTAATGGCCTCAATCTCGGAGCTCGCCTGATACACGAACTTGCCCTCGCCCGTGAGGTTGCGCTCCATCCAGAGAAGTATTGAAGTTGCGGGGGATATTGGGTATCCAATGTAAAATCCGATACCGGCAGCGCATGCTCCGAGCGAGATTGCCTCGTTGCCGTTTACCAGAATCTGCTCTCCCTCCGGCATTATCGGCGGTGCTAGCTCTCCAAGACTGAAGCCACTCTTCTCGGCCTCCTGCCTGCCAAGTGTCAGTGCAACGATGTTGGAGGAAATTATCTGCTCGTCGTTCGGTCGGCCCCTGGTGAATCGCGCCCTTACGAAATCCTCCAGAATGCTCTGCGACATGCTCACCAGGTGGGCAAGTGCGCCGAGCACAATCATGTTTTCGGCTCGTGCGTTTCCGGTTGACTTAGCAAGATCGGCGAATGGCATGCCGAAACTATTTGCTAGGTCATCAGGCTCGAAATCGCCCGAGTTGTAAATAATGACGCCGCTGTCGCTTACTTCGTCTCTGTGGTTCTGGTACGCCTCCTCATTGAAGCAAACCAGCACATCGATATTATCGCCCGAACTGAGGACGGGCGTAGTCGCGAGACGCGCCTGCGACATAACGGGCCCTCCCATAATCTGGGATGGGAATGTGACGAATGTCTGCACATAGTAGCCCACATTGCTTGCGGCTTCCGCAAGCCCTTCGGACGAGGTAACCATGCCTTGTCCGCCTTCTCCGGCAAATCGCACTACAAAATCGGTCTTTTGCAAGTTTATCCTCCTGGGGTCACCCCCGAAAACAGGCAGACGCGTATTCGTTAAAACAAATGTAAAAAGAAGGAATGCCCCAAGTCATTCGGCAAAAAGCCTGTATGATTTGGGCGCATTTCAAAATGGGAAGCTTGCGCCGCCTGATGTAGCTGTTCTGCTCGCATTTATAGGCTCATGTGAGCATTGAGAAACGGTGCCAAGTCCAACCTGAACTTGCGCTCTATATTTCACGCAGTGGACTATAAATATATCAGCAGATACTTTTCAATGTCAATTACGTGAAGGGCTGCACTAACCGCACAAAGGGCGTTCTTTCGGTAGATTCACTCCCTGCGCAGGTTTGAGATTATCTTAGCATTAGTCTAAGACACATGACAGGAATACCGGCGCGTTGATTGCACTGCATCCCTTTTCTGATCGCCCCGCTATTCCTCGACGACGAGCTGAAATGCAAAGGGACAGACGACTAGAAATATGGCATCGAATGCGATCAGGAACGGTATCCAGCGATCAAATGGGCTGCTTCCTTGAATGACACCTGTCGATGCCTCTACGGCAGCAACGACCGCAGGCACCAGCACTGGGAAGAACAACAGTGGCAGCATCACCTCACGGGAGCGGGTGTTAGACGCTATCGCCGAGAATAGAGTTCCAACAGTGGCGATGGCGAGCGTAGCAAGTATCGCAATAGGGATCAGCCCTGGAAGCAGAAGCGAAAAGTTGTATAGAACGGCAAAGACAGGGAATACAGCTAATTCGACCAGCAGCATGAACAGGAAGGTGCCGAGCATCTTTCCGAAGAAAATGAGGTCGCGGCTTACCGGAACCAGCATCAGCGCTTGAAGACCGCCGCTCTCGCGCTCCAGCGCCATCGAGCGGTTCAACCCTAACACTCCGCCGAAGGTGAATGCAATCCAGAGGATTCCGGGCGCGACGAAAGCCACAGTCTGGGGCGTCGGCGTTATTGCAAAGTTGAATACGACGATGACCAGCAGCGCGAAGACCAACGCGCTTACAACGATGTCCTTCGTTCGCAATTCGAGGATGACGTCTTTCCAGAGGATCGTCATGACTGCCAGCAATGATGTCCTCATGGGACCTGCCTCTCCTGAACAATGTCTGAGGCAAGTCGCTCATAGGCGTCTCTGGTGGCATAGGTATCCGCCACGCCGTCATGGGCGATGCGACCGCGCGACAGTATCGCAATGCGGTCGGCGAGCTCCACACCGCGCTCGAAGTTGTGGGTGGTCATCAGGATCGTGCGACCAAGCTGTCGTCCATCCGATATCAGCTCTTCCAGGAGAGCGAGCGCACGCTGGTCAAGGCCGCTTTCGGGTTCGTCCATGATGAGAACGCGGGGTGAGTGGAGGAGCGCGCGGGCGATGCTGAAGCGGCGGCGCATGCCGTGGGAGAGCGTGCCGACCCTGGCGTCAAGGCGGTCGGTGACGCCCATCTGCACTGCAACGAATTGGATGCGATCTTCGACGCGGTCCAGGGCGAACATCCTGGCGAAGAATCGCAGGTTCTCGGCGCCGGTGAGGCCGTCGTAGAGCAGCGGCTCATGGGTTACGACGCCGATGGCGCGGCGGACGCCGACACCGCGGCGGCGGGTGGACATGCCGGCGATGTGGATTTCGCCGGCGTCGGGCTTGGCGAGGGTGGCGAGCGCCTTGATGAGGGTAGTCTTGCCGGAACCGTTGGGGCCGAGCACGGTGAGGGTCTGACCCCAGGGGACCTGTAGGTCAAGGTCGCGAAGGACCTGGGTGCGACCGTAGGACTTGCTGAGTCCGTGAACTTCGATGGCGAGGTCTGTGGCGTCTGCGTCCTCGGGGGCGGTCTGCTGCGACGATTGTCTTTTCATCGGGGGGACGGGCGGCTAGCTTGCCGCGAGGCGGCGGACGGCGGACTCGTCGATTTCGACGCCGAGGCCGGGGCCGGTCGGGACTGCGAGGAAGCCGTCCTGCTGGTCGAAGGGCTGGGCGGTGATGCCCTCGCGGATGCCGCTGGGGGTGCGGTCGAACTCCATGACTGGCTCCTGCTCGGCGGGGCGGGGGGCGTGGGGGGCGGGCGGCGAGGGGGGGATGGTGGGGGCGAGGTGGAGGCTGGCGGCGATCATGACGGGGGAGCCCCAGACGTGGGGGTTGACGAGGATGCCGTTGGCGTTGGCGGACATGCAGATGTTCCGCATTTCGGTGATGCCGCCGGCGTTGACGACGTCGGGCTGGGCAATGTCGTAGGCGCGGCGGGCGAAGAAGTCCTTGAACTCGTAGCGGGTGCGGAGGTTTTCGCCGCCGGCTACGGGCATGGGGACGGCTGCCTGGACCTGGAGGTAGGCGTCGACGTCCTTGGCGTTGACGGGCTCCTCGAACCAGGTGATGTCGAGGTCGGCGAGGAGATTGCCGATGCGGATTGCGGCGGCGGCGGGGTACGCCTGGTTGGCGTCGATCATTAGGCGGATGTCGTCTCCGATGGCTTCGCGGAGGGCGGCTACGCGGCGGACGTCCTCGGCGATGGGGAGGCCGCCGACCTTGGTCTTCATGCCCTTGAAGCCGAGCTCGACGTACATGCGGGCCTCGTCCAACAGGCGGGTGGGGAACTCGCCTTCGGTGTAGTAGAGGCCGGTGGCATAGACGGCAACCTTGTCGCGGATTCTGCCGCCGAGGAGGTCTGAGACGGAGAGGCCGGTTGCCTTGCCGGCGATGTCCCAGAGTGCGATGTCCACGGCGGAGATGGCGCTGCCGCCGAAGCCGCCGGCGTTGTTGCCGTTGTGCAGGCGGGAGTACATTGCCTGCCAGAGTGCGTTGCGGTTGAGCGGGTTGGCGCCGATGAGCAGGTCGCCGAAGTGCTGCTTTACGAAGGAGCCGCCTGCGCCGATGTAGCCTTCGCCCCAACCGGTGATGCCTTCGTCGGTCTCGATCTTGATGAGGTCAACGACGCGGGCGGATATCCAGCCGTTGGACCAGCCGAATGGCCGCTCCAGTGGGGACGATAGGTTGAAGCCTTCGATGTTGGTGATTCGCATGCGGGACTCCTCGCAGGGTTGGCTGCGGGAAGTCTAGCGATGGGCGCTGGGTTCTGTCAATTATTTGGGGGTCTGCCTCCGGGGGCGGGATAGCCATAGAAGGCACAAAGGGGCACAGAGGAATGTGTCGGAGCCCCTCACCCAACCCTCTCCCGCGGGGAGAGGGGCTTTTGGCTAGGGGCTGCGGATTGCCGGACGGAGGAATGTGCCGGCGAGGGGATTGGGGAGGAGGGGGATACCTTCGGCTTCGGCGGCTTGTCTTATTTGCTTGAGGGCGATGGCGTAGTCGCGGTGTGCTGCTTCTGAGGGCGGCACGAAGGTGATTTCGCCTTCTTCGAATTCGCCGGATTCTATGAGCGAGTTGTAGTTGAAGATTGCCTGGTCTTCTGGGGTTAGGGGTTCGTAGTAGCAGTCGAGGTCGTCGGGGAGAACTGACATCGATGTACAGGATGGGGAGGATGTGTTGTCGTGTTTTACTTCATCGCTTCTTTGCTCTGTCGAAGGGCCAGAGGTGTTTTGACTTCCCCTCACCCTAACCCTCTCCCCAGGGGAGAGGGGACTTTTTCCGGGGGCAGAGGCAGATTTGAAGTCTGCGGCTTCTGCGCGGTCTTCTTGATCGCGGATGGCGTCGGCTATGGCTTGGTAGTCCTCGTGGTCGTAGTGATCGTATTCGTCGAGGAATGTAGGGAGGCCGGCTAGTTGCTTTTTCTGGCCTACGCTGAGGCGGGTGGACTGCTGGTCTTGCCAGTAGGCTTGCAGCATTTCGGGGGTGATTTTGTCGTAGTTGGTGTCCCAGCCGCGACGGATTATCTCGTGGGCTGCTGACATCTTGTGGTGCCAGGTGTAGCCTTCCTCGGGGTCGAGGCTGGTGTCGCTCATTACTTCCAGTAGGAATCGGATGGCGTCTGTGCCGTGTTCGTTGTACTCGCGCATTCTCTTGGCGAGGTCGGTGTGCAGGGTGTCGTAGTCGTTGTTGTCTTCTACATCGTCGGCATAGACTTTGAGCTTGGGCTTTCTGCCCCAGTGTCCGTGACCGCGGCGCAGGATTTCTCTTGCGGCTGCCATGCGGTCTGTGTGCTTGATGCGGAGTTTCTTGGGTGTGAAGGGTTGGTCCCTTCGCGTCATTACATGGGATAGGAACTCTGCGATGGTGTGGCCTTCGGCTGTTTCTTGCCTGATTAGGTGGGCGATGTCGTAGTTGAGGATGTCGAGGTGTGACACTGACATCGATGTACAGGATGGGGAGGATGATTTATCCAAGTCACCCCCATCCCAACCTTCCCCCGTCGAGGGGGAAGGGGTGTCTTTCGCTGCTGCTAGTTCTTCGGGTGTGGGGATTAGGCCCCAGAATTGGGATTCTTCCTGCTCAGGCTGATCAGAGAGCCCGTAGCGGTTTAGAAGCTTGGCGGCTTCCATCTGATGGCAGGCCTTGGCGCCGGAAGTCTTGCCCTGTACGGTGTCGACTAGGAATTGTGCGACGACCTCACCGTCGTTGGTGAGGTTCCGAATGTGTTGTTGCAGTCTGCTCGGAGCGCACATTAGAAGTCCGCCAGTCTTTCAGTCTCTCGGTTGGTCGGTGTGACAAGAAACAGAAGGCGCAGGAATCACAAAGGTGATTGGCGCTGCGCCTCTTGAGAACGTTTGTATTATTAGATTGGGTCTATGATACGCACGGATGTTTGGGGTTGTCAAGGGGGTAGCCACAAAAGGCACAAAGGTCACAAAAGGAGATTTGAGAGTTGCAGTCTGTGTGAAGTAGCTCTGATTATAGGTGGGTCGCTGTTGCCTGATGCCTGGAGGTCTGGCGGTGGCAGCACGGAGGAGAGGACGCGGCACATTTCAGAAGTGGTGGTCTATTGCGGATTATGGAGTACGACAATCCCGCATTTCTTGGATTCGAGGGCGCTGTGACCGAGGTTTACGAGCCGGGCGGAGGGGAACCGGGGTTGCTGCCGGACGGGGATGGCGGGTAGGTGCGCGGCACCGGTGTTGCGCATTACGATGTGCAGATTGATATGCTGAATGCGCCTTTGCGAGGGATTGCTGAGGATGATCTTGAGTTAGCTTGAGAGGGTGGCTGGGGAGAATGGGCGGCGGCGGCGGGCGTCTTTCGCAATTGGACTTGGAGGTGAGTTCGGCAGTCAGAAGAATTCCTTTCTTATAGCCTTGACTTCTTCGACATGCTAACTTTGATACCTGATGTGATATGTACAGACTTACATAGTGATCTCAGGATTCTTCATCGTGGAGTAATGATCTTGACAAGTTTATATGGGGCACTGGAGGTTCTTGAGCACGAACCTTTCGCCAACGACAAGCTGGGTCGCAAAGAGCCAATAGAGACTCTGACCAATGTAATCAACAACATCGGCAGCCCATTCATTTTGAGTGTCGACGCGCCTTGGGGATCTGGGAAAACAACATTCTTGAAGATGTGGGAGAAACATCTTCAGAATTTAGGATATGCAGTCGTAGATTTTAACGCGTGGGAAACCGATTATTCAGATGACCCTTTTCTAGCGCTATCCGGTGAAATCTCAACACAATTGGCTGACGAAGATGAGACCACTACCACCAAGGACCTCCTAAGAGACCTTAAATGTATTGCGAAAGACGTCGCAATCAGACGTGTGCCTAATATTCTGAGCACGTTAGCTGCCTTGGGAACAACGGCCACCGGCGCGCCATTTGCCAGCGAATTCACCAGTGACCTAGTAAGAGGAGCAGCAGAACGACTCTTGCGGTCGCATCAGGAGACACAAGATTCGATTCACGCTTTCCAGACAAGATTGGCGGGCTTAGCAAAAGAGGTTTCAAGAGCCAGGAACGGTCGGCCGATCATTGTGATGATAGACGAATTGGATCGCTGTCGGCCGACATATGCAATTGAGTTGCTAGAGAACGCAAAGCACATATTCAACGTCAATAACGTCGTATTCGTACTGTCGATGAATCAAAAACAGTTGGCAGAGTCGGTCAAAGCCATTTATGGGCCTGGCTTCGAAGCGCAACTATATCTAGAAAGATTCTTCGACATGTCATTCAACTTGCCTTACTTAGACAGGAAGAATTTTATAAGGAACGCTATTGAGTCAACACAGATACGCGGGCGGCTCAAGGCAGGCTACATAGAAGATGTAATCACAGCTTTCTTTAATGATTCAACTCTGAATCTTAGAAGCATCGCTAAAGCCATACTCCACTTAAACTTAGTTGTCGCCTCACTAGAAGATGGAGAACGATTTGAAGTAGAAGTAGCCGCGCTATTGTTCATGTTCCGGTCCATCAGCCACGACTCGTATCAACGATTTCTCCAGGGTGGGTTAAGTGACGAACAGACTTCTAGTTTCCTATTCTCCAAATTAAACAGTGAGAGACTTCTGAATACGCCCGAGCATGCTGTCTACCAGGCAATTATGTTGCCAGCAAATCAACGAATCAAAGGGCGACGTTATCCCCCTGGCGATGTGGTCGAACGTATAACAAGCGGGATTAGGAATCTGACATTCGAGCAGAGAGAGCGATTGAGTCGTTGTGCATGCGCGCTGGACACGGAGAATACCAAATGGGAATCGGCAGACCTTGAAGGACTAATTCGCAGAATAGAACTCCTAACTGGAGAGAATTCTCCAAAATAAGCGTGACCCTTACGTGGATCCCTTTATGAAGCGTCTCTGGTGCGGGTGACCTAGCCGCTGAGGGTAGCTTCGGCGTGGAAGATGCGGGTGCGGCGTTCGTTTCACCTCCATCCCATCCTTCCCCCGTCGAGGGGGGAAGGGGTGTCATAGGCTCCCCTCACCCAACCCTCTCCCGCGCGGAAAGGGGACCTGGATTCCTGCCTTCGCAGGAATGACGGGTGAATTGCGGGGAGAAGGGCTTTTATTAGGGCCGGATGACTGCCTGCGGGGGGATGAGGATTGGTTTGAAGAGAAAGAAAAATCTCCCCGTCCTTTTGAGGGAGCGGGGAGATTGTTATTCGGTTTTAGCCGAAGATAATGCAGGGGAGGCCTACCCACCAACAGTCTTCGGGACTGCCCTGGGCGGTGCGGGTGGTGTCGTTGCCGCCGTCGGCGAATGCGGTGTCGCTCTGGACGGCGACGAGGGTTGCGAGGGCGAGGGTGATGACGAGCAGCGGGACTATCATCCACCTGAATGCGCCTGCTATACGGAAGTGCGGGTTTATGAACTTGCCTAGCATTTTGATTCCTTTATTCGCGCGTGTTACTGAGGGTTGAATTGGCGATTGTGTTGCCGGCTGCTGCGGTTGCGGTTGGTAGAACCGGACTACGCAGCGCATTGCAGTGTTGATGCTGCCGCCAGGTCGAGATAGATTTCGGTTCGCGGCGTTCGCGGTGCTTTCGCGTTGACAGCGGAGGCTGCGAGCGCCTTGCGGTTGTGAATGGCTGCCAGTGCTTCGTTGGAGAGGGCTGCGTTGAGGAGCGAGACGTTCGTCCAACTGGAGCCTCCGATCAAGCCGGAGTGCGAGTTTATGATTTTGCTGGTCATGGTCGTTCCTTTCGGTGGTTGATGCGCTGACGGAGTAGGCGTATGCACTGCCGCTCTAGGTTGCTGCAAGTGCGGCGACGAAGAGGGCGATAAGCAGGAGCTGAACGGCGAGATGCCTGGCTGTGCTCTGTCCGTCGATGAGTCCGGCTGTTATGTTGCGGGTTATGGGTGTGATCGGTCCCATGGTGTGCCTCCTTAACATTGCCTGTCTCCTAAAGCGTTGGGTTGGTTGTGATGTTGTCGCTTTCTGTCGTGAGCGAACTGTGTCGGTTGGCTGCGCCTGTTAGCAGGGTATGCCGGGTAGCAGGCACTGGGCTGTGCTGGTGCCGCCGTCGTCGATAGGACCGGAGGCGGGATTGGAGTTGGCGATAGAGTTATTCTCGAAGGGGCAGTCGTCAGGATCGCCCTGCGGTGCCTGAATCTGCTCGGTCGCCGGTGTGCCGCCGGTGTCTGCGGAGGCGGTTGCGGGCTGGAACGCCACGAGAGCGGAGACGAGGATGGTGACGAGCAGGAGCTGGACTGCGAGGAGCCTGAATGCGCCGAACATTCCGGGGAGCCTGCGTGCGAGTGTGTGATTTCTGGTGGTTGCGTTCATCGTTGTTCCTCCTGTGTTGGTGATATGATGGCTGCCTTATGAACCTCTGCGTTTATATTAAAACACCTAAATATAAATGTCAAGATATATAAGTAATGGTTTTATAAAGAGATTTTGCGAGTATGGACGAGGTTGGCGGAGGTGGGGATGGCAGTGGGTGGGAGCGCGGCTGCGGGCGGGGGAATTGGGTGCAAGGGGCGGAGGGTGAATGATATGATTATGGGTGGAAATTTAGGGATTCAGACATTTCAGGAGGATTTGCGAACGATGACGAAGTATGCGCGGTATGAGCATGATGGCGGCGTGTCGTATGGGATTGTGGAGGGGAACGATGTGCATGAGATTTCGGCGGCGCCGTACGAGGAATACGAGCGGACGGGGCATTCGGTTGGGCTGGGCGATGTGCGGCTGCTGGCGCCGGTGATGCCGGGGAAGATTATCGCTATCGGGCGGAATTATGTGAGCCACCTGGCGCATTCGGCGTCGCTGGTGGGTGGGGACATCGATCTGCCGAAGGTGCCGGAGCCGTTCTTCAAGACGCCGTCGTCGGTGGTGGGGCCGAATGATCCGATCGTGCTGCCGCGAGAGGTGACGGAGGAGGGCGTGCTTGTGGAGGAGGAGGCTGAGCTGACGCTGGTGATCGGGAAGAGGTGCCGTCGGGCGACGCAGGAGGATGCGCTGGACTATGTGCTGGGCGTGACTTGCGGGAATGATGTGAGCGCGCGGAACTGGCAGCGGGGCGACCTGTCGTGGTGGCGCGCGAAGTCGAGCGATACGTTCAGCCCGATCGGGCCGTATGTGGTGACGGGGCTGGACCCGGACAACCTGCTGCTGACTGGGCGTGTGAACGGCGAGGTGATCCAGCAGTCGGGGACGGACGACCTGGCGCATAACTGCAGGCGGATCATCGAGTTCGTGAGCAGCGTGGTTACGCTGGAGCCGGGTGATGTGATCATGACGGGGACTCCGGGGGAGCCGGGGGAGATCAAGCGCGGCGATGTGGTTGAGGTGGAGCTTGAGGGTGTGGGGACGCTGAGCAATCCGGTGATTGCGGAGGAGTAGGACTTACATCGTTGGACGGGACGGGATGCCGTCTTTGTCCTGAGTGAAGCTTACATGGGAGCGCCCGCCAGTGAATTGCTGGCGGGCGTTCTGCTGTTGGGGGTGCGGTTGGGGTTAGCCGAGGACGTTGCCGATGGTTAGCCAGTAGAAGACTATGTATGTGCCGGCGATTAGCATTAGCCAGGTGCCGATGGGCTGCATGTAGGGCATGACTTTGCGCATGCCGCCGACCATCGCGCCCTTGAAGAGGGCTATGCCGAGCGTGAGGGTGATGATGACTGCGCCCATGCCGAGGGCGTAGAGGATGAACTGTGCGAAGGCTGCCCAGATGTTGGCGGATGCGAAGGAAGAGCCGATGACGGCGAGGAATATGGGGAGGGTGCAGCTGAGGGATGCGAGGCCGTACGCGAGGCCAAAGATGAAGTAGCCGCGTATGTTTGCCTGGCCGGGGTTGCCGAATTTTTCTGCCATCTGCTGGGCGAGGGCGGTGTAGAGCTTGCCGCCGCCGAGGAGCCATGCGCCTGCGAGCGTGAGCAGGATGCCGACGCCGAGGCCGATCCAGGGGAGGATGCTGCCGACTACGGAGCGCGCGCCGAGTCCGATGACCGCGCCTGCGACCGCGAATAGCAGTATGAAGCCGACCGTAACAGAGCCGCCGATGAGGAGCGCCTTGCCGATGTGCGATATGAATGAGGAGTCGTCTTCGTCACCGACGCCGAGGTATAGGCCCATGTATGCGGGGAGCATTGCGAAGCCGCAGGGGTTGAAGGCGGCTGCGAGTCCCGCGCCGAACGCGAAGCCGAGCGGGGCGATGATGCCGAGTCCGCCGATCTGACCGGCGGCGCCGCCGGAGAGGGATTCGACGAAGAAGTTGATGCTGTCTATATCGCTGTCGCCGCGGACGATGAGGGCGCCGATGACGGCTATGGCGAGCGCGATGGTTGCGGCTGCGACGGGCAGGAGGACTGTGCGGGCGAATCCGGGTGAAGGTTGGCTGTCGGTGTAGGCGGTAGTCTCGTTCATGTGCTTGCCTCGCGGTGGTTCTGTGGGTCAGTTCTTTGGGGTTCAGTCTATAAGGGTAACTTCATTATATTGGATGCAGGATAGGTGGATGGGATTTTGGTGTTGTTAGCAGCGGTCTGGTATGAATTTGCTTCCGATGAAAAGTTCATCTTTGTTGCGATCTCTGAATATGCGGGCGGACGGGCTACCTCGCGTCAGCGGGGAAGCCTGGTAGGAGAGGAATGAATCGGAAATGGGCTTGTAACTTGGGATTTCATTTGCAGGTTATCGTAGTGAAGAGTTGGGAACGCTCAGGCCGAATTAGGGCGTGTTGACAGGTCAAGCCTCAAAGCGGTCCGGCGGAAGTTCAGCATCGAATTATGCGCTATCCAGAATGGGCTATCCAGCGTACATTTATCCCGCGCCACCCCTCTGGATTCCTGCCTCCGCAGGAATGACGGGCTGAAGACCGCGGATTTCTACAGAACCTTGTACGCTTGCAAGGCTATCAACTGTTTCTGTCATTTCGAGCGCCACAAGAAATCTGAAGGGCCGCGCCCGTAGCATGCCTTGCTTTGCCACAACGATTTTAGACCCTTCACTCCGTTCAGGGTGACAACAAAAACGCTGAGAGGGTGGCAACCAAAAGACGCTAAGCATGTACAGGTCTGCGAAGCGTCGATTATTCCAGGATGTCGTTGACGAGGGAGAGGCCTTGTTTGAGGCGGTCGCGCCAGTCGGGGCGGGGGTGGCGGATGGTGTTGGTGCAGACTCTAAAGAGGCAGACCGCTTCGCGGAGGGCGAGGTCGCGGCTGTTCCAACGGAGGCGGTCGAGTGATGCTGTGAGAAAGATGGAGTGGTAGGCGGCTTTTGCGCGCGATTCACGGGGCTTGCCGAAGTGGGTGGTGTATCGCAGGTGGGCGAGGAAGTTGCCGATGTCAAGCATGGGATCGCCGGGGCCGGTTTCCTCGAAGTCAACGAGGGATATGCGGCCATCGGGGAGGATGAGCATCTGGTCGTCGTAGAAGTCATTGTGGGCTGTGTGGGTTGGCGTCCAGGCCTTTACGAACGGGTCGAGCGAACGGGTGGCGTCCATGAGAATCGCCTGTCCGTCAGAGTCGTCTTCAAGCGCCTTGACGAATGCGCGCTTCGCCCTGCGGTACGCCCCTGCGAGGTTGAAGGGGCGGGTGTCCACGTGCTGGAAGGGGACGCTCCAGAGCTTTTCAAGGCCATCGAGGAGCGTTTCAGGGGACGGCTGGTGACCGCGCCGTATGTAGCGCCGCAGGTTTCTGCCGGGTATCTCTGACATCCACAGCACGCCGCCTTCCTGCCAGCTGCCGGCAATTCGGGGCGCGACGAAGCCCGAATGCTGTGTGAGTTTTGCCGCCTTTAGCAGCGGCTCCATGACTTCGGGGCGCATCACGCGGGCGTAGAACCTGACACGGCCGAGGCGATGGCGCAGGACTGCGCGGTTGCCGGGCCTGTACCTGACCATGTCCACACGGATGCGCCGCGCCGGAACTGCGAGGACATGCCTGTTGACCAGTTTCAGGGCAGATTCGACTGAGGCGGCTTCGCTTAGTCCGGGAAGGTTAGGGTCGTCGGGGTAGCTGTACACAGCGGCGTCCCTGTCGCGGCGGATCTCGAATGCGAACTGCTCGTCGGGCATGAATTCGTCGGGGTGCCACTCGGCGACATAGCTTACTATTGCCCGCCTTCCGGGGTCGTGGCTGATCTGCCGGATTCTGATGCGGTATGGGCTGTCAGGCCGTTCGCCGAAGCGCGAGCAGTATTCCCGCCAGACATGGTTACCGTCGAAGAGGCGGGGGAATCCCGGCAGGTCGCCGTCTTCAAGGGTGAACTGCGGGTAAATCGGTATGACTGTAGCGGTGGAGAGCATCGTTGCCTAGCTTGCGACGCTGATACTTTCGTCGCTGTCATCGTCTGAATCGCTGATGTCGCTGGGCGTCGGGGTGTCTATGCCGTCTGAGTCGGTCCCGTCGTTGTCGGTGGTGTCAATACCATCGCCGTCGGTCGTGTCTATGCCGTCGTTGTCAGTCGTGTCGATTCCGTCGCCGTCGGTCGTGTCTATGCCGTCGTTGTCAGTAGTGTCAACGCCGTCGCCGTCGGTCGTGTCTATGCCGTCGTTGTCCGTGGTGTCAACGCCGTCGCCGTCGGTTGTGTCTATGCCATCGTTGTCGGTGGTGTCAACGCCGTCGCCGTCGGTGGTGTCTATGCCATCGTTGTCGGTGGTGTCGACACCGTCATTGTCGGTTGTGTCTATGCCGTCGTCGTCCGTGGTTGGGTTGCCAATACTCCTCTGAGGCTCGGGAGTGGGCGTGGCTGTCGGCGTGGCTGTGGCCGTCGGTGTGGGAGTTGCTGTCGGAGTTGGTGTTGGTGTCGCTGTTGGGTTGCCAATACTCCTCTGAGGATCGGGAGTCGGCGTGGCAGTGGGTGTGGCCGTCGGAGTCGGCGTGGCAGTAGGGGTCCCGCCGAGGCTCGCTTCAGGTGGGGTGTCGATGCCGTCGCTATCCGTGCCATCGCCGTCGGTCGTGTCTATGCCGTCGTTGTCCGTGGTGTCAACGCCATCGCCGTCGGTTGTATCTATGCCGTCGTTGTCCGTGGTGTCTATGCCATCGCCGTCGGTCGTGTCTATGCCGTCGTTATCCGTGGTGTCAACGCCGTCGCCGTCGGTCGTGTCTATGCCGTCGTTATCCGTGGTGTCAACGCCATCGCCGTCGCTGTCCGTGCCGTCGTTGTCAGCGGTGTCGACGCCGTCGCCGTCGGTCGTGTCTCTGCAGTCGTCGGCCGTGGTGTCAACGCCGTCGCCGTCGGTCGTGTCTATGCCGTCGTTATCCGTGGTGTCAACGCCGTCGTTGTCGGTGGGAGTAGGTGTATCCACACCGTCGCTGTCCGTGCCGTCGTAGTCCGTGTAAGGTGTGTCAATGCCGTCGCTGTCTGTGCCGTCGTGATCGGTGTCTGCTTCGGAATCATAGCCGTCATTGTCGGTGGCGGGAGTGCTGAAGCCGTCGTAGTCGGTGTAGGGAGTGTCAATGCCGTCAGAGTCGGTGCCGTCGTGGTCGGTATTGGGATCGGTGTCGTAGCCGTCGTTGTCAGTGGTAACTACGAGCGAGTCGTCGGTTTCGGAGGGGGCGCCAGCGGAGTCGGTTGCCGTCGCGGTTGCCGTCATGTCTCCGGTGGCAGTTGCCGTTGCCGTAAGGGTTATGCCGTCGTCGTCATCGTCATCATCGTCGTCGTCATCGGAATTTTCGTCGTCCTGGGCTGCGGATGGCATGCGCGATGTCAATGCGGCTTGCCAGGACGAGTCGTCGTTTAGGCCGATTGCAGCGCCACTCCAGGCCACTGCAAGTGCGATTATCAGGACTAATGAGGCGAAGGCACCGAGAATTCTCTTCATTTCCTTCACTATCCTTTCTGCGGTACGGGGACCAGGGCTGATCTCATTGATATGGAGATTACTTCAAGCCCATGCAGGACTCCGAGATACGAGAGTCGAATCAGCTTCAGGCTGGTCGCAGGGAGTCTTCTGTGAAGTGCCGCTCATGCCCGTGTTCGGGATGAATGATGAGGGTTTAGGGCAGTTCGATTCAGTGGGAACCGCAACCTTGCGTCAATAATTGCACCAGTCAATAGACTTGTCCAGAGTGAATTCAGAAATAATCTCACGCGATAGAGTTTGTGTTTGATCCCCGAAGGCGCACACTTCGGCAATGTTCAGGTTCCTACTTGACATACTCGTTAATGAGACTGCGTTCGTGTTAAGGGAACAATTCAAGGGTGAAATATCGTTCCATGCGGTTGGGGACGATTCGGGAGGCGCAGAGAATGGAGACGCGGGAACGTCAGAGTGTTGTCAGGGGGCGGGCGAATGCCATATCCTGATTGCCTGTCAGGGACGGCATGACTGCTAGGCACGGCATGGGTGCTGACGACAGCGTGATATTGACCGGGATTGGGGCATTATGACTACGTATTCGGTGAGCCGGGCGACAGAAGACATAGGAATGGGTGAGGTGGAGGCGATGCCGCTGATGGGGGTGGAGCTGCCGTCGCGCTTCGAGAACTTTCAGCCGTCGAGGGAGTCGGGGCTGGACAACGAGACGATGGCAGAGCACGGGTTTCCGGGTAGCGACGCCGAGCGGTTCCGTACGATGGGTCGCATCGGCGGATTCATGCGGGAGTTCGTGTCCGTGGTGCCGTCGTTCGGTACGGACGGCGTGGATTTCATGGCGGCTACGGTGGCGCACTTGTTCGATACGCCGGAATCAGTACATGAGTGGATGCATGATGTGTTCCTGAAGGACTTCGAGACGAATGTGGGAGCGGACATTGGGAATAACCAGAGGCTGCTGGGCTCGGAGCGGCTGGAGCCGAGCGGGTTTTACGACGAGGCGGTTGCGCTGAAGGCGCTGCACGAGGATAACGGCAGGCTGATTTCGGTGACAATCGTGGACTTCAGGGTGGGGAGAGTGCTTGGCGTGGCGTTCGTGGGTACGCTGGGCGACCATGTGCGGATTGAGGAGGCAACGGAGCTTGGGGTAGCACTGGAGCAGCGGATCGTGAGCGTGGCGCTGGGGTAGGATGGGCTGAGGATAAGAGCCAGCCGCTAGTCGGCGGGGGTGGCTATGTGGCCGATGGGCTGGACCTGAACTGTGATCAGGTCGAGGCTGTGGTATTTGTGGTGCCTGACTGATGATGCGTAGTGCCGGAGCAGGCGGAAGGAGATTTCGCGGTCGTCTTCGATTTCTGTCTGCTCGGTGAGGTAGGTGAGGCTGTCCTCAAGGTTTTCTTCGTAGGCGGCGGCGGAAAATTCCAACTCGGCAACTCCGTCGGTGATTGTGGCTCTGATGGCCAGAGTTTTCTGCGAGTCGGCGAGTGCGTCGTCCTGAAGCAGACAGGCGAGTGTCTCTTCTCCGGCGGAGCATAGCCGGTCTGCTGAAGATTCGTCCCATCCGGCGGCTTGGGCGAAACCACGAAGGAAGTCGTTGATTTGAGGGAGGGAGGCGTAGTCCAGGTTGGTCCTGAATCTTCTGGGACGATTGCGGGTGATGCCGATGAATATAGTCAGGATGATCGCGATTGCACCGCCCACGACCATGCCGTTGCCGAGCAGCGTCTCCCAGGCACCTGTGAGCAGGTCGGGCAGTATGAGTCTGTACTCGAAGCCCACGCCTACCCAGAAAGATACGCCGAGTATCACTGCTTTTTGCTGGTCGATGCCTTCCTTGAAAACGGCTCTCAGTCCTTCGACGAAGACGAGACCGATGAGGACGGTGATGTACGCACCCACGACGGGGGCGGGTATCGCGAGCAGAGCAGCGGCGATTTTGGGGAGGAAGGCGGCTATGACGAGGATTACTCCTGCGTAGATACCTACTCGCCGTGCCGCTACACCGGTTAGGGCTATGAGCGGGATGCTGGAGGAGTAGGTGGTGTTGGGCACGGTTCCGGCAAGACCGGACAGCAGGTTGCCAAGCCCATCGGCGTTGAGCGCTCCCTGTATTACGCGGAAATCGGTTGCGCGTGCCCGGCGTCGAGAGACCTCCTGCACGGCCACGCCGTCCCCTATGGTTTCCATAGAACTGACGATGGCGACGAGCGCGAATGTTGCCAGAAGCGCCCAGGTGTCGGCGGTGATATTAGTGTCAAAGCCTGGCCATGCGAGTGTCGGGATTCCAACCCATGAGGCTTCGGCGACGCTCCCGAAGTCGTAGAGTCCGAAGAAGGTTGAGGCAACGCAACCAGCGGCTACTCCGATGAGTGGCGCCCAGAGCTGCCACGCGAGGGGAGCGCGGAGTGAAATGGGCAGGATTACGACAAGTGTTACTCCGGCGACGATGGGAGCAGCCATGGAAGTGGTGTTCTCAGGAACGTTGCCAATCATGTCAAAGATGATGGGCACCGCCATAGCCGCGAGCAGCATAATGACGACGCCGGACACAAGCGGGGTTATGACGCGGCGAAGTAGGGAGAGGCGCCAAGCCAGAAGGAAGTAGAAGACGGATGAAAGGACGATCAGAGTCGCCATCAGCGAGGGGCCGCCACTTTCCAGCGCGAGTATGCAGACGATGAGGAAAGTGCTGGAAGTGCCCATAAAGAGCATATTGCCGGAGCCGAAGCGCCCGAGCCGCATGGACTGCAGGACAGTTATTGCTCCGCTGATGATCATGGCTGAGACTACCGCCCAGGTCAGGTAGCTCTCAGACTGGTTGGCGGAACGGAGGATTATGGCGACTATGACGACGATTGGCGGCAGAAGGGTTAGTGTTGCCTGAAAGCCGAGTCCGGCGGAGAGCAGGTGCGGAGGCTTTTCTTCGGGCTCGTAACGGATGTTTTCGTTGATGCGCATCAGGGGTAGCGGCTCCGAGCGGGACGGTGGGCTTGTTGTGGTTCGTGCATATACGGCGAGCTATTTTACCATGTTCAAAATGCCTTGAATTTGGGCCTTGAAACCATGCCTTAGAATTACTAATTCGAGCGCAGAGTTTCAGCCTCCTAATAGTTCTTGAAACGCGTTCAAAAGGGTTGACACTTTTGGAATCGTTGTGATAGTTTTCACCAGTGTTTGCTATGGTAGGCGCTGTACCCTAGAAACCCCGATAAGGGGTAGGCTGCGGGACGAGGCGCAAAGGCTACCGACATGGCCTTCTTAAGCAAAGAGAAGGCGTAGTAAAGAGGGAACGATCTCATGGAACCAGCCCCTCTTGGCGCAGTGCATTGGAGCGAACTGGGCAGCATGCTGTTCGCACTGTGGATGGTGGTTATATTCATAGTGCTGTTCGCGGCGAATATGCTTGTGGGGCATAATCTGCTCCCGACGTTCATCGCATCAAGGCATGTGCCCGAGTCACTTCAGAAGGCAAGATTGCTGTTTTATGCGTTTGCGATCGTGTGCTTCGCGATTGCGATGTATTTCCTTTACAGCACGATTGTGCAGGGCGATGTCCTGAACAGTTTCTGGGCGGACTTTTGGATATAGAGGAATGGCGCCGGCCGGGAGCCTGAAAGGGCTTTTCGGGGCACCGGATTCCTGCCTACGCGGGAATCACGACAATATTGGATAACAGCTAGGTTGATTTGATTTGATACCAGGCGATTTTCAGATTTCCAAGCCGACGCGCAGGCAGGCAATCAAGCACGGGATACTGGGCGTCATCACACTGGGCGTTCTCGTCGTGGTCGCGTTGGCACTGACCTTCATACTTTCGGCGTGGCTGGGGAGACCGGTGGTCTTCGGATATTCCGAGGGCCCGGACCAGCCGATCGCCTTCCCGCATCCGACACACGTGGAAGACCTTGGGATGGACTGCACCTTCTGCCACCGCAATGTGACGGAGGGGGCTGCCGCGACGATACCTTCCGCGGGGCTGTGCATGACTTGTCACGAGGTGGTCGGCGACGAGCTGGAGGAGATCGAAAAGCTGCGTGAGATGTATGAGGACGGACGCCCGATAGACTGGGTGCGCGTACACAGGGTGCCGGACCATGTTCACTTCGTGCATGAGGCGCATATCAGGTTCTTCACGGAGCGCGACGGCGTTGAGGAGACGGCGGTGTGCGCGACGTGTCACGGCGATGTCGGCTCTATGGAGAAGGTTGAGCAGGTGCGCGACCTGAAGATGGGCGACTGCGTGAACTGCCACCGGGACTACGGTGCGCCGACGGACTGCACGGCCTGCCATTACTAGGATTGGCTGTTGACTGGATTCCTGCCTTCGCAGGAATGACGGGTAGGAATACAGGGTTAACGAGATTATTATGGGCACTGCTGAAGGCGGGCACCCCTGAAGGCTGACAAGAGAAGATGGCTTTAACGCGAAGACAATTCCTGACACTAGCCGGCGGGTCGGCGGCGGGAGCAATTCTGTTCCAGGCTTGCGGCGTGCCGGAGGATGAGCTTCTGGTACAGGCGCCGGTGGAGATGCCGGAGGACCTGGTAACGGGGCGCGACAACTGGTATGCGACGCTGTGCCGCCAGTGCGGTACGAGCGAAGGCATCGTTGTGCGCGTGATGGAAGGTCGCGCGAAGAAGGTCGAAGGGAATGTAGATTACCCGATCAATCGCGGGGCGCACAGCGCGCGCTGCGAGGGCGGATTGCAGGCGCTGTATCACCCGGACAGGATTCGAGGGCCGATGGTGCGCTCCGGCGAGCGCGGGGCGAAGCAGTTCCGCGAGATAAGCTGGGAGGACGCAATCGGGCGTCTGGTGTTTGCGCTGGAGAACATTGCGAATTCGGGGCAGCAGTCGTCGGTGGTGATGGCTACGGACCCGGTGAACGCGCACATGGCGATGGTGGTGGACACATTCGCTTCAGCATACGGCGCGAGGCGAATGACTTATGCGCCGCTAGAGCAGACTACGGTCAAGTCCGCCGTGAAGCAGGTGTTCGGCCAGGATATGATGCCGGACTTTGACATTGGCAACGCGGGCGCGGTGCTATCGTTTGGGGCGGACTTCCTTAATACGTGGGTTTCGCCTGTGCGATACGGTCGCGGCTATGGCGAGTTCCGCGACGACGAGCATGACAGAGGAACATTCATACATGTGGACTCGCGATTCTCGATGAGCGCGGCGAATGCGGATACCTGGGTGTATGTGAAGCCGGGCATGGAGGGCGTTCTTGCGCTGAGCATCGCGCAGGTCATCATTGCTGACGGGCTTGGGGATGCGGCGGCGGCGGACGCACTGACATCGGCATTCGACATCAACGCGTACGCTCCTGAGGCGGTGGCGGCACAGACGGGTGTGAGCGCGGATAAGATCCGACAGGTTGCGCATGATTTCGCTACGCATCAGCCTGCGGTCGCTTTCGGCGGCGGTTCGGCGGCGGCGCATACGAACGGCATGTTCAACATGGCTGCAATCTACTCGCTGAATTACCTGGTGGGCAGCGTGCAGCACGAAGGCGGGATTGTGTTCAATCCCGGCGCGGCTGTTGACGGGATTCCATCTGCGAAGAGCGGCACGCCGTTCTCGCAGTGGCACCGACTTGCGGACGAGATGTCGCGCGGCGAGATACAGATGCTGATGGTGCGCGGCGCGGACCCGATTTACGGTCTGCCTGATGCGGTGGGCTTCGAGCGCGCCGCCTATAATGTGCCATTCATCGTGAGTTTCTCGGATGTGATGGATGACACGACTGCGGTCTCTGACCTGGTGCTGCCGCAGCACAACTACCTTGAGGACTGGGGCAGCGATGTGCCTGACCCGGGGCCGGGGTACCAAGTTATAGGATTCCAGCAGCCCGCGGTGAGGCCGTTCTTCGAGCCTCGCGGCGATCAGCTTGGGACGCGCAACTTCGCGGATGTGCTGATGGCTACGGCGCAGGGGCTTGAGCTCGATCTCGGGCTGCCGGGTGAGACTTACCGGGAGATACTGCAAGACGGGGCGATGAAGCTTTACGAGTCGGGCAATGGCTCGGTCAAGGCTGCGAGCTTCAATGGCTTCTGGAACGGCGTGCTTCAGCGCGGCGGCTGGTGGGACACATCGGCGCGTGCTGGTGGAAGCGCTCCTTCGCCATCGCCACTGGTGGACGCTGCCGATCCTACATTCTCGGCGGGCGAGTTCCACCTGATTCCGTTCGAGACCACAGGACTTGGGGACGGTAGTGGGGCGGCGATTCCGTGGATGCAGGCGACGCCTGACCCGCTTTCGACAGCCGTGTGGCAGACCTGGGTTGAGATCAACCACAGGGTTGCCGAGGAGCGCGGAATCAGCGAGGGCGATGTCATCAGCATTGAGTCGGAGTTTGGGCGCATAGAGGCTCTGGCGTATCCCAGCCCCGCAGTGCCGCCGGACACGGTGTGTGTGCCGTTCGGACAGGGGCATGCGTCGGGCGGACGGTATGCCGAGAGACGCGGCGCGAATGTTTACTCCATCCTGTCGCCGAATATTGACGGCGAGACGGGTGCGCTGGCGTGGGGGTCAACGAAGGTGAATATATCCAATACGGGCGAGTGGATTCGCCTGCCGAAGTTCGAGAATACGGTTACGGAGTTCCCGCGTGACGAGCACGAGCATGTGATCAAGCTGACGCCGATAGACGGCAGCGGCGGGGGCGGACATTAAGTAGCGGTCAGCCGTCAGCAATCAGCGGTCAGGTTGGCAGGATATATGGGATTGATAGGATGTTGGGGGCTTTCACTCCCATCCTAGCCTTTCCCCATCAAGGGGGAAGGGACCAGAGGAGCAGAGCATGGCGGAAACACAGTGGGGCATGGTGGTTGACATAGACAAGTGTACGGGCTGTCAAGCCTGCGTTGTCGCCTGCCAGTCCGAGAATAATGTGCCGATAAACGAGGAAGCGCACTTCAACCAGCGTCGCGCAATCGAGTGGATTCGCGTGGAGCGGTACTGGGAGGGCGAGTTCCCGAATGTGAAGGCTCGGTTCATTCCGCTGTTCTGCCAGCAGTGCGGCGATGCGCCGTGCGAGCCGGTCTGCCCCGTGTACGCGACTTACCACAACAGCGAAGGTCTGAATGTTCAGGTTTACAATCGCTGCATCGGGACTAGATTCTGCGCGAACAACTGCCCGTACCAGGTGAGGTTCTTCAATTTCTGGGAGCCTGCGTGGCCTGAGACGCTCAAGAACCAGCTGAACCCTGATGTTACGGTTCGCAGCCGAGGCATCATGGAGAAGTGTACTTTCTGTGTGCAGCGCATCCGGCGCAGTTCGCGGGAGGCTGACAAGGAAGGCACGGATCTCGAGGATGGAGACAGGGCGCTGAGTCCGGCGTGCGTGAATGCATGCCCGACTGAGGCGCTGATGTTCGGTAACCTGAACGACCCTGAGTCGAAGGTTGCGAAGAAGGCGGAGAAGGAACTTCGAGAGACGACTCCTGCGCGCAAGGGCGGCAGGGGCTATGAGTTGCTGGACGAATTCGGAACGCATCCGAAGGTTGTTTATCTGAAGAAGTATGATAAAGACGCCGGGGTAGCGCATTAGTATGGTTAGTCATAACGACGCCGCAACAGGCGGCGCGGGGCAAAACGGCGCGGGCGGTCACCATCATGGGCCGCGTGAGGGGCTTTATGTGCCTTTCACAACGCAATCCGAGGTTGTGCGTGACCTGATAGGCAAGCACGACAAGCCGAGCGACAAGTGGTGGAGCGGCGTGGCGGCGGGCGGTATCCTGCTCACTCTGGGCATCATCGGGTTTGCGATACGGATGACTGACGGGGTTGGCGACCGCATCGTGTGGGGTTACTTCGCGATGATGTTCGCGTTCGTGTTGACGGCGGCGCAGGCCGCACCGATGGTGGCGATAGCGCCGCGAATTGCCAATGGCCACTGGCGGCGTCCGATTTCGCGCGCCGCGGAGATATGGACGGCGGTCGGGTTGTTCAACATGTTGCTGTTCATCCCGATGCTGTGGATATTGCCGCCGCTCTCGGAAGGACGGCGCACGCTCTGGTTCGGTCAGTCGGAAGAGTGGAGTGTTTTCAGCACACTTTTCCACCTGCCCGCTTATGACTACATGCCGCACATAATGGCGACGCTTGCAATGCTGGCGCTGGTGGTAACGGGCGTGATGCTGCTGTGGCTATCGGCGACGCCGGACCTCGCGCTGATACGGGACAATGGGCCTGACGGGTGGCGGAAGCGCTGGGCGACCAAGCTATCCAAGAACTGGATTGGCTCGACAGCGCAGTGGAATATGCTGCATCACAGAATGGGCATACTGGGCGCGTTCTACTTCATGATGCTGATATTCGTGCATTTCCTCATATCGGTTGACTTCCTGATGGCGCTGGTGCCGGGTTGGATCGATTCGCTGTTCCCGATCACTCACGCGGCGAACGCGCTTCAGGCGGGCGTGGCGACCGTCATTCTGACGATGATAGTACTGCGGCAGTGGGGCGGCTACAAGGAATACATCACCCTGGAGCAGTTCTGGGGCGTAAGCAAGCTGCTGTTCGCACTGTCACTGCTGTGGTTCTGGTTCTGGTTCTCCAGCTTCAACGTGCTCTGGTATGGCAAGAAGCCGAATGAGCAGGGCGCGCTCGAACTGATAATGGTTGGGCCGTACCTGCCGGTGTTCATCGGGGTGTTCGTCCTGTGCTTCGCGGCGCCGCTGTTCGTGATGATGTGGAACGTGGTACGCAAGAGCATCTGGGGGCCCACGATAATGGCGGTCTCAGTGCTTCTTGGGACATTGCTCGACAGGCTTCGGCTGTATGTGTCGGCGTATTCGGTACAGGTCGAGAGGATAATAGACGACAATTTGACGCATCATTACATTCATTTGGACGAATCGGGCAGGCTGCCGCTGGCATTGCGTGATGCCTACATTCCGTTCATGGAAGACAGTCCGGTCGGCAAGATGTGGTTTATACCCGAAATCATGATAGTTGCGGGTGTAATCGGGGGCAGTGTTCTGGTGTACCTGCTGTTCGCGCGGCTGATACCGCCGATGAACATCTGGGAACAGAAGGAGCTGATGCTGTACAAGGTGCACAAGACGTACCATAGGACGCAGGTGTTCGTGCTTGGGAAGCCGAGGTAATATCTGATTTAGATGGAAGGGGATTGAGAGACTTTCACCCCAATCCTAACCTTCCCCCATCAAGCGGGATTGGACTGAAATGACTGGATTCCTGCTTTCGCAGGAATGACGAAGTAACGGGCGGCAGATGCAAGAGCTAATATATAAGAATCAAAGGGAAGTGAACCGCGACCTGCTGGCGGGCGTCCTCGGACTGCCCAAGTGGTGGTGGGCCGTGGTCGGTTTCCTGCTGCTCGTCATCATTGCGGGTTTGATCGCATACGCCTATGAAGTCAACAAGGGCGTGGGCGTTGCGGGGCTGAACCGTCCGGTGCTTTGGGGCGCGTACATAACGAACTTCGTGTTCTGGATCGGAATCAGCCACGCGGGAATTATGATTTCGGCTATTCTGCGTCTGACGCAGGCGGAGTGGCGGCGTCCGGTTACGCGCGCCGCTGAGGTCATGACGCTGTTCTCGCTGGTTGCGGCGCTGTCGAACATCATGTTCCACGTAGGCCGTCCGTGGCGCCTGTTCTGGGTGTATCCATACGACTTCTCGCGCGGCATTTTCATGAATGTGCGCTCTCCGTTCGTATGGGACCCAAGCGCGGTCATGACCTACCTCATCGGAAGTTCGCTGTTCGTGTTCGTGGCGCTGATACCTGACCTTGCGGTAGTGCGCGACCGGGCGACGGGCAAGTACGCGCCGAAGATATACGCGATCCTGTGCCTGGGCTGGCGTGGAACGCCTCGCCAGTGGAGGTTGCAGGCAATCGCGGGCATACTGCTGTCTGCGCTGGTGCTGCCGGTGTTCGTGTCGGTGCATAGCATCGTGTCGTGGGACTTCGCAGTCGCCATCGGCGTGGAGGGCTGGCACTCGACGATATTCGCACCGTACTTCATCATCGGCGCTATCCACTCCGGCGTGTCGGCTGTTGCGATGATAATGGCGCTGGTAGTGTGGATGTGGAAGGTCGATGAATACATCAGGCCCGACCACTTCGACGCGATAGGCAGGCTGCTCATCGTTGTGGCGACAACATGGTTCTTCTTCTTCTTCATCGAGTGGGTGTTCGCGCTGTACACGCTGGAGCCGCCGGAGCTGGCATTGCGCGAGCTTCAGATATTCGGGGCGGACAACCCGTATTCGTGGCTGTTCCTGGTGTTCCTGCTGACATCGTTCTTCATACCGGTGCCGATGTGGCTGTTCAAGAGCGTGCGGCGCAGCCCAATGTGGATGTTCATCACGACCGTACTGGTTAACATCGGAATGTGGCTGGAGCGCTTCCTGATTATCATCCCCGGTCTTGCGCGGCGGACGCCGTTCACCTTCGACTGGGGCAGCTACCATCCGAGCATCATCGAGATATTGATTGTGGCGGAGACGTTTGCCTTCGTATCGCTGGGCATGGTGATATTCGCCAAGGTGTTCCCGCTGATACCGCTCTTCGATGTGAAGGAGGGCATGGTGTTCCGGGATGAGATTAAGATTGGCCGGCGAAGCGTGCCGGCGAGCATAAGGGAGACGCCGTAGAGTAGTCGGTCAGTTTGTCAGTATTCCAGTTAGCCGGTGTGGATTCCTGTTTTCGCAGGAATGACAAAGGAAAAGGCAGTACAACGGGACGGGGCTAACGGGATGGATAGGTTGGGATGGGTGGTTCGACAGGCTCACCACGAGCGGATCAAATAGGATAAGTCTGAAGAGGCAAGATATGGCAAAGAGAAGTGTGTTGGGACTGTTCCCGGAAGAGCAGGTTGACACAGCTGCGGACGCGATGGAAGCGTTGGCGTCTGCGGGGTACAACGACAGCGAGTACGAGGTGCTGACGGGGACGCCGTACCCTGAGGGGACTTTCGGCGAGGCGGAGCCCGTGCATAAGCTGTTTCGCTGGCCGTTGATGGGCGCAGCGTGCGGCTTCGTGGTCGGTTTGCTGGTTACGGCAGGATCACAGCTTGCATATCCCCTAGTTACAGGCGGAAAGCCAATACTGTCCGTGCCGCCTATGGCAATCATCATGTATGAGGGCACGATGCTGGGGGCGATTATCTTCGCGGTCATCGGCATCATCATCGAATCGCGGCTGCCGCGCATATTTATGGGAGCGTACGACACGAAGATTACCGAAGGGTACATCGGCGTGACGGTAACGGCAGACGAGAGTCGTATGGCGGACGCCGAGAAGGTGCTGAGGGATTCGGGAGCAGAGGACATAAAGCGCGGCTGGGAGTAGCGGAAGGGTCTATCCGATTCGGATGAGATAACAGTTTCAACCCAATCCTAACCTTCCCTTCTGAAGGGGGAAGGTACAAAAGAGAAACGCTACGGAATTGACAACGCAGGAATGATTGAATGGTAATCAAGTCGAAGGGCGTTCGCCAGAACAGAGCTTACGGGCTTGCAGCGCGTATTGCGCTGATGCTGGTCGCCGGGCTGCTGGTGCTTGCTTCGCTGGGGTGCTACAACATCAGAACGGGTCGTGTAGATGTAGGCGGCTCGATTAACTTCAAGCTGCCGGCGTTCAATCAGACGGGGCCGCATGCGGTGGACATATTCACGGAGATGCACTTCCAGCCGTCCTACCGGACGCAGGAGGGGCCGCGAATCCTGCCGCCGCCGGACTCGGTGCCGATAACGGGCAGGGAGATCGAGTACAAGAGCACGGAAGAGTACCAGGCGCTTGAAATACCATCGGCTATTGCTTCTGATTCCGGAGCGCTTAGCAGAGCGCGGGAGACCTACGACACGAACTGCCTAGTGTGCCATGGCTCAAACCTAAGGGGTGAAGACGGCGACGCGCGGATACTGCCTTACCTGGCAACTGCGACGGGAGCGAAGCCGCGCAACCTCGTGAATGTGAAGATGAGCAGCGACGGCGAGCAGATTATAGGCGCGGCGAGTGACGGCACAACGGACGGCGACATCTACGCGTGGATTGCATACGGGGGACAGGCCGGATTCGCGTCCGCGCTGCGCGACAGGCCGACGACCTCGTGGATGCCACAGTTCATCAACTTGCTGAGCGAGGAGGAGCGGTGGGAGCTGGTGATGCTCATCAGGGCGGAGCAGGCGAGGTAGCCGGGCTTAGCTTCAACTTATTTTGACACACGAGTCCCCTTCTCCGGATATTGGAGAAGGGGATTTTGATTTTGGCAACGGTGCTGTGTATCGCTCCGTGCGGACAATCGGAGCGGGCACAATTGCCGCTCACTTTATCGCTTCCACCTTGATGGGGAAAGAGCCGGCTCCTGCAAAGGCACAAGGGCTAAACCCTGCGCTCGCGAAAGCGGGTGATGGGGGGGCTGAGAAGTGTATTATGCCCAGCCCCAGGTCAATGCCATCAAATTGACAGGCTTTTCTTACGCAATTACCATTGTAAGGTAATGGGATATTATCCGACATACCGTTAATTTCCCTTATCTTTGTTACGACATGTTCCAGAATCGGAGAGTATGAATAGAGAGGGCTTTTGGGGTATATTGCAGTCAAGGCGCGGCTCATACCTGCGCGCTTATCTTCTATGGATAGCGTACTTTCTGGTGTGCGCCTTCCTCGAAGACTGGTGGTACGCTGAACCCGCCAACCCGCCCTTCTGGAAGTTATCGCTGGACATAGCCGACAGCATGTTCGCTCCGGTGGCGATTGGGATTCCCGCATCCATTTTCATGGTAGAAGTGGTATGGGATGGAGCGAAGATACTGAAGAAGAAAGGGGAGAATCTGATGGGGATGATTTTCAAGAATTTTGAGAATAAGTGGATTATGAAGGGGCGCAAACAGGGACGTGAGCAGGGGCGCGAACAGGAATACAGGCGCATAACTGAGGAACTCCGCAGGCAGGGCATAGACTACACGCCGCAGCCCCCGGGTCCAAAGAGCGACGATTAGTGTCAAACAATTACCACATTGACTCAATGAAGAAGGACGGTTAATGACGAGCCACAGCCTGGAAACAGCGTATACGATAGACACTTCGAGCATCAAGTTCGGGCCGGGTGTTACGCGCGAGGTCGGATATGAGATGAACCGGCTGGGTGCTCGGCGGGTGATGGTGGTTACGGACCCGCGGATGGCGAGCAGCGAGGCGGTTGCGGTTACGCTTGAGTCGCTGCGGGACGAGGGGATCGACGCGGTGCTGTTCGACAGGGTGAGCGTGGAGCCTACTGATGTGTCGTTCAAGGAGGCGATTGACTTTGCTACGGCAGAGTCGTTCGACGGGTTTGTTGCGGTTGGCGGAGGTTCGAGCATAGACACGGCGAAGGCTGCGAATTTGTACGCGACCTGGCCCGCTGACTTCCTGGCGTATGTGAACGCGCCGATTGGCGAGGGTAGGCCGGTGCCGGGGCCGCTGAAGCCGCTTATTGCGATACCGACCACATCGGGGACGGGAAGCGAGACGACGGGAGTTGCGATATTCGATTTCCTGGAGATGGAGGCGAAGACTGGAATCGCACACAGGGCGCTGCGTCCGGTGATGGGCATAGTGGATCCCCTGCACTCGCGGACTCTGCCGAGCCAGGTGGTGGCTTGCAGCGGGTTCGATGTGCTTTGTCACGGGCTGGAGTCGTACACGGCGCTGCCGTTTGCGGAGCGCGATGCGCCTGAGAATCCCGGGCTGCGCCCGTCGTATCAAGGGGCGAACCCGATAAGCGATGTCTGGTCAACGCGCGCCATCGAGATGGTGGCGGGGAATATGGTGCGGGCATACGACGATGCGGAGGACATCGAGGCGCGGAGCCAGATGATGCTGGCAGCGACATTTGCGGGAGTGGGGTTCGGCAATGCGGGATGCCACCTGCCGCACGGAATGTCTTATCCGGTGTCGGGGATGGTAAAGGAGTTCTGCCCGGACGGGTATCCGCAGGACGCGCCATTGGTGCCGCACGGGATGTCGGTGATACTGAATGCGCCGGCGGTGTTCAGATTTACGGCGCCTACGAACCCTGAGCGTCATCTTTACGCGGCGCGGCTGATGGGTCAGGATGTGCGAGGGGCAAGCCCTGAGGACGCGGGCGAGCTGCTGGCGGATGCGATTGTGGGGCTGATGCAGCGCGTGAATGTGCCGAACGGACTGTCTGAGATCGGATACTCGGAAGATGACCTGGGCAAGCTGGTTGAGGGGACGCTGCCGCAGCATCGTGTGGTGAAGCTATCTCCGCGTCCGGCGGGCGCCGAGGAGCTTCGAGGGTTATTCAGGGATTCGATGACATTGTGGTAAGGGTTGGGACTTAAACCGCATTTAGTCGTGCCTGCGCGTGTGGATGGTAGTCCTTCCTAGCGATCTTGCCTAAATAGCTCAATTGACATTGATACGTCAAATTGAATAAGATAAAAGGCAGGAAGTATGCGTAAGGAGGCCTGAACGTTGACTTCGGAAGCGGCAGATACCACCACTATACAGGAAGCCTTGGACATGTATGTCCGGAGCCTCAAATCTGGCAGCAGGTCCAAGGGTAAGTCCAGCAGCGCCAAGCCAATCGATCACAAAGCCCTCTACGAATTCGTCAAGTACTTCCCCCCAACGGCTTGTCTTCAGAAACTCACGCCTTCCGATATCGGCCAGTACGCTGAGAAGGTGAACGGCACGGGAACGACTCCCGGTGCAACTGCTCAACTTCAGGCGGTGAAGGACTTCCTCGCATACGCCAAGAAGAATGAGGGGCTGACTGAAGAGAACCTTGCGCGGTATGTTCGGATACGCAAGGCGCGATCCAGGGCGGGCGCAACCGTCGTTTCCACCGAATCCCAGACTATCGAACTGACATCTGAGGGGCACGCCCAACTGGTGTCGCAGCGAGAGAGGCTTGTTCAGGAGAGCGAGTCTCTGGTTGAGGAGATTCGCAGGGCACGAGCCGACGGAGATGTTACCGAGAACTCCCCACTTGACGCCGCCCGCGAGGAACAGGGCCGAGTGGAGGCGCGAATCCAGGAGATTACATCGACGCTGGATAAGTCCGTCATCATAGTAGAGGGACAAACCCGCGACAGAAAAGTGGTGAAAATCGGCGCGCGCGTCGAGGTGAAGGACCTGAATAGCAGTCGGGACCCGAAGATCTATACGCTTGTGAACAGGACGGAAGCCAATCCCCTGGACTATCGAATATCCGACGATTCGCCGATGGGCAAGGCACTGCTAGGCAAGCGTGTCGGGCAGAAATTGCAGGTCGATACGCCGCGAGGGAAGCAGAGTTACGAGGTCGTCAGTATCGCGTAGCGCAGGCCTCTTGCAGGGCCGATTATGCCATCCGGATGCCTGCCGCCGGAGTTTCAGGACGCTTTGAGTGTTCCCCTACCCTACCCCGCCAGTTTCACCCGCTTGTTCCTGCCCATTCGCACGCCCGTTATTTGATAACATTGCGCTGTCAACATTCCGCATGGAAAATTTCGCAAAGTATCTTCTTGCCTAACATTGGCTTGCCTGACATCATATTGCCTGACATCATATTGCCTGGCGCTGGGGCCGAATTGGAGTAGTGTTCTTTGACAACTAACGCATCGACAACCAATGCATCTTACGGCAAACTCTGGGTTTCGGTAGCGCTGCTTGGGGGTGTGGGCATTCCCGGCGTGATAATCCGGTTTGCGGGACTTCACCTAGACCCGGCGCTGGAATCGCTGATATTCGGGGTGGGTATCATCGGGGCGGCGTTCCTGCTGTCGTGGGCGGCGGAGGTAGCACAGCTGGATGTGTCGGCGTCGTTCGCGATTGCGATTCTCGCGCTTATCGCGGTGATGCCGGAGTACATGGTGGAGGCGGTGCTCGCCTGGGACGCGGGCGAGGCGTTCAAACAGGTTGCGGTTATAGAGGGGGCGGTGCCGAAGGAGATGTCGCTTGCTGCCGCGAATGTCACTGGCGCTAACAGGCTGCTAATCGGGATTGGCTGGTCGGCAGTCATAATCATATTCTGGCTGAAGCGGCGCGCGGGGTTCGACATGCGTGGCCTGCTGAGGCTGGAACTGCCGATGCTGGTGGCCGCCACCCTGTTGACGATAGTCGTAGCGTTCAGCAAGTCGATACCGATATGGCTTGCCGCGGTATTCATTGGGGCGTACATCTTCTACCTATGGAGAAGTTCAACGCAGGAGTCTGAGGAGCCGGACCTGCTGGGGGCGGCGGCGATTATAGCCGCGTTCAAGCCTCTGTACAGGCGGCTGTGGGTAGTGGCACTGTTCATTTACAGTGCAACAATTATCCTGATAGCGGCGGAGCCGTTTGTGCACGGACTTCGGGCGACTGGCGAGGCGCTGGGCATCAGTGAGTTCCTGCTGATACAGTGGCTTGCGCCGCTGGCGTCGGAGTCGCCGGAGATAATCGTGGCGGTGCTATTCGCGCTGCGGTCGAACCCGAACGACGGCTTGACAACGCTAATATCTTCGCAGGTGAACCAGCTCACATTGCTGGTGGGCAGCATTGTGGTGGTGTTCAGCATTTCGGCGGGGCAGCCGCTGAGCTTCCAGCTCGACTATTTCGAGGGCGGGTTCATCGAGAGGCTGAGTCAGCCATTTGGGTTGCAGTCGAGCGAGTTCCTGCTGACGGCGGCGGCTTCGGCATTTGGGCTTCTGCTGATTTCCACGCGCATCATCAAGGTATGGCATGGACTTGCGCTGTTCGGCATTTTCGGGGCGTACATGTTGACGCTGCTGTTTTTCCCGGGCATATTCGGCGGCGGGCATGATGTGGAGAACGTGCCGCTGCGCATGTGGGCGTCCGCGATAGTCTTTGGGCTTGCGGCGTTGCTGGTGGTATTCAACTGGCGGCGCGTGATTTATGTGTTCAAAGGGGTGCCGCACCCGGATGGGGATGCCGAGGGGATGCCCGGCGACCGGTCGGACTCTCCCTGATGCGATGTTGGTCTGGTATTTGGTATGATCCTGGCATGCGCCTTTTCTCTGACATGGAGAGATTGATATGACGACTACGAAAGAGAAACTGCTGACTGCCGATGACTTGCTGGAATTGCATAGCAAGGGCGTTCGAGGGGAATTGATACGGGGGGTGCTTGCAAAAACTATGGCGACTGGGGTTAACCATGGCAAGACTGCTGTGAATTTGACCATCCTGCTAGGGAACTTCGTCAAACCTCAAGGGCTGGGGACTCTGGTGGCTTCTGATACCGGTATCCTGCTAGACGACGTGCGCCACACCGTTCGTGAACCCGACATTGCCTATTTCCCCGCAGAGAAGATGCCTCTTGATGCCGATATCCCCGGATACTCTAACGTTATCCCTGACTTAGTAGTTGAAGTTGCTTCTCCAAATGATACGGTGCAGAGCATTTACGATAAGGCGCACATGTGGCGGTATTATGGAGTGGGTATAGTCTGGGTCGCCTATCCAGACTGGCGTGAAGTAGAAGTGTACTCGGCGGGTGGTTCGGTCGTTACTCTGGCTGAGAACGATGCGCTCGACGGCGGCGCTGTTCTGCCGGGCTTTTCGTGCAGGGTAAGTGAGATATTCGACAACTGATAATTCTGATTTGACACTCCGCTAACGCGGACAGATTTCTTTGAATATGCCTGCTGAAAGCGTTATGCTTTAAAGCAGGCATTTTTTTGCTGTCTATACAGGCACTTGGAGAGTATTAGCACAATGGCAACACAGGCGATGGAAGCGGACACGAGGGAGCTCGTCGAGGAGCTGCGGCGCAGTGTTACGGGCGAGGTGCGCTTCGACAAGATGACTCGCATGCTGTACAGCACTGATGCGAGTATCTACCAGATCGAGCCTGTTGGTGTGGTGCTACCGAAGAGTGCGGATGATGTCATCGCAGTGCTGGAGACGGCTCACCGGTACAACCTGCCAGTGCTGCCGCGTGGCGGTGGGACTAGCCTTGCGGGGCAGACCGTGGCGAATGCTATCGTGATGGACTTTTCGCGGCATATGCGGGATGTGCTGGAGGTGAACGAGGAGGAGGGCTGGGTGCGAACTCAGCCGGGCATCATTCTTGACGAGCTGAACCACAAGATCAATTCGAGCGGGATGTTTTTCACGCCGGACCCTAGCACTAGCAGCAGGGGCAATGTGGGCGGCGCGCTGGGTAACAATTCGTGCGGGGCGCACTCCATCATGTGGGGGAAGACGGTTGACAATGTGGAGTCGCTGGATGTGGTGCTGTCGAACGGCGACCGGGCGCACTTCGGGGCGCTGGACGGGGCGCAGCTGGAAGCGAGGATGCGCGGTGAGAACCTCGAAGGTGACATATACCGCAAGGTGTTCGGGATAGGCGAGGCGCACCGCAACGAGATACTGGCGCGCTACCCGAAGATTCAGAGGCGCGTGTCGGGCTACAACCTGGACGAATTCGTGGGCGGCAGCGACTTCAATATGGCGCGGTTTGTGGTGGGGTCGGAGGGGACGCTGGTTACGATCACGGAGGCGAAGCTGAAGCTGGTGAGGAAGCCGAAGCTGAGGGCGCTGTCTGTGATCCACTTCCATGACCTGATCGAGTCCATGGAGGCGACGGTCGCGACGCTGGAGATGGAGCCGGCTGCGGTGGAGCTCATCGGCAGCATGATAATCAAGCAGGCGCAGAGCAATCTGGCGTACTCGCGGATTACGGACTTCATCGAGGGCGAGCCAGAGGCGCTGCTGGTTGTGGAGGTGATAGCAGAGACGGAGCCTGAGTTGATGGCGAAGCTGGAGCGGCTGGAGGCGCGGGTGAAGCGCGAGGGGTTGGGGTACGCGATGCCGAGGCTCATCAAGCCGTCGGATCAGGCGAAGGTGTGGGATGTGCGGAAGGCGGGACTGGGGTTGATGATGAATGTTCCGGGTGATGCGAAGCCGCTGCCGTTCGTGGAGGACACGGCGGTGTCGCCGGAGAAGCTGCCGCAGTTCGTGAAGCGGTTCGATGAGATTGTGCAGGCGCACGACACGGATGCGGGATACTATGGGCATGCGAGCGTGGGTTGCCTGCATATAAGGCCGCTCATCAATCTGAAGGATTCTGCCGATGTGGACAAAATGGTGTCTATATCGGACGAGATAAGCGACCTTGTGCTGGAGTACGGCGGGTCGCTGAGCGGGGAGCATGGCGACGGGCTTGTTCGCAGTCCGTACAACGAGAAGATGTTCGGCAGTCAGATATACGACGCATTCCGCGGTGTGAAACGGGCGTTCGATCCCAATGGCATTATGAACCCGGGCAAGATCGTGGATTCGCCACCGATGACGAACAGCCTGCGAATCAGCCCACAGTACCAGCCGTTGGAGATTGAGACAGCGTTTGCTTACAAGGAAGAGGGCAGTTTCGCGCATGCGATAGAGATGTGCAACGGTCAGGGCGCGTGCCGCAAGGTTCTGGGTGGGACGATGTGCCCGTCGTACATGGTTACGCGGGACGAGGAGCATTCGACACGCGGGCGTGCGAATGCGCTGCGCGGGGCGATGTCGGGTGCGCTGCCGCATGAGGCGCTGACGAGCGAGCGGATGATGGGAGTGATGGACCTGTGCCTCGAATGCAAGGGGTGCAAGGCGGAGTGCCCGTCCAATGTGGACATGGCGAAGCTGAAGTACGAATTTCTTGACAAGTACAAGAAGAAGAACGGGTACTCGCTGCGGGACAGGATGATGGGCAATGTGGCGTTCTTCAACAAGCTGGCGTCGCCGCTGGCGCCGCTGACGAATCTGCCGCTGAAGTCGGCGATCGGCAAGGAGATACTGGAACGGTACGCGGGCATCGACAAGCGGCGGGAACTGCCAATGCTTGCGAGCCAGACATTCCGACAGTGGTTCAGGGCGTCGGGTGGATCACCGGCGTCGGACGCGATGCACGGCACAGTGGTGCTGTTCCCTGATACGTTCACGAACTACAACCATCCTGAGCTGGGGATTGCGGCCGTGAAGGTGCTGCGGCATCTCGGATACAGGGTTGTGCTGCCGGATGTGGGGTGCTGCGGGCGTCCGATGCTGTCGAAGGGGTTCATGGACAAGGCTAAGGCGAGTGCGCGGGCGAATGTGGACAGCGTGTACCCGCTTATCGAGCAGGGCGCGAAGATGGTGGGGCTGGAGCCGAGCTGCATTCTGAGCTTCAGCGACGAGTACGAGGACCTGCTGGGCGGCGATCCGAAGGCCAAGGCTATCGCGGACAACACGATGCTGATCGAGGAGTTCCTGCTATACGCGCAAGAGAGGAGCGGGGCGCCGCCGGAGTACACGAATCCGCCGGGGACGGTGCTGTTCCACGGGCACTGCCATCAGAAGGCGCTGGTGGGCACGCAGGCTGCGATGCAGGTGCTGAACACGATACCGGGATGTGATGCGCGGGAGATTCAGACGGGGTGCTGCGGGATGGCAGGGTCGTTCGGGCTGGAGAAGGAGCACTACGACATCTCAATGGACATCGGGGAGATGGCGCTGTTCCCTGCGGTGCGGGCGCAGCAACAACAAGGTGAGTTCGAGCTGGTGATGGAGGGGGTTTCGTGCCGGCAGCAGGTGGAGCACGGGACGGGGAAGAGGGCGAAGCACCTGGTGGAGCTGCTGGCGGAGGCGATTTAGGGGGATTTTCGGCTAGTCGGATTCGTTCAATAGAGGCAGTTCATCCTCTGGGATACCGTATTCTTTAGCAAGGGAACGCAATTTTGCGTTGTGGAGTTTGCGCATTGCTCTGCGGCTTTCGGCGCGACCTATCTCCAGGCCCTTCTCAAAGCCTTTCTCAAATTGTCTCCTTTTGAACCATGCTGCAAGTACCATGAATCCCTGTGCCTTGGTTGAATCAAGAGAGATTAATCGCTTTCGGCTTCGCTCTTGTCATTGATCGGCAGTTGGTCGAAGGGGATGGGTCTTCCTTGTTGTTGGGCTTCCATGGCGTCTTTAGCCCAGGCGCGCATCTTGGCGTTGGCGCGCTTGCGCTCTTCGGCGCGGCCTTTCTCGACGCCCTTCTCCAAGCCCTGTTCTAAGCCCTTTTCAAACTGTCTCCTTTTGACCCATGCCGCCAGAACCATGATTCCCTCCGCTGAGATCACAACTATAAGTGAGTTTGCTGCCGCGCCCAGACTGATCGGCCCCGTCGCTATTATGATTTGAAGTATAGTATCGGTGAGCGCGATGTCGGTGCGAAGCCATAGTTGGTGATAGGCGCTGATGCCTATGCCCGCCACGCACTGCAGCCAAAACAAGGCGAGGAAAGCCCCAACCAACTCGGGACTGACGGTCGATATGGGTACTCTATGCGCTAGCGATTCACGATTGATGCTTGCCAAGACCTATTATGCCAACACCAGAATTGAGCTGCCATCATAATAGTATAGCATCGCTGAATCATCTGCAATATGCTGATGGTTCGAAGAAATCTTGGCAGGTGGGATAGTTTAGCCGAGGACTTCGAGGAGGGCGTCTTCGAGTTCTTCTATGGGTGCGAAGCCTTCGAAACGCTGGTGAATTATGCCGTCGCTCTTGACTACGAAGGACCACTCGGTACTGGGCAGGTTCCATTCCAAGACGGTAGAGGAGACGCGGGCGCGGGTGAGGTCGCCCTGGATTTCGTCGGGGTTGTCGAAGAAGTCTATGTGGATGAAGTTCGCCTGCCCCTTGTACTTGTCCTTGAGCTCGCTGAGGACGTCTACCTGCGGACCGCAGACGGCGTTGGTGCAGAATGCGGGGCTTGCCATGACGATGACGGTGGGCATGCCGGACTGAACTGCATCGGCGATGCTGATCTGGTAGAGGTCGGTGTCCTGCAATGAGCCTGTGGTGAGCTGTTCGATGCTGTGGGTGGCAAGCGTCTTGCTGTTGCTCGCGGTTGCGGGCGCGCCGTTGGCGGGAGCCTCAGTTTGCTCGGGCACTTCGAAGCGCAGGTCGGCCCACAGGGTGTTGGCATCCTCGTCGAGGACTGCTATCTCCAAGCCCCAGTCACCGTGGGTGTCGAAGTCCATCTGGGCGGCGTAGAGGCCGCGCGTTCCGAGCGGGAAGGGTCTGAACAGGGCAACGGCAGAGTCGCGCATCTCTCCCTCGGTTGCGCCGTCGGGGTAGTGGTATGAAGTCAGGGTGGCGATTGGGGAGCGCACCAGGCCCTTCTGAGATGTTAGGACGACGGCGATCCGCTGCTCACCGATGCCAAGGTCTGGGGTGGCGAAGATCGCCTGCAAGCCGTCGGGGGAGACGGGACCCTTGATAAGCTCGACTTCGGTGAACTGCTCGCCTTCGCCTTCTTCGGTTGCTGCCTGCTCTGACGGGGCTGCTATGCTCTGGCATGCGACTGCCAGAAGCATAAGCAATGCCCCCAAGGTTATGCTGGCGCCAAGCCTCTTGACCCTCATACTAACCATCCTGTAAATCTTGTACATCCTGTTATTTTAATTCGTGTCGTAGCCGGTTGGGGCCGGTTCGCCGCCGTCATACGCGCCGAAGGTGTAGGCGAATAGCGAGAACTCGGGCGAGTTGGAGCTGAGCTTTAGTTCGTGGCTCTGGTACTCCGGTAGGTTGACTATGTGGTACATCCGCGCGGAGTCCACGACGATGTATGCGTTGCCGTCGTCATCGTACATCACGTCGGTGCCTGCGGCCTCCGGGCTGATTGGCTCGTCGTTGAGCAGCACGCGCACGTCGTATTCGCCGCCGTTCACGGGCGACATCACTGCATTGACGCTGGTGGCGTTGAACTTGAGCGCGAGGTAGTCTTCGTAACTCTCTGTCTCGCGGGCGTGTACCAAGCGCTCGGACTCGTTGCGCCAGAGTCCCTGCAGGTACAGGAAGTGGTTGCGGTACTCGCCTGGGTCAGTGTAGAAGATTTCGGCGTCTTCCTCTTCGTAGTACTCCTGGTGCAGCACATAGGGCGCGGAAGACAGTAGCGCGCTGTAGTTGCGCTCGAAGCCGGCGTATATTTCGCGGGTCAGGCCGGTCTCGCGATCAGTTCCTCGTACTCTGTCGTCATATTCCGGCTCGGCAAGCGTGCTGGCGGAAATGTCGCTGAGGTCTGCGCCGGCCTCTTCGAGCAAGCCGCGAATCCAGAGTTCGGTCTCTTCATACGCGCCTTCGCCGAAGTGGGTGTAGCGGATGAGGCCGTCCTTATCCACAAGGTACTTGGCGGGCCAGTAGCGGTTGTTGAATGCGCGCCAGGTTCCGAAGTCATTGTCCTGTGCGATTGGGTATTCCAAGCCGAAGCCCTCTGAGGCTTCGATGACATTCTCGCGGTCCTTCTCGAAGTCGAACTCGGGTGTATGGACGCCGACGATGACAAGGCCCTTGTCCGCGTACTTCTCGTGCCACGCCTTGATGTATGGCAGGGTGCGGATGCAGTTGACGCAGGTGTATGTCCAGAAGTCCACGAGGACGACCTTGCCGCGCTGCTCCTCGAATGTGATCGGCTCAGTGTTGATCCAACTTGAGATGCCGCGGATCTCGGGGACGGTCTGTTCACTGCCGGTGGCGGGCGTTACGATGCTTTCATGTGCGGACGCCTGCGGCTCGGCGGTCGGGGCCGCCTTTGTTGGCTCCGGTGTCGCCGTGTTGGCGGGCATTGGCGTGTTCGCGGGAGGGAGCGTGGCGGGTGGGGCTGGGGGTGGCGGGGCGGGGGGCGGCTGGCGGGGCGGTAGTCGTCTGCTGCGTCTGAGCGGGCGGCGCTTGGGTTGTCGCCTGTGGCTCCGACGAGGAGCAAGCGGCGAGAACGAAGGCTGCCGTGAGAAGCAGAGCGAGTGTCATAATGCCTATGCGAAGGGTCTTCATTGAGGGCACTCCTGTTGTGTAATTACTCCGGTTGGACCTGTCTTGGCCTGATGTCCCGGTTTGAGGGGTTTCGTATGTTTAGATGCTTTTGTGTTGGGAAGGATTTTGAGGGGATGGATTCCGCTGAATGTACAGGTCCCGAGGTGTCGTCAGGAATGTAAGGGCTTTATGCTTCGTCTCCGCCTTGATAGCGTCCGCGACGAGGGTTATCATTCTTCGCAATCATTCATATTCCTACAGTAGTTGGAATAGCGGACTGAATTGATTGTAAATGCTGGAGAAGTAGATAAAAAGAGAGGCAAACATGAAGGTCGGGTTTATTGGCGTTGGGTTTATGGGGCGGCATATGGCGCGGAATATCGCGGCGGGCGGCTTTGAGATGACCGTGTTCGACATACGGAAGGAAGCGGCTGATGAGCTTATCTCGATGGGCGCGACGTGGGCTGATAGTCCTGCCGCAGTTGCCGCCGCGAGCGATGTGGTGTTTACATCGCTGCCGAGACCGCAGGATGTGGAGGAGGTCGCGCTGGGCGAGGGCGGCATTCTGGGCGGCGCGGGCGCGGGGACCGTGTATTTCGACCTGAGCACGACCGACCCGGATACCATCTATCGCATAAGCGCGGCGGGTGAGAGCGCGGGCGTGACGGTGCTGGATGCTCCTGTGAGCGGAGGCGTCGCGGGCGCGGAGGCTGGGACGCTTTGCGTGATGGTCGGCGGCGATGAGGACGCGTACAACAAGTGCAAGCCTGTGCTGGACAGGATCGGGGACAAGGTGATGCGCTGCGGTGACCTCGGTTCGGGCGCGGTGTGCAAGATCGTGAACAATCTCATCGGGCTGAGCGTTGGCGTGCTGTTATCGGAGGCGTTCAGCCTCGGCGTGAAGGCGGGTGTTGACGCGCAGACGCTGTACGATGCGGTGAAGGGAAGCTCGGGGAATACGCAGAGCATGCAGGGATTCCCGTCGGGGCTGTTCGTGGGGAACTTCGATCCGGGCTTTCAGCTTGACCTCGCGGCGAAGGATGTTGGGCTTGCGACTGATATGGGACGGCGGCTGCGGGTGCCAATGGAGATGTCGAATGTGGCGCAGCAGCGTTATATCGCCGGGCAGAACAAGGGCTGGGGCAGAGAGGCGGCAGGCGCTGTTGCGAAGGTGCAGGAGGAGCGCGCCGGGGTCGAGATTCGGACGGAAAGCTAGCAAGGATATAACAGGGTGGATAGGATATTTCATCATCCCCATCCTAGCCTTCCCCCATCGCGGGAGAAGGGAATTTAAGGGGTAGTATGTTTCAGAAGAGTACACTGGATAATGGGATGCGGGTGGTGACGAGCGAGATGCCGCATACCCGGTCGGTGAGTATGTGCATGTTTGTCGGCGTGGGTTCGCGGTATGAGACTGACGAGGAGGCGGGGCTGTCGCACTTCCTGGAGCACATGGTGTTCAAGGGGACGGAGCTACGACCGGAGCCGCAGCAGATCAGCGGGGCGATAGAGGGCGTGGGAGGCGTGATCAACGCTGCTACCGAGCATGAGCTTACGGTTTACTGGTGCAAGGTTGCGCAGCCGTACTTCGAGGACAGCCTTGCGCTGCTGTTCGATCTCCTTCGCAACTCGCTGTATGAGCCTGACGACATCGAGAAGGAGCGGCATGTCATCTTCGAGGAACTGGGGATGATAAACGACTACCCCACCTACAAGGTGGAGGCGCTGATCTACGAGATGCTTTGGCCCGGGCATCCGCTGGGTCGTGATCCCGGGGGGACGCGGGAGAGCGTTGGCGCCATTACCCGCGAGATGATATTGGATTTCGTGGCGGCGTACTACACTCCTGACAATATCGTGGTGAGCGTTGCGGGGAATGTGTCGCATGAAGATGTGGTGGCGCAGGTGGAGCGGCTCAGCGAGAACTGGGGGCTGGGTGAACGGAGCGAATGGACCCCGTTCAATGGGGCTCAGTGCGGGGCGCAGTCTAAGGTGGAGTACCGCAAGACGGAGCAGGCGCACCTGTCGCTTGCGCTGCCGGGTGTTTCGCTGACGCATCCGAAGCGGTATGCGCTGGACATGCTTAGCGTGGCGCTGGGCGAGGGCATGAGCAGCCGCCTGTTCGTGGAGGTGCGGGAGAAGCTTGGACTTGCCTACGATGTGCATAGCGAGGTGAGTCACTTCACTGACACGGGTGCGATTATCGTATCGGCGGGGGTTGACCCGAAGCGCGTGTATGATGCGGTGGCGACGATACTTGAGCAGGTGGGCGCGCTAAGGGACGGGCTGCCGGAGGACGAACTGGAGAAGGCGAAGCGTCTGAGCGCCGGACGGCTGATGCTGCGGATGGAGGACACGCGGGCTGTCGCCAGCTGGATGGGGCAGTCGGAGATGCTGCTGGGTGAGATCGCGCATGTGGACGATGTGATCGAGCAGGTGAACGCGGTTACGACGGAGGATGTGCAATGTCTCGCCAATGATGTGCTGGTATCGGAGCGGCTGAATATCGCGGTGGTGGGACCTTGCAGGGGGCACCGGCGGATAGAGCGGATGTTGAGGTTGTAGTTCTTTCATCCGTCTTTTCCGCCTTCGGGGGAATGACGAATTCAATTGCAGACAGGATGGGTTGATTGCTATGCAGATGTACATAACGCTCTCGGGGGAAGACAGGATTGCTCGATATGAGGTGGATGAGGGGACGGGGGAACTGACGCACATCGGGGATGTGGCTACGGCTAAGCGACCTGCGCCGCTTGCGGTGAATCCTGCAGGAGACCGGATGTATGTGGGGTGCCGGGATGAGATTGCGCTTTCGAGCTACGCGATTGGCGATGGGGGGTCGCTGACGCACATCGGGGATGCCGCGCTGGAGAATGACCCATGCTACCTGGCGACTGACCGCAGGGGACGGTTCCTGCTGTCGGCGTACTATGAGGGCGGTCTGTGCGCGGTGCATACCATCGGGGATGACGGTGCGGCTACTGCGCCGCCTGTGGAGTGGCTGGCGACTGCGAAGGGCGCGCACTCCATGCAGACGGACGCGTCGAACAGGTTCGCGTTCGTGCCGCATATATCGGGTGGTACGGGGCCAAATGCGATATATCAGTTCAGGTTCGATGCGGAGACGGGTCATATTACGCCGAACAGTCCGGCAAGAGTTGAGATGGACGAGGAGCTGGGGCCGCGTCATTTCTGCTTCCATCCGAACAAGGATATCCTGTACTTCTCAGATGAGCAGGGTTGCAGCGTTACGGGGTACAATTTCGATGCCGACAACGGTACTCTGAGCGCGTTTCAGACTGTATCGACGCTGCCGGAAGGCTTTGCGGAGCGGAATAGCTGCTCGCAGATACAGATCGCGCCGTCGGGGGAGTTCCTGTATGCGCCGAACCGGGGGCACAACAGCATTGCATGCTTCAGCGTGGATGCGGAGAGCGGAGCGCTGACGGCAATCGGGCATGCGCCGAGCGAGGCTGTGCCGCGCGCGTTCAGCATTGATCCGAGCGGGCGGTTCCTGTATGCCGCCGGGCTGGATACGGGTCGGCTGGCTGCGTATCGAATCGAGGGGGACGGGACGCTGACGCGGTTTGCTACTTACGATGTGGGCGAGGAGCCGATGTGGGTGCTGATTATCGCGAGCTAGAAGAAAAGACTGAATAGTGACTACTTCACACTCTGAATTGGCAAGCGCAACTTCCCAGAAGAACATCCTGATAATTGCAGGTCCAAACGGCGCGGGCAAGACGACTTTTGCGACGGAATTTCTGCTCAACGAAGCGGGTTGCCGAACCTTCGTTAATGCCGATATGATTGCTGCAGGGCTGAATCCTTTCGAGCCAGAGCGTTCAGCGGTCGCGGCGGGCAGGCTGATGCTTCGCCTGATAGACGACTATGTACGCAAGGGAGAGACTTTCGCCTTTGAAACGACGCTCAGTGGTCGAGGTTACGCTCGGATGATTCCGAGTTGGCAGGCACAAGGCTATCGGGTGCGGCTATACTTTCTGAGTCTGCCGAGCCCTGAAATGGCAATCGCGCGCGTGGGAAATCGAGTGGTGGAAGGCGGTCACGACGTTCCTGCGGAAGTAGTGCGCCGCCGCTTCCATGCGGGCATGCGCAACTTCCTGCACATTTACCGAGACCTAGTAGATGCGTGGGATCTGTATGACGCTTCAGCGCCTGTCCCTCAGCTGATTGAATATGGAGGTGATTGATGGATAAACGGAAAATAGGCAATGCGAAACACAGCAAACTGAAAAAGCAGCCGCGCTCTGCTGACTCCATTGCAGCCGAAGCGGCAATGCGCCGCGCCGCCATCAAAGCTCGCAAGCGCGCGATAGAGACGACAGGCTCTGTTCCAACCTGGAGGGATGGCAAGATAGTCTATGAGACTGAGGTTTGACGCACTCTTCCATTAGCACCTTCTAGCATTCCGTTCGAACCAGTTCCAATTGCATTGGACGGCTCAAGTTGGTAATCTGTAAATTGAAATCCCCTAGCGTAGCGAGTGGTTAAAGGCGGTGCATGATGCAGGTAGTCTTCAATGAAGCGGTGAAGCAGCTTGAGAGCGAAACGCCCGTGGTGGTCGCTACGGTGATAGGCACGAAGGGTTCGACTCCGCAGAAGCCGGGGTCGAAGCTGCTGGTTCGGACCGATGGCAGCGGCGTGGGAACGCTGGGCGGCGGCTGCGTGGAGGGAGACATCTGGTTTGCGGCGAGCGAACTGCTGAAGAGCGGGGGCACCGCAGAGTACCGCGAATACGAGCTTAACGAAGACCTTGCCGCCGAGGACGGGCTGATTTGCGGCGGCACGATGTTCTTCCTGATTGACCCGGTGTACGAGCCGGGAGAGTACCTGGACTTCGCCAAGGAGATCGAGGACGCGTACACGGGCGGCGACGCGGTCGCGCTGGCAAGCCTGATCCGGAGCGGCAGCGGCTCGGCTGCGAGGATCGGCGCGAAGATGTTCATCAGGCAAGACGGCTCGACGGTCGGGTCGCTGGGCAATTCAGAGCTGGACGAGAGCGCGATCGGTGAGGCGTTCGAACTGATGGTTCACGGCAAGAATAAGTATGTCGTAACCGGAAGCGGCGCGGAGTACTTCATCGAGGCATACACGACGCCTCCTCAACTGGTGCTGTGCGGCGGCGGGCATGTTTCCAAGTCGATTGCACCGCTGGCCAAGACGCTAGGCTTCCGCGTGTTTGTTACGGACGACCGCGAGGAGTTCGCCAACGCCGAGCGATTCCCGGAGGCGGACATCATAATCGCCAAGAAGCCGGAGGACGCGCTGGGCGAGCTGCCAATTAACCCGAATACCTTCATCATCGTTGCCACGCGCGGTCACAGGTATGACAATGTTGCGCTTGCCTCTGCTGCGCGGACATCCGCGAAGTATGTGGGGCTGCTGGGGAGCAGGCGCAAGATTATCCTCATCTACGAGGACCTGATGCGGATGGGCATATCCAATGAACGCATACGCGAGTTGCGGGCTCCTATCGGGCTGGACATTGGCGCGCGCACGCCGGAAGAGATCGCTGTGAGCATCATGTCCGAAGTGCTGATGTTCCGACTGGGCGGCACCGGAAGCGTGATGAAGCTCGAAGAGCGGCTGATGGGCCGCATCGAGGAGAAGCACGGCGCAGCGGTGCCTGCGGCAGACTAGGCGATGCCCGGCATTTCAGCCATTCTCACAGCCGCGGGCGAATCGCGCCGAATGGGGCGGCCCAAACCCCTTTTGCCATGGCGCGGCACAACCCTTGTTGAGCACCAGATAAGCGTATTGTTCGATGCAGGCGTGTCGGAAGTCGTGGTTGTTGTGGGACATGAGGCGGATGCGGTTGCGAAGCAGGTCGGTGGCACCGGCGCTCGCTGTGTGGTGAATCCCGACTATCTTCAGGGCAAGACTACTTCCATCAAGGCGGGGCTGCAGGATGTCAGCGCGGATGCGGACGCCATTCTGCTGCTTGCGGTCGATCAGCCACGCACAGCATCAATCGTTTCTGCCGTGGTGCGAGCTCATCTTTCAGGCAACTATCTGATTACATCTCCGCGATACGAGGGGCATGGCGGGCATCCGCTGATATTCGCGGCTTCCTTGCGCGGCGAGTTGGCGCGTATCAGCGAGGATATGCAGGGGATACGTGAGGTATTCCAGGCGCACAGGGACAGCGTGCAGGAGTACGCGCTGGATGACCCACAGATAAGGCTGGACCTGAATACGCCAGACGCGTATGAGGATGCGGTGCGGCGGTATGGGGGCAGACGCGGGTGAAGGGGATGCTATGCCGATTTCGTCCTCACCCTACCCTTTAGCTTGGGAAGACTTCAAGCACTATCAGGATAGCTCGCTCCACTCTTCCAGCGCTTGGTCGAGGGTTGCCTGGGTTGCGTTGTATTTCTCACCGAGCCGGGTGATTTCGGGGATGTTCTGGCGCTCGGTGGCTGATTCGAGCGCGACGTTGATTTCGACGAGCTGCTCTTCCAGACTGCTTATCTGCTCCTCATAGTCCCGAATTACTGCCTGCTTTGCGCGCTTCTGGGCGGCTGAGGTGCGACGGCGCCTGTCGGACTGCCTGCTGCGAGTCTTGGGCGCGGTGGACTGCGATAGCGCCGGCTGCTGCTCTGAATCTCTGCGTGTGTCACGTACCCACTCCTCGAAGCTGCCTCTGAACAGGTTTGTCTCGCCGTCCTCGACGATCCAGAGCTGCGACGCGAGCGACGAAATCAGGCGGCGGTCGTGGGAGACGAAGAGCAACGTGCCGCCGTAGTTTCCCAGCAGGCTTTCAAGGGCTTCGCGGCTGGGGATGTCGAGGTGCGTTGTCGGCTCGTCGAGGATGAGCAGGTTGGGCTCGGCGATGAGCAGGCGCGCCAAGGCGAGACGGCTGCGCTCGCCGCCGCTGAGGGCGGATGTGGACTTGAAGACATCGTCGCCCCTGAACAGGAAGCGCGCGAGGTAGTTGCGCGCCTCGGGGATGCGTAGGTTGCGAGCATCTATGAGCGCGTTCAGGACGGTCGAGTGCCGCGGCAGGTCGGTGCTGCCCTGCGAGTAGTAGCCCGGTTCGACATTGTGGCCGAGACTTGCGTTGCCAACAATGGGAGGCGTTTCCCCGAGCAGGGTTTTCAGGAGCGTGGTCTTGCCGATGCCATTGCTGCCGATGATAGCGGTGCGTGAGCCGCGCTCGAGCTGAGTGTCCGCTACATTCAGAAGTTGGACGCCGTGCCCGTTCTGCTGGTAGCCGACGCCGAGCTTGCTGGTCCTGATGGCGATCTGTCCTGTGCGGAATGTGCTCAGGATGCCGAGGTGGATATCCTCGATAGTGGTGGGCTTTTCGATGCGCTCTAGGCGTTCGAGGCGAGTGGCGCGACCGCGAGCTTCTCGCGCTCGCTGACCTGCCTTGTATCTGCGGATGAAATTCTCTTCGCGGGCGATGTACTCCTGCTGGCGCTCGTACTCGATGGCCTGGCGCCTGCGCTGCTCTTCCTTGAGGGTGCGGTACTTGGTGTAGTTACCGGGGTATGAATTGAGCTTGCCGTTGTCGATTTCCAGGATGCGGTTTGCCACCTTGTCGAGGAAGTAGCGGTCGTGGGATACGACCATGAAGCCGCCGGTGAATCCGGACAGGAAGTCTTCCAGCCAGTCCAGTCCCCGAAAATCGAGGTAGTTGGTTGGCTCGTCAAGGATGAGGAAGTCGGGGTCTGAGAGGAGCGCCCGCGCTAGTGCAGCGCGTGTGCGCTCGCCGCCGCTTGCGTCGGATGCGGCGGTTGCCAGGGTCTCTTCGGGCAGGCCGACGCCGTCGAGGACGCGCTCCATGCGGTGTTCGTAGTCGTAGCCGCCGAGCGCCTCGAATTCTTTGAGCAGGGCGTCATAGCGGCGTTCCGCGGCACTACGAGACTCATCGTCGGCGACCTGAATGTCGAGGGCGCTGGAGGCAAGCTCGTCCTCGACCTGACGGAGGCGTGTGAATGCCTGCATGACTTCGTCGTGGACGGTGCCGGATGTGGCTTGCGCCGGTGTCTGCGGAACATAGCCGATTCGGACGCCGCGCTGCCAGTTGAAGTTGCCGCCGTTGGCTTCAAGTTCGCCGGCGAGGATGCGGATCAGGGAGGTCTTGCCTGCGCCGTTGGGGCCGACGATGCCGATGCGGTCCCGCTCGTCGATCTGAAGGTCGAGATTGGCGAAAATTTCGATTTCGCCGTAGAGGAGGGCTAGGTTGGTGGCTGTGAGGATGGGCATGGAGACTGATTATTCCGTCTATCTACTTGCGTTCATGACAGGGACTTGCTGTGCTCTTTCAGCCATTCATGTAGTTGAGCGAATCTAAATGAGTGTGTTTCGAACAGCTGCATGAAGAAATCGTAGGCTTGTTGGTTGTCACAGTCAATGAACTGTCCATTTCTACGCAGGAAGGCATCAGTCGTGAAGAATGCTGTTCGCTTGTTGCCGTCCACGAATGGGTGGTTCATCGCAAGGCTTTCCATCAACGCAGCGGCTTCTTCGAGCAGGCTGTTGTAGTATCCAAGTTGAGGACGCATCAAAGCGGAATCTAGAGCCCCTGGGTCTCGGAGTCCTGACGAACCGCCAAACTCGCACACGGCAATATCGTGAATCTCCACGACTTCCTCAATAGTTGGGAACTCGTGCATTACGACTTTCCGAGAAGCTCACCGAGGCGTCGGTTTTTCTCAAGACTTGCATAAAAGTGGGCCATCATCTCAGGACGTACACGCTCTTGGCGTTTGCTTTCAACGTATCCGCTCATAGCATCTTCGAGTACGGCTTGGAAGTGGCGTCCTTCCCTGCGAGCTATCTCACGCATCTCTTCCAGCAATTCTGGTGATGCCTGGCTGGAAAACTTCTCTCTCGTTGCGACCATCTTGCTGCCTCACCTACTTCTGGTGTCACCTGTCTAATGACTCAGCATATTGGCCCATTAGCTTGGTGTCAAGAATTGTCTTGACAGAAGTGGAAAATTGAATTGAGCCTATCACTATCGGAGCAAGCTACACGCCCGCCAAGTCGCGGGCTTCTGCTAGCAGCATCTGGACGTCGTCGGGAGATTCGGCTTCGGCGTAGATTCGGAGGAGGGGCTCGGTGCCGGAGAAGCGGATGAGCGCCCAGTAGCCGCCTTCGAGGAGGTAGCGGAAGCCGTCCTGGGTGTCCACCTGCTCTACCTGCAGGCCTGCCAGATATGCGGGCGCGCTGCCCTGGAGGCGCGTCAGGACGGTGTCACGCAGGTCTTCGTCGAAGTGGAGGTCGAGGCGGTCGTAGTGGTGGGGGCCGACCTTGTCTTCAAGCTCGCCGAGCAGATCGGGGATGCCCATGTCGGTCTTGACCATCATGTCGAGGAGCATCAGGCCGCTGAGGATGCCGTCTCGCTCGGGTACATTGCCTTGGAATGCGTAGCCGCCGCTCTCTTCGCCTGCGATAAGCGCGTCCTGAGCCATCATGACGGGGCCGAGGTACTTGAAGCCGACGGGGGTTTCATGCACGGGGACATCGTAGAGCGCGCCGAGCTTGTCTATCATGCCGGTCATGGTGATGGAGCGCACGAGGGGGCCGCGCCTGCCGAGCGTGTCAAGCTGGTGCATGCAGAGCAGCGCGAAAGTCTGCAGGGTTGTGAGGAACTGGGCGTCGTCGTCCACAACACCAAGGCGATCGGCGTCACCGTCCGTGGCTAAGCCGATGTCGGCGGTCCTGTCGGAGATTTCGTCGATGAGCGGATCAAGGTTGTGGGCGAGTGGTTCGGGTTGCGCCATGCCGGGGAAGGCAGGATTGGGGTCGCTGCGAATTTCGATGACGCGCGTGGAGCCGCCGGATAGCAGTTCGGCGAGGTAGCCCGCGCCCGCGCCGTGCATAGAGTCCACCACGATGTCTAAGCCGGCGTTGCGGATTGCTGCCAGATCGACGAAGGATGCTACATGGTTGAGGTAGTCCGGAGCGGGATTGAACTCTTCCAGCAAGCCACTGGCGCTAGCCTGCTGAAGGGGTATGCGCTGCACGCTTCCGGAAGATTCTGCGCCACTGATGCGCGATTCCAGTTCGGCAACGATTTCAGGGGATGCGCTGCCGCCGTAGTCGGGCTTGTACTTGAAGCCGTTGTATGCGGCGGGGTTGTGGCTGGCGGTGATGACCGCGCCTGCCCCGGCGTCTTTCGCCACGAGGTTGTAGGCAATGACGGGAGTGGGCGCTGCCCTGTCGCAGAGGTATGTTGGGATACCGTTGGCTGCGGTTACCTCGGCGACTGCGGCTGCGAATTCAGCGGATGCGAAGCGCGTGTCGTAGCCAACCATGAAGCCACGATATGCCAAGCTGTGGAACTTCATCAGGTCGGCGGCACCCTGCGCGCAGAGGCGCACATTGTCGAATGTGAAATCCTCGGCGATGATTGCTCGCCAGCCGTCGGTTCCGAATTTTATTGCCATTTTTTGTCCAGGGGCTGACTTCGATTTACAGGATAAGAGGATGGCACAATGGTTCCGGCTCTTTCACCCCCATCCCCTTCCTGCGCATGTTCTAGCCTTCCCCCATCGCGGGGGAAGGGATGTTGCCAGGTTTACAGGCCGGCGGCCTTGCGGAGTTTATCGGCTTTGTCGGTGCGCTCCCAGGGGAGGTCGAGGTCGTCGCGGCCGAAGTGCCCGTAGGTAGCGGTCTGCTTGAATATCGGGCGCCGCAGTTCGAGGTCGCGGATGATGCCGCCGGGCGTCAGATCGAAGTTTTCCGCAATGAGCGCTTCTATCTTTTCGTCCGCAATCTTGCCGCTGCCAAATGTTTCTATGGAAATGGAAGTCGGCTCACGCTTGCCTATGGCGTAGGAGACTATGACTTCCATCCTGTCGGCGAAGCCTGCCGCAATGCAGTTCTTTGCGACGTAGCGCGCTGCGTAGGCGGCAGAACGGTCAACCTTCGTGGGGTCCTTGCCGGAGAATGCGCCGCCGCCGTGCCTTGCGAATCCGCCGTATGTGTCCACCAGAATCTTGCGGCCGGTGAGGCCGGTGTCGCCGACGGGACCGCCGGTTACGAAGCGGCCGGACGGGTTGATCCAATACTGAGTGTCGTCGTCGAGCAGGTTTTCAGGGATTATTGCCTTTGCCGCGTGCTCAATGAGGTCGCGGGCTATGACTTCCTGCTCCACATCCTCGCTGTGCTGGGTGCTCATGATGACGGTGTGGACGCGCTTGGGGACGCCATACTCGTACTCGACTGTTACCTGCGATTTGCCGTCGGGACGGAGGTATGGAAGGGTCTTGTCCCTGCGGAGTTCCGCCATGCGCTGGCAGAGCTTGTGCGACAGGGATATGGGCAGGGGCATAAGCTCAGGCGTCTCGTTGCAGGCGAACCCGACCATCATGCCCTGATCACCCGCGCCGACCGCTTCCAGGTCGTCGTAGTCTCCCTGCTCGCCGCGCACTTCGATGGCGCGGTCAACGCCGTGCATAATGTCCGGAGACTGTTCATGCACTGAGATGGTGACGCCGCAGGACTGGTAGTCGAAGCCGTATCTGGAGTCGATGTAGCCTGCGTCCCGGATGGTGTTGCGGACGATGGTGGCGATGTCCACATAGGTGTTCGTGGTGATCTCACCCATGACGACGACGAGGCCCGTAGTCGTGCAGACTTCGCAGGCGACGCGCGCCCTGGGGTCGTCGGCGATGATCGCGTCTAGCACGGCATCGGAAATCTGATCGCAGAGCTTGTCCGGGTGTCCCTCTGTTACCGATTCGGAAGTGAACAGGTATGAGGCGGAATCTGTAAAGGTGTGGCTCAATTTTCTTCTCCTGGGACGATGTTTAATTTATGTACGAAGTGTGTCTGAGTGACTGCCGTACTTGATTTGGAAGGAGCAGGCATTACCCCTCACTCCCCTGATTATTTCCCCTATCACTCCCCCAATTTGTGAGGGGTAGAGTTGATGCCGAGCCGTTCAATGTGCTCGTCGCTGATGGCGACCAGGCGGGCGCTACCCTCGGCGACGACATTATTCTGAACCAAGGTCGCAGTGATGGACATTTCACGATCGGCACTCAACTCCAGGCGCGCCAATGCGGTTATGCGCCTGTCGATTCTCGCGGGTCTGCGGTATTGGATGTCCATATCGCGCATCATAGCGACTGTTCCGTTCCGAAATGCGAAGTTTTCCATCACTTCGTAGAGCAGGGTGGCGATGATGCCTCCATGCACGATGCCGGGCCAACCTTCGTGCGCCCCACTAGGCGTGAAGTCGGTCAATATCGCATCTCCCCGACGCCGGTAGGTGAGCCGCAATCCAATTGGGTTGCTCTGCCCGCAGCCGAAGCAGTTCGGATATTCCTGCAACTCGGCATGATCTGTGAGGAAGTCGTTCAAGTTCCTACTTCCCAGCTTGCTAGGTACTCTTCCTGCTCTGCCGTCAGCGTGTCGATGGTGATACCCATGGACAGCAGCTTCAGGCGTCCGACCTCTTCGTCAATGTCGCGTGGCACGTCGTACACCTCCGGCTCCAGCGAGTGTGAGAACTTCGCCAGGTACTCGGCTGAGAGCGCCTGGTCGGCGAAGCTCATGTCCATTACGGCGGAGGGGTGTCCCTCGGCTGCTGCGAGGTTGATGAGGCGACCTTCGCCCAGCAGATTGAGACGCCTTCCGTCTCCCATAAGATACTCGTCAACGAATGGGCGCACTTCCTGCTTGCCGTCTGCGAGTTCTTCGAGCGCGGGGATGTCAATCTCCACGTTGAAGTGGCCGCTGTTGGCGATAAGCGCGCCGTCTTTCATCACCTCGATGTGCTGGCGTCCGACTGCTTTCATACCGCCGGTGAGCGTGATGAAGATGTCGCCGATCTTCGCGGCGTTGTCCATGCTCATGACCTGATGGCCGTCCATCGCGGCTTCGAGAGCGCGGATCGGGTTGATCTCGGTTACGACGGTCTGAGCGCCCATGCCGCGAGCGCGGAGGGCGACGCCGCGCCCACACCAGCCGTAGCCGGCTACAACGACCGTCTTGCCCGCCCAGAGGATGTTCGTGGCGCGGGTTATGCCGTCGAGCGTGCTCTGGCCTGTGCCGTAGCGGTTGTCGAAGAAGTGCTTTGTGTCGGCGTCGTTGACGGCGATGATCGGGTACTTGAGCCTGCCCGCTTCGGCAAGGCTGCGGAGGCGGATAACGCCTGTTGTGGTCTCCTCTGAGCCGCCGATAAGCCCGTCGAGTACATCGGTGCGGTCGGTGTGGAGTGTCGCCACTAGGTCGGCGCCGTCGTCCATCGTTATGTGGGGCTTGGTGTCGAGGGCGGAGTTGATGTGCGAGTAGTATGTCTCGCTGTCCTCGCCCTTGATGGCGAAGGTGGGTATGCCGTACTCGTGGACCAGCGCGGCTGCCACATCGTCCTGAGTGCTGAGCGGGTTACTGGCGCAGATAGCTGCTTCAGCGCCGCCGTCCTGCAGCGCGAGAAGCAGGTTTGCGGTCTCGCTGGTTACATGCAGGCAGGCGGCAACGCGCAAGCCTGTGAGCGGCTTTTCATCTGCGAAGCGCTCGCGTATCTGGCGCAGCACGGGCATCTCGCGCGCAGCCCAGTGGATGCGACGGATGCCGTCGGATGCAAGTGAGGGGTCTGCGATGTGCCCCTTGTTTGTCGCTGTAGTCAATCTATCCTCCTATTGGATACACGGGATTATCTTTAATTTCGGGTAAGAAGTGAACCGCCGTCCTGCAAAGGGGCGAAGGCGGTGAGCTGGGAGAAGGCGCGGAAGCGGTCTTCGATGTCCTGCATGCTCAGGGTGAGCAGCTTGTCCACGCTGAAGTCCTGCACGCAGAAAGAACCCATCACTGAGCCTAGCACTGCCGCGCGGCGGTAGCCTTCGGGCGTCTTGTCGCCGGTGGCTGCGATGTAGCCGATGAAGCCTGAGGCGAAGGTGTCGCCTGCGCCGGTGGGGTCAACGACATGATCGAGCGGGAATGCGGGCGCGGAGAATACCGTGTCGCCGCTGAAGACGAGAACGCCATGCGCGCCCTGCTTGATGACGAGCGCGCTGGGGCCCATCGCCATTATCTTGCGGGCTGCGGTTACGAGGTTGCCTTCGCAAGCGAAGTCGCGCGCCTCGCCTTCGTCCATGAATAGCACATCGGCGTTGGCGACTACTTTGTTGAGCGCGTCGCGCTTGCCGTCTATCCAGAAGTTCATGGAGTCGAGGGCTACGAGGTCGGGGCGCCGTTCCATTTGATCCAGCACATCGAGCTGAAGCTCGGGGTCGATGTTGGCAAGAAACAGATATGGGCTGCGACGCTGCTCTGCGCTGAGGCTGGGCGAAAACTCGGCGAAGACATTGAGCTGGGTGTCGAGCGTGGTGCGGGAGTTGAGGTCGGCTGAGAAGTACTCGCCTGCCCAGCGGAAGGTCTTGCCCTGTTCACGCTGCAAGCCGCTGACATCGACTCCGCGAGAGCGCAGGAGTTCGATGTGCCGCTCCTGAAAGTCTTCGCCGATTACGGCGACCAAGCTGACGGGTGCGAACCGGCTGATGCCAACGGAGAAGTATGTCGCCGAGCCGCCGAGTGAGTCCTCGCGGCTGGCGGCAGGTGTTTTTATCGTGTCGTAGGCGACGGAGCCAACGACGAGTACGGTCATTTTCTGTCCTCAACTAACAGGATTTACAGAACGGATTGGATTTCTCATCCCATGAGGGGGAAGGAATAATTGCCTTCACCCCTGGGGAGGAGAGTTGTGGCTTGTTATTCGTCTGAGCCGTAGCTGGTGGGCTTGCCTGCTTCGATCCAGGCGGGAGTGCCTGCTTCTATGTTGTAGAGGCGCTCGGAGTCGAAGCCCATCGCTGCCGCCATCTCGGCGGCGAGTCCGCTGCGGACGCCGATGGCGCAGATGAAGAGCAGATCCTTGTCCTGCGGAAGCTCGTCAATGCGTCCGAGCAAGGTGTCCACATGGATGAAGAGTGCGCCCTTGATATGGCCCTCTGCGTACTCGTCGAGAGCGCGAACGTCCACGACGACGGCGTCGCCGGATGCCTGCATTTCCTCGGCTTCGTCAATGCTGATGCGATAGTAGGGTTCGCCCGGGTTCCTGGTAGGCATTGTTTCCTCCGTTATACTTGGGTGTTATGTTTCAGCTATAAAGTTTCAGTAAATTGGGCAAAAAAATACTTCTCCCGATGAGAGAAGTGTATGAAACTTGCTGCTCTCATCTCCGAGCCAATTCAGGCTCTCCGGATTTAGCACCAATTCACGCGCCGCATGACGCGAAAAGGTTGCCGGGCTTCAAAGGGCCGGTCCCTCAGCCACTCTCGATAAGAGATTGTATATTCTGCTGTTAACGCTTTAATCGTACAAGGCGGTGAATTGGGTGTCAAGAAATTGTCGGAATTCGCAGGCGCGGTGGGGATGAGCGGTGCGGGTTATCGCAGCCTGCCGTAGTGCGGAAGTGGGTCGCCGAGGAGGGGGCGGGCGTAGTCGAGGAATGGCTGGGTGACGAAGTGGTTGGCTGGGTCCAGGTAGTCGGAGGGCATGCGCTTGACCTTGCTGCCGACTGCCACGAGGGGTGCTGTGCCGGTGGTGCAAGCGTAGTCGTCGCCGGGTGTGCGTTCCAGCGTGATGATAATGTCGCGCTCGCCTGCAATGGAGCTGCGGACGGCGGCGCGTCCAGCCATCTCTGCCTCTTGCGCGTCCGGCTGGGATACGCACGCCATCATGGAGCGCTGAATTGTGCCGGGCTTTTCGTGGCGCGTGCGGACGCCGAGCTGCCTGCTGACCTGCGCGGCGAGATACCTGGAGGGGCCGTCGTAATATGGGTGGCCGAAGTCGTCTATATAGAATGGCTCGCCCTGCTCGCCTACCGGCTTGCCGTCAGGTGTGCGGGTGTTTTCGGCGATGACGGCGACTGCGAAGCCGTACCTGCGATATGCGTCTTCGATGCAGTCGAGAAAGCGGGTCTCGTCGAGCGGAATCTCGGGGACGCCGATGAAGTGCGGGGCGTCACGCTCGTCGCGCTTTGCGAAGGCGGATGCGGCGGCTAGCCATCCGGCGTCTCTGCCCATGACCTCAATGATGGTGATTGGCGCGGCGATGCCCATCGCCTCGGCGTCCCATGCTGCTCCCATGGTTGCGAGGGCGACGAATCGGGCTGCGCTGCCGTATCCGGGGCTGTGATCGGTGAGCACGAGATCGTTGTCTATGGTCTTGGGGATATTGATGACGGTCAGGGGAAGTCCGTCCGATTCGGCTGCCTGCCCGATGGCGTGGCCGGTGGTTGCGGAGTCGTTGCCGCCGATGATGAACCAGCATCCGATGTTGTGCTTGCGGAGGGTGTGCAGGATCGGCTGCACATCCTCGTCTCGCAACTTGCGTCGTGTGGAGCCGAGGACGGCGCCGGGGGTGTGGGCGATGCGCAGCCATTCGTCGGCGGGTGTGCGACGCAGGTCAATGAGGTCGCCGTCGATGATGCCTTCCATGCCGTAGTGTGCGCCGTATATGTCGCCGATGGAGGCAGGATGCGATTGCGCTTCCTGAACGAGTCCATACAGGCTGCAATTGAGGACGGGAGTGCAGCCGCCGGACTGCATGATTAGTATGTTCTGTTTCATTGTCAGAAGCTGAATAGATGGAGGCTCACCCCCATCCTAACCTTCCCACATCGAGGGGGAAGGAATTAAAGGCTATGGCCATTGAAGGGTGCTTCCGTTGTAGATTGAATCAAGGAACTGAGTGTCGAAGGCGTCATTGAAGTCGAAGGGCTTGGGCAGTGCTTCGTGAGCGGTGAGGTGGTCGTAGAGCGCCTGCCATTGCTCGGGTGACATCTGCCCCAAGCCGCGCTGGTCGGTCAGAGGGCTGACGGCATCGGCAAGCTCGGTGTCGAGCATGTATCGCTGGTGCTCGGGGTTTTCCTCGGGCGCGTACTTGAGGACGATTTCGACAGCTTCTTCGCGGTTGTCGCGGGCATATTCGACTGCCTTCATCGTTGCCTTGAGGAAGCGCTCGACCTTGTCGGAGTCGGCGTTCGCAAGCTCCTCACGGGTGATATAGGTGAGGCCGAGCGTGGGCACACCGAAGTCCGCCGGATCCCACAGGGTTACATCGAAGCCCATGCGCCTGACGGTGTCCGGCTCATTGGACTTGAACACGGCAAGGACATCAACCTGTCCCTCCGTGAGGACGCGCGGGTCGAAGCCTACGCGGACTTCCTGTACTTCGCTTCGCTCAACCTGCTGTGACTCGACGATGGCGAGGTAGTCGGGCGGGATGGAGACCTTGTAGCCGAATGTCCTGCCCTCCCAGTCGGTGGGAGTGGTGATGCCGCTGTCCTTTAGGGCGAGGAAGCCCTGTTGACCACGCTGTCCGAAGAGCGCGAAGGCGACTATCGGCAAGCCGGGGTCTGACCTGCGCTTGAGGACGGAGGGGGCGTCCGCTGTGGTGAAATCGACGTCGCCGGACATTAGAAGCTGGAGGTGCTCGCCGCTGGATGCGTGGCGTATCTCGACATCAAGTCCCTGCTCCTCAAAGTAGCCTTTCTCCTGCGCGATGTAGGCGGCAGCAAAGGGCAGGTTCGCCTGCGGCTTGTAGCCTGCCATGAAGACGACGCTTTCGGGTTCTGGTTGTGCGCAGGCGGCTGCGGCGAAGGTGAGCAGGGCTGAGAGGATTATGAGGGCGATGAGCAGTGGAAGTCTTGAAACTGATCTCAATGGAATGCTGTCCGTTTCTGATGATGTGGGGCTTTATTGGCAGGAATAAATGCCCTGTGAAGGTTCAAATATACCAATCGCGACGAGTGCGCGTAAATGCCTCGTTAAAGACTAGGCTATGGGACGGGAGAAATCAAACATTTCGCCGCCTTGCGAGCGTGGAAATTGCCAATCAGAACGCCATTGTCGAGTCGTGCCAGAACAGCATCTTGCGCTCTACATAGGTGGTTATGACGGTCAGGGTGATGCCGATGAAGGCGAGAACGAGGATGGCGGAGAAGAGGGTGGGCATGTCGAGGTTGCTGTGCGCGACTATGATGACGCTGCCGAGGCCGCGGTCGCCGCTGAACCACTCGCCTACGACCGCGCCGATGACGGAGAGCGGGATGGATATGCGGAAGGCGGCGAAGAGATAAGGCAACGAGCTTGGCAGGCGAAGCTTCAGGTATGTCTCCCTGCGGGACGCGTGTAGAGAACGGAAGAAGTCAAGAGCGCCAGGGTTGATGGCGCGCAAGCCTACCATCGCGTTGACGAGAACGGGGAAGAATGTGATGAGGCTCGCTATGAATACCTTTGGAAGCGAGCCGAAGCCGAACCAGATTACGAATAGGGGCGCGACCGCTACTATAGGCGTCACCTTTACGAGAATGGCGATGGGGAACAGGGTGCGCTCAAGGAAGCGCGAGTGTGCCATGAGGGTCGCACCCGTGAAGGCTACGGCGGCACCGAGCGCGAAGCCTGCCAGCGCCTCGGCGAGCGTGATGCCACCGTGCAATGCGAAGAAGCCGAGGTCGCCGAATAGTCGCACGATGACTACGGATGGGGCGGGCACGATGTACACGGGGATGGATGCGGCGCGCACCCAGGCTTCCCAAATTGCGACCGCAAGTACAAGCGCAATGCCCGGCGGCAGGATATAGCCGGTGGTTATATTGCGGGCAGCGAAAAGTGACTGCCGGGCAGTCGATGACTGATTTGAGGCAGTTTCACTTACTGCGGATTCAGGCGATTGGCGTTGCAGCGGGGACTCCACTTGAAAGCGCATCCTTCACTCTGTATGTGTACTCCAGGAACAGGTCTGAGCGCTCTACGTCCTGGTGGCGTGGTCTAGGTAAGTCGATTGTGATGTCGTCAACGATCTGTCCGGGGCGTGCGGAGAGAACCACTACCCTATCCGACAGCACTACGGCCTCCGGAATGCTGTGCGTGACGAAAATGACCGTGGGACGCTGGCGCTCCCAGAGTTGCAGCAGTTCGTAGCGCATTTCCTCGCGTGTCATTTCGTCGAGGGCGCTCAGGGGCTCGTCCATGAGAAGCAGGCCTGGGCTGATCGCGAGCGCCCTGGCGAAGGCTACACGCTGGCGCATGCCACCTGAGAGCTGGTGCGGGTAGTAGCTTGCGAAGTCTGAAAGGCCGACGGCGTTAAGGGTTTGCTCGGCGGTAGCAATGGAATCGGAGCCGCTGGAACCGGCGTTGAGTTGGAAGGGCAGGCGCACGTTTTCAAGCGCGGTGCGCCAGGGGAGCAGTGCGGCGTCCTGCGAGACGAAGCCGATGCCCTTGCGCCGCTGCAGGTCCTGCGGGGTGTCGCCGGAGAGCGAGATGGCGCCGGATGTGGCGTCGGTCAAGCCGCCGATTGCTCGAAGCAGCGTGGTCTTTCCGCACCCGCTTGGGCCTATGAGCGAGACGAACTCGGAGGGCGCTACTTCAAGGCTGACATCGCGCAGGACTTCGAGGATACCCGCGTCAGTGTCGTAGCGGTGGTTGAGCCGGCTGACCGATATGTTGGTGATGGCGGCGCTCCATTCCGATGCTCAGGTTCTCTCGGTGCTCAATGGTAGCATAGGGGCAGGTGTGCTGGCATTGAGGGCTGATTTGTGAGTTGTATATTAGTACTATTGCGAGAACGTATGAAAATACTGACATACATAGGGTGAAGATTAGTTCAGTGGGTTTGTCTTAGAGGAGCATAAGGAGGCTGACATGGAGAAATACATAAACCGCACAGACGGCATAGTTGGCGCCATTGCAGGTGTGATTCTTGGCGGAATGATTGGGTGGGCCCTCGGAGGCATCGTCTCAATATTGATAGGCGCCGTCATCGGAATCGTGGTTGGGGCGATTCTTGGGATGTTCGCCAGGGCTCTTCATCTGTTTCCTGCGTGATTCTGCCGACCGTAACTCCCGGCTCGATGCTGAAGGTGCGTTGCGATTGCGAAGGAAAGCGTAGATAATGAGTGCTAAATGACCGATACAAGAATCCATCAAATTCATGGGGGAGCAGACCATTGAGTACACTTGCGAGCATACTGAATCCACAGAGCGCGACCGATCTGGCGATAAGCGTGCCGGATGGTCCCGATGTGAGCTACGCGGAGTTCGGGCAGGAGATCGAGCGTGTCGCGGAACTGCTCGCGGGCGCGGGCGTGCAGCCCGGCAAGGCGGTGTCTATCGTTCTGCCGAACAGCCTGGAGTTCATGGTCGTGTTCCTTGCCGTTGCGCGTGCGGGCGCAATCGCAGCGCCGCTGAATTCCGCATACACCGCGGACGAGTTCAAGTTCTACATGGAGGACGCTGAGGCGCAACTCGCGATACTGCCTGAGGGCGAACATGCGGCGCGGGAGGCTGCTGCACTGCTAGGCGTACCGACAATCAAGGCGGCGCTGGACGATGCCGGGCGCACGGTGCTATCGCGCGGCGGGGATATGCTGACGGAACGGCGTGATGCCCCTGCTCCATCGCCTGACGATGTGGCGCTGTTCCTGCATACATCGGGAACTACGAGCAGGCCAAAGGGAGTGCCGTTGACGCATGGCAATCTGGCGGCGTCCATCAAGAATATCAGCGATACATACGCCCTGACACCTGACGACAAGGCGATGGTTGTGATGCCGCTGTTCCATGTGCATGGGCTGATCGGCGTATCGCTTTCGACGCTGAGTACGGGTGGCTCGCTGGTGATACCGCCGAGGTTCAGCGCGAGCAGGTTCTGGGGCGAGCAACGGGATAGTGGTGCGACGTGGTACTCTGCAGTGCCGACGATTCACCAGATACTGCTGGCGCGGGCGGATGAAGAGGGCGCGCCGCACGAGAGCTTCAGACTCATCCGGTCTTGCTCCGCCGCGCTTGCGCCTGCTGTTTTCGAGCAGCTGGAGGCGAGGTTTGGTGCGCCGGTGCTGGAAGCATACGGGATGACGGAGGCGTCGCACCAGATGTCGTCGAACTTGCTTCCTCCGGGCGACAGAATGCCGGGGACTGTGGGCAAGGGTACGGGCGTGGACATCGCTATCATGAATGACGACGGCAATCTTGTGAACGCTGGGGACCTGGCGGAAGTCGTCATCAGGGGCGCGAATGTGACGCACGGCTACCACAACAACCCGGACGCGAATGCGGAGGCGTTTACGAATGGATGGTTCCGCACGGGAGACCAGGGGTTCCTCGATGCGGAGGGAACGCTGACGCTGACGGGGCGCATCAAGGAGCTTATCAACCGGGGCGGCGAGAAGATTTCGCCGCTGGAGGTTGACGCTGCGCTGCTAGGGCATCCCTCTGTCGCGGAGGCGGTTTGCTTCGGCGTTCCTCACACGATGTACGGCGAGGCGGTGCAGGCTGCGGTGGTGGTGTCAGGCGATACTAGCGAGGATGCGATACGCGCGTACTGCGGCGAGCATCTTGCGGGCTTCAAGGTGCCGGACCGCGTGTACATCATCGATACGATGCCGCGCACTGCGACGGGCAAGATTCAGCGGCGACACATCGCGGCGATGTTCAGCGAGGAGTAGGCGGGGCAGGAATCGGGAGCATAAGGCAGCTGCGAGGTGCTTGACAGGTAACGATGGGTTGTGCGGATGACGATTGGCTACGCCCAAGCATCCGTGGCAGGGACCAGCCTGCCGTGGGTTGGATCCACTGCCAGACGCAACCCTCCTAAGGTGTATTCTCCCAGTAGTGCGCGGGCGTTGTCATCCCCGAAAACGACCAGAGTCGCCTCAGTGCGCCCATCAATGGTTGCCATAGCCTGCCCGATGTCGTACTCCACAGGCCGGCCGTCTGCGAGCACAAGACTGATCTTATCTATGGGGACTACTCCCAGTTCCTGCAAAAGACTGGCTGGGACGATGGTGTAGCTGGCGCCTGTATCTACCATCGCCTCTATCGTCAATGACCGTTCGCCGTCCATGCTATCGAGCCGGATGGGCCAGTTGAAAACACCCAAATCGCGTATCCCTTTATATCACTTACCAAAATCATCTGACTTTTGAAGATATTCTACCATACTGATATTCTTCCATAAAAGTACAGGGCGGGTTCGTGTGTTGCGAACCCGCCCGATCACATCTGGAATCTTTGCGCGCTTCGAGTGCCGCCTCGTTCGTTGCTAGGCGGCCTCCTCCCGCATCATTTCCGACTTGCTGAACACAAGGCCGTCGTCGCCAGCATCTACCTGCACGGCGTCGCCCTCGGAGTAGTCGCTGGCGATAATGCCGCGGGAGAGAGGATTTTCGATGTGCTGCTGAATGGCGCGGCGGAGCGGGCGTGCGCCGTAAACAGGATCGTATCCCACTTTCGCAATCCAGTCCATTGCAGCGTCGGTCAGGGAGACGGCGACTCCATGCTCCTTCACCCGCGCCTCTACTTCTTGCAGCATCAGCTCGACTATTTCGCGCAACTGCTCCGAGGTGAGCGGCTCGAAGACGATGGTGTCGTCGAGCCTGTTCAGGAACTCGGGGCGGAAAGTGCGGCGCAGCGCCTCGTCCACCGATGCGCGCAGGCGGACGGAATCGCTGCGGGTGTCGCTAGTCACGAAACCGGCTGAGCGACGGCTCGCCTCCGATGTGCCGAGGTTGCTGGTCATGATGACGAGCGTGTTGCGGAAATCGACCGTCCTGCCATGCCCGTCCGTGAGCCGTCCGTCTTCGAGTATCTGCAGGAGCGCGTTGAACACATCGGGGTGCGCCTTCTCGATCTCGTCGAACAGGATGACGCGGAATGGGCGGCGGCGCACAGCCTCGGTGAGCTGGCCGCCCTCGTCGTAGCCGACATATCCGGGGGGCGCGCCGATGAGCCGCGAGACGGTATGCTTTTCCATGTACTCGGACATGTCGAGGCGCACCATGTTTTGCTCGTCGTCGAAGAGGTACTGGGCTAGGGCGCGCGCAAGTTCAGTCTTGCCCACGCCTGTCGGGCCAAGGAAGATGAAGCTTCCGATGGGCCGGTTGGGATCCTTCAGTCCGGCGCGAGCGCGGCGTATGGCGTCTGACACGGCGGTAATAGCGTCTTCCTGTCCGACGACGCGCTCGTGGAGGCGATCTTCCATGTGCAGGAGCTTGTCGGCTTCGCTTTCCAGCAGGCGGTCAACGGGGATGCCCGTCCAGACGGCTACGAGGCTGCCGATGTCCTCAGCGTGTACAACGCAGGGGTCCTTGCCGCCGGCGCGCCCGCTGAGCTGTTCGCGCTCGACGTCGAATTCGGATTGCAGGCGCAGGCGTTCGGAGCGCAGTTCTGCGGCGCGCTCGTAGTCTGCCATCTCGGCGGCTGCCGCTTCTTCGTCTTCGAGGTGGCGCAGGCGGTGCTCGGCGTCCTTCAGGTGCTCGGGCAACATCTGCGCGTCAATACGGAGCTTGCTGGCTGCCTCGTCTATGAGGTCAACGGCCTTGTCGGGTAGCAGCCTGTCGGAGATGTATCGCGCGCTGAGGCGAACGGCAGCGGTGAGCGCGTCGTCCTCTACGCGCAGCTTGTGGTGCGCTTCGTAGCGGGGGCGCAGCGCCCTCAGCATTTCGACCGCCGTCTCCTCGTCCGGCTCTTCGACTAGGACGGGCTGGAAGCGGCGTTCAAGTGCTGCATCGCGCTCGATGTGCTTGCGGTACTCGTCCTCGGTGGTCGCGCCCATTGCCTGCAATTCGCCGCGAGCGAGAGCGGGCTTCATCATGTTGCTGGCATCGACTGCGCCCTCGGACGCGCCCGCGCCGACGACGGTGTGAATTTCGTCTATGAACAGGATGATTTCGCGCTGTGCCTCGCGCACCTCGTCGAGGACTGCCTTCAGACGCTCCTCGAACTCACCACGGAACTTCGCGCCCGCGACGAGACCGCCCATGTCCAGAGCGAGCAGGCGGCGGTCTTTCAGTTCAGCAGGAACATCGCCCGCTACGATTGCCTGCGCCAGTCCTTCGGCGATGGCGGTCTTGCCGACGCCCGCGCCGCCGATGAGGACGGGGTTGTTCTTCGTGCGGCGGATGAGGGTCTGCATCACGCGAGCAACTTCCTTGTCCCGGCCGACGATCGGGTCGAGCTTGCCGTCCGTTGCCAATTGCGTGAGGTCGATGGTGAAGCGTTCTAGCGATCCGTAGCGGCTCTCGGCTTGCGGGTCGGTTACGCGGTGCGTGCCGCGAACTTTCTGAAGCGCTTGATAGACGGCTTCCTGCGTGACGCCGTGTTCGGCCAGCAGGCGAGCCGCGGGATCCTGAGTGTCCTGGGTGAGCGCGACAAGCAGGTGCTCGGAGCTGATAAAATCGTCCTGCAGGCGTTGGGATTCTTCCTTCGCGCTATACAGCAGGCGGCTTACGCGCGGAGTCTGGTGAATCTGCTGCGTTCCCCCCTGCGGATTAGCTTTAGGCGATTGCTCCAGGAGAGCGTCGAGGCGCTGCCTGAGCTGCGATGCGTCCGCACCAATCTCTGCAAGTACATCGGCGGGGACGCCCTGTTGCTGTTCGAGCAGCGCCATCAGCACATGCTCGGTGTCCCACTGAACATGCTGGTAGCGCAGCACAATCTGCTGCGAATCGTGCAATACTTGTCTCGCGGCTTCGGTGAATTCGTCGGGTCTCAGAACCATGTTATTGTCCTTGTATGTCAAGGGATGATTGAGTTCAAGTTCGCCCTTATATACAATATTGTAGCAGTAGAGTTGATACGATACAAGTCAACTTCTGGAATATATCAAACTTAAGTATGTGTTAACATAGTGAGGTTACAGCTTAATTTTGAGGTGGAAGTTTTTCATGGACAAAGGAATAATTGAACTATGGGCGGACATTGGATCGGAAGAATATTGGAAAGATTTACCACGCTTCAAGAGCGGACAGGAAGTTCCATTTAGCGAAATCTATATTCCATTTAGAGATAGGTGGCCTCAACCCGGTTTTATTGGAAAGAGTTATTTCAAGTTGCCCAAGCGAAAGCGAGTGGTTGTGATAGCGCAAAATCCTCGCTCATATAACACTCGAGATGCAGAAACCTCTGATATGAGAATGTTTGACCTGATCAGAACCCACAGCAACCAACGCTCAGACAAATCTCTCCAGATGCTATTTGTGATGATGCGTAAGTTCCTGCTTGGGATTGACGGCCATGGGCCCGCTTGGACACCTGTAAAGGATGTCGAACGTCACTTTGCCTTGACGATAGATGAAATCGCATACTTGAACATCATCCCTCTTGCAACAGTGCCTAACTCCAATGGTGATGAGCGGATAGATTTGGCAACTTTCGGTGAAGCGTATAAGAGATCCACAAAACTCCAATTGGAACTCCTTATGCCCAACAAAATACTGATATTCGGAGCAGGTCCTCACACACAATTCAAGAAATGGCAATCTGGGATTGACCAATTGGATTTCAAATATGTCAAGCGCAGAAGAGGCGGTGATATCGATGTTGAGCCGAAAAGATTTGCACAGATCAGAGAGTGGTTGAAGGCATAGAAAATCGAGCCTTATAATATGAAGCTATGAACATTAAGCACTTTCAGGACACGGATACTCTCTACATTGAATTTCGTCAGGGAGATATCGTGGAGATGCGAGACCTCGATGAGAATACTCTCATCGACTTGGACAGCGAGGGCAATATCTGCGCTATCACTATTGAGCATGCCAGCGAACGCACCGGTATTCCGTCTTTTTCATATGAGCAAATACCCGCTTAGATTCTGCGTTCTGTCGCTTTACCCAGTTATCCTCGCGCTCATTGCCTGCGCTACTCCCACGCCTGCTCCCGATCCTACTCCTGCTGCCGCACCCGAAGATTTGAGGCTTGTGTTCGCGTCAAGCGATCTGGCGGTGGGGAGCAACCGGGTGGTGTTTGGAGTTATTGACGCGGACTCCGGGCCGCTGACTGATGCCTCGGTGGTGGTATCGACTTTCTTTCTGACGCCGAACGACGGACAGGAGGGGCCGATCGAAACGGTGGATGCGGTGTTTCGCGCGTGGCCCGTGACACCGCGCGGGGTGTTCACGGCGGAGCTGAACTTCGACCGCGCTGGGGAGTGGGGTATCGGCGTGGTGGCAACGGATGCGGCGGGGGTGGGGGGGGAGGGCTTCGCGGGGGGGCGGGGGGGGGGGGGGGGCGGGGGACAGGGGGGTGGGGCGGGGGGGTGGTGGCAACGGATGCGGCGGGTATGGAGCGCAAGGCTTCGGCGAGGGTGCGGGTGAAGGAGATGCCTGCGACACCGGCGATTGGAGCGAGTGTGCCTCGCAGCGTGAGCAAGACGCTGGACGACGTGGACGGCTTCGAGCAGATCACGACTGATTTCGAGCCGGATGCTGATCTCTATAGAATGACTATCGCGGAGGCGCTGGATGCGGGTAAGCCGCTGATGGTGGTGTTCTCCACTCCGGCGTACTGCCAGACGGCGACATGCGGGCCGCAGCTTGGGGTCATCAAGGAGATGAAGGCGGAGTACGCGGACAGGATGAGCTTCATCCATGTCGAGGTGTATGACAACCCGCACGAGATCGAGGGCGACCTGAGCAGAGCGGTCATATCTCCGACGGTTGAGGAGTGGGGGCTGCCGAGCGAGCCGTGGACATTCGTGGTGGATGGTGAGGGCGTCATACGCGCGAAGTTTGAGGCGTTTACGACGCGGGAGGAACTGGAGGAGGCGGTGACGGGGGTTCTGCCGTAGCGCTATGCTATAATTTTCGTGTGATGAGAATTAAGGCGATGGTCAAGAGTATCAGCGCATTCGTCGCGCTCACGGCGGTTGTGGCGCTGCTTGCGCCGCTGGCTGGGCCTGCGCTCGACCACCACTTCGCGGAGAGACAGCCAGACCACTTGCACTTCGGCGCGCCGGGCGAGCATTTCCACTCTTACGAATCTGCGATTCACCTTCACAGACATCCACCGACGGCACCAGCGGACGGTAGCCTGCCGATAGCGCTATACAGGAGCGACGGTGCGATTGCTGTTACGCTTGCCGGATCGCCTGTCGATGTTGACGCCGAGTCGGCGCGGCAGTTCCAGCCAACTTCAGTATTCATTTTGCCGCCTCAGCAAATCAGCGCGGCGCGGCAACACTCCCCTACTCCACCTGACAAGCCTCCCGCAATTCTCCTCTAGCTTCCTGCCGATTTCCCTTTCATCCGTTGGACGCAGCGTGAGGTCTGCCGACATTGCCATCAATCTGGATTAGACTCGCCATAGTCGGCGCGGTTTTGCTGGGCATTGCGGCAGTTGGAGTTGCGCATCTGGCATCTTCAGCGGCTTACGCCAACGGGCGCGTCATCGAGTGGGACTTGCGTACGGTAGGCCCATATCAGATTGGGTTTGGCAAGATTCCGAAGACGCCAATCGTGGGAAATTTCTTTCTTTCGATACTCCTGACAGAAGCAGCGTCAAATGCGCCCGTATTAGGCGCGGAGGTCGTGATATCAGCAGTAGGACCTGCTGTGGAGGGTGCGCCGGATTCGCCGAGAAGTATGCCTGAATTGGGGCCGATTGTCGTCAATCCTGACCCTGACCCGCAGAACTATCCCGGCTACTACGATACCGAGCAGGCGATTGTGCTTGACAGGACCGGCTTGTGGAAGTTCACGGTGAGCGTCGAAGGGGCAGAGGGTGAGGGTACGGCGGAGTTTCCCGTGGAGGTAACCACGCCGAACCCCATCACAGGCATCGTTACGTTGGTCGCGCTATTGGCGTTCATCGTAGTGGTTGCGCTCGCGATACGGATGTACATAAGGGAAAGACGCAGGAGCAAATCATCCTAAGGCAATCTGCTTGCAAATTGGAATGATTAGGAGAATGCTCTTGTTAAAGAAATTATTGCCCGCGGTGGCGGCCGCGTGTCTGTTACTTTTGTACGCAACCGCCGCATCGGCACACGAACACCGCACCGTACATGGGTACACATTCGTGGTCGGCTTCATACAGGAGCCGGCGTTCGAGGGTTTGCTGAATGCCGTATCGGTCCGAATCACGAAGAGCCCGGATTCTGAGGGTCATGGGATGACCGCCGAAAGCGCATCGGAGGAGACGAAAGAGGAAGACAAGAGCGGCGGAATGTCCATGAGCATGTCAGGTCACGGGCATGGCGGCGCGGCTGTTGAAGGGCTGGAATCAACTTTGGTGGTGGAAGTAACTCATGTGCCGAGCGGCATTGGACGCGAGATGCCGCTGGCGATCGTCCGTGATGATCCAGGCCATTACACGGCATATTTCATACCCACCGCGACAGGACAGTACACCTTTCGATTCATCGGTACGATAGAAGGCACTCAAATTGACGAGACTTTCGAGTCAGGACCGGGACGCTTTGCCGACATCGAGCCTGCCACGCCCTTACAATTCCCGGAGAGCGCGGCGTCCGGAAGAGAGCTGGAGTCGGCTGTTCGGGGCGCGTTGGAGTCGGCGCAAAGTGCGGAAGACCACGCGCTGAACGCGATAGACGATGCCAACAGCGTTCGCGAGGAAGCGTCCGCAGCAAACACGCTGGCGATTGCAGGGATTGCCGTTGGAGCTTTGGGCATCATAGTCGGCGCCGTAGGATTGGTTGCCGCCCTGCGTCGGAGAACCCAATAGAATAAGAGGAAGCGAGGTGGAGACCACCCCGCTTCCTAATCTTCCCACATTGAGGAGGAAGGGACATAATGTCCCTATGAAACCTGTCCTTACAATAGTATTGGCGTGCGTCCTCGCGCTTGTGGTTCACTCGCAAGTCGCGGAGGCGCATGCCAATCTTGTGCGCTCCGAGCCAGCCGCTAATTCCACGCTTGACGCATCTCCAGACCGCATAACCATCTGGTTCACCGAGCCGATGGAGGCGGGCTTCAGCGAGATCCAAGTGCTGAATAGTTCGGGCGCGCGTGTGGACGGCGAGAACAGCGCGGTTGACGCCAACGACCTGACGGTGATGTCCGTTGGCCTGCCGAGCTTGCCAGACGGCACATACACGGTCGCTTGGCGGAACCTGTCGACGATTGACGGGCATTCTCTACGGGGTTCGTTCATTTTCTCGGTGGGAGAGCCTATATCCGAGGCATCGGCTGTGCAAGCGTCTGATGTCCCAATACTGTGGTCGCCCGAGGAGCCGTACATTCGATGGGTCGTGCTGTTGAGCGCGCTTGCGCTCACGGGTGCGCTGGTGTTCGAGCTATTGGTATCCGGTCCGGTGCTGGTTGCTGCCGGAACTCGCACGCCGCTTGGCAGGCTGCGTCCGCGCCTGCGCGCCCGCTCTCAGAGGCTGATGTGGGTCGCGCTCATCGCATTTCTCGCTGCTTCGGTCGCTCAATTGCTAACGCAGGTAGTCGCGGTATTCGACATTCCGCTGTCCGAAGCGGCAGGCACGCCGGCGATAGAGTTGCTGCAGGAGACCGACTGGGGCGGGATGTGGCAATACCGAGTGGGGCTTGGTGTTCTGGTAGGGGCGCTGTTTCTGCTGCCGCTCATCGTGCGCTTCCGGCGCGCGCCGAACCGGGAGCACCTTATATCGGCCATACTCTGGCTTGCCGTCATTTCGTCGCTTTGCATCCTGCTGACCATCAGCATGACGAGCCACGCCGCGGCGACCATAGGAATCGCACGATACGCGCTTGCGAACGACGTGGCGCATTTGACTGCGGCCGCCGTATGGGTTGGCGGGCTTATGCAGCTCATGGCGAACACGCCGCTTTTCATTCACGGCATCTCGGAGCGTGCCCGCCGGTATGCGCTCTGGCGGCTTGTGCGGCGCTTCTCGGTTGCTGCAGGGCTGAGTGTGGTCGTATTGATTGCGACCGGCGTGTACAGCGCGTGGGCGCAGGTGACGGACTTCGTCGCGCTGGACACGCCATACGGCGGCGCACTGATGGCAAAATTGCTGGCATTTGCGGTGCTGCTGGTGGTCGCCGCCGTCAACCTGATATGGATCAGGCCGCGTCTGAGAGGAAGCAGCACGGCGGCGAGATGGCTGCGGCGCACGGTTGTTGCTGAAATCGTGCTGGCGGTGCTCGTTATCTTTATCGTGGGATTCTTGACCGCGCTGGAGCCTGCAAGGCAGGTTGCGTCCCGTGCCCTTGCCATACAGCAGCAGGGGTTGAGCTTCACGGACACGGTGGATGGCACAGACATTTCGCTGGCCGTAGAACCGGGGCATGTTGGCGCAAATTCCTTCACCGTTAGTCTGGCGGACAGGTTCGGTAATCCAATTGACGACGCGACCGATGTACGCCTGCGGACGTCGTATCTTGATGCCGACTTCGGTGAGGAATCGGTGCCAACAGTGAATATCGGTGGTGGCGAGTACGAGCTTTCGGACGCCACAATTGGCATCGCGGGCGCGTATCAAGCGGAGATTCTTGTGCAGCGGCCCGACGCCTTCGATGCTCGCACTGCCTTCCGTTTCGTGGTTGGGTCCGCGGGAGGTGACGGTGGCAGCGCGGCAATTGCACCGGACGCGACGAGAGGCGGGCTATATCTCGGCATCGTGCTGGGTGTGCTTGGTCTGATATTCCTGGGCGCGGGCATACCGATGGGCGGCTGGTATAATCGCGCGGGCGCGCTGACGATGGCTTGCGGCGCTGCCGGATTCATCGCGGGCGCGTGGCTGCTAATTGGAGCGCAGTCCGCTGCTGATGCACAGGCGATTGTGCGCAATCCCATCGCGCCGACATCAGAGTCGGTGGCCGCGGGTCAGGTCGTGTATGAGCGCTATTGCCAGACGTGCCATGGGGTGAACGGGCGCGGCGACGGGCCCGGGGGGGAAGGCTTGGAACCGCCGCCCGCGGACCTTGCAATCCATGTTCCGTTGCATGGCGACGCCGATATTTTCCGGTTCGTCAGCGATGGCATCGAGGGCACTTCGATGGTGGCGCTTGCCGACAACCTGACCGGCGATGAGATATGGCATGTCATCAACTTCATTCGCGCGCAGGCGGAGGAGCAGAACGATGGGTAACAGGATTTGCGAGAGCTGGGGTAAGAGTTGACGATACGGGTTGTTGTAACGGCGCTTGTGGTTGCGGGAGCGTTCACCCTGGTAGGTGGGCCCGTGTACGCACACGCCTTTGGGCAGCGGTACGACCTGCCGATTCCGCTGAGCTACTTCATGGCGGGTGCGGCGGCGACGGTTGCGCTTTCATTTGTAGTGATCGGGTTGTTTCTCAAGGGGGGCAGC
>MPND01000059.1 GCA_002238855.1 SAR202 cluster bacterium bin90
CAGATTCAGCAGCCGACACGGACGCTACCGCGCCACCACGTTCACCAATTTGCCCGGAACATACACCACGCGGGCGATGTCCTTCCCGTCAATATGCGGTGCTACTCGGTGACTGTCGAGCGCGGCAGCCTTCGCGGCAGCCTCATCTATCGATACCGGGACTTCCAGCTTATCTCTCACGCGCCCGTTCACCTGCACAACCAGCGTTATAACCTCATCCGCGGCGAGACCTTCGTCCCATTCCGGCCAGCTTCTTGAATGAACGCTGCCCTTATGCCCGGTCTGCTCCCACAGTTCTTCCGAGACATGGGGCGCCAGGGGCGCCATTAGTGTCAGCAGGTTGCTGATCGCCTCTGCCCAGTGTTCGGAGTGGACGCCCTTCACCTCCCAGATTTGTCCAAGCGCATTAGTGTACTCCATAAGCCCAGCCAGCGCCGTGTTGAACTTGAAACGTTCCAGGTCTTCGCCTACACGCCGAATTGTCTTATGCATGAGGCGTTGCATGTCGCGCACAGCATTGGCATCACGTGGGTAGTCATCCAATTGCCTTGCGTCTCGCGTAGCGACATCCCAGACCCGGTTCATCCAGCGCGACGTGCCGTTGATCCCGGAGTCGCTCCACGTACCGCCCTGATCCCAGGGACCCAGGAACATCAGGAAACAGCGAACGACATCAGCGCCGAATGCTTCCACATACTCGTCAGGAGCAATCACATTTCCGCGAGACTTGCTCATCTTCTCGTGGTCAGGGCCCAAGATCACGCCCTGATTGTAAAGACGGTCAAAAGGCTCGTCGAAGTTGAGCAAGCCGAGGTCACGCAACGCCTTGACGAAAAAGCGCGCATACAACAGGTGCATTACGGCGTGTTCCACTCCACCCGTGTACTGATCAACCGAACCCCACTGAGCGAGCTTTTCCGTGTCGAAGGGGCCGCCCGCGTATTTGGCGTTCGTAAAACGTAGGAAGTACCAGGACGAATCGACAAAGGTGTCCATCGTGTCGGTCTCCCTTGTGGCAGGTCCCGCACAGTTCGGACAAGTTGTGTTTACGAAGGCTTCGTTTAGCGCAAGCGGAGACTCGCCAGTTGGTCGAAATTCGGCATCCTCAGGCAGCAGCACCGGCAGGTCATCTTCCGGTACGGCAACATCGCCACAATCATCGCAATAGATGATGGGTATCGGTGTGCCCCAGTAACGCTGCCGGGAAATCAGCCAATCGCGGACACGATATTGCACCGTCCGCGTTCCCCAGCCCTTTTTTTCGATGTATTGGGCGATGCGCTGCAGCCCTTCGGTGCTACTCATTCCGTCGAACTGAGCCGAGTTGACCTGAGTCCCTGCAGGAATGTAAGCCTCCTCAAGTTCTTCGCCATCCCATCCGGGAGGCGCAACGACAACGCGTATCGGTAATCCATACTTCTTCGCGAAGATAAAGTCGCGCTCGTCATGCGCCGGCACACCCATAACAATGCCTGTGCCGTAGGTCAGCAGTACATAATCGCCAACGAGTATGGGTACTCGCTCTCCATTTAGCTTGTTTACGCAGTATGCGCCGGTGAATACGCCGGTCTTCTCCTTTTCGGTGGAGAGCCGCTCGATTTCCGTTTGAATTCGCGCTTGCTCCACATAAGCTTCAACTTCGGATTTCTGCTCAGGAGTGGTCAACTTCTCAACCAAAGGATGCTCAGGAGCAAGAACGACGAAAGTTACACCATATACCGTATCAATCCTCGTGGTGAAAGTCGTTATGGATTTTTCTTCCAGACCGTATTCGGATATGTCGAACTCGATATCTACGCCTTCGCTTCGACCGATCCAGTTATCCTGCATCCTGTTGATCTTTTCGGGCCAGTCAATCTTGGAGTGATCGAGCAACTCTTCGGCATAATCGGTAATCTTGAAGAACCACTGATTGAGGTCCCTGTGTGTGACAGTTGATGAGCAGCGTTCGCAGAGCCCGTTTATGACCTGCTCATTGGCAAGCACAGTTTGGCACGACGGGCACCAATTGACCGGCGCAAAGGCGCGATAGGCCAGACCGCTCTTGTAGAACTGCAGGAAGAACCACTGGTTCCACTTGTAGTATTCCGGGGCGCATGTGACGACTTCCCTGTCCCAGTCGTAGATTGCGCCCATGCTTCGGAATTGGCGGCGCATGTTTTCCATGTTTTCCATCGTCCACCGATATGGATGGATGCCACGCTGTATGGCGGCGTTTTCGGCGTTCAGTCCAAATGCGTCGAACCCCATGGGGTGAAGGACGTTGTAGCCCTGCATTCGCCGGAAGCGGGCATGTGAATCTGAAGGACTCATGGCGTACCAGTGACCGATGTGCAGGTCGCCCGAGGGGTACGGGTACATTGTCAATTCATACCACTTGGGGCGCGGATCGTCGTCGTCCACAAAGTTGGACCGCTCTTTGAGCCAGCGCTGTTGCCACTTGGCGTCAATCGCCTGATGGTCATACCGCTGCTCAGTTGTCCTGACAACTCCCATAGTCTGTCCTCCGCTCAAGTACAGGTCAAAGTCACACACAAAAAGCCCGTCCCCCTGCAAGGGACGGGTCTTCATTCGGAAGATACCGCGGTACCACCCCTGTTCCCCGGCAAAGCAGTAGCTTTAGCCAGGACACTCGTTAGCTATAACAGGCTTACCCGTCCGACCCTACGTCGCGAATTCAGGCCGGAAACTCAGGGGCGAGTTCGCCGCAGTTCAGCGTGCCAGGATTCCAGCTCCCCTGACTCTCTGCAAGCCTTGCTGCCAGGCTACTACTCCCCTTCAACGCATTTCATTTCTATACTAAAATAACCTAACATTGGGCAGGATTGACGTCAAGATAATGTCGAACCTCGCACTACCGGGCAACTAACTTCGGTATTGCCTCGAAAGAGGTTCTGGTTGTCTGAAACGCATGCAGACGCGCCTAACAGAGAACGAGTAAACGATCGCTGTCAGCATGGACCCCGAGCAAGATACCCGCATCATAATATTGGGCACAACAGGATCCGGGAAGACGACTCTGTCGAGACACTTGTCCCGGACTCTTGATATTCCGGCCGTTGAGTTGGATGCGATTCGCCATGGCCCCAATTGGGCGGAGACCCCGGATGACGAATTCAGACGCGGTGTCGCTGATTCTTTACATGGGGACAGATGGATTGTGGACGGCAATTATAGCGTTGCCCGTGACATTATCTGGCCCAGGGCGACCACGCTTATCTGGCTGGACTATTCATTCCCGCTCGTGTTCTGGCGGCTCTTCTGGCGCACTTTATCGAGAGGAATAATGCGAAGGAAACTGTGGAATGACAACACAGAAGACCTATGGCGCCACTTCTTGACCAAGGACTCACTTTTTCTGTGGGCAGTGCAAACGCACTGGGAGCGAAGAAAGTCGCTTGCAAAGGTTCTCGAGTCGTGTCAGTACAGTCACTTGGAGGTGTTGCGGTTCAGGTCTTCCATGGAGACTCGAAGATGGCTTGAAGGTATCAGTCACCCAGTGTAGTGTATGATAGCGAAGGGTGTTCGTCCGTTAGTAGAGAATAGCGAGAGGTCAGAATGGCCGAGTACAGGGTATCAGTAATCCGCGGCGATGGCATCGGAGTAGATGTCATCGAAGAAGGCATCAAAGTCCTGAACGCAGTCGCTGAGCAAAGCGACTTCGGATGGAATTTCATAGATCACCCTTGGAACTCAGACTACTTCTTCGAGCACGGCAGGATGATGCCCGACGACGCCCTCGACCAGATGGCTGAGTCAGACGCAATTTACCTTGGGGCAGTCGGACATCCCGAACTTCAGGACCATGTGACTCTCAACGGACTGTTGCTCCCTATCAGACGCACTTTCGACCAGTATGTTTGCGAACGTCCAAGCGTGCTTTATCCCGGCATCACTTCGCCATTGCGAGACCCAAAGCCCTACGACATAGATATGCTCGTAATCCGCGAGAACACCGAGGGAGAGTACGCCGAGGTGGGCGGATTTCAATACGCAGGCTTCGAGGAGGAGATAGGTATCCAGTCCGGCGTCTTCACAAGGCGCGGCTGCGAGCGCATTATAACCTACGCCTTTGAGCAAGCACGCGAGCGGAATAAGCAAAAGCACGTGACATCCATCACCAAGTCAAACGCGCTTGGATTCGGAATGCTGGTATGGGATCGGGCATTCGAGAGGATTGCGGAGCGATATCCTGATATCGAGACTACTTCCCTACTCATTGACGCCGCGTGCATGGATTTTGTCCGCCGACCGGAGAGTTTCGATGTCGTGGTGGGCAGCAATCTGTTCGGCGATATCCTCACTGACATCGGCGCAATAATCACAGGTAGTATGGGACTCGCCCCCAGCGGCAACATCGACCCTGAGCGACGCTTCCCGTCAATGTTCGAGCCGGTTCACGGCAGTGCGCCCGATATCGCCGGAATGGGTATTGCGAACCCGATGGCCGCCATCCTCTCAGGATCTATGATGCTCCGCCATCTTGGACACGGTACCGAAGCAGATATTATTGATAAAGCCGTGATTTACATAGTCGAGCAGGGCGAGATACTGACCCCCGATCTCGGAGGCACCTCAACCACTACGCAAGTCGGTGACGCCGTGGTCAACGCACTCGGCAGAGGCTAGACGCCCCATGCAGATCCAGCCATTGGAACAGCCTCCTAAGCCCCGTAGAAGGCGCAAGGTGCGGGCGCAGGATGTTTTGGACTATCTCGGAGCGGACTATGGTCCGGCACAATGGCATGTGCGCTATTCGCCTGCGGAAGAGCTAGTCTATACGATCCTGTCGCAGCATACTTCTGATCTGAACTCAGAGCGCGCCTTCACCAATTTGATGAGCGTATTCGAATCACTTGACGCAGTTGCCGATGCACCCGTGGAGGCAATTGAAGAGGCGATTCGCAGAGGCGGTCTGGCCAAGCAGAAAGCGCCGCGAATCAAGAATGTGCTCGGTCAGATACGAGAAGAGATAGGATCGTTCGACCTGACGTTCCTGGCAGATATGCCACTGGATGAGGCGAAAGCATGGTTGAAGCGTCTGAACGGCATTGGGCCCAAAACCGCAGCAATAATCCTCTGCTTCTCACTCGGTATGCCCGCGATGCCTGTGGACACTCACATTTTCCGCGTCTCAAAGCGGCTCGGGCTGATTGGACCAAAAGTAAACGCTGACAAGGCCCATGATTTATTGGAGCCAATGGTAGCTCCCCAGGATGTGTTCGCCTTCCACATGTACCTCATCCAGCACGGACGGCAGGTGTGCAAGGCGCAGCGTCCAAACTGCAACGAATGCGTTCTCGCTTGGGGTTGCCGGGAACGGCCAAAGATTGAACGTGAAGCGAAGCGCTTGCGCAGTAAGCGCCCCAGTAAGTCCAAGTAAACCTTGTCCGCCCATTTGCTGACGGTTATACTTGGCTTAATTTATCGCAGGAGGCAATGCGTTGAAAGTGAAAGTTGGCATCATCAATGTGACAGGATACGCTGGAGTTGAACTCGCACGAATCCTTGCCCGACATCCCAACGCAGAAATCACCTCCGTGACAGGACGCAGCGCCGCCGGGCAGAAGCTCGCCGATGTTTTCCCGCATATGTCAGAGATAGATCTGACGATCACCGAAGACATCACCGAGAGCGTAGATGTTGTCTTCTCGGCGCTCCCCCATGCGGCAAGCGCTGAACGCATTGGAAAGGCACTCTCTCAAGGTGTGAAAGCAATCGACATCAGTGCGGACTTCCGTCTTAATGACCTTGATGTCTATGAAGACTGGTATAGCATCCAACATCCTTGCCCCGAACACATGGAGGGCTCGGTGTACGGATTGACCGAGTTGCACCGGGACGATATTTCGGAATCCAGTCTCGTTGCGAACCCGGGCTGCTATCCCACAGCCTCGATTATGGCACTCGCTCCGGCGGTCGATTCTGGCATTATAGAGAAGGACATCATTATCGACGCCAAGTCGGGCGTATCCGGCGCTGGACGCGGCTTGTCGCTGAAGACTCACTTCTCCGAGGTCAACGAGAACTTCATGGCGTACTCCGTGGACGGACACCGCCACCTACCAGAGATCCAACAAGAGCTGGATCTGCTCGATGATGGAGACGGACTGCGCATCACATTTATGACGCACCTCGTACCCATGACGCGTGGGATACTCGCAAGCTGCTACGCCCCACTTAAGGAAGGCTCCATCGGCACAGGCGACGACGCAAAAGCAAATGTGAAAGAGATTTATGACAACTACTACGAGGGAGAAACCTTCGCAAAGGTAGTTCCCGCCCCTCCAATGACCAAGCACACGCTAGGCAATAACGACTGCGTCGTCTATCCGACGGTTGACACCCGCACGAATCGCCTGGTGGTATTCAGCTGCATTGATAACTTGGTCAAGGGCGCAGCTGGGCAGGCAGTGCAGAACATGAACCTGATGTTTGGTCTGCCCGAAGACGAAGGCATCACGCAATTAGCACTGTATCCGTAGTTGTCAGGCAGGAGCGGACCTCGAGCCGACAACGGCGATTTCGTTGCGCGCAGCGTAGGGAGTCTCTACAATAGAGATGGCAGGCGATCCCGCCTGCCAGTTGCGTGGCCCCATCGTCTAGGGGACTAGGACAGCGGCCTTTCAAGCCGCAAACACGGATTCGAATTCCGTTGGGGCCACCACCCTTCCCCACATCTTCGTCGCTTAGGTTCCGCACATCTTGTCCACAGACCACATTAAGAGGGCTATCGGCTTAGGCTGGGACGAGATGTCCGAGTCGTACCAAGCGGAAACTCTCATCTCCCTTGACGATGTTCACTACGCGCCGCTGTGCCCGGGTGAGCGCGAACTCACCATCATCGGCGAGGTAGAAGGCAGGCGCACGCTGGAGTTGGCGTGCGGTGCCGCGCAGAATTCCATTGTCTTGGCGAAGTGGGGTGCGGAAGCAACGGCGGTGGACTTGTCTCCGAATCAGTTGGAGCGGGCGCGGGCTCTAATTGCTCAGGAGCAAGTGCGGGTCAACCTTGTGCAGGGGGATGTGGAGCGGCTCGGCATGCTTACCGATGGCTGTTTTGACTTGGTCATTTCGTGTTTCGGTATGGAGTTTTTGCCGGAACCCGACGCTTGCCTGGGAGAGTGTTACAGACTTCTAAGTAGGGGTGGGGTGCTCGTAATCGGGACGGTGCATCCGCTGACGGCGTTCGAGTGGGACGCTGACGAATCGCTGCTACGCCTGACAGACTACTTCAACCCGCCGGTCGAGGTGTGGGAGGAGCCGGCCGGGGAAGATGGCCAGAAGGGCCTGACCTTCTTTCGCACGGTATCGGAGATGTTCGCGCTGCTGACGGGGGCGGGCTTCGTGGTGGAGCAGGTGGTGGAGCCTGCGCCGTACGACGCGGCAGACCCAAGGCGGGCACTTGCTCCCTATGGCGGAGCGTACTGGGAGAGCCAGCGGGAGCGTCTCAGCAAGGTGCCTTTCGCCATCGTTTATAAGGCGCGGAAGCCTTAATCAGCCGAATCAAAGGCTAGTTAGCCGCCGCCAACTGCTCGCACTATCTCGACCTCGTCTCCTTCGCCGAGCGTTACATCGTCGAACTCCTCGCGGCGAATAACGGTGCCGTTGTGGGCAACGGCGATGGAGCGAGTATTGACCTCGAGGCTCTCTAAGTACTCGATCAGTGGAGTTGGGGCTTCAATTGTGCGTTCTTTGCCGTTTATGGTAAGTGTAATCATGGAAACCTCACCTTGCTTCCAGCGGCGTCGGAACGGATGCAGTCCGCATTTTCTCAAGCAAAGTCGATGCCGCGACTGCCGGATCCGGTGCCATTGTAATCGCAGTGATTACGGCTGCGCCGGCTGCGCCTCCGGCTATTACATTGGCAGCATTGGAGGCGTCGATGCCGCCGATGCCCAGGAATGGCACACTGACGGCGGCGGCGACTTCCTGCACAAGCGGGGATCCTCCGGTGTAGGCACCCGGGTGCGATGCGGTGGGGAAGATCGTGCCGAGAGTGAGCATGTCGGCTCCATTCGCCTCTGCTTCAAGCGCTCCGACGACGCTATGAACGGAGCGACCAAGGAGCAGGCTGCTGCCGGAGACTTGCCGCGCGGCTTCGAGTGGCAGGGCATTTTCACCTAGCTGTACGCCGTCTGCACCCACTGCTAGGGCTATGTCAACGCGGTCATTGATGAATAGAAGCGCACGCTTGCCTACGACTTTTCTTATGCGCAGAGCTAGGGAGTAGAGGTCGGAGGCAGGCAGGTCTTTTTCGCGCAACTGCACCATCCCTACCCCACCTTCAACAGCAGCGTCGACAATGTCCTCGATACGCCTGCCATTACAGCGCAGGCGGTCAGTAACAAGACAGAGCGTCGGATGGGATAGCTGCTGCATCGTTCCTGCCTACCCGGTGCTGCCGACGGGGGCTGCAACGCCTTCAGTCGGGCTTGAAGCGATCGCGGACCGCCTGCGTTCTATGCGCCCGGCGAGATATGCCTTTCGTCCGGCCTCCACTCCCAGCTTGAATGCCTCACCCATTAACTCGGCGTCCGCTGCCTGAGCGATGGCGGTATTGACTAGAACGCAGTCCGCGCCAGCCTCCAGGGCCTGCGAAGCCTCCGAGGGAACGGCTAGCCCGGCGTCCACCACCACGGGGACGCCAGCATCAGCGATAATCAGACGAATTTCATCGAGAGTGAGGATGCCCTGCCCTGATCCGATGGGCGAGCCGAGCGGCATCACGGTGGCACAGCCGATGCTCTCAAGTCGGGTTGCGAGAACAGGGTCTGCGTGAATGTAGGGCAGGACTGTGAAGCCGTCGTCCACGAGACGGCAGGCTGCTTCGTAAGTGCCTACGGGGTCGGGGAGAAGGTGCTTCGGCTCGGGGATGACTTCCAGCTTGATCCAAGAGGAACCCGTTACTTCACGGGCGAGATGCGCGGTGAAGACGGCCTCATCGGCGGTCTTGCAACCGGCGGTGTTGGGCAGGATGGTGTACTCGTCCCAGTCGAAGTAGTCGAGGATGTTCTTTTCGGCAGGATTGTCGAGGTCGAGGCGCCGAATCGCGACGGTGATAATTTCCGCGCCGGAGGACTTTACAGACGCGACCATTTCTTCCATGCTCCGATGGCGGCCGGTGCCGACCATCAGCCGGGACTTGAACTCTTTGCCGCCGATGATAAGGGGGTCGTTCATCTGAGAGTCTCCTGTGAAGTGGGTATGGCAGACCTAAATTCGCGGGTAATTATAGCACTAATGTCGTTCCCAAAAGAAAAACAGGCTGCTGACATGATGCCAGAAGCCTGTTTGAAATGCGCAGTTAGCGCAATCCCTACGCTGGCATTATCCAGGTCAGGTAAGAGGGGTCGCTTCGAATTGTCGAAGCCTCTCAGCCTAGCTCGCCTAAGCTCCCCCAACAGTATGCCTATTAGATTGTGTGTTCAGGATAGCCTACGACAAGGCGCAAGTCAACGCGATAAGCGTCAACCATCGGTAGTCTACGAAGGATAGCCACATAAGGAACAAAGGACACAGAGGCATTTGGTGACCGTCCCCTCACCCAACCCTCTTTCGTGGGGAGAGGGGGATTCCAAAGTGCCCCTTTCCTAACCTTCCCCCTGAGGGGGCAAGGAATTTCATGGGCTGCGGATGTTGGGTTTGCGTAGGGTGCCGGCTAGAGGATTGGGCAGGAGGGGGACGCCTTCGGATGTGGCGGCTTCCCTGATTTGCTTTAGGGCGATGGCGTAGTCGCGGTGGGCTGCCTCTGAGGGCGGCACGAAGGTGATTTCGCCTTCGGTGAATTCGCCGGATTCTATGAGCGAGTTGTAGTTGAAGATTGCCTGGTCTTCGGGGGTTAGGGGTTCGTAGTAGCAGTCGAGGTCATCGAAGATGTCGGATTCGTCGTTGGTTGGGGTGGATTGGGAGTGATGGGGTTCTTCGGAGCCCCTCACCCTAGCCCTCTCCCGCGGGGAGAGGGGACTTTCCGGCCCCGCTGGATTCCTGCTTTCGCAGGAATGATGGGTTGGGGTGGCTGCGTTGTTCTGGGGAGGGCTTGATGCATGGGCGTTTCCCCTCACCCTAGCCCTCTCCCCTGGGGAGAGGGGACTTTTTCCGGGGGCAGAGGCAGCTTTGAAGTCTGCGGCTTCTTCGCGGTCTTCCTGGTCCCGAAGTTCTTGGGCGATGGCCTCGTAGTCCTCGTTGTCGTACTGGGCGTATTCGTCTAGGAACGCAGGGAGGCCGGCTAGTTGCTTTTTCTGGCCGATGCTGAGGCGCGTGGACTGCTGGTCTTGCCAGTAGGCTTGTAGCATTTCGGGGGTGATTTTGTCGTAGTTGGTGTCCCAGCCGCGACGGATGATCTCATGGGCTGCGGACATCTTATGATGCCAGGTGTAGCCTTCCTCGGGGTCGAGGCTGGTGTCGTTCATTACATCCAACAGGAAGCGGATGGCGTCTGTGCCGTGTTCGTTGTATTCGCGCATTCGCTTGGCGAGGTCTGAGTGCAGGGTGTCGCAGTCGTTGCTGTCTTCTATGTCGTCCGCATAGACTTTGAGCTTTGGCTTTCTGCCCCAGTGTCCGTGGCCTCGTCTCAGGATTTCTCTGGCTGCTGCCATTCGGTCTGTGTGGCGGATGCGGAGTTTCTTGGGGGTGAAGGGCTGGTCCCTGCGTGTCATTACGTGGGCGAGGAACTCAGCGATGGTGTGGCCTTCGGCTGTTTCCTGCCTGATTAGGTGGGCTATGTCGTAGTTTAGGATGTCGAGGTGGGTGACTGGTGAGTTTTCAGTTGTCAGTCCTGAGTTGTCAGTCTCCCCGCCCGACCCGTCTGGATTCTCGTTTTCACCGGAATGACGAGAATGGGATTCTACTAGTTCTTCGGGGGTGGGGATTAGGCCCCAGAATTGGGATTCTTCTGACTGCGGTTGGTCGGAGCCGTAGCGGGCCAGGAGCTTTGCGGCTTCCAGTTTGTGGTGGTATTTGGCGTCGGGGTATTCTCCGCGGATGGTGTCCGCGAGGAACTGGGCGATTAGGTCGCCGTTGTCTGTGTGCTTGCGGATTTTCTGTTGTAGTGCGTTTGTAATGCACATTGGTTTGAGTTTCCAGTTTCCAGTTTTGAGTTTTCAACTTGATAGTCACAGAGGGCACAGAATCACAGACTATGCGTGATGACCCTCGGCCTGCAAACAAATGTACTTAATCATTCGCATATGGTACGCACGAATGTTTTGTTTGTCAAGGGGAGATTTCGGAATCGTGGGTCATTCGGGTGGGAGATGTGGAACAAAGTTGACGCTTAATTCGTTAATGGTGTAGAGACGGTGCCTGATTGGGCGCCGAAGAATAGTAGGTATGTTAATGTTAGTTTCGAACTAGGTGGAGGCTGAGAGGTAAATGATGAACAAATTGATGATACTTTTGGCGGGACTTATAGTGATGGCGATTGTGTTGGTGGGGTGTGGGAGTTCTGCCGCAACTGCTCCACAATTCGATGCTTTCACACGAGGAGTGGGCGAGTCAGCGGCTGCACCGGCTGCTCCTGCTCCCGCGCAAGCGTTTGCACCACAAGCGCCCGCAGCGAAACCTGCGCCGACAGCGATCCCGGTTGCGGCGAGCGAGAAGGTTGTGGAGGTGGAGGAGTTTGAGGTTGAGGGACATTCAATACGGGACGAAAGTTCAGGGGTGGTTGAGTTCAGCGAGGAGCGGGCGGCGCTGGTGGCGCAGAATCGCATCATCGTGCGGACGGTGAATGTTGAGATCGAAGTTGATGACGTTGTCCAGTCCATAGAGGAGATTTCGCAGGGCGTTCAGAGGGACGGCGGCTGGGTGGTCAGCACTGACCGCAGTTCCAAGCACATCGGGTTCATATCGGTGCGCGTGCCGGCGGCGAAGCTGGATGACGCGCTGAATTGGATGCGCGCGGTAGGTGTTGATGTGCTGTCGGAGGCTTCGACTAGCACGGATGTAACTGACGAATATTATGACCTGCGGTCGCGAGTGGAGAGCCTCCAAGCGACGGAAGAGGCTCTTATCAGACTGCTGGACAGGGCCGAAGACGTGGAGGATGCGCTCGCTGTGCAACAGGAGCTTGCGCGGTTGCAGGTGGAGGTTGAATCGCACCTGGGACGGATCAAGCTGCTGGAAGAGACGGCGGCGTTCTCGCTGGTGCATATTACGCTGCACCTAGCGCCACAGGAGATGCGGGTCGATGCGGGCGAGGACATGACCTTCAGCGTGGGTGAGGTGGCGCGCTTCAGGGCGGCTTTCTACCCGCCGGAGGGGATTGACGATTTCGACTTTGTGTGGGACTTCGGGGATGGTTCCCGGGTATCTGCAGGAACAGGAAGCGCACCGAGGACTGACGGAGGGCGCATCACAGCTACCGTTCATCACCAGTATGGCAGCGACTTGGAATCTCCGTTTATCGTGGAAGTCAAGATGACGGGCCGAGGTGAAGCGGGAATTGTGGAAGGCTCTGACACTTTCATCGCGACAGTGACGGAATTGCCGGCAATCATAGTATTCGCAGGAGAGCACCGATTCTTGGAAGAGGGCGAAGAGGTAGAGTTTTCCGGTTCTTTCACGAGGCCGGAGGGTCTGTCGAATTACAGTTACAGCTGGGAGTTCAGCGATGGCAGCGAAGCTGTTTCAGGTGTGCCGGAAGAGGGCGCGACTACGGTTACGGCATTGCATGTATACGACAACCATAGGCCGCAGCCATACACGGTAACGCTCACGGTAACGGCTGAAAGCGAAGCCGGAGATGTTGAGGGCATCGCGTCATTTGAGGTGTTCGTGAGCGAGGCGGAGGGCTTCGTGATCACCGGCTGGAGCGCTCAAGATAACCTGAAGGACGCGGTGAGGGCGCTGTCGGGATTTGCCCAGGTATTGGGGACGTTGGCGATATGGGTGGCTATATTCTCGCCGGTGTTGCTCGTCCTGGCGATTGTCATTTACCTCATCGTGAGGTCAAGGAGAAGGCTGAGGCTGAACGTTAGACGGCGAGCGCCATCGGCTTCAGGCGTTGATGAGGGACGGGTCAGCGCGACCCTGGATCATGATGGAGAGGAACGCAACTAGTATGACGACGGTCCGACACTTTACGGCGACGGGATTCGTGGTGCATGAGGATGCGACGCTGCTGCACTGGCATCCGAAGGTGAAGATGTGGCTGCCGCCGGGCGGTCACATCGAGCCAAACGAGGACCCGGTGCAGGCGGCGCTGCGGGAGATCGAGGAGGAGACTGGCGTAAAGGCGGAGGTTGTGCCGACGGGAACGCCAGTTGATTTGGATTATCCGGAGCAAGTACACGCGCCTTTTACGATTGAGATCGAGGATATTGACGACCCGGTGCAGGGGTGGCACCAGCATATCGACATGATCTACTTCTGCAAGCCTATGGATGCGCCGGGGGTGCTGAATGACGGATGGCTCTGGGTGAGCAGAGACGAGCTGGCGAACGGGGTTGCGCTGGATACGGGGAACGGCGTGGCGGTTGAGCCGCCGGAGGATGTAAGGGTTCTTGCGGGGTATGCTTTCGAGGCGGTGCGCGGGAGTTAACAAGATTTAAAGGGGTGGAAAAGATGAGACATTCACCCCCACCCTAACCCTCCCCCGTCGAGGGGGAGGGAATTGATTCAGGGTTCGCTATGCGCTTGTGGCGAAACCGGCGCCTTCTATGCCGGCGCGGACGCAGTCTTCGTCTTCCTGGGGGGTACCACCGCTGCCTCCTGCTGCACCTACAAGGTCGCCTTCCTTGTAGATGGGCAGCGCCCCCTGGCTGGGGATGAAGCGGCCGCCCTGCAGCGCCATGAAGCCGGGCATGATCGGCTCGTTCCAGCGGGCTGCCATGTCGGCGCTGGATAGGCCCCATGTGGCGGATGCGACTGCCTTGCCCTGCGAGATGTATGGAGTGCGCCAGGATGCGCCGTCAACGCGGGCGAGAGCGATCAAGTCTCCTCTGCCGTCAACGATGGAGACGGTCAGCTTTACGCCGATCTCGTCCATCTTAGCTTGCGCGCCGGCGATGACCTGTTGTGCTTCCGCGAGTGTTAGTGTTGCCAATTCCGTCCTCCTGCTACAAATCTGATGTACATACCAAGTAAGCCAGTGCCAGAAAAGTATATCGCACAGTGGAGCTTAGCAGACGGGTCTCGCCAGAACTTCGGGGGCGATTTTGCGGCGGAGGAACTGGCCAGTCGATGGGGTGCCAACGAGCCGACGGTCTTCGACCATGACGTTGCCGCGCAACAGGGTTGTGACGGGCCAGCCTTCGATTGGCCAGCCTTCCCAGATGCTGTAGTCCTCGAGGTGTAGATCGTCGAGGGCGAGGGGGCCCTTGATGCTGGGATCGATGATGGTGATGTCGGCGTCGCTGCCGGCTGCGATGATGCCCTTTTGCGGGTAGAGGCCCATGATCTTGGCGGCGTTGGTGGAGGTGATGTCGACGAAGCGCTGCAGGGACATGCCGCGCCTGACGACGCCCTCGGTATAGGCGATGCCGACGCGAGTCTCGATGCCGTTGTGGCCGCCGGTTACATCAGCTACCGTTTTGAAGCGGGTCTTCTCCTCCCATGTGGTGGAAACGAGGTCGGTGGCAACGGTGGAGAGCCTGCCGTCGAGGAGGCCCTGCCAGAGAGTGTCGGCGTCGTTGGGAGACTTCAGCGAGGGGTATGTGTGGTATTTCATGCCGAACTCTTCGCGGTAGTTTTCGGCGTTGAAGCAGGCGTAGTTGTGCAGGGTTTCGCCGTAGATGGGGAATCCCTGCGCGCGTGCCTCGGCGACCGCACGGACGCCCTCACCTGCGCTGACATGGACGAAATATACGGGGCACATCTTCTGTTCGGCAAGGCGGATGGCGCGGCGGAAGGAGACATCTTCGGAGAGGTTGGAATGGATGTGGTGCATGTTCCACCAGTCCCAGAGATCGCGCTCGGGGGCGTGGTCGTAGTTGTACATGACCATGTCGTCGTCTTCGGAGTGGATCATGAGGATACCGCCGCTCGCCTCGATCTCGTCCATGATGACGGCGAGCCTGCCGAAGTCGGTCTTGTTGTCCTGCATTTGCGGGCTGGGCGGGCGGATGCTGGTGGTGAATATCTTGAAGCTGGCGTAACCGTCCTGCACGAGCTCGCCGATCTGTGCGATGACGTGGTCTTCTGCGCCGCGCGTGAAGATGGGGTGATAAGCGTAGTCGGTGTAGGCGTTTCCGCGCCAGCGATCGGCGGCTTCACCGAGGGCGTGGTGCAGGTCATGGCCGGGAACCTGGGTTGCAAAGTCGAGGACCGTTGTGGTGCCGCCGTAGATAGCTGCGAGGGATACGGGAGCCGCAGGGGAGCGCTCGGGCTGGCGTGGGCCGCCGATGTGGGCGTGGGGTTCGATGCCGCCGGGAATGACGATATTGCCGGAGGCGTCGATGCGCTTGTCTGCTTCGAGGTCAAGTCCGCCGGGATCGGTGACGGCTACAATCTTTTCGCCGTGAATGGCAATGTCGAAGTTGCCGACACCGCCGGGAGTTACAACCTGACCGCCGTGAATGATGATGTCAACCATGCTTTGCCTCCTCAGCTTGCAAGGTACGGGGGCGTATGAATGGGAAGCGATGCCTGTGCGGGGTCGCTAACGGGTTGAATGGTAAGAGTGGGCGTGCAGGGTGTCAAGCAACGGCGATTCGAGGCGAGGACTGGCTTTGGATTCGGGAATGCGGTGATTCGCTGCGGGAGACTGACTGGGCTGTCTTGCCCGTACCGCTGAGAGAGTCCGCTGGTGTTGCACGGTATAGGAAAAAATGCTTGAGGCGGTTCAACAATCGCTTGACATTATTTTGGACACTCACTTAATCTCAGATTGACGCGGATTTCGCGAATGACTTTGACATTTTCAAAGGGACTTATTGGAGCCAGTGGATGACACTCGATGCATACATAACGGAGCTTAGTGACGAGTCAACTCCTGTTAAGCGATCCGGTCTGCTGCAGTTGTCGAGCCTGACGAGGGACGATGTTCGCGATTTCCGTCATCACTGGCGCGGGGTCGGCAGACAGCGCAGGCGGGAGGTGCTTGCGGCGCTGGTGGAGCTTAGCGAGGATAACCTGGAGCTGGATTTCAGCGCGGTGTACCGGTCGTGCCTGTCGGACGAGTGCGAAATGGTGCGGGAGCAGGCTACGCGCGGGTTGATTGAGACGGATGACCGCGCGATTATCCGTCCGCTTATCGGCTTGCTGAAGGATGACCCTTCGGTGAAGGTGAGGGAGGCTGCTGCAATTACGCTTTCCCAGTTTGCAGACATGGCGCAGCAGGGCAAATTGATGTCGCGGGATGAAGACAGAGTTCGTGATGCCTTGCTCGCGGCAATCGGTCGGAGTGAGGAAGATGTGGATGTGCAGAGACGGGCGATTGAGGCGGTGGGCAGCTTCAACACGACGCAGATATCAGGTATATTGCGCGCCGCATACGAGAGTGATGACTCCGCGATGCGGCAATCTGCGATATACGCTATGGGGCGCAGCTCAGACAGCCACTGGCTGCCAATAGTGCTGCGCGAGGTCAACGCCGTCGATCCAGCGATTCGATATGAGGCGGCGAATGCCTGTGGTCTGCTGGGCGACGAATCAACGATACCCCAGATTGCCGCACTAATCGGGGACGAGGACATCGAGGTGCAGTGCGCCGCTGCAATCGCGCTGGGGAATATCGGGGGGCCGATGGCGAAGCGGGCACTGAGACACGCCGTGGAAATTGGCGATGACGCACTGACGGAGGCTGCGGCTGAGGCGCTGGAGAACCTGGAGTTCGACGAGGACCCGCTGGGGTTCGGGTTTTAGCGCGATAGCTTTGTGATGTCTTTCCAGCCGTAGGCAACTTCCACCAATTCTGCCCCACCGATCGTGACACCTTTTCGGGCAACCAGTCTGCCGCCGAGGGACTCGTAGAACCGGCGGGCGCGGTGATTTTCCTCGAATACCCATAGGAGCACCGATTTGATGGCGTCGTCCAGAAGATACTTTGCGGCTGACTGGAGTAGGCGGCGTCCGAGTCCGATGCGCTGGTATTCTTCGAGCAAGTATATAGCGTAAATCTCGCCCTCATAGCCCTCGTGGTCGGCACTTTCCTGCCCAGCGGAGGCGAATCCCACAATCTTTGTACCCTGCGCATCCCGCGTTTCGGCTACGAAACAGCGCCTGTTAGTGTCTGGTGAAGTCAGTATGTCGTCCCAAAGAGTTTCCCGTTCGCTATAGGAGAGACCCGACAGGATTTCTTCTGGAACAACGCCCGCGTAAGAAGAGCGCCAAGCATCGACGTGGACTTTTGCGATGGCGGGGGCGTCGGTGGGGGTTGCTTGTCTGATTGTTATGCCCATGGGACTTTCAATGGTGCTGACTTAGTTGGGGCTATGTCCACATACTGACTCTAACTAGCTGATTAGAATTGTCGTTTCGAGTGAAGCGGAAGCGTGTAATCGGAGGTTGGGGGGTGAATGAGGAGTTTCAGATTCCTCTCTCCGCTGCGCTTCGCTCGGAATGACAGGGTGGTAGGCATGTTCGGACTGACTGGCGATGGGCGGGTTTGGGAATGACAAAATTGGGGGATCGTAAACATGCAATATCTTAGTAGCTCGGTGGCTTGCAGTGTAAGGCGGGTAGGTATGCAAGGATTATAGATTCCTCACTTCGTTTCGGAATGACAGAGAATGGGATTCGGAATGGCAGGCGATAGTCTGATTCGGAATGGCAAGGGGTGGTGGAGTGGTTCGGAGTAGGGGGGTCTGTGAGCGCTTGGTTTGGAACTGCGGGAAGAGGCTGGGGTTTTCAGCCCTCGCTGAAGATGAGCGCGGCGGCACCGAGAAGGCTGACGTCGTCGCCTAGCTGGGACTTCGCTACGGGGACTGCGCCCTGAAAGTGGGCCATTGCGCGGCGCTTGACTTCGGATTGGATGGTGGGCATGAACATGTCGAGGTTCTGTCCCAAGCCGCCGCCGATGACGATGAGTTGGGGATCGAAGATATGCATGAGAGTGATGACACCGCTTGCGAGGCTGCGGGCGATGTCTTGAACCAGGGACCGAGCCAGAGGGTCACCCTGCCTTGCCGCCTGCACGACCATGCGGGCGTCTGCGTCATCGACACTCCCGCCAGCAAGTTCCAGAATTAGACTGCTCTCCCCTGCCCTCAGCCTCTCCTGTGCCATGCGCGCCAGCGCTGTGCCTGACGCCAGCGCCTCCAAGCACCCGATGTTTCCACAGTTGTCCAGCGGGCCGTTCTGGTCGATGGTCATATGCCCTATTTCACCGCCGAAGCCGCTTGTGCCGGTGTAGAGCCTGTCGTTGATGATTACGCCGCCACCGATTCCGGTGCTCACGGTCATATAGACCATATTGCTGCTTCCCCTGCCCGCTCCGAAGGCGTGCTCGCCGAGCGCGCCGAGGGTGGCGTCGTTTTCTGCTACGACGGGCAAGCTCAGACGCTCCTGAAGCAGTGGGACAGGCGTGTATAGATTCCATTCCGGTCCGAGGTTCGGCGGATTGTACATGACGCCGGTGCCCGGCTCCACGGGGCTGGCTAGGGACAGCCCGATGCCCTTGATATCGGTGGGCTGGGTCGACGCAACGTGTTGCAGGGCGTCGGCAAGCCGTTCCATCACCGCGTCCCTGCCCTCGTGCGCTAGAGTTGCCGTAGAGTGTCGTGCGGTAATGCTGCCTGCCGGGTCAACGAGCGCAACGCGTGTCTGCGTGCCTCCCACGTCTGCCACAAGCGCGTAATCAGCCATTGATGTTCCCCCGCCCGATGTGTGAAGTGATAGTATAGCACTCGTTGTTCATCGGCTAATTAGTGGTCAATGAATTGCTCCATACATCAGTATTAGGGAAGTTAAGCCTTTGTGCAAAGAATTGTGAGGCTGAATTGGAAAGTGTAGGCATCATCGCGAATCCGGCAGCGGGCAAGGACATCCGGCGATTGGTGGCGCAGGGTAGATTCGTGCCGAATCAGGAGAAGGTGAACATCCTGAAGCGCATTTTTGCTGGGCTGGACGCCGTCGGCGTGGAACATGTGGTGATGATGCCGGATATGGCGCGGCTGGGAAATGGGGCGCTGGACGGCGGACATTTCAACCTTGATGTTGAATTCGCGGACATGATTGTGTTCAATGCCGTGCGCGACTCTGTGAGGGCCGCCGGCATTATGGCGGAGATGGGTGTGGGCTGCATTATCACGCTGGGAGGCGACGGGACCAACCAAGCAGTGGCGAAGGGATGCGGAGATGTGCCGCTCGTGCCGGTTTCCACAGGGACGAACAATGTTTTCCCGGTGATGACGGAGGGCACGCTGGCAGGTTTGGCGGCTGGGCTGGTAGCGCGTGGGCTGGTGCCTGTCGAGGAGACAACGACGAAGAGCAAGCGGCTGGAAGTGCATGTGGAGGGGGAACTAGAGGATATCGCCCTGGTTGATGTAGCCATTTCCAAGGAGCGGTTCGTGGGAGCGCGCGCCATCTGGGACCTGGAGACCGTGGACGAGCTTTATCTTGCGCGCGCAGAGCCCGCGAGCATCGGGCTGTCCGCGATTGGGGCGCAACTGATGCCAACCTCGCTGACGGATGAGAGAGGGCTGCATATCAAGTTGAGGGGAGCGCGGCTGGGGGATGGGCGGCTGGGAGACGGCGGCGAGACTGTCGCCGCGCCTGTTGCACCCGGCATCATTCATCCTGTTCGGATAGAACGGTGGGATGTGATGGAGTTCGGCAAGCCGGTCGAGGTGGAGTTGAGGCCTTGCACGGTGGCGCTGGATGGCGAGCGGGCATTCACGCTGAAACCAGGACAGGAAGCGCATATCGAATTGAGCAGCGAAGGGCCCAGGGTTGTCCTCATTGAGGAGGCTTTACAGGCGGCGGCATTGAGTGGGGTCTTCAGGACGTCCGGATCATTGTAGTAGGCAGGATGGGGAGTAGGTAGGATGAAGTTCGATTCGAGGCGCTCGAATGTGAGGGCGCGAAACGGGATGGTGGCGACGAGCCAGCCACTTGCGGCGGTGGCAGGGCTGCGGATGCTTATGAGCGGCGGCACGGCGGTGGATGCGGCGGTCGCGGCAGCGGCGGCGTTGAATGTGGTGGAACCGTTTTCGACGGGAGTGGGCG
>MPND01000060.1 GCA_002238855.1 SAR202 cluster bacterium bin90
TACGGGACGCCGACACGCAGGCGCTCGGGGCTGTACTGGCGCGCAGGTGGCAGGTGATGGGCATCCTTGTGGCGGAGAAGAACCGCATGAGACGCGCAGCTGCGGAAGTACGTCCAAGCATCGAGGCGCATATCGGTTGGCTGGAGCAGGAGCTCGATGACCTGGACACTGACCTGCGACAGAGGATACAGAGCAGTCCTGCATGGCGTGAGAAGGACGACCTTCTGCGCAGCGTTCCCGGTGTGGGACCGCAGGTGTCGCTTACGCTGCTCGCGTACCTGCCGGAGCTAGGCAAGCTGAACCGCAAGCAGATCGCCGCTCTGGTCGGCGTGGCGCCCTTCAATCGGGACAGCGGCCCGTATCGCGGAAAGCGTTCCGTCTGGGGTGGTCGAGCCATGGTACGTAAGACTCTCTACATGGGGGCGCTAGTAGCCACCAGATTCAATCCTGTACTGAGCGAGTTCTATAGGCGCTTGCTGGACGCCGGAAAGCCGAAGATGGTGGCTCTCACCGCTTATGCACGGAAGCTGCTGAACATCCTCAACTGTATGGCGAGAACCGGCGTTCACTGGGATCCGACCGCTCCCAGGCCTTGACAGACGGTTGCTAGCATCGCCTCCAAATGGCCGTTCACCGCGAAACTATTGCGCCAACTAGCCCGAAGTTACGAGGTAGATGCACGTCGCGAAGGCGAGCGCGCCGAATGGACAGATAAATCCGGATTCTAGCAGTAGTCTTAGTGATGTGAGGAGTCGGACAATAGCCAATGGCTTGGCAAAACTCGTGCCAGGGCGCTTTCGGGACTGTGTTTAACAAAGCTGTGCTCATCTTTTGATAATATGGTGCCGACGAGCAACCGCACAGTCGTCATCAATCCCAAGTCAAATGAGAATTAAGTTTATGGAAATGTATTCGGGTAGAATCACTCTAATCACCGGCGAAAACCAGCAGACACAGAATTTAGTCGCCATGGCAAACGTGGGCATGGCAATGCAGGACGCACGCCATATTTTCCATAACGGTTGCTCCAGAGAAGGATGGTTCATTAGCCCGGAAACCCTGTCCACCAGTGACAAGTTTTCAGAACTGCTCAGCCACGAGGCGGTCATGGATGGCTCTCTGTTCGTGTTGGCTGACGCGGATTGCATACCCGCATTAACGGAAACAGCTAACCACGGCAAATCGCAATGGCTTAGGATGATCAGGCATAAAGGTCTGGACATTGTACTCACGACGGTAAGAGGACGGGAACACACACTTCGAGACGTGCTTCGTCTTGAAGAAACTAGCCATGTCTTGATTGAGTACCGGTCCCAAGGCGACGGTGTAATTGGGACACATTACTATGGCAAAATGCACGAGCGCATTCCCATTTACAGGACTCTATTGAGTGTGGAATACCTCGCAAATTGTGCTCGACTGCTTGACGGTCGCTATGAACGCCCTGGGAGGGATTTGAATGAATTGATCGTCAACCCAAACATGTCGCTGGTCACCGCAGCCGATTACGAAGAAGCAGTGCGTTCGACTGAGACTTCAAGACCGAAAAATCATGCCTATAATTTCCTTCTGACCCGTGTCATAAGAATTCGTCCTCATGTTCAGGTTAGGACGACTGAAATGGTAAATCTCCCTTGGATAGAGTCTGTTGACAAGTACAACATAGAGAGGGCGGTGCTGAATTGGCTGGATTATGCATGCGCTCAATGGGGAATAACCTTATCAGACGTAGCGCCTAATCCTGCTAAGAATGAGTACCCAGACGGTTTGGGCGAGGGTTTATCCGGACAAGTGAATATCGAAATCACAAAAGTCCAGCCCGCATGGCCCTCAGAAGCTACATTCAGCAGATTGGCGTCCATTGCTTTAGTAGGCAAGGAAGCTCACCCGAAAGACAAGCCGGTGTTGCAGTGTAAGCAGTGCGGTGAATACGAGTTGGACGATATCTACGATGTCCACACCTTGCCCGCCCACGATGAAAGTCATGATTGGGTGTGCACTTATCCTAAGAGCATGATAGCTCCTGATTGGGACAATCACATAGTCGCGTTGCCGGAACTTAAGCTTACGCAAGAGAGTTTCGAGGAACGCATCAAGAGGGCAGCTCAAAGAAAAAACAGTAGAGTGGAGCGATATGACGGCGCAAATCAGAATTGGCTCGTGCTCATAGTAGAAGGATTTCCGGTCAAATCCGACTGGTACGAGAATATAAGCAAGTTGGGTTGGGGTAATTTTGACGGCGTATTCGCCATCTCGACAGAAGAGTTTGCTGGCGCTTTCCACGGTATGAGCGCTGAGGTCCCTCAAGATGTCCTTGTCATAAAATGCCCTGAGTCTTCCCTCCACATCTGCTACCATCCCGGAGTTGTGTTGTTGTTGAGGCGCGGAGGCGCGTCTTTGCTCGCAGAGCTTCGAGACTTGGAAAAAATGCAGGGGCGGACAATTGAGATTTCGGACGCCGATGGCACGATACTCGCAAGCTGCGAAAGGGAATTTCCGCAACCTTTTACCCATTCAGACCAAACGGAGAGGCTTAGAGGCGTAATCAAGAAAGGGAAGGAATTCTCGGGTATGTTCAACACCATTTCAGACGACTCACGCAGTACGTCTGACACCATTGACGAAGGGATATAGGGTACGACTGACACTGCCCTTACCGGCGTCCGAGTTGACCCTCCCAAGGGTCCCCAACTGCCGATTTACAAGACCCTTAACCCCATGTATCATATTTGCACCCAAGAGCCGTCTCTGTAAATGGCATACCGGCTGATGCGCTTTCGGACTACTGCTACCCTCGCAGGAGACGCACTTCCCACAGCCACAAGGACACCCACGATGACTACCACAGCCAACGGACCCGTTGCCGATTATCGCTACGACGAAACTCGCAAGAACAACCCGCCTGCCGCCCTAGCTGCACGGGGACGCATCGCGGAAACACCCAAGCAGCGGTACTACTACGATCCCCATCTGCCGCCTACACTGCGTTTCGACGACAGCGGCGAGTCGGATCGACTGCCCGAATTGCTGGCGGAATCGACGCGGCGCAGCCTGACCGAAGAGGAAGCACGAGTCATCGCGGACGCGCTGCGAAACCGCGAGCCTTGGCTTGAGTGGACAGGCAAGCGCGAGAAGCGATACTTTGAGGTTGACCCGGTGGCTCTCCACATCCACGAGCGCGTGTCGGCGCAAGCGGCTATGCGCGTCGCCGCGCGGCAGGATGTCCAGCGCAGCCTCTGGGCGGACCCGCAGCAGGACTACCACGAAGCCGTGCAGTTCTACCGCCACGATGTGGAGTGGTCGAACCGCCTCATACTCGGCGACAGCCTCCTGGTGATGAACTCCCTCGCCAAGCGTGAGGATCTCGCCGGCAAGGTGCAGATGATTTACATCGACCCGCCATACGGCATCAGCTATCGCTCCAACTTCCAGCCCTTCGTCCGCGACCGCAATGTACGCGACCGAGAACAGGACCTTACGCGCGAGCCAGAAATGGTCAAGGCGTACCGTGACACTTGGGCGCTGGGCATCCACACCTACCTGACCTACTTGCGGGACAGGTTAACCGTGGCTAGGGAATTACTCTCGGAAAGTGGCAGTGTATTTGTCCAGATTGGCGATGAGAATGTTCATCGCATCCGGGAAGTAATGGATGAAGTTCTTGGCAGAGAGAATTTCGTGTCACAAATTTACTTTGCGACGACGAGCGGCTTTTCGACATCAGGAATCAGTCGAATTGGAGATTATTTGATTTGGTATGCACGGAATAAGGAGTCTATGAAGTACAGAACTCTCTTTGTTCCGAAAGGGAACATTGGAAGTGGCAATGAGTCCTACCGGTACGTTCTTTCACTTGATGGGGCACGCCGTTCAATGACCAAGGCCGAACGTGACGGTATCGCTGCACTCCCTGATGGATACAGAGTCTTCAGGCATAGCGACATGCAGAGTAGCGGGGCTGCCTCCCAAGACACACCCATCACCTTTGAAGGAAAAGTGTACCGTCCACTATCTAACAGTCATTGGAAGGCAAATTGGCCAGATGGGCTCAATAGACTGGAGTCCGCTGGGCGTCTAGTGAGTGTCGGCAATAGAGTCAATTATGTTCGATACACCGACGACTACCCAGTACAACAGATAGTGAACTCTTGGATGGATACAGGGTTTGGATATGCGGCGACGGCCAAGCAATACGTTGTGCAGACGCATGAGCGCGTCATCCAACGCTGCTTGTTAATGACCACCGACCCCGGCGACCTTGTTTTGGACCCAACCTGCGGGGCTGGCACGACTGCCTATGTTGCTGAGCAGTGGGGCAGGCGGTGGATTACGATTGACACGAGCCGCGTAGCAATAGCGCTCGCCCGCCAGCGCATTCTGACCGCCAAGTTCGACTACTACAAAACTGCGGATGACTCCGACACGATTTCCGACAACGGCTTTAAGTATAAGACCGTGCCGCATATCACGCTGCGAAGCATCGCGCAGAATGTCGCGCTCGACCCAATATTCACCAAGTGGGAGCCTGTGCTGGACGACCGACTTGACGCGCTCAACGCCGCCCTGGGCTGCGTGGACGACAACACGCGCGTCACACTGCTTGCGAAACTGGAGACAAAGAGCAGGAGAAGGCCAAGGCGCGATTACCCGATTACCGATGCCGACGAGCGGCGCTGGAATTTGCCAAAAGACAAATGGGAACATTGGGAGGTTCCCTTCGATGCTGATGATGATTACCCGGCGAACCTGCGTGAGCGTCTCGAAGCCTACCGCAAGGCATGGCGCGAGAAGATGGCGGAAGTGAACGCCTGCATAGCCGCCAACGCCGACCAGGAGACACTGGTTGACCAGCCAGAGGTCGAGCGCGGGATAGTGCGCGTGTCGGGTCCGTTCACGGTGGAAGCGGTTCAGCCCGCCGAAGAGTCGTTAGGCTTGGAGAACGAATCGCCCATCGGCGGCGCACCCGATGAGCTGGACAGCTTCGGGGACGACGCCATCGACACCGAAGCGCCCCTCAACGCCGAATCGTTCAAGGACAGCGTGGTTCGCCTGCTCAGGCATGACGGCATGCGCTTTCATGGCAACGGCGTAGTGAAATTCACGCAGTTGGAGGCTATCGCTGACGGCGGCAATCTGCATGCCGAAGGCGAGTGGGAATCGGACGATCCGGACAATCCGCGCCGAGTGGCCGTGTCGGTCGGTCCGCAGCACGGGCCAGTAACTGCTACGCAGGTGGAAGATGCGATTAGAGCGGCCTACAGACATAGTTACGATGCGCTGGTGTTCGCCGGCATAACCTTTGACGGTGCGGCGCAGGCTGCTATCCAAGATGATGCTAACCCAAGTGTCAGGATGCACATGGCGCACATCGCGCCTGACATTGCCATGAACGACCTGCTGAAGGAGACACGCGACAGGGAGCTTTTCAGCGTGTCCGGCCTGCCTCGGACCAAGCTGACGCAGCAGCCGAGCGGCGAGTATGTAATTGAGATGGACGGCGTGGACATCTATGATCCTGTGAAGAACGCCATCTACTCTGAGAACGCGCGTGGAGTAGCGGCTTGGTTCCTCGATAGTGATTATGACGGGCGCACATTCTGCATCACCCAGGCGTTCTTCCCGGACTCCAAAGCGTGGAACAAGTTGGCTGGCGCGCTGAAGAGCGTGGTGGAACCTGATGCATTCGCAGCGTTCAGCGGCACCAAGTCACTGCCGTTCCCTGCCGGCCGGCATAAGCGCGCCGCCGTGAAAGTCATAGATCCACGCGGCAACGAAGTCATGAAGGTTCACGCGCTGGGGAGTATTACCTATGACACCCCCGACACGAGGCTAAATGACGAATTCAATCGACTGGTGACTGAATGGAAGGTAGGCCGTTCTCGTGGCGCAGATGTGACGCAGATGGTCGATCACCCCGCGTATCAGCAGATTGTCGGCATGGGAGAGCAGGCGATACCGCTGATACTGGAAGAGCTTGAGCGCGAAGTTGACCATTGGTTCCCCGCTCTGCGTGAACTGACGGGGACAAGCCCTGTGCCGGAAGAGAGCAAGGGTAATCTTTCCAAAATGAGGGATGCATGGCTGAATTGGGGTAAAGACGAGGCGTATATCTAGGTGCATAGCAATTGGATTGACGAAGAGTTTCCGGGCGTTGATTACAGAATCACAAGTGAGCAGGACAACTACTACAACTGCATCGCTTGGGCGGCAGGATACAATGATGATTGGTGGAGCCACGATGAAGATTATCGCTGGATAGGCGAGCGAGGTCCGGGCATACAAAATCTGGTGTCCCTATTCAACGCGCTAGGATATGCGGAGTGCAATAGTGATTTGCCGGAAGCGGGATATGTGAAGGTCGCGTTGTACGCTAAAGAAGGCAACTGGACACATGCTGCACGTCAGCTGGAAAACGGCAGGTGGACCAGCAAACTGGGAATATACGAAGATATAGAACACGCCGCACCTCAAGATTTATGCGGAGGCTTGTACGGTCAGGTTCACAGCGTAATGAGGCGTCAACGGGAAGGCTGACTCGACCGCGCTCAAACGGGGAGTGATATAACATGCCTAGGAGGAGGACACGTCGCCGCAGGGCGTCCACAGGACAGGAAGGCGTCCAGACGCCTATGCAGCCTGTGGAGAAGCCAATCCTTTGCAGTCCTTACAAAGAGCCGTCCGAATACTGGCTATATGATCAGACAACGGGCGAAGCATCGAGAGCGCCGGGGCGTCGTCCTGCCGGCTACTGGTTCAGGGATGAGCGCGTGACGAACGCCCAGCAAGGCCGCCTGCTTGCCGAAGAGAACTGGGAAGAATTGCCCTATGTGAACGGACTACGCGAAGATGTGCGGCGCTGGCGCAATTCCGGCTACCGCAACGCCACGAACATCACGCGGCACCTGCTCCGCCACTGGCAACGCGAGGACAAGATACGCCGCTTGTTCTTTTGCCAAATCGAAGCGGTCGAGACGATCATATACCTTGCCGAAGTTCGCATGGGTGGCAAGCGCACGGCTTTCAATCCCCGCTTCTCTAACGCAGACCTTGCTAATCTGGTTGACGCGCCGCCCGACGCAAATCTTCCGGAATTGACACGGCTAGGCTGCAAGATGGCCACCGGCTCAGGCAAGACGGTCGTAATGGCGATGCTCATCGCCTGGGCGTTCTGCAACCGAGGGCAACTTCCAAGCGACGAACGCTTCCCCTCTGCCACGCTTGTAGTGTGCCCCAACCTAACCATCAAGGAACGCCTTCAGGTCCTGCGCCCCGACAATCCCACCAACTACTATGCCGAGTTCGACCTTGTTCCTACTCAGATGCGCCGCTTTCTGCAAAATGGCAAGGTACTGATAACCAACTGGCATCAGTTTGCTCCTGAATCCCAACACGCCGAGGGTGGCAAGACATACGCCGTAGTCAACAAAGGCGAGGAAAGCGCGGATGCCTTCTCGCGCCGTGTGCTTGGCGACCTTTATGAGCGCGGCCCCGTGATGGTGCTGAACGATGAAGGGCATCACGCTTACAGGCCTCGCCTGTTGGAGACCACGGGCTTGACCGCCGACGAAAGAAGAGAAGCAAATGAGCAGAACGAAGAAGCCACAGTTTGGATTCAAGGGCTTGACCGCATCAACGCCTCCATGGGCGTGAAATTCTGCGTAGATCTCTCCGCCACGCCGTTCTACATCAAGGGCAGTGGAAACGCTGAGGGTCAGCCGTTCCCCTGGCTAGTCAGTGACTTCAGCCTTGTGGACGCCATAGAGTCCGGCATCGTCAAGATACCGCGTCTGCCAGTTGACGACACTACCGGAAGGCCCGAACCGCGCTACTTCCGCTTGTGGAAGACCATCATGGACGAACTCACGCCTGGCGAGCGGCTGCCCGGCAGGGGGCGCAAGCCCAAGCCCGAAGTGATATGGGAAAAGGCGCAAAGTGCGCTCATAACGCTGGCAAGCCAGTATAAGGAACGCTTCGAGTACATAGAGGAAGGCTCGCCCGGTCAAGACAAAACTCCGCCCGCGATGATTATCGTCTGTGACAACACCGATATAGCCGAGCTGTTTCATCACAACATTTCGGGCGAGTCCGTAGTAGAGACGGATGACAGTGCCAGTGGTTCGTCAGAGCGCAGCAAGCGCAAATCCAAGAAAAAGGTGACCGTGTACAGCGACGGGCAGCCATTCCCCGAACTGTTCTCCAACAGCGAATGCAGTCTGCGGACGCTTCGCATAGACTCCAAGATGCTTGCGAAGGCGGAATCCGGTCAGACCGGTAATACGAAAGGCGCCGAGGAATTACGCAAGATCGTTGACAGCGTTGGAAAGTCCGGCGAACCGGGCGAGCAGGTGCGATGCGTCGTATCCGTTCAGATGCTGACGGAAGGCTGGGACGCCAACAATGTAACGCACATCCTCGGTCTGCGTGCGTTCGAGAGCCAACTGCTGTGCGAGCAAGTGGTCGGGCGCGGACTGCGCCGCATGGACTACACACCTGACCCCGAAACAGGGATGCTCACCGAAGAGTATGTGGATGTGTACGGCATTCCGTTCTCCGTAATTCCGTACAAGGGCCGACCGCAAGGCAGGCCGGAGCCGGGCGACAAGCCCAAGCATCATGTACATGCCATGCCGGAGAGAAAACACTTGGAGATACGCTTCCCTGTTGTGGAAGGCTACACGTTCGACCTGAAAAGAAACCTTGTCAAGGCAGATGTTGCCGCAATGGAATCACTGAGGATAGAACCGAACCTCGACCCGACTTCTACCTTCATAAAGCCGCAAGTGGGATACGATGTGGGCGTTCCGACTCTTTTCGGCCCTGGCGACTTTGAGGTGCAGGACAGAAAGGCGTTTTATGAAAGTTCCCACATTCAGCAGATAAAGTTTCAGATTACGCGGCGAGTAGTTGATGGCTTGACGGGTTACGCAGGGAACGGCACTCCTACAAAAGCCGATTACGCGCGGCATAAGCTATTTCCACAGGTGTACTCGATGGTCGACGAATATGCCCGGAGCAAGATCGACTTCCTAAATGTCAACCCGTGTGAATTAGGTTTGGAACGCTACATGAAAATAGTCTCAGAACGTCTTATGGACGCCATTAAGCCCAACGATGAGGAAGGCGAGCCGCCGCTGCTACCAATCCTGAATAGGTACGCTCCTATAGCAACGACCGCGGACGTGGACTTCAAGACGGTGCAGCGCGTACACGACACGGCAAAAAGTCACTTAAATCAGGTCGTACTAGATACCGCAACATGGGAGAGCGCGGCTGCGTTCCGTCTTGAAGAGTCCGACCTAGTAGGAAGCTACGCCAAGAATGACCACCTCGGTTTGACAATCGCATACGAATATCAAGGCGTGAACCACTACTACGAACCAGATTTTCTGGTCAGGCTTTCCAACGGACTGACACTCATCGTAGAGACGAAGGGCTACCAGTCAAATCAGGATTCGGCAAAGCACGAGGCGGCAAGGAAGTGGGTGTCCGCGGTCAACAATTGGGGGCAGATGGACATGTGGGACTTCCATGTATGCTACAATCCGCATACTTTAGGGCAAGATTTGAGGGAATTTGCCTAGGCTCTACAATCCCCATATTCACCGGAAAATCGTCCTGGCACTTCACACGTTGCGTCAAGAATGACTTCAACCAAAAGTCTGTCGGTCTGCCGCACTCGGAACCTGCTTTGTTAAGGGATTATCCTTTACATGTCAAGATACAAGAACGGACCCGTGGTACTCTGCTTCGTCGGACACGAGCGCTACTCCGCCCCAGTGGCATGTTTTCCCGCCGCCCTTGACTTTCTGTCGAACAGAATGAAATGAACGAGGCGGACCCAGGTGACATCACGCCTGTGAGCGACAATTAAAGCTGCTAAAGTCTCGTTAACAATTTCCGATGAGACAACAGGTCGGCAAAAGTAATTGTCGCGCATCAGCTGGAGCGCCAGCTTAACTACCTGTACACAGATTTGATGCAGACCATTGTCAGTAGTCCTGTTTGGCAGGGGAAGGATGACCTACTACGCACAGTTCCCGGAGTCGGGGAACTGGTCTCCCGCACGTTTCTGGCTTTCTTAACGGAGCTCTGGGTACGCTGAACCATAAGCAGATCGCCGCCCTTTTGACAGAGTGGCTCCCTACAGCCGCAACAGCGGCACAATGAGAGGCAAGCGAACTGTGTGTGGCGGTCGCGCTTCCCTGTACATGGGAGCGCTTACAGCCAGGCGCTGCAATCCCGTCATCAGGGAGTTCTATCAGCGGTTGCTGGCAGCCGGAAAGCCGAAGAAAGTTGCCCTGACAGCATGTATGCGAAAACTGCTCGTGACCCTCAACTCCATCCTCAAGCATCGCTCGTCCTGGTATGACGTGACTCTGAAGGTGACTGACAATTCCGCTTGACTTTGAACACCGTTGGTATCAAGTCACTTCTCGCCTCAGCCGTTGACAACCTGCGGCCATGCCAGGAACGGATCGACGGATCCTTATGAGGACATCTGAGCCAGTTAACGCGTGGGTCAGATCCAGTCCCCGGTGGCGCAAGGTATCATCGCAGTTGACGTGTAATAGAAAATCCTCAATCGGGTTATTGACTACCTTCATCCCTGTATTCCAAATTATATGTCGCAGGATACAAAATCAGCCTCTTTTGTTTCCGCATTTCCGCCAACAGACTGCCCGGAATTGGAATCGGAGCCCCATTCTCGTCTGTCAATACCAACGAATATAGCGCCGGAAATTGTTGGCAAAGGTCCCAGATGTCCGCATCCAACTGTAGTGGCTCTTGCTGGATGCAGTGTTCTTTGGGCCAGTAATACTGCAAGATGTCACCCTGAGCAGAATTGAGTTCCCAAGGGAAGGCATTCCCTGAAGTTCTGCCCAATGACCTCCCGTCCGCGTGATCGTATTTGCCAGTTCCATTCAACGCAAATCCAAGTGCTTGCGCAAAGCGCTCAATAAGACTCTGCCTAGGAGGTCTGGCCGGTCGCTGTGGCCTGTTCACTGGCGGTTCATTGTCGCCATTGCCCTCACCAGTTAGTGGTGTGGCTTCCTTCAGTCGTACATCACCTTGAGGCAGTCCATCTCGTGGCAGGTCAACAACAACGTCCTGTTCTTCTCCAATATCAGGTTGCACGTCCTGGGCACTCAAGCTGTCAAGTTCCTCCTCCTCTACAAGAGGCGCAAGATCGAAATTATCTTCAAGGTACTCGTAAACGAATTCCGGGGACCTTTCGTAGCAAAGCTTGATAGCTTCGGTGATTAGTTGCAAGTTAAACGCCTTTGCAATCTCTTGGGGTACTAATCTAGCCAACTTTGCAGCAGAACCTTCTTGCACATAGAGAGACTTGGCACGCCACAGTACATCAATAGGACGTGGGGTTCCAGCGGGGGTTCCGTCAATGTATGCCTCAGATTTCAGCCCCTTGGCCACTTGCCATCTAGTCTGGGACAATCGGCGAGCTAGCCCTCGGATGCGCTCCATCTGGCTGGGGTCGTCCAAATTAATCCGTTGCATCCCGGTGCCAAGCGCGATAAGCCACGACCTTTCCTCGGGACTTGGAAGACCCGACTGTCCTTGAAATCGTTCCTCAATTACATCTACTAGTGTCGGTAGGGCTGAAAATGGAGGGCTTTGGCACGTCTCAGAAGATAGCATTTGGAAATCTGCGGTCTTCCCCTTGACTCCTGGGAATAGGTGGCTCCAAGACGAGAGTGACTGCATCGTTAGCGAGTAGTTGAGACTTCCAACAGGCGCCCAATTCCCTTCGAGGTTCAACCAATGGCCGGTTTCACTCCAAATGCGGCCAGGATAGACGGGCATCACACGCCGGATGCGTCTAGTCTGAGTGGCATTCATTTTTCCGTTGGAAGGCAAGCCCTTCAACCATTCAATCTCCATGTCAGCAGTCGGATGTTCGGAGACTCCTATCTTTCGCCATAAGGAGAGTTCTCGGAGCAAAGGGTGGATAAGCACCGCACCTGGTACTCCATCTAAGTCAGAGTCCAAGAAGACCTCGTCCGTGCTTGCCCATTCATCTTGGCCAGTCAGGATCATCCTGTTACTGGAAAATGCAGTCCTGATTCCCTTTACTTCCTCTGTGGAGCACTTGTCGAATAGCAGGTCAAGGGAATGGCACCACTTTCGCACTTCGAGAACAAGTGGAGGGTTGGCGTCCGCCAATGCCCGCAAACGTTCGAGTAGTGGCTGTATGCCGGTAGGTCTATCTCGGACTCCCAGCAAGTCCAGCAGAGGGCGTGTCGCCTCTGTGTCCAAATCCGCTTTGACGAATAGTTCTTCAGTACCAAGAAGAGGTTCTGTTTCAGGGGTGCGCCGGAGCAATTCCGCTGGTTGGCGAGGCTGTCCCCAAGTGTCTGGAAGGCAGGGCAAACCTCGGAACCGGAGAATCCATTCAGGCAATAGCGACTCCTGAGTCACATTGTGAGAATTGGTATTACCCAATTGAGACGCCCGGGCAGAAAGCGCTCCTGACCAATACGAATGCGGTTGTTCCAAAATGCGGGTCATCAGAGTGGCCCAGAATCGGTTGTCATCCATTGCCAACGAATTCCAATAATCCCAGTGGGTCGAATCGAAATCCCAATCCGTGACTCTAAAATTGTCGCGCTTGTAGTGAAAGTAGGGTTTGCTATCGAATCCACGTCGGCGCAAATCTGTGGTTAACCTAGCCCGACTCCAAATACGCCTCGTGTTCTGGTCGAGTGGTACGAAAGTACGAAGACCGCTGCCGTCTGACCGGACCCACTGTCGCCACTCAGCATCGGTGCAAGATTCAGAAGGTTGTGCGTATGTGTCGTGGAGAACGTTCTGCTTGTACCAACCTTCATCTACCAACCGGACTAGAGAACTGTCAATGTCGGCGAGTATAGGGTGGCTGTCTGTCCTGCAGAGCTGGCCATCTTGATTCACAAATCTGAAATTGCCCGGCACGTTGGCTTCTAATTTTGCGGCAATGTGCGCAAGGCGAACGCAGTCCTGAATCTTAAGACGAGGGGATCGAGAAAAGAAGGTGTCGGTAACCTTGTTGAATACTTGATGTATGCTCGTTGCCTCGCCTAGCCCAAGCACCCGGAGCACATTAAAGGCTAAGCGTACCCGATTTCCTGAGCCTTCATCGCTGACTGTTCCATCGTTCCGCCAATTCTGCAATGATCGAACCCAGGTTGGATCGAGCGTCAGCAGATAAGGAGCAAGAAACTCCCAAGTGGAGGGATCCAAATTTCGTCTCTCGCCGAGCCTGACGACTTCGCTACTGGCGTAAAGTACTTCTTCCCCTTGGACTGGCACTATGTTCATGTTACGGTGGTCATATCGAAACCCGGTAATCTCGGCCGACACGTATGCCCACAGACGCAACAATTGCCTCCAAGACCTGGGACGGGGCAGGTGTTCTCTCTTCAGCGTCTCAATTACTTGGAACTTATTCAGACTCTTAACATGATCCCCCTTCAACAACTTCCTCTGATCGCCTTCGCTGACATGCCTAGACAGTGGTGGCAAATTGTCCAAGTTAAACGAGGTAGATACTTGCGTTGGCGACCAAATGTCCAGCAGTTCACTGGGTACTGCTAGACATTTGCCCGATTGTTCTAGGGTATTCGCTTCGGTTAGCAGAAACTTTGTGCTTTCAATTTGCTTCTCAAAACTCTCCTCAACGATGGCGCCGCAACTCCCTTCGATAGTCCTGTCTTCGCGGTCTACGTTAGGGAGCAGCCGTACCCTTGGCACCGTTCCTCTATTGAATGAGTCTCACCGGCTACCCAAGTGAGCATTGCATCAGCTGCCAGTTCGCCAGCCCGCTTTAGGAGCCACGTATTGGTGGGGGATAATATGGGGTCCTTTATCTTCACTCTAGCCGGGTCCTGGATGAATGGAGCGTTGCAGGCAAAGGGGAGTTGAGTTGTCACACCGGTAGGAAGGACAACAAAGAGCCGCCCTTCCATGCCCAGAACGATTTCGACCCGACACGGAGGAAAAGTTCCACCATCATCCGGGGCCATGCGCTCATCTTTTATCTCGTTCAGGGCTTCTTCAGGAAACTCTTCCTCTGGCGAGCGAATTATCAGGTATCGATTGCCAGATGTGTTCGACGCTGACATCCACTCCGACCCCTCGACGGGGCCTGTCCCTTGCGACTCCCACCGAATCTCCCGCTCATCTAGTCGGAGACAGCGGATGTTGTTGAAGAACAGGAGCGAAGCTGGGCTTTGACTCCATTCCTGGAGGTTCTTGATCAATTCTTGCTGCACTCGTTGACTTTGGATGGCCACGCGGATTTCAGTACGTCCGTCGAGCGTTCCAGAGGATTCCGTCCACACTGGTTCAGTAAACCTTTGCTTCTGAAAAGCGACAGAAAGTGAGGATGTAATCAGGTGTACCTCGTCACCCAAGCTGAATGTGCTCTTGAACCCCACTCCTCTGAATCCGACAGTATGCAACGTCCGCTTGTTGGAGAATCCGAATCGACAGAGCGAGGCGAACTGCTCCTCGTTGAAGTCTTCCCCGTTGTGGGAAAAGATGAACTCACCATTGCTGATTTCAACGCTTGCGTCCGTTGCTCCGGCATCGTCCGCGTTCTGCAAGAGTTCAGAGACCACATGGCGAGGACTTTGGACTTGGATGAACAGTTGCCGCCAAGGGCCTGCCAGTACCGGGTCACCCTCAAGCCGGTCCCACAGCTTGGATGCATTACTCTGTATTCTCCTGAAATATCCTGGCGGGCGCATTACCTCGGCTCCTCAGACCGCGACAAGAGATGGGCAAAATCATAGTTGACGCTGGTGACGCCGAAGTCTGGCTCGCTGTTGAACGGCTCACGGAGGTATCGAGTTCGATGCTGGCCATCTTGCAGGAATTCCACCATGGCCAGAATGAAACTTTCAGGCTTGTTCAAAGAGTAGAGGATTTCATTCCGCGTCACGGTAAGTGTACTCGCTCCTGCGGCGCGGCCTTTTACTTCAATGAACCGGAGCCTGCCTTCTCCTGGAACTCTGCTTTCGATATCGTATCCACGCTTTTCTGTTTCGCAGTCTACCGGCTCGAATCCAAGACCTCTCTCAACTTCCATCACGATCTTTCTGGCCCTAGCCGCTACCGCTTGCCGATCGACTGCTCCCGTATCCTTGGACGCTGGTTTTCCAGTCATTTTGGACAGGAGGCCCATCGGTACAACTAGGACGCTGCCAAGTATCACAGGGGGTAGAGGAGATAGCTGTCTTTCCAGACGCAACTCCTCAATGCGCTTCTGCATACGCTCCTTCAACTCAAACGAACGTTTGCGGGCTTCGTCCGAGTTTAGCCTGGCATTGACCTTGCCAGCCTGTTCTTGGATTCTCAACTCGTCGGCACGGTGGCCCCAATAGTTGATTTCTTTGGTCAGGCGTTCCTTGACGGCCACCTCGGTTTTGTCGATGTGATCCAGTTTCTGGTCGCGAACTTCCTTCAAATGTCCGGGCACGACGTAGGCGATAGCGTAATTCTTGGCCTTGTCCTCTAAGTCACTGGTCAGCCAGGTACATTCGGGTCTTCTGAGAATTGCCTCCACTCCAGGTTCATCTTCTGCTAATGGGCGGTAGTCAAGGTACGGCGCATAGTGAGGATGTCTGGAATTTCCTTCAGCATCTAGTTCTACGTACAGCATGCGCTTTGAGACCACTCGACGTTCGCCAGATCTGGTCGTGGTTGCATCCTGGATGGCGTGATCCAAGTAGAAGAGCACTCTTGGTTCCAGTCCTTGGTCTTTCTCGTCCACCAAGACTGCCCCCCGGCGCAACAAGTCTCGATTTCGTTCCAATAGAAGGTCTGCCGTCACATCAAGCAAGGGGTGGCCCGGACAAACGAACGCAGCTAATGGCTGATCCTGGGGAGCCTTCAACGCTTTCTCGAAGACAATGCGCTCGTACCGAGGGAGGACGGTTCTGTTACGGTTTCTGATGGCTGCTGGCGTCTGAGTGACCCTGTATCGGCGAGGTTCACGTTCCCTGAGAGTGCCACCCATATGCTGGAACGCCTCCAAGAAGAAGGACTCGATGTAATGGGGTTGCAACCGGCGAGTCTCGGCCCGTTCCATTTGTTCGCGTACCCGATGGACGTGGCTAGTATCCATAGCGTCGTGGACAAGCGCCTTTTCTTCCCAAAGATCTTTCAAGCAATCGTGTTCAAACGCGTTGTCAACTACTTGCGTAAGTCGCCCCCGCACTTCGGGCCGCTCGCCATACCTGATAGCCTCTATGAGTAATTCTCTCAGAGGTTTTCCCTCGAAATGGACCTTGCCAAGCACATCGAACACTTTGCCGCCCAGCGCGTTGCGAGCTTCCTCAAGTTTCTCTAGCAGGCGCTGGTATACTGCCCCTTCGCGAGTTTCCTGAGCAACCAGATTCCAAAGGCGGCAGACTTCGGTCTGACCAATACGGTGGATTCGTCCAAATCGCTGTTCGATTCTGTTTGGGTTCCACGGCAAGTCATAGTTGACCATGAGGTGGGCTCGCTGCAGGTTGATACCTTCCCCGGCAGCATCGGTGGCAAGCAATACCTGGACCTCCGGGTCTAGGCTGAATGATTCTTGGGCCTTGGCACGGTCTTCCCGTCTCATGCTGCCATGAATACAAACTATCGCATCACTTTGTCCTAACAGAGCGGTAATCCGGCCTTCCAGATATCTGAGCGTATCGCGGTGCTCGGTGAATATCACCAGCTTTTCGTTGGACATGGATGTATTAGCAAATAGATTGGCCAACTCCTGCCACTTCTTGTCACCTCCGCTTTGACGAACCTCCAAGGCCAGAGCCTCCAATCGTCTCAGCGTGGCAATTTCGGCCTTAAGTTCAGCTATAGTGCTGGCTGCGGTAGCCCGGTCGAGCAACTCTCCTTCGATGTCATCAACTTCATCGTCAGTAGCTTCTTCAAGATATTCGATATCCTCGTCTTCAATGATGGATGCTGATTTAGTGAGAGCACTCTCTACATCACCATCGCGCTGCAAGGTTTCAAGCTCGCGCATTGTGTTCTCTAATCTCTCACGCCGCCGCCGCAAGGACTGATATATGGCCTCCGGCGAAGAAGCTAAACGGCGTTGGAGGATGGTTAGCGCGAAACCGACGTTTCCGGCGCGTTTGTTGTTTTGCAGGGACGCGGCCCGGTTGAACTCTTCGCTTACATACTTGGTCACGTCGTCGTATAGACTCGTCTCTCCGTCCGACAGCAGATATGGCACAGTCTCTGCGATTCGCTCAGGCAGCAACGGAGTATTGTCGAACTTGACCAGTTCCTCTTTCGTCACACGGCGCATGAGGTCCGAAACCTCCGTTGTGTGGACACCATCCCGGAATCGTCCTTCAAAGCGGTCGCTATCGAGTAGCGCCATGAACAGCTGAAAATCCGTCTCCTTTCCATTGTGTGGCGTGGCCGTCATCAGAAGGAAATGGCGTGTCAGGTTAGACAGCAAGCGCCCTAGCCGATAGCGTTTGGTGTAGCTGATCTCACCCCCGAAAAAAGTGGCCGACATCTTGTGGGCCTCGTCACAGACGATCAGGTCCCACTGACAATCAGGGGCGCTCAGTTTGTCTTGAACGTTGTCATCGCGGGCCAACTTGTCCAGTCGACCTATCACAAGATCATTCTCTAGGAACCAGTTGCCTGTTCGTGCTGCTTCTAGTTTGTCATTGGTAAGAATTTCGAAGGGCAGGCTAAATCTATGATGCAATTCGTCCTGCCATTGCTCGACCAAATTGCCTGGGCAAACAACTAGACACCTTTGCAAGTCGCCACGAGCTATGAGTTCCTTGATTAGAAGGCCGGCCATAATCGTCTTGCCAGCACCAGGATCGTCAGCAAGCAGAAACCTTAAGGGCTGGCGCTCGATCATTGCTTCGTAGACTGCTGTAATCTGGTGAGGCAATGGCTCTACTTCTGAGGTATGGACAGCTAGGACTGGGTCGAACAAGTGGGCCAACTTGATCCGGTTAGCTTCGGAAACAAGGCGGAATAGTTTCCCATCTCCGTCGAAGCTCCAAGGACGACCCTGCTCCACTACCTCAATCCGAGATTCAGCATCTCGGAAGAGAACTTCCTCTCCGAGTTGACCGGTAGGAGTTCTGTACGTAAGAGTAACGACATCGGGGCCATTCCACTGTGCACTGACGACTGTGACGAAAGAGTCTGGTCGGATACCGCGCACAGCAGCATCGGGCGTTAGGTCTTCAAGTTTACTCACTCCGCAACTCCATTAAGGTGTCATAGCAATTGAGCGGAACGAGCCGTCCTCTGTACGTACCCGCGGAGCGCTCCGCTGATATCCGTCTGGTATCCCCGCGCCACCGTGAGTCTGAGCCTTGAACCGAAACGGCTGTCACCGACCATACTCAGAACGCGAATCAGGATACATACCGAATGTACTGTTTGCAATAGTGCGAGTCGCATATGGGAACGGCGGAGTAATCGGATTGTTGGAAAAGTGGAGCTTCGATCCGATCTGATCCAGAGTTGCGCCCTTCTGGCACGACGACACACTCGACTCGTATGTGTTTCTCGACTCCGTTGTAGAGTAGCGACCTAGGCCCTTGGCTGACACGTTATCACCACAGTGCTATGCAGACAGCGTTGCAACCGGTTCAAGCGCACCTGCCAGCTCCGGGGGCCCCGCGAAGTCGCCAAGGCGACGAACCGCTTTCTTCAGATTGTGCGCCAGCGCCGATATGTACCCTTCACAGTCCACTTTCCTTAGCCCTCGCAACCTGCTCCTTGCCCAGCCCAAGCGATCCTGCGACGCGAACACTCCTTCAGCTGTCGTCTGTCGTCTGTCGTATCCTCATCTCCTTTTGAAACACTGAACTGGCGTTACGCCGCCTTGCCTCCAGATAATAGGGATGATATACGCTTAGAGCCACATATCTCCGTTTCTGACCGGATGGCAGACATTGCATCTTTGCCGGGCACTGCTGACAGTCCTTCTGTCGAGCTACATATATATAGCGACGATCTCTCTTGTGGTAGGAACCCTTACGCAGTATCTTGCCCTCAGGACATACCAGATGGTCTCCACGATAGTCGAAGCCTCCCTTCTCGACCATGTTCCTTTCCTGGTTCGGATGGACAGGAATGTATGCCGTGATGCCCAGGTCGTCGAGATGCTTCCTCAGACGCCCATCGTTGTATCCCGTGTCCGCGGCCAGACTTTCAGGGCTGATGGGTAACTGCGGGAGCATTCCGATGAGCGCCCGCCAGTCGCCTCCACTGGCAAGCGTGGCCTTGCGCGCCACGATTAAGCCGCCACGATCGACTATCGCGTTCTCCTGATAATGCAAGTTCGCACGCCTGTCCTGTCGTGTTGTCCGCCACCTGGCGTCTGTATCCACAGGACTCAACGGCATCCGGCCTTTTGGGTCCTGGTAGTAACTGACGCTCTCTCGCTCTTCGCCATCTTCATCCACCTCGCGCTCACGCAGCACGAACAACCCATTCTCCTCGACTGTCTTCTCCTTGAATTCCTCCACGCTCATACCGCTGGGAGACAGCTTCCGACCATTGACGTTCGCTCTCACCAAGCTGGAGTCGGCGTACACCTGTCGCGATAGCAGTCCCAGCCTCAGTAGCTCCTCGTTGAACCGCTCGAATATCTGTCCGAGTCCCTCGTTGCCTACGCGCTCGATGAAGTAGCTGATGGTCGAGTGATTGAACACCTCGTCATCTATAGTCAGGAAGCAGAACCATCGGAACGCCAGATTCTCCGATATTGCCGCACACAGTCGACGGAATGAGCTGACGTTGTACAGTGACGAGATCAGCAGCGCTCTTACGAGCACTTCCGGAAGGATGGCGGGCCGGCCGTTGTCTCGACAGTAATAGTCCTCAAGCGGTTCTACGAGCTTTTGGAAGTCGAACTGCTCGTCTAACTGGAGTGGTGTCCCATAAGATGGTGTAAAAGAGAGGGCTGTACAGAGACAGACCATCGCGTCATCCTTAACATCGAGAATAGAGAGATCCGAAGTAAGGAGAACGACGATGGTCAAGGAAAGCATGGACC